>CAZIGH010000014.1:0-97019 GCA_964538625.1 uncultured Verrucomicrobiaceae bacterium
CGCCTTTGTCTATCTGGATTCCCTGGGCCCCGCCTCGAGCACAGCCACTCAGCCTTTACCGGTCCATAGCCTGGAATGCAGCACCCTCCGGAGGGGCGCGGCACTTCCAGCACCTCGGAAGCTGGCCCAGCATGGTTGCTCGTGGCTGGGCGACCTGCGAGGGTGAAGGTGATTGGGAAGGTGCATTTGGCACGGCGGCTGGCGGCACCATCTTCGCAACCAGCAGCCACAGTCTGGTTTCCCAGCCGCTGTGGCGGACGTTCATTCGGTGCTCATGTTTCTGCTGAATGTTGATCGCATCGTAAAATCTCATGCCGGGAGTCAGGTGCTGCGCGGGGTATCCCTGGCTCTGGAACGCGGGGAGCGCGTGGCGTTGCTGGGGCCTTCGGGTTGCGGTAAGACGACCCTGCTCAACTGCATTGGCGGTGTGGACAAGCCAGACTCCGGTTCCGTCACCCTTGCGGATCGTGAGTTGACCAAGCTGAATGCTGACGCGCTGGCAGAGGTGCGTCGGCACTCTTTGGGAACGGTGTTTCAGTTTTTTCATCTTCTGCCCACGCTCACTGCGGAGGAAAACATGGAGCTGCCGCTTAAGCTGACGGCAGTGCGTGCCGAGGAACGTAGGGCAAGGGTGGAGGCACTACTGGAGCGGGTAGGTCTGACGCATCGTGCCGCTGCACTGCCCGGAGAGATGTCCGGCGGAGAAATGCAACGGGTGGCCATCGCACGGGCACTGATCCACCGCCCGCAGTTGCTTCTGGCAGATGAGCCGACGGGAAACCTGGATAGCGAGACCGGTGCCAGCATCCTCGCCCTACTCAAAGAACTGACCGATGAGCATGAAACGGCGCTGCTCATGGTGACGCACAGCGAGGAGGCAGCGGCGGCGTGTCACAGGGTGCTGCGGATGCGTGATGGACGGATCAGCGATGGATGATACGGGCATCATCCTCAGACAGTGTGCGCTGAGACACTGGCGTCTCGCCTGGCGTCAGCAGGGGCTTCTGCTGCTCATCCTGGCTCTCGGCACGGCCGTTCATGTGGCCATGCGGCTAGCCAACACTGCCGCCATGGAAGGATTTGGCAAGTTCACCGAGACGCTCACTCGGGACACGGATTGGACGCTGCGTGCTCCCGCTGGCTCACTGCATGAGGAATGGCTGCGGGAAATGCGTCAGGCGCTGGATCCGCTGCCTGTGACACTGCTGCCCGTCGTGGAGGCGACCATCGTTCCCGCCACCACATTCAAGCAGGCAACCATCGGCTCGTTGCCAACGTGGCGGCTGGTGGGCATGGATCTGGTGGCGCTTCAGAACCTGCGCTCCTCGGTTTCGCTACCCGCTTCTCTGGAGAACACACAGGATGGGGATGTCTTTGCCGGAGAACGGATGGCCAAGGTTCATGGTTGGAAGCCGGGCGACGTCATCGAAGTGGTCATCAATGACGACGTTGTGCCGTTGCGCCTTGGCAGTCTCATGCCCACGCTTCCAGACCTGCCTGCACCGCCGGATAACTTGCTGCTGATGGATCTGCCTGCGGCGCAAAAGCACCTCCAGCGCGGAGCAGAGATGGATCGCGTGGAAGTCGTGGCACCCAGCGGCGGCACCTTCCCCTCGCTGAGAGAAGACACAAGGGCGCTGCTGGAAGGCATAGCGGCCGGTCGCTGGCAGGTGTTAGGCGGCGAAGATCGACGAGCGCTGGCTGAAGGTATGACGGCCGCCTTTCGCCTGAACCTCACCATCCTCTCCCTGCTGGCGCTTCTGGTGGGAGGTTACCTCATGTTTCAAGCCCTAGACGGTGTCGTCATTCGCCGTCGTGAGGAGATAGCCATCCTGCGTTCTCTAGGCATGACCGCAGGCACCATCCGGAGAGCCTTTCTCCTTGAGGCTGCACTGCTGGGACTGCTTGCTGGGCTGGTGGGTGTGGTATTGGGGTGGCTGGGCGCTCAAACCGCCGTGAAAGGTGTGGCTGCCACCATGACTGCCCTATATGGCGCAAGCAGCGCCAGTTCTACGACCTTGGCAGCGGGGGAATGGGTGGTCGGCGTGGCGCTGAGCATCGCCACCAGTCTCATCGCAGCCTGGCTGCCGGCAAGTCATGCAGCAGCAGTGCCGCCAGCACAGGCACTCGGGCGTCATGCCGTGGTATGGCAGGGCACCAGCCCCTGGAGGGCCGAGTTCAGCGGCTTGGTGCTGGCTGCGGCCGCAGTGCTACTAGCGCAGCTCCCACCCTGGCAGTCTGGCTCCATGCGCATCCCGCTTGGTGCCTATCTGGCCGCACTGACATGGCTGCTAGGGGCCAGCCTCCTGGCGGGTGCATTCCTCAGACTGTTTCGCGTGCCTGCCGGTTCGGTGGGCACCGTAGCCTTCAGCCATCTGCGTCGTCCTTCACTCAGGCACCGCTTCGCCGTGGCCGCACTTACAAGCGCTGTGGCCATGACCACAGGCATGGCCATCATGATTGCCAGTTTTGACCACACCATGCGGAGCTGGATTCAGCGTTCCATGCGCGCAGACATCTACGTTTCCAGCGCTGGGGCGCAGAGTGCTTCCAGCACGCACCAAATCCGCTCAGGGACCGTACAAACCATCGCAGCCATGTCTCAAGTCAGCGAGGCAGCTTCTGTTCACTATGCCGTGGTGCAGCTGCCAGGCGGGCCGTCATCCATCCTGGGCAGCGACATGGAGTTCGCCGAGAAGCATGACCTGCACGCTTGGCTTCAGCCGCCACCCTCAGGCTGGTGGCGGAGTGAGGAGCAGCTGGGTGTCATCAACGAAAGCCTGGCCACTCGCCTAGGCTGCACTGTGGGTGATACCTTGCAGGTTCCCACGCCGCATGGCTTGCGGCAGGTTCGAGTGGTGGGGATGTACGCCGACTATGGAAACGAACGCGGCTCCCTTCTCGTACCAGCAGGCCGTTTTCACGAATGGTTTGGGCATCGGGACGCTTGGCGGGTAGCGCTCATGCTGAAGCCGGGTGTGGACGCGGAGACCTTCCGTGCCAAGCTGCAGCAGGATTACCCTGGCTTGAGTGTTTTCACCCAGTCCCATCTGCGCAGCGAGGCGCTGCGTATCTTCCGCCAGACCTTCGCAGTCACTTATGCGCTGGAGGCAGTGGGAGTGGTGGTGGCCGTAGCAGGGCTGGGTCTGGCTTTGGCAGGTCTCATGCTGGATCGCCGCTCCGATCTCACCACGCTGCGGGCCATGGGCTTCACGAAACGTGACCTGGCTCGCGCCTGCGCACTGGAAGGCTTTGGGCTGGGAATCGCAGGTGTGACGACGGGCGCGCTCAGTGGTTTGTGGCTAGGCTGGCTGCTTATTGCGCGGGTGAACAAGCAGGCTTTCGGCTGGACGCTATCATTCTCCTTCCCTTGGGTGCAGATCCTTGTTTTGTGCCTGGCAGTTGTCTTGGCCGGCACACTGGTTGCGGCCTTTGTTGGCCGCTGGAGTTCCACCCTCAAGTCCGAACAGGAAGAATGAAACCCCTACTGCTCTTTTCCTTGGTGCTTCTTTCCCAAGTCTGCGCCGCCTTTGAACAAGCCAGACCGGGGCGCGTTTTTGAGTTTCCCCGAGACCATGGCAGTCACCCGGAGTTCCGCACAGAGTGGTGGTACATCACAGGGCACTTGGAAGCCGGAGAAGCGCGACGCTTCGGCTTCCAAATCACTTTTTTCCGACAGGCCTCAGAGGATGGGCAGTCTCACCTTCACCTTGCTCACACTGCCTTGCTGGATGCAGCCACGGGCCGCTTCCTGCATCAGGAGCGGCTCCATCGCGAGGGCTGGGATGCCTACGCATCCACCGAGACGCTCGCTCTTCGGAATGGAAACTGGACCCTCAACATGGTGGGCGAGGCCATGTCTGCGAGAGCCACCATCCACCATGATGCGCTGCTGGACCTCACGCTCAGGCCAGCCAAGCCACTCGTCTTCTTTGGTAAAAATGGAGTGTCCAGTAAGGGAGCGTCAGAACAGGCTGCGAGCCACTACCTCACCTTTCCGCGCCTCGCAGTGGAAGGCACGGTCAGTCTTGGGACGGAGAAACTTGAGGTCAAGGGGCAGGCGTGGATGGACCACGAGTTCAGCAGCAGCCAGCTGGATGAGGGGCAGGTAGGCTGGGACTGGGCTTCCATTCAGCTGAATGATGGAACGGAAGTCATGGTCTATCGCATGAGACTTGCGGATGGTAGCAGCGACCCCAACGGCACCACGCTCGCATGGATTGACAAAGCAGGCACAGTCCGCCACATCGGCTCCTCCTCGTTCCAGTGGACACCGGGTGAAAAGTGGACAAGCCCCAAGAGCCAGGCCAGTTACCCCATCCGACCCGTCATCGAAGCTGAGGGAAGAACCTTTCGACTGGTGCCACTTCAGCCTGAGCAGGAGATTCACGGCGAAGTCACTGGACTCTCTTATTGGGAAGGCGCTTGCGATGTTTGGGATGCTGAAGGCAGGGTCATCGGGCGCGCATTTCTCGAACTCGCGGGTTATAGTGGGGACCTCGGACGGCATCTCCGCGGACGGTAGCTCGCTCCCCGTGCGAACCGCCATACGCAGCCGCTTGAATGACGGTGTTGAAGACCCGGCATCCTCGCAAGGCTCCTTCCCTGGCAGTGTCCTTGTGGAGGCGTCATTGGACTTGCAGAATCCCGCCCGCCATCTTGGTGGATACTGATTTAGTCGCTCGGGAAGATTGGAGATCGGGTGGCTTGGCGTATAGTTCCCCATGCGCATCGTTTTTGCAGCACTTGCTCTCACGCTTCCCATCACGTCGGTGGCGAACTCGGCTGCACCCAGTTTCCGCAATCAGGTGCAGCCCATCCTGGCCAAGTATGGTTGCTCTTCGGGTGCCTGCCATGGGGCGGCGGCGGGTCAGGGCGGCTTCCGGCTGTCGCTGCTAGGTTACGATGACCTCGGCGACCATCTGAGCATCACCCGTGCCGCAAATGGTCGGCGCATCGTTGTGGAAGACCCAGCACGCAGCCTGCTGCTGCTCAAGGCCACCCGCAGCATACCGCACAAAGGAGGGGAAAAGATCAAGGCGGATTCTCGCGAGTATCAAATCCTCGCAGACTGGATAGCGCACGGTGCACCGGGCCCCAAGCCGGATGATGCGCGCATTCAAAGAATCGAGATCACCCCGCCGCAGATCACCTTAAAACCCGGCACCAAGCACGCGCTCAAGGTCACCGCATACTTTAACAACGGAAGGAGTGAAGACGTCACCCGCTGGGCCAAATACACCGCCGGAAACACGAGTGTCGCTAACGTGGATGAGCAGGGCATGGTCAGCGTGGTCGGTTACGGAGAGGGAACCGTCACCGCTTGGTATCTGAGTTCACTCTCCATCGCCACCGTCACTGCTCCATTTGAACAAGCGCGAGATGAAGCCGCGTTCGCAGCTTTCAAACCACGAAACTTCATCGATGAAGAAGTGGCAGCCAAGCTCTCCCAGCTCAACATTCCCCCGTCCGCACGGTGCAGTGACGATGAGTTCATCCGCAGAGCTTTTCTCGATACGATCGGCGTGCTCCCCACCGCAGAAGAAGTGCGGACGTTCCTCGCCGACAAGACGGAGAGCAAGAGAGATGCCCTCATCGCCTCGCTGCTAAGACGGCCCGAGTTCGTGGATTACTGGTCCTACAAGTGGTCCGACCTCCTCCTCGTTCAGAGTGACAAGCTGGCAGTGACCCCCATGTTCAGCTACTACCAGTGGATCCGCCGCAACGTCGAGCTCAACACACCTTGGGATGCCATGGTGCGCGAACTCATCACGGCCACAGGCAGCACCTTGGAGAACGGAGCGGCGAACTTTTTTACCCTCCATGACGAGCCCACCAAGCTCGCCGAGAACGTCAGCGTGGCCTTCATGGGCATGGCCATCAACTGCGCCAAGTGCCACAACCACCCCATGGAGAAGTGGACGAACGACCAATACTACGCCTTCTCCAACCTCTTTTCCCGCGTGCGGTCGAAGAACGGCCAGACCGCAGACGAGCGAGTCATCTTCTCCGCGTCCGAGGGAGATCTCATTCAACCACTCACAGGTAAGCCCCAAGCCCCTGCTCCTCTGGACGCACCTTCATTGCCCATCACGGATACCAAAGACCGCCGTATCTCCTTGGCGAACTGGTTGACCAGCCCATCGAATCCTTACTTCACCCGCAGCATTACCAACCGCGTGTGGGCGAACTTCTTCGGAGTGGGCCTGGTCGAGGCGGTGGATGACTTGCGCATGACCAATCCCGCCAGCAACGAGAGGCTCCTCAACGCAGCTGCGGAGCACTTGGTGGCAAGCAAGTTCAATCTCAAAGCGCTCATGACCGCCATCCTGCAAAGCGAGACCTACCAGCGCAGCAGCGTGCCGCTCGCAGGCAACAAGGCGGACCGCCGCTTTTACTCTCGCTATTACCCGAAGCGCCTCATGGCCGAGGTGCTTCTGGATGCCATTAGTCAAGTGACCGCCGTGCCCACCCGTTTCAATGTCGAAAGACGCAATGCGAATCGCGGCTTAGGCACCGCCTACCCCATGGGTTATCGCGCCGTGCAGCTTCCAGACACCAATACGCGGAGCGCTTTCCTCGCAGGCTTTGGCAGGCCAGACCGCGTGCAAACCTGCGAGTGTGAACGCACCAATGAACCCAGCATGGCGCAGGCCCTCCACATGGCCAACGGCGATACCTTGAATGAGAAGCTCAAACAAAAGGGCAACCGCGTGGATCAACTGCTCACCTCTGGGAAGAGCGAGAGCGAAATCATCGAGGAAATCTATCTCGCCAGTGTCAGCAGACACCCCACTGGTGACGAGCTGGCCGCCATGACCGCAGCCCTTGCCGGAGCGAGGGAAGACAAGCGCGAGGTTCTTCAGGACATCCTTTGGAGCCTACTCAGCTCCAGGGACTTTGTCTTCAACCACTAAGCGGCATCCAGTTTCCAGTGCGGGTCCACTTCCTGGGTGAGTGGCGAGTCAAAGCCCGACCGGAAGCGCAAGGCTGCGGCAAAGGCCACCATGCCCGCATTGTCGGTGCACAGACTGGGTGCCGCCAGCAGCAACTCCAAGCCCTCTCGCTCACAGGTTTCTCGCATTTTGGTTCGCAGTCGGGTGTTACAACTCACCCCACCTGAAATGGCGATGATTCGTTGATTCAGCTTCCTTGCAGCCAGCAGCGTCTTTTCCACCAGCACATCCACCACCGCCTCCTGCACCGAGGCGCATACATTAGCCAGCGTCCCGGGTGCATTCAGATCAAGCTTAGGCAGCGTGTAGAGCACCGCCGTTTTCAAGCCGGAAAAAGAAAAGTCCAGTGGCGAGTCAGCTAGCCGACTGCGTGGCAAGTCAAGCGCGGTGGGATCTCCACCCTGTTCACGAACGATCCGATCAATCTCCGGTCCACCTGGATAAGGCAGCCCCAGCATGCGCGCCACCTTGTCCATGCACTCGCCCGCCGCATCATCGCGCGTTCTGCCCAGCAGCGAGTAGCGACCCACCTCGTGAATCTGCACCAGCATCGTGTGCCCACCGCTCACGATCAGCCCCAGCGCAGGCACCACTTCCCTGCGATCCACAAATGGTGAGAGCAGATGTGCCTCCATGTGATTGATGGCCAGGAAAGGCTTGCGCTCCGCCACCGCTAGCGCCTTGGCCATGGATGTGCCGACGAGCAGTGAACTCACCAGGCCGGGACCACAGGTGGCTGCAAACGCCACCACCTCGGAAAGCCCCACACCCGCCTCCTCCATCACCGCCTCTACCAGTGGCCGCACCCTTGTAATGTGGCTGCGCGAAGCCACCTCCGGCACGATACCGCCATATTGCCGATGAATCGGAATCTGAGAGTGCAACTTAGAGGACAGGATGCGCCCGTCCACACTGCACACTGCGGCGGCCGTTTCGTCACAAGACGTTTCAAGGGCTAGGATGGCGGAAATCAAGCCGCAATGCTAGCGGCAGCTATTGGCTGAGGCAATCGGATTGACCTCTTGGGTAAGGTGGAAAGCTCCCACTTCCAATGCATGTTCGATCAAGCTATGGAAATCGTCACGACCCCAACTCTCGTCTGGCTAAGGAACGCCATTGCGGCTTGTGAAACTGAAATCATGGTGGTCAGCCCATTCGTGGGCACGCAGTTGAATCATGAGCTCACTAGGCTTCGACCAGGAATAAGGAAACGTTTGATCACCAGAACGGAGCTTCAAGTGTTTGCATCCAGTGCTTCCGATTTGGAAGCTGTAATCGAGTTCGCTGAAGTGGGCGGCAAGATCGATAGCCTTTCCGGTTTACACGCCAAACTGTACGTTATCGACGGTCAGGTTGCTTTAGTCACTTCTGCCAACGCAACGCATTCCGGTTTTTGCTGCAATTGGGAGTGTGGGGTTGTGATTGATGATCGTAACCAAGTTGACCAGTTGGTTCAGGAAGCGAACCGGGGTTTTGGCTCTCCGAGTTCGCCGCAGACATGGAGCTGCGCGGACCTCAAGTCACTCAGACCCGCAGTTGCTCAAATGAAAACAGGCCTACCGGCGCCCAGAGCGGCAGGCATGCTGGTGCATGGTGACATCCCGGAGTTTTCGCTCCCTCGCAACCTCTGGGAAAACTGCTTCCAGACTTTACCGGGCTGGACGAAGCTCACCCTGGAGGCTCTCACGCAAATCAGGACTCCGGAGTTTGTTATCGATGAAGTTTACCAGGAAGCGCTGGCCCGTGCGCAAATCGCTTACCCGAACAATCGAAACCGAAGGGAGAAGGTGCGCCAGCAACTTCAGAGGCTCCGAGAGCTTGGGGTGGTTGAGTTTCTTGGCAAGGGACGCTACCGGCTTCTAATGCGGCCCGCGTAGAGGGGATCTCCATCCTTAGTCTCTGTCGCCACGCGGGCCCCATGACACCTCTCGATGTCATGGGGGATCGATGCCGTAAACGCTCTCATAGGTCACCACGCTGCTGCGGGGGGATCTGGCAAAGACGGAGTGAAGGGCGCGCTTGAGGAGATGGGAGAGATGGTTCATGACCCGCGCATTATCCCCCTCTGTCGGGAAGAGCACCATCGGACCATGGACCTACGACTTTGGTCGGAGGCTTGGAGGAACTTCACCGTAGGGAGATGCGAGCTGAAGGCGCTAAATCTGTTACGCAATCCGCACCGTCCGCTTCTTGTCCAGCTTCAGCACATCACCGGCTTTCCAATGCGGTTCGGCCTTGGGATCGGTGAGTTTTTCACCGTTGAGCTGGACGCTGCCTTGCTGGATGAGGCGTCTCGCATCGCCGCCGCTGATGGGCGCACCGAGTGTGGTGAAACTATGAAGCACCACGCCGAGCAAATCCCGGCGCTCGCCCAGAGTCACCTCGGGCAGATCGGCATTCGCCAAATCTTTTTTGCTGAAGCGCAGATCCCAGTCAGCCCGGCACTCCTCAGCTGCTGCCCGGCTGTGGTAGATGCCCACGCACTTCGCCGCGAGCTGTTTTTTCGCTTCCATGGGGTGCATAGAGGTATCCAGAGTCTCGCCAAGCACGAGAAGGTAATATTTGGCCATTAGTTCATCCGGAATGCTCATGAGCTTGCCAAACATTTCCTTTGGCGCGTCGGTGAGGCCCACGTAGTTGCCGAGTGACTTGGACATCTTCTTGACGCCGTCCAGTCCTTCCAGGAGCGGCAGGGTCATGCAGATCTGCGGCTCCATGCCTTCCTCTTTCTGTAAGTCACGACCGACGAGGATATTGAAGAGCTGGTCGCTGCCGCCGATCTCTACATCCGAGCGCACGACCACGGAATCCCAGCCCTGCATGATGGGGTACTGCAACTCGTGAAGACGCACCTCCTGACCGCCAGCGACACGGGTTTTGAAGTCTTCCCGCTGGAGCATCTGCTGGAGCGTGACACGGGCATTGAGCTTCACCACCTCGCTGAAGCTCATACTCTTGAACCACGCGCCATTGAAAACGACTTCGGTCTTCTCCTTGTCCAGCACCAGGAATGCTTGATCGGTATAGGTCTTGGCGTTGACGGTGATCTCCTCATAGCTCAGCGGCGGGCGAGTGGTGGAGCGGCCTGTGGGATCACCGATCATGGCCGTGAAATCACCGATGATGAGAACGATGTGATGGCCGAGTTCCTGGAACTGCCTGAGTTTGCGCAGCGCCACAGCGTGCCCGAGGTGGATGTCTGGGGAAGTAGGGTCCACACCGAGCTTGATGCGGAGTGGCTTGCCACGTGCAAGCCGCTCGGTCAGTTCCTTGACACTGTGGACCGTGACGGTGCCACGGGTGAGGATTTCGACTTGTTCTGCGGCTGGTAACATGGTGAGGAAAAGGGCGCAAGAGGTAGCACCCGCGCCGCTGCGAGGCAAAAATATTTCTCCACGCCTCTTGCAGAGCGCCCGGAACAAAGTAGTTTTGCAACCCTCCGGATAGGTAACGGAGGGTGCCTATTACCTCGTGGTGTAACGGTAACACAGGAGATTTTGGATCTCTTATTCAAGGTTCGAATCCTTGCGAGGTAGCCACTTACTGGGCTTCATTTCCTTCGTATGCCAACAGCCTATCCACTCAAGATCATCTCTGGCGCACAGACCGGCGTGGACCGTGCGGCGCTGGACGTGGCCATGCAGCTTGGGTTTGAATGCGGTGGATGGTGCCCTGCCGGAAGGCTGGATGAGCAAGGTGTCATTCCCGCGCGTTATCCTGTGACAGAGCTGGAGAAGGGAGGCTTTTTGAAGCGCACCGTGCAAAATCTCCTCGATGCCGACGGGACGATGATCTTGTATTTTGGTTACTTGGAGGGTGGAACGGAGAACACCGTGTTCCACTGCATCAAAAACCGTCGCCCCTACTGCCTGGTGCAGGCCAGCGAAGTCAGGCCCCAGCGCGCGGCGGAACTGGCTCACGCTTTTGTTACCGGCAGAAAGATCGCCAAATTGAACGTTGCCGGACCTAGGGCCAGCAAGTGCCCGGAGGCCTATGATTACACAGTGGCCTTGATGCGGTCGCTGCTGAGCAGACTGGCTGCGGGCGGCTGAGCAATCACAAACTTCGCCGGTGACAGCACGGTCTCCCCGTCCCAGCGGTAGGCTACCAGTGGCCCACCGAGTCCGGCGCTGAAGTCCAGGCAGGCAAGGTTGGGGGCCACGGGCTTCTTCTCTGCATCCGCTGGCATCCAGTAGTGGCCGAAGAAAACGGGAGGCAGTATGGCGGGATAGTTTACCACCTCGCTGGCTGCGGCACCCAGCGGCACGTTGAGAAGGCCTTGCTCAGGCCGTGGCATGATGACCTCTCCAAGCGAGCTGCTTGCGGTGCGACCCCACCAGCGGATGCGGGCCTTTTGATGACTGTGGCCCTCCTTGTCAATGAAAGGAATGCCTCCCGGCAACGGCATCTCCGGACCATTGAGGACGGTTTCCCTGGCTGCGTGTTCGGGTGTTCCTTTCTTTGATGCCGCAGCGAGAAAGGCTGGGTCAGTAAAGCACCCAACGGGCAGCCGGCGGATGCATTCTTCATCCCAGCAGGCGTGAACGGCCCGTGCACCGCCCAAGTCCAGCGCTGCTGGAAGATGCTTCATCCACTCCAGCCAGTCGTGCAGCTCCTCCTCTCTGCCATCGAATGCCGCACGAGTGGCTGCGTTCTGCTTCGTGAACTTCTCTGTCCGGGCGCGCAACCACCCTCCGCTTCCGTCAGGTGTGTAATAGCAGACCAGATTGAACTCATGATTCCCCATGATGGCCAGGGCGTTTCCTGCGTCCACCATACCGCGCACTAGGTGAAGCACCTCACGCACAGAAGGTCCGCGATCCACATAGTCGCCCAGGAACACGACCTTCCTTCCCTCCGGATGCGTCCAGGTGCTGCCGACGGGGTGATAGCCGAGCGTGTGAAGTAGTGGGATGAGTTTGTGAAGTTGACCGTGGAGGTCAGGGATGAAGTCGTAGAGCCTGTTCATGACAAACGAAACCTAGCCACTTCAATTGAACTGGATAGTTCATCATTTGAATGATAATTGACTGAAAAGTCATGAATCATCTTTTATCAAACTCTGGTGTCTCGCTGGAGCGGTTGCAAAGTTTCCTGCATGTCGCCGAGGCGGGAGGAATCGCGAGGGCCTGCGGGGGAGATCCGGTGAAACAAAGCCAGTATTCACGCCAGATTCGTGAACTTGAGGCATTCTTTGGCACGGCGCTGACGCTGAGGCAGGGCCGCAGAGTGGTCATTTCGGAGCAGGGGTTGCGGCTGGCGGAGGTCATACGACAGAACTTCCAGGCGCTGGAAGACTTTCGCAGAGCAATGTCAGGTGCGCCGCGTGTGTTTTCGCTGGGAGCCGGTGGCAGTGTGCTGGAGTGGACGGTGGCACCCATCTTCGCACGACTTTTTTCCATTTGGCCAGATTCGACTTGGAAGCTGGAGAACCACCGTAGTGCAGACCTGGTGACCAGGGTTGCGGACGGGCGTTTGGATTTTGCCATTGTGCGCAGTGACGCACCTTCTCCTGGGCAGCCTGCACTTAAGCTGATGGTGCAGTCTTACGTGGCGGCTTTGCCGAGGGAGTGGGCCGCGCGTTTCGCAGGGCGGACACGACTCACGCTGAAACAGCTCTCTACCTTACGTTTGGCGTTGCCGACGGAGCGGGGCCAGATGAGGGAGGCTGCGGAGGCTGCCTTCGAAAAGGCGGGTCTCGCATTAACGCCAGCCGTGACGTGTGGGGGCTCTCTTCAGGCTTATGCCTTGGTGGCGTCTGGCAGTTGCGCCGCCATCCTGCCTGACAGCCTTCCAGCGCACGACGTTTCGACTTATGCACTGCCGCAAATGGCTGGTTACCGAAGGACCTTGGTGCTGCATTGGAATCAGCGCCAGATGGAGCGCAGGGCCATCGGTGAGGACAAGATTCACGCGATGGCCCGGCTCCTTCAGTCTGTTAAGAGTCCAGCGCGGTGAGCAGATACGGCATAGGCTGGAAGTGCTCGATGAGGACTTCCACTTTTCCGTTTCGGCTCATGCGGGCCTGCTTGATGTCGAAGTTCGGCGTCTTGTGCGGGGCGAAGAGGATGTCGTCATGGGTGGCGTTCGCGCGCTTCTTGAACAGGTCTGGCGTGATGTGCCCGCCGAGATGATCATCCCTGCCTGTGGCGAGATGGCAGGTGCCGAGCACTTTTTCATCCTGAATGTCCGCTCCTGAAACCGGGAGGACCTGCGTGCCAAAGCCGAGCTCTCCGAGCACGCCCGTCATGGGATCGTCGGCTAGCTTCTGGTTGTGTGCGTCAATGGTGGCCTGGCTGCCCTCGATGAGTTCCGCCTTGATGATGCGTCCGCCGGTCACCGTCAGCTTGCCGAGGGTGCCGTCTTCATATTTGAGCGGGAAGGTGCCCTCAGCACCGGTGGGGACAAAGTACACCTCGCCGGCAGGCAGGTTGGCGATGTCGGGTTTGTCTCCACGGCAGAGTCCGTGGCTCTTCTGAGCCTCTTGGCCGTCGAGCTGAAGACGCACGGTCATGTCTTCGCCGCCCTCCACGGTGAAATCGATCTCCACCCAGTCTGCCTTGGTCATGGCCAAACGCAGTTTTTCGGCGTCGCGGCTGACGTCGTTGTAGTCCACGGCGAGGCCGGTGTTGAGAATGACGTCATTCAGTCCGTGCATGGTGGCACCACGGAAACCATACTGTTTGGCAAAGGCGGTGAGCGGTGCTGTGGCGCTGAAGGTGGAGATGCAGAGGATGATGTCGTACTTCGAGTAAACATCCCGTTCGAGGCTCAGTTCATTGCCTTGCATGTCCACGCAGCGGTCAGGCAGGTCGAGATTGCTGCCACCTGTGGGCTCGTAGGCAAACATTTCACCACCTGTGGCTCCCAGTGCTGCGAGGCCGCCGTTCTTGAGGCCCATGTAGAAGTGCTTGTGTGCACGGGCCTGGATTTGCAGACGGGCGTTGTCGAGGAAGGCGAAGTCCTTTGCCTCAGCTAGGTCCGGAAGATCGATGAGGATGCAGATGCGTTTGCCTTGGGTGGGCTCGAACACCGAGGAAAGTAGGCGGACGAGATCGAACTTGCGGAACTGGCGCTCATCGGCGGCAGCTTGGACGGTGGGTGCGGACATGGATGAAATCATGACGATAATGGGACGAAGGTAAACCGGTTTACGTGGACAAGTGCGACACGAGACGCAGTGTTTTCCGCATGGTAAAAAATAATGGGCTTGTCTGTATCACTGGTTGTTCACGTGGACTCGGCAGAGCTATGGCGGAGGGATTTGCCCGTGCAGGCTGGGCGGTGGCAGGTTGCGCCCGGGATGAGAACAGACTGGCAGCTCTGCGTGAGGAACTGGGGGCAGGGCATTTTTTCTTTCCGTGCGATGTGGCGGACGACGCTGCGGTGAGGCGCTTCGCTGCTGAGGTTCTTGACGCGGCAGGTACGCCGGACTTGCTGCTCAATAACGCGGCCATCATCAATCCCAATGCTTTGTTCTGGGACATCGATACACGTGCCTTCTCTGAGATTGTGGACATTAACATCAAGGGCACTGCGTCGATGATGCGTGCCTTTCTGCCGCCAATGTTGAAGCGTGGGAGTGGGGTGATCGTGAACTTTTCCTCCGGCTGGGGCCGGAGCACCGCTGCGGAGGTGGCACCATATTGTGCTACGAAGTGGGCCATTGAAGGTCTTTCTCAGGCTGTGGCTCAGGAGACGCGGGGTAAGGTGGCGGTGATTCCGCTGAATCCCGGCATCATCGACACGGATATGCTTCGCAGTACGTTTGGCGAGGCTGCGGGCCACTATGATGATGCGCAACGCTGGGCACGGAAGGCTGTCCCCTTTCTGATGAGCTTGAGCAGCAGGGACAATGGAAAGGCGCTGACGGTGCCGCAGTAGCTTGCGAGGCGCGGGGTGCTATTTTTTGCGCCGGGGCTTGCGCTCGTTCCCGCCGCTGATCCACGGCATGTCACCTGCATCTTCCGGGAGCAGAAAGGCTTCCGGTCCGCGGGTGGCGTTCAAATAGTCCTGCAAAATGACCGTCGCGGCCAGCTGGTCCACTAGGCCGTCTTTGGGGTCGATGGCGTGGCCCTCCCGTTTTAAGGCGCGTTCTGCGGTGACGGAGGAGAGCCGTTCGTCCACGAGTTCGATCGGCACTTCGTGCTTGAGTGCCTTGCCAAGCAGTTCGACGAATCGTTCCACGCGCTCCATAGCCGTGCCCTTGTGGCCGCTCATGAGGATGGGTGCGCCAACGATGATTTTGGAGATGCGTTTTTCCCGGATGATGCGCGCAATCTCATCGACGATGTGAGGTCCGTTTTGAAGCGTCTTCAAAGGTGTGGCGACGAGTTCCATTTCGTCGCTGCTGGCGAGGCCTATGCGGACGGTGCCGTGGTCGATGGCGAGGATGCGGCCCATGCTTCAGCGGAGTTCCGGGGGGAGCTGGTCCACCAGTTTCTTGATGGCTTCTGCGTGGGATTTGTCGGCTACCAGAACGGCATCCTTTGCGGTGACGACGATCAGATTCTCTACGCCGAGGAGGGCGATGTGCTGGCGGGTTTCAGAGAAGACGATGTTGTTGGATGCAGCGTGTTGTGAGAAGGCGGCGCGGAACTCGTTGCCGGCTTCATCTTGCTCCAGGTATCTGGCTACCGAGGTCCAGTTCCCCACGTCATCCCAGTCGAACTGAGACTCGACGTTGAGCACGTGTGTGGCGTGTTCCATGAGAGCGTAGTCGATGGAAAGTTTCGGCAGAGCGGGGAAGTAATCGTTCACGGTGGACATGAAGCTGCTGCTCTGGCAGAGCTGCTCCACGAAAGCTGCCAGTTCTGGGGTGTGCTGCGCAAGCTCTTTGGTGACGGTAGGCAGAGACCAGATGAACATGCCTGCATTCCAGCTGAAGTTCCCTTGTGCCAGAAAGTGCTCCGCGAGCTGCGGTGCGGGCTTTTCCCGAAACTTCACGACTTTGTAGATGGCCACAGGTTCCCCGCCGTGCTCTGTGGAAAGGAGGCGCGGACCGCGCTCAACATAACCGTAACTAGGGCAGGCCCAGGTGGGCTTGATGCCTACGGTCACGAGTGCCTGGCTGGTCTCTGCGGCTGCCAGTGCGCCGCGCAGTACCGTCTGGAAACCGGGGACGTCGTTGATGAGGTGATCCGCCGGGAGCACCATCATGGTGGCCTGTGGATCCCGTGCGGCCACCCAGCCGATGCCGAGTGCGATGGCGGGGCCGGTGTCGCGCTTTGCGGGTTCGGCGACGATGTTTTGCGGCGGCAGTTCTTTGAGCAGGGCACGGACTGCGGCTTCCTGCTGCACGTTGGTGAGGATGAGGATGTTTTCTTTCGGCACCAGTCCGGTCAGCCGGTCCAGCGTGAGTTCGAGGAGCGTCTTGTCACCGAAGAGTTTGAGCAGTTGTTTGGGCAGGCCGTCTCGGCTGACTGGCCAGAAACGCTGGCCGCTGCCTCCTGCGAGGATGACGGCGTAGCGGGAAGGTTGGGTGCTGGGCATGGAGAGGAAAGGTAGGAGGAAAGCATAACCGGGGGCGACTTTCCACTTTTGAGGGCGGTGAGATGGGGTATCTTTGCGGCATGGCACAAGAACCTCCTGCACACCCTTACACAAACTACACCGGCTACGCCGCCACGATAGCGCCTGCCGCCATCGGCTGCGCGCTGGGCCTTCTCTTTGGCCGTGGCATGGAGCGCCGCTCGGCCAACATCGCTGCGCTGACTCTGCTGACTGCGGGTGTGGTGGTGGCTGGGCCAGCCGTGGCGGACATCATTCAGCGTGCTGCCAACCGCCCGTCCACACGGCGCGGCAGCCAGAAGCGCTTGGCGGGTATCCGGGACGGAGCCTTGCCGGATCAGGATGTGGAGGGTTTTTTCGCTCCGGAGGGTGAGTTCATCACCCGCTGAGGGCGGAGTTCCTGGCCAGCTAGCTTGGCCCCCGGGTCGAGCGTTTTTTTGACTTGTCTGCTTTTGGCTGACGGTTGCTGCGTTTTTCTTTTGAGCCTTGGCTGCGGAACTTTGGCTTTTCCGCAGTTGGTGCGTCTTCTTGGCGGGCGAGCTGAAAGTCCACTTGCTTCTTGAAGCTGTCCACTTTGTAAACCTGCACCTGCACTTGGTCCCCGAGTTTGATGCTGCGCCTTGTGCGTTTGCCAAAGAGGTCTCCACGGGCGGGATCAAAGACGAAGAAGTCATCCCGCACTGCGGAGAGTGGTACTAGACCGCTCATGCCGAGTTGTTCTACATCGACAAAGAAACCGAAGTTTCGGATGTCTGTCACGAGTGCCTGATAGGTGACTCGTTGTTCAGTTTCGATCTGTGCCTTGAGGTAGGCGTAGAGTTTGACTTCTCGGCTGTCACGTTCGGCGTCTGATGAGACTCGCTCAGTGGCGCTGATGTGCTCGGCGATGTATTTCATCTCGCTGTGCTGCTGCGGCTTTTTCTCGAACATGGCGCGGTGCACGACGAGGTCTGCATAGCGGCGGATGGGGGAGGTGAAGTGGGTGTATTTGGTCTTGGCCAGCCCGTAGTGGCCGAGAGGCTCTATGGCGTAGCGGGCCCGCATCAGTGACTTGAGGAAGCCGATCTTCAATGCTGCACCCGCTGGTACGGTGCTGAGCTTGGCCAGGAGCTTTTGCACTTCTGCACGGATGCTGAGGTTGCCACAGGGGATGCGGTGGCTGAGCACGTCCTCTCGGAAGTCACTGAGCTTTTTCTCTTTGGGTGCTTCGTGGATGCGGTAGATGGCGGGCTTGTTGCCGGACATGAGTTTTGCTGCCACGGCTTCGTTGGCGAGCAGCATGTATTCCTCGATGAGCTGGTGTGAGATGTCATTCTCCATGCGTTCGATGCGGAGCACTTTGCCATGCTCATCGAGACGGATTTTGTGCTCGGGGAAGTCGAGATCGAGCGACCCGTTTTTGAAACGCAGGGTGCGAATTTTCTGCGCTAGGTGGCTGGCGTGGTGCAGCATTTGCTCGGTGGCGTTTTGTGGCGCACGCTGAAGGATGGCAAGTGCTTCCTGGTAGGTGAAGCGGCGCTTTGACCGGATGACGGCGGAGTAGAACTTGGCGCTGATGACGCCGCCGTTTTTGTTGAGCGAGAACTCGACGCACTTGGTCAGTCGGTCGAGGTCCGGTTTGAGGGAGCAGAGTTCGTTGCTGAGTGCTTCTGGCAGCATGGGGATGACGCGGTCCACCATGTAGGTGGAGTTGCCGCGTTTTTTGGCCTCGATGTCCAGGGGACTGCCCGGCTTCACATAATGGGAGACGTCGGCGATGTGGACCCAGAGTTTCCATTTGTCTGCGCCGTCGCGCTGGATGCAGATGGCGTCGTCGAAGTCTTTGGCATCATCTGGGTCGATGGTGATGACGTTGTGGGGGCGGCAGTCCACGCGCCACCTGCACTCTTCGGCAGAGGGCTGGTTGTCTGGCCGGGAGCTGGCGATCTGGTTGGCTTCAGCCAGCACTTCACGGGGAAAGTGCAGAGGCAGCTCGTAGTGGCGGATGACGGAGAGCATGTCCACGCCCTCTGCATCTGGCGGCCCCAGTACTTCGATGACCTGTCCTTCTGGTGAGGAACTTGCGCCGTCCCAGCTGACGATTTCTACGACCACTTTGTCCCCTATGTTGGCTTTTCGCCCTACGTCCTTTGGCTCTGGAACGAAGACGCTGCCGGGCAGGCGGGGATCATCTGGACGTACGTGCAGGAACTGTGCGCCGCGCTCGAGGGTGCCTACGAAGGTGGTTCGTTTGCGCTCGAGCACGCGGACGACGCGGCCTTTGTCTGGCTCACCGGCGGCTTTGCGCAGTCCCTGCGGTCTGACTTCGAGACGCACAAGGACGCGGTCGCCGTGCATGGCGTTCAGGGTGCCGCCGTCTGCGATGGCAATCTCGGCAATGCCGGGTTCCTCCGGTTGCACGAATCCGCGTCCGCCGCGGGTGATCTGGATGACGCCGGGGATGAGGTCTGCCTCTCGGGCCTGGATGTAGCGGTTGCCCTTGGTGCGAAGGATTTGGCCGCGTCTCTCCAGGTTGTTGAGGACGCTTTCCAGTTTGTGAAGGTCCCTGCCGGTGAGTCCGAGGCCTTTGAGGAGCTGCGGTGCGGTGGATGCGGTGTAACTGGGAGCCGCCAGCAGCTTGAGGATTTTTGATTCCATGCTGCACACTGGCACAGCCTGTCAGCGACCGCACTGCCTCTTTTCGGCGGTGTGTTGGTTACAGGGCCTTGAGAGCGGCCTGCACGACTTCTGCCGTGCGCGCCAAGTCATCCGGGCTGTGGGCGAGGCTGATGAAGCCTGTCTCAAACTGGCTGGGGGCGAAGTAAACGCCGTTTTGCAGGCAGTGATGGAAGACTTTGCGGAAGCTGGGGATGTCGCTGGTCTTGGCGTCGCTCAGATTGCGCACGGGCTTTTCGGTGAAGAAGAGGCAGAACATGCTGCCTCTGCGGTACCACTGGTAGTTGCGGCCTGTCTGTTTGAGTACGTCGAGCACGGCTGTCTCCATGATCTGGCCTAGTTCTTCCAGCTTGGCATAACCGTTTTGCTTTTCCATCTCGCGCAACTGCGCAAGGCCGGCCGCCATGGCGAGGGGGTTGCCGCTTAGTGTTCCGGCTTGGTAAACTGGGCCATCTGGAGCCAGCATGTCCATGATGTCTGCCCGTCCGCCGAAGGCGCCTACTGGTAGGCCACCGCCGATGACTTTGCCCATGGCGGTGAGGTCGGGAGTGATGTTCTCCAACTGCTGCACGCCGCCTTTTGCGAGGCGGAAGCCGGTCATGACTTCATCAAAGATGAGCAGTGAGCCGTGTTTCTGAGTGATCTCACGGAGTTTCTGAAGGTAGCCGGGCTGAGGAAGGATGAGGCCCGCGTTTGCAGGATAGCTCTCTACGATGATGGCAGCCACTTCATGGCCTACCTTGGAGAACGTTTCCTCTAGGGCTGCGATGTCGTTGTAGGGCAGCACGGTGGTAAGGCCGGCGTAGCTGGGCGGTATGCCGGCGCTGTCTGGCTGTCCGTTGGTGAGGGCACCGCTGCCCGCCGCGACGAGCAGCGCATCGACGTGGCCGTGGTAGCAGCCGTCAAACTTGATGATGCGGTCTCGCCCGGTGAAGCCGCGCGCGAGCCTGATGCAGCTCATGGTGGCTTCTGTGCCGCTGTTGCACATGCGCACTTTTTTGACGGAGGGCACCCATTCGCACACGAGTTTGGCCATTTCGACTTCGTATGCGTTGGGGATGCCGAAGCTGACGCCATCTTTCGCGGCGTTGTGGACGGCTTCGATGACCGGCAGAGGTGCGTGACCCAGGATGGCAGGTCCCCAGGTGCCGACGTAGTCGATGTAGTCCTTTCCATCCACGTCCCAGACGCGGGCTCCTTTGGCACGGCGGGCGAAGAAGGGTTCTCCTCCGACGCTGCGGAAGGCGCGCACGGGGGAGTTCACTCCGCCGGGGATGTATTGTTTTGCAGCGGAGAACAGCTTTTGGGAGAGGGGGCCGGAGGATGTCATCAGGGCACAGATAGACGGCGGGCTGCGGCTGTCACCAGCCAATAAGAAGGGCGGCGGGTGGTGTGTGTGTGCTACTTCCAGACGCCTGGCGCATCGGTCCACTTGGTGAGCACTTGGCGCTCGGTGACGGGCCACCAGGCTTGCAGTTTGTCATTGAGTGTCTTGAGCAACTCGGGGTGTTGGGAGGCGAGGTTGGTGTCTTCGTGCGGATCCGCCAGCAAGTCATACAACTGGGGGCGGAGTTCGGTGCGTGGGTGGGCGCTGGCATAGCCGTCGAGCTTGCCGTCGTAAGTGAGGAGAAGCTTCCACTTTCCATCGATGATCCAGCGGTAGAGCAGGGTGTCTTCTGGTTTGTCAATGTTGGCCACGTCGTGAGCAAAGGTTTCGCCAAGCACTTCGGTCCGGGGCGTCGGCTCGCCTGTCTTGAGGATGGGAAGGAGGTTGATGCCGGGCAGCGCGCTCGACGGCTGCAACCCTGCGGCGGCCAGCATGGTGGGAACGATGTCGATGCTGGAGCAGAGCTGTTCTTTGCGATCACCGGGCTTGATGACGCCGGGCCATGAGAAGAGGATGGGCTGGCGGGTGCCGCCTTCGTTTGCAGACTGCTTGCTGCGAGGGGCGAAGCTGCCGCTCTTTGGGTCCTGGATCCAGCCGTTGTCCGCTACATAGACGAAGAGGGTGTTGTTGGTGAGGCCTTTGGAGTCGATGCGGTCGATGAGCTGGCCGCAGGTCTGGTCAAACCACTCCACCATGGCGTAGTAGCGTGCCACGTGGTCTGACTCGATGCCTTTGGCTTTGTATTTTTGGAAGAGTGCATCCGGGGGGGTGTGCGGCGTGTGCGGCATGAAGGGTGCGTACCAGATGAAGAAGGGCTTTTTCTCGGAGAGGGCGTGGTCGATGAAGTCAAACACGGGTGCCATGCCTTGGCGTCCGATGGTGAGGCCGTCGTCACCATGACGGCCGCCGGGCTGGGGAAAACCGCGCGTCATGGCATGGGTGAAGCCGGCGCGCTTGGGGTCGCCCTCCCACCACTTGCCGGACTGGTGGCTGAGGTAGCCTGCGTCGCCGAGAAGTTTCATGATGGGGGTGTGCTGGTAGAAGCGGTCGATGAGCTTGGCGCGCAGTGCATTGTAGGCGCTGTCGTTCCCGCCCTTTTTTTTGCCTTTGGCTCCGGCCTTGGACGAAGTTCCGTCGGGATGCGCGGGGTCGTTTCCGGTGATGCCGCTCTGGTGGGCATACATGCCGTTGGCAAAGGTGGCGAGTGCGGGGCGGCAGAGTGCTGTGGGCACGTAGCCTCTGGAGAACAGGGCGCTGCGGGCTGCGAGCTTGTCGAGATGCGGGGTTTCGATGTGCTTGTGCCCCATGAAGCCGTAGTCCGTCCATGCGTGATCGTCGGAGATGAGGAAGACGATGTTCGGTGGGGCGGCGGCGAACGAGGAATGGGGACTGAAGAATGCCGAGAATGCGAGTAGGAGAAGGATGCGGTGCATGGTGGGGTTTATGGGGATTTTTTCTGGCCTTTGCTCCGGGGTGCTTTGGGTGGGGGTGGTGGGGGGAGGTCGTCGTGTGGCTGGTCGGTGAAACGCCACGGGTCGTTCCAGTGGCGCATTTCGTGAAGCAGGAGTGTTTTCATTTCGGCCAGCTTGTCGGCGTGTGAGGGGTCGAGTGCCAAGTTGGGCTGGCCGTGTTCGGGTAGGAGTTCGTGGGGGTTTTGGGCCAGGTTGAAGAGCTGTGTTTCGTTAACGCTGCGGTCTGGTGCTTCGTAGCGGATGAGTTTCCAGTCGCCTTTCCGTACGGAGCGTATGCCGGGCTTGCTGCCGCCTGCATAGACGCCGTAGAGGGTGTCGCGAATGGTTTTGGCGCGTCCCTCTAGCACTGGCTTGAAGCTGGTGCCCTCTACGGTCTCTGGGATGGCGGTGCCGGTGAGTTCACAGAGGGTGGGGAGTACGTCCATGAGGTAGATGTTCCCCTGCACGCGACTTCCGGGTTTGATGCCTGGTCCTTTGACGATGAAGGGTACGCGCCAGCTGTGCTCATAGAGGTTTTGTTTGCCCATGAGTCCATGCTGGCCGACGGCGATGCCATGGTCGGCGGTGTAGAAGATGTAGGTGTTGTCGAGCTGTCCTGTTTCCTCAAGGCGCTTGAGGACGCGACCGATTTGAATGTCGATGTTCTCGTTGCAGGCGAATGCGCGGCCAATTTCGTTGCGGATGGTGGCTTCATCTCGTCTGCGCCAGACGCCGCTTACGGCCACTTCATCCCGCACGTCGGAGTTGGTGGTGTCAAAGGGGTGGCGGAGGAGCCAGTTTTTTGGCAGGGGAGGCTGGAGGCTGTGAAGGGAGGGAGGTTGCTCGGGGTCGGTGTGGTTGGTGGCTCCATATTTGGCGAGCAGCTCTGGCCGACCGTCCCGTTCATCATGCGGGTGTGAGAAGCCGTAGTAGATGAGGAAGGGCTTGGTGTCGGCCCTGTCTTCGCGCTGCTTGAGGTAGTCCATGACGCGGTCTCCGTGCCAGGTGCTGCCGGTTTCATCTGTGCCGCCGCGTTTGGTGGCGTCGTGGCGGACGGTGAAGAGCTTGTTTGCGGCTTCGTAGCTGTTGCCCATTTTGCAGGTGCGCATGGTGGCGTAACCCGCGCGGTTGAAGACGGCGGGTATGGTTTGCTGTTCGAGCGCGGGGGGGCTGGTCTTTTCTCCCCACGGGGAGACGGGCAGATGCCAGACAGATCGGCCGCTCATGATCATGTGCCTGGAGGGCGTGCAAACGGCACCCATGGAGGAGCCCATGTGGTAGGCTGCGTCAAAGACCATGCCTTCGGCGGCTAGGCGGTCGATGTGAGGCGTGTGCAGCGTGGAGTCTTTGTTGTAGGCTTTGAGCTCCATCGGCGCTTGGTCATCCACGAGGATGAAGAGGATGTTTGGCTGACTGGAGACTGCGGCATGGGAGATGCCGAATGCGGTGAGGGCGACAAGGAGGGGGCGCATGAGGGTCACTCTGGAATGGGGTCGCTTCGCTTTACGGTGGTGCCTTCCCAGATGGCTTCATCCGTGGCTTTGTCGTAAGTCAGCACTCGGCTGGCGCTATTGGGTGCTGGAGGTCGGTCTGTTTTTGGCAGCCACTTCTTGTGCTCGGCGATGATGGTGGCGTGCTCGGGTTTGCCTGCGAGGTTGTGCCATTCATTTGGATCGTTCTCCATGTCGTAGAGTTCCTCGCTGCCGTCTGCGTAGTGGATGTAGCGCCATTTTTCGGTGCGGATGCCGTGGTTGCCCTGGTTGTGGCTGGTGATGGCTGGGCGCTCTCGTTTGGTGGTGGCGTTGCGGAGTTGTGGGACGAGGCTGATGCCCTCTAGGTCAGAACGCGTGGTGACGCCGGTCAGCTCGATGAGCGTGGGGTAGATGTCCAGCAGTTCGGCGGGCTGGGTACACTTCTGTCCCTTGGTGACGCCTGGTCCGGCGAAGATGAGGGGGACTTTGGTGCCTCTGTCCCAGAGGGTGTTTTTGCCGGTGATTTCTTTTTCACCGAGGTGCCAGCCGTGGTCTCCCCATACGACGACGATGGTGTTGTCTGCGTGACCGGATTCTTCCAGCGCGGTGAGGAGGCGGCCTATTTGGGCATCGGTGAAACTGGTGCAGGCGAGGTAGCTGCGGACGAGATTGCGCCATTGATTGGATTCTTTGATCCATTTGAGGCGTGGCTCTGGCAGGTTCCAATGCAGGTACCAAGAGAAGCGCGGGGTATCGGCTCGGTCGTCTTCGATGATTTTTGGCAGGATGCTGTCGTCATCTGGATAGAGGTCGAACCATTTCTGGGTGGCATAGCATGGCACGTGGGGCAGGAAGAAGCCGGCGGCGATGAAGAAGGGCTGTTCTTTTGGGGCGGATTTGATTTGCTCACAGATCCAGGTGGCTACTTGATAGTCCCCTTTTCCGGTATCGTCGTTGTCGAGAGGCCAGACGCCCCAGTCCATGAGGGGATGATCTCCCATGGGAGTGGGTGGGACGAGCTTCTTGGGTGGCTTGGTTCCGAAGCCGCCGTAAGGGGCGGTGACGTCAAACTCTGGTGCGGTGGGCTCGGTTTTGGCTGCCTTGTCTTTTTTCGCCTTTCCTCCTCCTCCAGTGCCGCCGTGATAGATTTTGCCTGTGGCGTAGGTGCGGTAGCCGTTCTGGGCAAAGTGCTGCGGCAGGGTGACGCGGTCTTTCCACTCTGGCAGGGTGCGGAACCATGGGGCGAGTCCGTAGATGCCGGTGGTGGTGGGTCTGAGGCCAAGGAGCAGGCTGGTGCGTGAGGGGTTGCAGAGCGGGGAGTTGCAATGCGCGTTGGTGAAGCTGGTGCCGCAGGCGGCGAGCTTGTCGAGATTTGGTGTCTTGGCCATGGGGTGTCCGCCGAGATGGCCTATCCAGTCATTTTGATCGTCTATGGCGATGAACAGGATGTTGGGCTTTGCCAGTGTGGCCGCCCCGGATAGTAGGGTGCTGGCGGTGAGAAGAAGTGAAAGCAGAAGTCGGAATGGCATCGGCCTTTGAACGGCCATGGAGTCCTTGTCTTGCGCCTAGAATGCTGCGGCGATGATAAGGTGCACCCCGGATGCGGCGATTGCATACGAGGTTTGCTTGTTTATGGGGTGCGACCTAGCATCCCGCTCCTATGGCTGCACTCCCGGCTACCATTTGCGAGCGAATCAGAGCGTGCTTTGAGCGTGTCCCAGGACAGTCTCGAGGCGCCAAGCTGTTTTGGCTTTGGCATGTGGTGGCTGTGGTAGGGCTTCTGGTGTTTCTGGGTGACTGGAAGGTGCCTGCGGTTTTCGAGTCTGACGCGACGACGCCGCGTCCGAACAAGTTCAATGATGTGGTGCATGTGGGCTTGTACCGCGGGGCGCTGATTCATCTGTTCATCAGCGGGGTGATTTTGTTGACGGTGCGCTGGTGGGGCAATGGTCAGGCGACTACGGTGGAGACGAAGCTTCGCAACCCGGCGCTTCGACCTCGGTGCTTCTGGCTGGTGCTGGGTGTTATCTTGGTGGCGGCGTTCGCGCTTCGGTGGCCGCGCATGGGCCACTCTTACTGGGGAGATGAGGGCTGGGCGCTGCGGCACTATGTGTATGGGGAGTTTCTGCCGGTGAAAGGTGAGGACTATCAGGGCGAGCTGAAGTTTAGCCCCATCCCTTGGCAGCGGACGCTGTGGGATGATCGCACTGGGGGAAACCATTTCCTGTTCAGCATTTTGCAGAAGGCGACGCTGGATGTGTGGCGGGGACTGAATGGACTGCCTGAGTGGAAGTTCGATGAGGCTGTATCCAGACTTCCGCTGCTGGGGGCAGGTTTAGTTAGCATTGTGCTGTTTGCGCTTTTTTTAAGTTGGCTTGGGCGGCCAACGGCGGGGTTGATCGGGGCACTGTGGTTTGCGTTTCATCCATGGCACATTCGATACAGCACGGAGGCGAGGGGTTACATCCTGATGCTGGCGTTTTTCATTCTGGCGGTTTGGGTGCTGTGGATAGCGATGCGCGACGGACGGTGGCGCTGGTGGATGCTGGTGGGGGTGACTCAGTTTTTGGCCATTTACTCGTGGAAGGTGGCGGCGCTGCCTCTGCTGTATGTGGATGTGCTGGCGCTGTGCTGGTTGATGAAGAACCGGCGCGTGCCGCTGCGGCAGCGGGTCGGTGCCTGTCTGCGGCTCATCGTAGCCTGCTCTTCCATGAGCGCGGTGTTCCTTTTCCTCTACATGCCGCCGTTGTTGCAGTCTCCTCGGGCGCTGATCCGCCTTCAGAACACGGGTAAACCGATGAATGCGGACTGGCTGAAGAACAGTCTGTCCTGCATGGTCACGGGCACTCCATGGGTGAGGGCGGCGGTGGACAATCCCACGGAGGTGCCGATGAGCGAGCAGGTGACCGGTGGAGTGATCGGAGCGGTGGGATTGGCTTCGGCGTTGGCGTTTCTTTTGTTGGGAGTGGTGCGCATGTGGCGGGAGAGCCCCACGCAGACGGTTATGTATCTGTCCATCATCCTTGCAGGCGCAGGGGGCGCGGCGTTGTTCAAGTGGAAGGTCCGCATTGAGTGGATCACTTGGTATTTTTTCTTCCTCATTGTGCCGCTGGGGATTTTTCATGCCATGGGGCTTGGCTGGTTGGCGAACCGCGCCCGTGCGGTGTGGGCCAGGGGGGGTGCGGCTGCTTTTTCCGTGCCTCTGGCGGTATTGTGCATGGCGGGCAGTGCGTATGCTATCCAGGTGCCGCAGATTCGGCTTATGGACTGGCAGCCGTATGAATCGTGCCGCGAAGCTTTTGAGCTGACGCGCGGGAAGCATGAACCTTTTGGCTTCGCTGGACCCACCAACATCAAGACTTGCTACCTGTGGAGGCACATCCAGCTGTATGACCCGCGCGGCGACCATAATGTGCGAACTCAGTCGCGCGTGCGAGAGCTAATGGCGGAGGCGGAACGCAGTGGCGGGGAGTTTTACTACATTGTGGGCTTGCGCGGCTTGTTCCGCGAGATGCAGCGGGAAGTCATGGATATGCTCTCGGATCCGGCGCTTTTCGAACACATAACGACCCTGTGGGCGGAGGAGGAGATTCACACGATGGAGGTGTATCGCTACAAAAAACCACTTCCCTGAGTGGTCAGCGCTTCCAGACCCAGAAGAGCATGAGGAGCGGGAGCAAGACGAAGCCCAGCGGCAGCAGGATCATTTCTGTCCACCCGCCGGCGCTGCGCTCAAACAAAACGACGCGCTGGTAGTTTGCGGGATCATGGAAGACGGCTATGGGGTCCCCGGTATTGACTGAGTCAAACCGATCGTCGGAGACGTTTTCGGTGAGTGTAATGGTCTGATCCGTACCCTCTGGAGTGAAGCTGACGGTGAGCTTGTGCTTGGTGCGGGTGCGTGTGTGGCCGCCGCTGCGGTGTTTTTCGTCCTTGATCTCCTTGTTCACCACGGTGCCGCTTGCTTCGCGGAAAGCGGGCACGTCTCTCCAAAGGTCAAACTGGAGCCAGGTGACGGTACCTCCAATGCTCAGGAACACGAGGAGGATGAGTGTGAGGAGAAACCGTTTTTGAGGCTTGGCTGGCATCATGGTGGGGGTCTCACTTGTGTTGGGCGAACATCCACTCGTGCAGTTCGGTACGAGAATACACAGACCCAGTGATGCCGTGGCCTTCACCTGCGAGTTCGGTGTATTTAGCCTGCTCACCACCGGCGGCTGCGATGGCCTTCATGACGTTGCGCGTGCGGTCCACTGGCACTTGGTCATCCTGGTCACCGTGGAAGGCCCAGATGGGAACGGACTTCAGGGCCTCCGCGTTTTTGGGGTCACTGCCTCCGCAGAGCGGTACGCCGGCTGCGAACACGTCCGGGTGCTTCATGACGAGGTTGAAGGTGCCGAATCCTCCCATGGATGATCCGGTGAGGTAGATGCGCTTTTCGTCGATGGGAAGGTTCTGCACCAAGTCTCCGATAAGGGCCATCAAGTTGGTGGCTACGTCTTTGTTCCAGCCTATATCCGCATCTGGGCACTGGGGGGCGAGCACGAAGCAGGGGCGCTTCTCCTGGTTTTCAGCCTTGGTGAACACACCTGTAGCACCTCCCATTTGCGCCTCGTTGTCGCTGCCGCTCTGCCCTGAGCCGTGGAGCCAGATGACGATGGGGTAACGCTTGCTGCCATCCCACTTGGGGTTGCCCCATAGCTGGTAGTTGAGACCCTGTTTTGAAGTTCCTTTAGCGAAGGAGCCGTTAATGGCTGCGGCGTAGGGTCCGTCTTTGAGCGAGGTGTCTCGCCTGCGTTCCTGCACCATGGCGAGGACGAACTTTTTGTCTTCTGCGCTGAAGGCGCTGAGCGGCACTTTGATGACCTGAAAGTCGCTGCTGCGCTTGATCCGGATTTCCGTCCCATCGTACTCGATGAGTTCGGCGCTCATTTTTCTGCCGTCAGATGCCGTCCACTCACGGATGATTTTTTGATTGGGCTGCCAGCCGTGGGCCGTAGCAGCCACTAGGCTGACGAGAAGAAGATGTCTTGTTTTCACAGCTGGGAGTCTAGCGGGCAGCCGGGCATGGGCGCAATGTGATTCTGCCTCATTGGCTGAGTAGGCGGGGACTACGCGCGCTATGTTGGCCACGCGGTCACGCCGGTTGTTGCGCCTTATCGCTCTGCGATTTTGAGCGGCAAGTCGGAGAGTTCGGCATTGCTCAGCGAGAGACTTTTGTCCGCGTCTAGACGGGTGAAGATGTCCTGGGTGAGCTTTTCGTATTCCTGTCGGCTGACGAGCTGGTTTTGATCCGTGTCCAGAGCGGTGAGCACGCTGCGGATGAGGGTGAGGACGAGGGTGGCTCCGAGTTCGCCAGCTTGAGCAGACACGTCGGTCTTCAGGGCATCTACTTCATCCAGAGCGATGGAGCTATCCTGATTGACGTCCAGCTTCGTGAACGAAGCCTGGATACCGGCATGCCACTCACCGGAATCAATGACGTCGTCTGAGTTGGTGTCGAACTCTCCAGAGATCAAGGCTGCCAGGGCTGCACCACCTGGCGCTTCGGCATGGAGGGCACTGCTGAGAAGAAGCCCGGCGGCGAGGAGGTGGTGCGCGGTTTTCACTGGTAGCTGCTTTCCACGCGCTTGGCCACGTCGCGGTAGCCGTAGTCGTTGTTATAGATTTCCTTGAGCTGCTCGAGGTACTCGGCGGTCTTACCGACCTTTTCGTACACCATGGCCAGTTCGTATAGGGACTCTTTTTTGACGTTGTCCATGACGGGCAGCTCCTTGACGCAGTCGGCCAGCGCGTTGATAGCGAGGTCGTTCATGTTCTTGCGCTCGAAGCAGCGGCCAAGCATGAGGAGGGCCTTGATGCGGAGGTTGGGGTTCTGCCTGGCTTGCTGGAGTTCGGGGATGGCTTCGCCATACATGTTGGCATTGAAGTAAGCCTGGCCGAGGTCGAAGCGGTAGGCTTTGTCCGTCGGGTTGCGATCCACGCGGGCCTTTGCTTCTTCGATGGCCTTCTGACCGCGCTGACGCTTGATTTCATCCAGCTCGGCACGGCGTTCCTCGATGTCGGGAGCGTGCGGGTTGGCCTCGATCTCGGCCTCAAGGCGTTGAATGGCGAGGTCGTTGATGCGGTCCTGCATGAGCTCAATCTTGCGGGACATGGCCACGTCTGAGGGGTTCAGCTCGAGCGCGTAGCGATAGAGGTTGAGTGAACCCTCCAGGTCCTCCATGCGCTCGAGGAGGTCCGCCATGTGTTTGACGGTGTTAATGTTGGTGGGATCCGCTTCATAGTCGGCGTAGAGCTCGGCGTAAAGGGCATCCATCTGCTCGCGGGTCATGCCCTGCTTGTTGAGCAGTTCCATTTTGTTCTGCGCGGCGGCGTCCTTCACGGAGCTGCGGAAGTCTCCTGAGTTCCAGCCGCCGTGCTTGATGGAGGTGCGGGCAGCGGCGTCTTTTTCGCCTTTGAGCGCCACCATGTCACGCGGGTCCACCTTGAGGATGGCGGAGTAGATTTCTCCGGCTTTTTCGGGCTGGTCCTGGGCCATGTAGTGCTCTGCCAGGACGTGGGTGAGCTTGGTGTTTTGCGGATGCCCGAGGCGGATGGTTTCCAAGCCAAAGGCGGCCAGGTCGGGGTAGCCGGCGCGCATGGCGATGTCGTAGAACTCTTGGTTGGCCTTGATGTTGAAGGGATCTTTCTGGAAGACGTTCTCTTCTAGGTCAGCCAGCGCTTCCCAGGGGTCTTTCTTGCTGGATCCTTTGAAGGAGATGCTCATGCCGCCACCGAAGAGGCTCTTCTTCTGGGATTTGACGCGTTCGCCTTCTGCACGGCGGAGGAGCACGCGCGCCTGCATGAAGAGGGGATTCTCTTTGACGACTGGGAGCGCGAGGCTCACGACATAGTCCCAGTTTTTCTGTTCATTGGCCAGCAGCGCCTTCTTCCAGAGGTTGAGTTGCTTTGGGTCGAGTTCGTTTTCCGAGGTGGCGGACATGGACGAGAGTGTGGGTGATGGAAGTTGAAAGGGCTAGCTCTTTCCTCCTGAAAGGAGCCCGGCGAGGGTGCCCAGCTCCTGACGTGCGCCTTTGACGAGGCCATCCAGGGTGAAGCCATGCTGGAAGGCGACCATCCAGAAGAAGGTCGCAGCCAGAAAGGCGGTGATCCAGAGGACTCGTTTGATCAGGCGCATGGGAGGAAAAGGGGCTGCATTCTATGGTCAAAAGCCCGGGAACGTCCAGCACGGACTTTGCGGATGTGTTTTTCGCAAAGCAGGGGCGGGGCGGCAACAAGGAGAGTGGTGCCCGGGACAGGACTCGAACCTGCACTTGTTTCCAAACCAGATCCTAAGTCTGGCGCGTCTACCAATTCCGCCACCCGGGCAGGTGTGGGCGGCAAGGTGCGTCTGCCTCCCGGGCTGGGCAATGGAAATCTGTCTTTCAGTTGCGATCAGTTTTCGACGGGTAGCCACTGGACGGCGTCGATGATGACGTGGCCGTTGGTGCCTTCGTTGGTGATCTCGACGTAGCTTTCTTTTCCGGCGGGCAGGGTGAACTCACCGATGGTGTGGAAGATTTCGTGGCCCTTGGGTTTTTGCTTTTGGTTCACCAGCACGGTTTTGGAGCTGCTTGGGGTATGGATGGTGACGGGGACGTTGGTGGCGCGGTTGCTGTTGGTGTTGTAGGAGATGGCGATGCGGTAGGTGGCGGCTTTGGGGAGGTCGGCCACAAACTTGGCGCGCTGGGAGCCTTTCATTTCGTTGCTGTCGTGGCGGTAGCCGCTGGCTACGTAGCCGGGGGTGGTGTGGCCTTCGCTGTCGAAGCCGGTGAGGTGCGCTTCGGTGTCATCTACGATGATGCCGGGGAGCTTGTCCTTGGCCCAGCCGATGATGTCTGGCATGGGTGGGGATTCGAAGTCGAGCACTTGGCCGTCGGCGAGGAGGCGCTCTTTGAGCTTGGCGTAGTCGATGCCCTGAACGGAGGTGCCGCTTTCGATGGCGAGTACGGCGGCGCTGGCGGCGCTCTGGCCGAGGACCATAAAGACGGGCTCCATGCGGATGCTGCCGAAAGCGATGTGGCTGGAGCTGAGGCAGACGGGCACGAGGAGGTTGGTGCACTCGGTGGCTTTGGGGCGAATGCTGCGGTAGCTGATGGGGTAGGGACGGCTGCCGACTTGGACATCGCCCTCATTGCGGACGAAGCCTTCTTTGGTGAGGTAACGCTGGACGTGGTGTGAGTCCATGTTGTATGCGCCCATGCCGACGCTGTCTTCCACGATCTCTTGGCGCTTGCAGTTCTTCTCGGTCATGACGTAGTCACTGATCATGCGGCGAGCTTCGCGGATGTAGAGCTGGCGGGGCCAGTTGTCGTTGTCCAGGAACTCGTCTTTGGCTAGGCCGAGCTTTTGATACTCCTCCCGGATGTGCTGGGGCACGCGTGGGTGGTGGGCGTAGGTCCACATGAGACCTTTCTGCCAGAGTTCATGCTCTTTCCAGATTTTCTCGCGGGTGGTGTAGTCTGCTTCGGGGTAGTCCCAGTTGGCGCCGATGTAGTCGGTGCTGATGGCGAAGCGGTTGTTGGTGTCGGTCTTGCGGTTGGGCATCCAGCCTGGTGCCCACTGGATGCGGTGGTCTCCGGCTTCGATGTTGCGGAGGGCGAGCTCGAACATGCGCTCGTCGTAACTGGCGGGTTTCTCCCAGTCACGGCGGTTCTCGGGCACGTCGGTGGTGCACATGCGGAAATTGTAGGCTTGCACTTTTTTGTCGCCGCTGAACTCGTTACCTGGGTCTGTGACGATGCCGGGCAGCAGGCCGCTGGAGGGGTCTCCGGGCTTGATGTAGGGGTCCACGTTCATGATAAACTGGTGGTGCTTGGCGTGGCCTACCTGCACGCCGTTGAGCTGCTCGCCATAGACGCTGTTGGCCTCACGCCCGACGTGGTAGCTGACACCGGCCTTGGCGAAGAGGTCGCCTTCGTAGGTGGCGTCGATGAACATTTTCCCTTCGAACGCACGCCCGCTTTCCATGAGGATTTTGACGATGCGGGTGCCGTCCTTGACCACGCCTTTTTTCAAGTCGAGGCGCTCGCCTTTGACGATGGTGACATTGTCGCCAGCGGTGGCGAGCATTTGATCGTAAATGAGGGTGGCTGCGCTGGGCTCGAAGGTCCACATGGTGTCCTCGGTGCCGGTGTTTCCGTGGTGCTTCTTCGCGAAGTAGTCCTCGCGGGTTTGCTGCTTCCACTTGGTGGGGTCGGTGTAGTATTGGAAGACGTGGGCGTAGAACTCCCGTGAGATGCCTCCGATGGCGCGCTTGTTGCCTATGTCCGTGGCTCCGAGTCCGCCGGTGGTGAGTCCGCCGAGGAACTGGGTGGGCTCGATGAGGATGGCGGTCTTTCCTTGTCTGGCGGTCTGGATGGCGGCGGTGATGCCACCGGAGGTGCCGCCGTAGATGACGACGTCGGCAGCGGGCAGGGTGGTGGCGAGGATTGCGAGTGCGAGGGGAAGCGACTTCATGGTAGTGAACGGGGAGCGTGGCGGCGGCTGGCAGTGAGCCATGGTATGAACGGCTTGGAAAGGCGTATCCTTTTCGCTGGATGGAGTCGCTACGCGGGGGCCGCCCTACGGCTGGGCGCGTGGGTGTGTGGTGAGCATCAGGTGCTTTCCCCGGTTGCGCCTGTGGCGGGTGACGTTAGTGTCCGGGCCCGTTTTCTTATGTGGAAAGGCAGATTTTCTCAGGCTACCAGCGCTCTTGTGCAGCGCTACGGGGAGTCTGTGTCGTTCGACCGGAGGCTGTATGCGCAGGATATTCGTGGTTCAATAGCGCAGTCTCGCGCACTGCTGAAGGCGGGCATCATCACAGCGGATGAGCAGCAGGAGATCGAGTCTGGCCTGCTGGGTATCAAGAGGGACATCGAAGCGGGTGTGTTCCAGTGGAAGGAGGAGCTGGAGGATGTGCACATGAACATTGAGTCCGAGCTGACGCGGCGGATCGGTGCGGCGGGTGCCAAGCTGCACACGGGGCGTAGCCGGAATGACCAGGTGGCGCTGGACGTGAGGCTGTATTGTCGGGATGAGGTGGATGCCATTCTGGCTCTGGTGCATGCTCTGCAACGTGCGCTGGTGGAGTGCGCGGAGCTGCATGGGAATGTAGTCATGCCTGGCTACACGCATCTTCAGCGGGGGCAGCCGGTGCTCTTTGCCCACCATCTGCTGGCCTATGTGGAGATGCTGGGGCGCGATGGAGAGCGCCTTGAGGATCTGAAGAAGCGCGTCAACGTGATGCCGCTCGGCTCTGGCGCGCTGGCGGGGTCAACGATTTTGCTCGATCGCGAGCTGGTGGCGCGGGAGCTAGATTTTCCTGCCATTACCCAGAACAGCATGGATGCGGTGAGTGACCGTGACTTTGTGGCGGAGCTGCTTTTTGCCATCGCTCTCTGCGGGGTGCATCTCTCTCGGCTGAGCGAGGATGTGATTCTGTGGTGCAGCTCGGAGTTTACCTTTGTGACCTTGAGCGATGCGCACACGACGGGTTCAAGCCTGATGCCGCAGAAGAAGAACCCGGATGTGGCGGAGCTGACTCGCGGGAAGACGGGTCGTCTGGTGGGCAATCTGATGAGCCTGCTGACGATTCTGAAGGGGCTGCCGATGACCTACAACCGGGATTTGCAGGAGGACAAGGAGCCGCTCTTTGACTCCATAGACACCATCAAGGCGGCACTGGATGTGTTTGCGGAGATGATGTCTGGTCTTTCGGTGCGGGAGGAGAACACCCGTGCGGCGGCGGGCGATCCGCTGCTGCTGGCGACGGACTTGGCTGACTATGTGGTGAAAAAGGGGCTGCCTTTCCGTCATGCGCACGAGGTCATCGGCAAGCTGGTGGCATTCTCGCTGGCTGAGGGCCGCGGCTTTGCCGAGCTGAAGCTGGAGGAGTATCAGCGGTTTTGGGAAGGCTTTGAGGCGGATGTGTTTGAGGTTTTGAAGATTGAGACGGCACTCGCAGCGAGGTCTAACCCCGGGGCACCCAGCCCGTCGAATGTGAAGTGTCAGCTGGAGCGTTGGAGGCGCACACTGGGTGCGTGAGTCCAAGAATCCGGGTCCACCGACGTTTTTTGAATGAGCTATGTGGCAGGGAATGTTGAACAAAGTCTTCAAGGCGCGCGACAAGTTCGCGCTTAACCTTGGGAAAGGTGACGAAGAAAAGCCGTTTCTGGAGCATCTGGAAGATCTGCGGACCATGATCCTGCGGATGGCGATCACGCTGATCGTCAGCACGATTGGAACGTTCGTTTTTTACAAGGAACTGTATCAAGCCATCCTCTACCCGCTGGTGCTGGCGGGCTTTGCCTCGAACGTGGAAGAGGCGAATGGACTGCTCATCGTGACCGACATTGCAGGGCCGTTCATGATGGCGATCAACATCGCGCTGATCACGGCGGTGATTGTGTCCTTTCCGCTGCTGCTCCTGTTTCTGCTGCAGTTCATCTTACCCGGACTGAAGGACAACGAGAAGAGGCTGCTTTTCCCCTCCATTGGCATAGGGGCCGGCCTGTTTGTAGCGGGTTGCACGTTTGCCTACTGGGTGGTGTTGCCTAGGGCGCTCATTTTCTTTGCCGAGTTCGCTGGCACGCTGGGGGCTAAGCAGATGTGGACTCTGGACGCTTACATCACATTCTCCACGCGGTTCATTCTGGTGTTCGGCATTGCGTTTGAGCTGCCGGTGATCGTAATGGCGCTGGTGAAACTGGACTTCTTGAACTTCCGGCTGATGAAGAGCACGTGGCGTCACGCGTTGGTGGTCATCACGCTCTTTGCTGCCATCATTACGCCGACGCCGGACGTGCTGACGCTCATGCTCATGTCTGGGCCGCTCTACGTGCTGTATGGCATCTGTGTGTGGCTGGCGTATCTGATTGAGAAAAAAGACCGGGAGGAGCACCCGGAATACTATGCGGAGCTGGAGAAAGATGCTGCTGCGGTGGAGGTGACGGATGACTGGGACCGGGAGGATTACAACCCTTGGAGCACGGCGGACTCTGACGAGGACGATGACGAAGGCTACCGCAAGCCCAAGGCTGAGGTGAAGCCGCAGGAGCCTGCTGCTGGAACAGACTCTCCCGCTGGGGAGAAGCCGGAGTCTGAAAAGACGCTGGAGGACTACGCCGCTGAGGACCAGGCCAAAGGGAAGGCGGACTGACCGCGTGTAGGGATGCTACTCGGAGAGGTGCGGGCTATGTGACCGGAGTGCCCAGCGACGGTGCGGCTTGGCACCCCTCCACCCTCCGACGAAACTCAAGAAACGTCCACACTGCCACTTGAGCGGTGGCGGAACCTCGGCTCCACTGAGCCTTCCCCTTTTTCGCCCCATGAATTCGTCCACACCTGGTGAGGTCGCCGTGCTTGATTACGGCTCGCAGTATTCCCAGCTCATTGTGCGCCGCGTGCGTGAGCTGGGCTACATGGCGCACTTGTATCCTCCGGCTCATCTGGGGCAGCTTCGGGACCCGGGGGCCATCATTCTGTCAGGTGGACCGCGTTCCACCTCGGAAAAGGACGCGCCAGACGTGGACTTTGAAAAACTGATGTCCTTCGGCGTGCCGGTGCTGGGCGTGTGCTATGGCATGCAGTTGCTCAACATTAAGCACGGCGGCACGGTGAAGCCGGGGGTGACGCGCGAGTATGGACCCGCGCGGCTGGTGTTGGCGGAGGAGTGCAGCCTCTTTGATGGCATTTCAAAGGAGTCGCAGGTGTGGATGAGCCACTCGGACACTTGTCAGGACCGCAGTGGACAGACGAAGGTGATCGCTACCAATGAAGATGCGGTGCCTGTGGCGCTGCAATGGAGCGAGCGCTGCTTCGGCATCCAGTTCCACCCGGAGGTGACGCATTCTCACGAGGGGGCGGCGATTTTGAACAACTTTCTGACCAAAACGGGCGCTACGCTGGCGAGGTTCGACATCCAGGCTTTCAAGGCGCAGATGCTGGAGCGCATCAAGGCAGAGGTGGGCGAGCGAGAGGTGATCTGTGGTGTGAGCGGTGGTGTGGATAGCACGGTGCTGGCAGTGCTGTTGCAACGTGCTGGAGTTAAGGTCCGCGCCATCTACATCGACAACGGGCTGATGCGGCTGAATGAGACGGAGGAGGTGAAGGCGCAGTTCGCAGAGGTGGGCGTGCCGATAGAGGTGGTGGATGCGAGCGAACGCTTTCTCGCCGCGCTGAAGGGTGAGACGGACCCGGAGAAGAAGCGCAAAATCATTGGCACGCTCTTTGTGGATGTGTTCTGGGGTGTGGCGGACAAGGTGGAGCTGCTGGCGCAGGGCACCTTGTATCCGGATGTGATCGAGAGCGCTACGAGCGGCAGCATAGCCAGCGTGATCAAGACGCATCACAACCGGGTGGACCGCATCATGGAGCTCAAGGCGCAGGGCAAGGTGTTGGAGCCTCTTGCGGAGCTTTTCAAAGATGAAGTACGTGCGCTTGGACAGAGCTTGGGAATTCCGCATCGAGCGCTGTGGAGACATCCATTTCCCGGGCCTGGCCTGGCGGTGCGTGTGCCGGGAGAGATCACGCCGGAGAAGCTGAACATCGTGCGCCAAGCGGACGCCATCTGGATCAAGGAGCTACGCCGCAGCGGTCAGTATGACAAGGTGTGGCAGGCCTATGCAGCGCTGTTACCCATCAAGACGGTGGGGGTCAAGGGTGATGAGCGTAGTTACGAGGCCGCCATCAGCCTGCGAGCTGTGATCAGCGAGGACGCGATGACCGCCGACTGGGTGGAGCTGCCTTACGAGGTGCTACGCACAGCTTCCAACAAAATCCTGAACTCGGTGCCTGGCATCAACCGCGTGTTCTATGACATCAGCACCAAGCCCCCGGCGAGCATTGAGCTGGAGTGAGTGGATTGGCCGCATGAAGTGACGCTCTGCGTCGTTTTGATGCGGTGATGATTCTTCGTTCCGCTGCCACCATTCTTTTCTTCTCAGGGCTTGTTTACGCAGAGGCTCCGCGCCTCGGTGCCATCCGCCCGGCGATGGAAAAAGCCGTGGCCCAGAAACAGGCTGCGGGCGTGGTGACGCTGGCCATGAAAGATGGAGTGGTGATTCATCATGACGCGGTGGGCTTCGCGAACCTAGGAAAGCAACAGCCCATGCAGAAGGATGCTCTCTTCTGGATCGCCAGCATGACGAAATCCGTCAGCACCTCGGCCATCATGACGCTGGTGGACGAGGGTAAGCTTTCACTGGATGAACCGGCATCGAAGTGGCTGCCGGAACTGGGCAGGGTGAAGATGGCGGATGGCAGCGCTCCGAAGCGTGCCATCACGTTGCGTGATCTGATGTCCCATACGGCAGGCATCGCCTTTCCTCCGCGCAAGGCCACGGACGGGGCGATTTCATTGAAGGCGTACACCGTCGAGCTGCTGAAGGCGCCGCTCGCCTTCGAGCCTGGCAGTGCGTATGAGTATGGGTTTGGCATCACGATCGCGGGGCGCATCGCCGAGATCGTGAGCGGGAAGCCTTTCGAGGCGTTGGTGGCAGAGCGCATCACGGGACCTCTGGGCATGAAGGACACTACGTTTCATCCGGACGAGGAGCAGCGGGCGCGCATAGCCATGACCTACACGCTGAATGAGGAAACCCGGGAACTCGCGCCTGCTTACAATCCATTCGTGACAGCGGACGCAAGTGTGAGGCGGATGGTGGAACCCAGCGGTGGGCTGTTCAGCACGGCTGCGGACATGGGCAGGTTCTACCAGATGATCGCCAACAAGGGAGTATGGGAGGGGCGGCGTATCGTTAGTGAGGTGGGTATCAAGGAGCTGACGAGCGCTCACAAGGCAGGAGACAAACCCATCAGCTACGGTCTGGGCTGGATGGTAAACATTGAAAGCCAGCGCCCGGCTCCGATGATGCCGGTGGGCAGCTTTGGTCACGGCGGAGCGTATGCGACTCACGGCGGCGTGGATACCAAGAACGGCCTGGTGATGGTTTACCTGGTTCAGAACGTCTTGGTGCCGAATGGCAGTCAGCCGCGCGACACCTTTCATCGACTGGTGTATGAATCGCTCGGCATTGAGTTGCCAAAGCTGCCGACGAAGGTGAAGAGGTAATCACCCAATACGGGAGAACTTTTCCTCCACGCGATCGTGGATCATGCGCTCGATGGCGTCATTGCCAATGCGCTGGATGACGTCATCTGCGAACCCCATCACGATGAGGTGGCGGGCTTCCGCTTCGGGGATGCCGCGCGCCTTGAAGTAAAAGAGTTCTTCCTCGCTGACGGGTGCGCTCGTGCTGCCGTGGCTGCACTTCACCTGGTCTGCGTTGATCTCCAGGCCGGGCATGGAGTTGGCCTCTGCGGTGTCGCTGTTGAGCAAGTTCCGGCAAGTTTGATACGCGTCCGTGTAGTGTGCGCCTTCGTCCACGGTGATCAGACCGCTGAAGATGGTGCGGCTGGAGTCGTAGAGTGCGTTTTTGTAAAGCAGGTCGCTGGTGGCGTTGGGGGCTTTGTGATTCTGGCGTGTGCGCTGGTCCACGATTTGTTCGCCCAAGGGCAGAGAGACACTGAGCATGTCACTGCGTGCACCCTGGCCTATGAGGTCGCTCACGCTCTCACTGCGGCTGAAGTTGGCACCGAGTTGAAGCTGGAAGGACTTCAGTTGCGCGTCCCGGTCTGCTACGGCGGAGGAGAGGTGCATGGCCTGCGCGGCATCTCCCATCTCCTGACAGGCGACGTAGGTGACATGGCTGCCTGAGCCGCCCACGAGATCTGCTACAGCACAGCTGAGCCCAGGCACTTCGTCGAGCGAGCGGTAGTGATCCACTACCGTGACAGCCGCGTTGTCGGCGGCGACGATGAGTGTGTGCGGGAAGATGGCGGTATGCTGGCCCACAGCCCAGTGAAAGACTTCGATGGGTTTCTCCACGGTGACGCCCTTTGGCACGACGATAACCGTGCCAGCCTGAACCATGGCTAGGTGCAGGGAGGCAAACTTTTGGGAACCCAGTTCCATCTCCCGCTTCATGAAGTAGTGCTGCAAGATGTCGTCCTGAGAGTGGAGAGCCTCGGAAAAGCTGATGCAGGTCACGCCCTGTGGCAGGCCTTCGGTATTCGACGCGACGAGGCGATCATTTACGAAAATGAACGTGGCTGCGGTTTCCTGTAAGCCGGATGAGCAGCTCAGTGCTCGCTCCACATCTTCTAGCGAGGCCTCGACGGCGTTGCGAAAAGTGTCGAGATCGATCTTTTTCGCATTGGAATAGCGCCAGTGCTCGTCCTTGATGCCGGGCAGGGGAAGGGATTGGAAGTCGGACCAGGCTTGAGTGACACGTTCTTGGAACCAGGACGGAGCGGCAGAGTTGAGTATCGGAGTGAGTGGCATGAGAAGATCTGGCTAGACTGGACAGAATCGGGTGGATAGGATGGGTGCGGTGAAAAGTCTAAAAAAGAAGAAATCGGAATGGCAGCTCCAGGAGGCGAAGAACTCTTTAAGCGAAGTGGTGAACCGCGCTCTGACGGAAGGAGCACAGACCATCACACGGCATGGCAAGCCAGTGGCGGTGGTGGTTTCGAAGGAGGAGTTTGTTTGTGGTGCGGAGCGGGGCGTAAAGGAGTCGTTGCACGACATCATGCGTTCTTGCCCCGCGCCTGGATTGCCCGTTGCCAAACGCGGATCAAGCCGCAAGCGCCCCTCCTTCCCGTGAGTTATCTGATTGATACGGATGTATTGAGGGAGTGGTCGAAGCCCGTTCCAGAACCGTGCGTGGCGGACTGGTTGTTTCGTCATCAGGATGAACTTCACCTTTCGGTCATTACCTTGGGAAAAGTTGAGGGTGGCATCATGGCCATGCCCGGGGGGAAACGACGACGATCCTACGAGGCTTGGTTTGCAAGGATGGAAATGGGGTTCAGGGGCAGAGTTCTCGCTGTGGACCGCGAAGTGATGCGAGCTTGGTCTGGACTTCATGCGCAGGCCGTTCGCAAGGGTTTCAAACTTCAGCAGATGGACAGTCTGATTGCTGCGACTGCGCTGCGTCACCAGTTTCAGATGGTCACCGGCAACGAGCGGCATTTTTATCCGATGGTGCCGGTGTTGAATCCTTGGAAGCTTTGACATGAGTACCCCCAATGGCCGGGCCTACCCCACACTGCCCTCCATCTCCAGGTCGATGAGGCGCTTGAGTTCCACGCTGTATTCCATGGGGAACTCCTTGGCGAGGTCGTTGATGAAGCCGTTGACGCTGAGGCTCATGGCTTCGGCTTCGCTGAGGCCGCGCTGCATGAGGTAGAAGATCTGCTCTGCGCTGACTTGGCTGACGCTGGCTTCGTGCTGGGTGCTGTGCTGATTGCCGCGCACGCTGATGGCTGGGTAGGTGTCCGTGCGGGAGTTGCTGTTGATGAGCAGGGCGTCACACTCTGTGTTGTTCTTGCAGCCTTTGAGGTGCTTGGGGATATGCACGAGGCCGCGGTAGGTGCTGCGCCCCTGGCCTATGGAGATGGACTTGGAGATGACGTTGCTGGTCGTTTCATCGGCGGCGTGGATCATTTTGGCACCGGTGTCCTGGTGCTGGCCGTTGTTGGCCAGGGCGATGCTGATGACTTCACCGCGCGCGCGGCGGCCTTTCATGACCACACCGGGGTATTTCATGGTGAGGCGGCTGCCGATGTTGCAGTCGATCCAGCGGATCTCGGCGTCTTCCATGGCGACGCCGCGCTTGGTGACGAGGTTGAAGACGTTGCTGCTCCAGTTTTGAACGGTGACGTACTGAATCTTGGCTCCTTTGAGTGCGACGAGTTCCACCACGGCGCTGTGGAGTGTGGCGGTGTCAAACTTGGGCGCGGTGCAGCCCTCCATATACATCACTTCGGCACCTTCGTCAGCGATGATGAGGGTCCGCTCGAACTGGCCGAACTGCTCGGAGTTGATGCGGAAGTAGGCTTGCAGAGGGTGCTTCACTTTCACGCCGGGCGGCACGTAGATGAAGGAGCCGCCGGAGAACACGGCGCTGTTGAGGGCGCTGAACTTGTTGTCACCAGTGGGGATGACTTTACCAAACCACTTTCTGAAAATGTCTGGGTGGTTGTGCAGGCCCTCGGTGCTGTTGACAAAGATGACGCCCTGCTCGGCCACGGCGGCCTTGATGTTGGAGTAGGCGGCTTCAGAGTCGTATTGCGCTTCGACGCCGGCGAGAAACTTCCGCTCCTGCTCGGGGATGCCTAGACGGTCGAAGGTTTTCTTCACGTCTTCGGGCACGTCATCCCAGCTTTTTTTGGGCTTTTGGCCGTCGGAGAGGTAGTAGCGAAACTCGTCGAAGTTGATGTTGTCCAGATCGTTCGTGGCCCAATGCGTGGGCATGGGCTTGGAGTTGAAGACCTCGAGCGCCTTCTTGCGGAACTCACGTATCCACTCGGGGTCGCCTTTGACATCGCAAATGTAGTCGATGGTCTTTTCTGACAAGCCAAAGCCTGAGTCGTATTTGTTGCGCTCGGGGAAGGTGAAGTCGCCGACGCTGTCGATCTTGATGTCGGAGATGTCGTCAGGTGGTGTTTCGAGTTCGGTGGGCATGACGTTTTGTGTGATTTGGTTGTTAGGCCGCCATGGGCACTTCTTCCTTGACCCAGTCGTAGCCTTTTTCTTCGAGCTTGAGGGCCAGGGTGCGGTCGCCGCTGAGGACAATGCGGCCGTCCATGAGCACGTGGACGATGTCTGGCTGGATGTAGTTGAGAAGGCGCTGGTAGTGGGTGATGACGAGGAAGCCGCGCTCGCTGGAGCGCATGGCGTTGACGCCGCGGGAGACGATTTTCAGTGCGTCGATGTCAAGGCCGGAGTCAGTCTCATCCAGCAGCGCGTATTTGGGCTCGAGCATCATCATTTGGAGGATTTCATTGCGTTTTTTTTCGCCTCCGGAGAAGCCTTCGTTCACGCTGCGCCCGGTGAAGCTGCGGTCCATCTCGAGCTGGTCCATGCGAGCATAAAGCTGCTTGTAGAAGGCGATGGCGTCGATGTCTTCGCCCTCCGGCAGGCGGGCCTTGAGTGCGGCGCGGAGGAAGTTGGCGTTGGTGACGCCGGGGATTTCATGCGGATACTGGAAGGCGAGGAAGAGGCCTGCGCGGCTGCGGGCATCCACGCTCATGGAGAGGAGGTCTTCGCCGTCCATGGTGGCGGTGCCGCCGGTGACCTCGTAGTCTTCATGACCGCAGAGCACTTTGCTGAGGGTGCTTTTTCCGGAGCCGTTGGGACCCATGATGGCATGGACTTCTCCTGGTTTGATTTCGATGGAGAGTCCTTTGAGGATTTCGCGGTCGCCGGTGCGGGCGTGGAGGTCTTTGACGATGAGGCTCATTGTGGGAAGTGAAAAGGGGTAAGTGAAAAGGGGGTTACTTGGCGCAGTCTGGGCAGGTGCCGTGGATGGCTACATCGACACGGCTGATCTTGGAGCCTGCGGGGAGGTGCCAGTAGGTGGCGGCGTCGAAGGGTGCGGTGGGGTGTGCGTCCACCACTTTGCCACAGGCGTCGCAGTGGAAGTGGACGTGTTCGTGCAGATTGGCGCAGTAGCGGGACTGTCCGCGCTCCAAGTGGACCTGCTTGATCAGACCGTGGCTGGTGAGGTGCTCCAGGCAGTTATAGACGGTGGCTAGTGAGATGCCGGAGGAGCGGTCTTTCACCCGGTCGTAGAGATCGGACGCGGTGGGGTGGTCCGTGGACTCCGCGAGCACTTGGTAAACTTCCCTTCGGTGCGGGGTGAGGCGTGCATCGGTACCGAGCACTGCGAGGCGGCAGTCGAGGCCGGTCGGCTTGGAGGGAGTGCGTGGAGACGGGTTGGCCATGGTGGTGATTTTAGAACTAGAATGATTCTAACTGCACGTGATACGGACCGAGTGCAAGTGCGGGTACTGGGTTTTTTGTCGCGGGGGTGGGGAAGCTCTGCTAACGGAGCGGGCTGAGCGGATGAAGGACACGCTGGAGGACATCAAGGTATTCGTGACCGACGTGATATTGAATGATCGTCGGGGTGGGAAGGCGGCGCTGTGCCGCTGGGCGTTCTGGCTGCTGTCCCAGCTCTATGCTGCGATCGTGTCGCTGCGGGTGTGGATGTATCGGAAACGGGTGCTGCACGATCATCATCTTGGGGTGCCGGTCATCGCGATTGGGAACCTGACGGTGGGCGGCACGGGAAAGACGCCTGTAGTGGAGTTGATCGCCCGCACTCTGACGGAGAAGGGCCGGAAGGTGGCCATCCTGAGCCGTGGCTACAAGAGCAAGAAGGACGATAAGCATCCGCTCTGGAAGCGCTTGGCTTTTGCCTCCGGGCTGATGGAGCGGCCTCCGGAGCCTCCGCCAAGGGTGGTTTCCGATGGCCGGGAGGTGCTGATGGACTCTCACATGGCGGGGGATGAGCCCAAGATGCTGGCCAACAATCTGCCCGGGGTGCCGGTGCTGGTGGACAAGAACCGAGTGAAAGCCGGGCGCTATGCCATAGACAACTTTCACGTGGATGCCCTTCTGTTGGATGACGGCATGCAGTATTTGAAGCTGAAACACCGGCTGGACATCGTGCTGGTGGACAAGACGGCACCGTTTGGGACGGGGTACCTGCTGCCCAGAGGCACGCTGCGGGAGCCGGTGAGTCAGCTGCGTCGTGCCAGCTACATTTTCATCACGAAAAGCGACGAGCATGAGAATACGGATCTCATTCGTAGGCTGCGTCTCTACAACCGTGCGGCGGAGATCGTGGAGTGCAGGCACCGTGCCGTTTATCTCCAGGACATGCACAGTGGAAAGAGGCACCCCATCTCGACGCTGCGGGGTAAGTATGTGGGTGCGGTGTCCGGCATCGCGGTGCCTGAGAGCTTTGAGAATGGATTGCGCAAGCTCGGGGCGGAGGTGGAGGTGACGCTTCGTTTCCCGGATCATCACCGCTTCGAAGAGAAGGACCTTCTGCCGTTCATTGATCGCTGTGAGCGGCGTGATGTGGAAATGATCGTGACTACGGAGAAAGACATGGTGCGCTTTCCGACCATTGAGCGCTGCGATGTGCCCATCTGCTTTATGAGGGTGGAAATCGAGATCCTGCGCGGTCAGGATGTCTTCGATAAAATGATCCGTCTCACTACGGACCCGCGTTCCGTGCCGCCGGGCGTGCTGGTGAGCAGCGTGTTGAGCGGCTCAGAAGCGACGTAGGGTTTCAAAGTTTGTGGCCGAAAACGTCTTTCGACTTCACGCTCTCAGCAAAGGCTACCAACAGGTCCACCACGTGGTTCACGTCCTTCAGGTCACACATTTCCACGACGCTGTGCATGTAGCGCAGCGGCAGTGAAACGAGCGCCGCCGGGATGCCCTCGCGGACCACAAAAATGACATCCGTATCGGTGCCGGTGAAGCGGCTCGAGGACTCATGCTGGATGGTGATGCCCGCCTTGCCCGCGCAGTCCATCAGGCGCTTCACCACGTTCGGATGATTCGCGCTGCCATGCGTGAGCGTGGGGCCGCCGCCAAGAGTGACCTTGCCGTGCTTCTTCACGTCCGCACCCGGGGTGTCTGTGGCGTGGGTGACATCCAGGACGATCGCCACATCCGGCATGAGGCGGTGTGTGGCCATCATGGCGCCATTGCCGCCTATTTCCTCCTGCACGGCGTTGAGTCCGATGACCGTGGAGGGCAAGCGTTTGGACCGTTTGCTCAGACGTTCCAGCACACGGGCGATGATGAAGCCTCCGATGCGGTTGTCCAGCGCGCGGCCCATGAGCTTGTCCTGGCCTATGAGTTCGGCAGCGTCAGCGTACACCATGGGATGTCCCACACGCACCCCGGCCTTTGCTACTTCTTTGGCGTTGCGTGCGCCGATGTCGATGGCCAGTTCATGCACCTGTGGCACTTTTTCATTTTCCCGATCACGGATGTGAATGGCGATGTTGCCGATGATGCCACGCACCACGCCCTTGTCTCCCAGGATGTCCACGCGCCTTCCGCGTCCCGTGGCCACGTCTGAGCCACCCACGCGATCGACGAAGAGAAAGCCATCTTCACTGATGTACTTCACCATGTAGCCGATCTCATCCGCATGGGCTTCGAACATGATCTTCGGTGCCTTCTCATCCGAGCCGTCGAGGACGCCCCAGGTATTGCCATAAGCATCGTTTTCCACACGGTCGGCAAACTTGGAGACCCGCCCCGCCCACTTCCGCTGACCTGGCATCTCAAAACCGGTGGGGCTGGGGGTGTTAAGCAGATCGAGAAGGAAGGTTTGAGCGTCAGGAGGAAGTGAGGACATGAGCGGAGAATGGTCAAGGCAAGTGCTGACCGCAATGAGAAATACAACTGCTCCCGATCTTGGGCCACGCTCGGCTTCCGATTTTGCGGACAGCTCAGGGCAGGTACGTGCCGGCCTTGGTCCTGCTCCCCGCTGAGGACGCGCTGGTCGCTGGAGTCATTTCCCAAAAAAATAATCAGCCTCGTTGAACGGAAGTCGGGCTGCGGCTGTCTGTGCACCAAGTCTGACCGACTCGGCCAGTTTACTGCCCTGCCACCATTGCTCTCCCGAGCGCCGCGACTTTCCCTCGCCAAACCACAGCAATCACTAGCCCACATCCCAAGCTATGATGAAACTACGCCTAATGGTCCTCGCGCTTGCCATTGCAAGCCCTCTCAGCGGTCTTCAGGCCGCCAGTCAAAAAGTCCTCGTCGGCCCCTCCGGCAGCGGATCCTTTGGCCAAAACATGACACCGCTACCCAACGGTAACTTTGTCGTTGTGGATTCGAATTACAGCCTCTCGCCGATGACGCCGAGTTCAGGAGCGGTCTATCTCTACAACTCGGATGGCGTGCTCATCAGCACCTTGATCGGTACCAACACGAACGATCAGGTGGGGTTGGGTGGCATTTACGTGCTGCCAAGCGGGCACTTTGTGGTACAGAGCCTCAACTGGGGCGGCAATCGTGGAGCCGTGACTTGGGGGCATGCTGCTACGGGTTTCCCAGGTGGACCCTTGGTGGCTGTCTCTGCGTCCAACTCGCTCGTTGGCAGCGTGCCGGGGGACACGGTCGGCATGAATGGCATCTCCCTGCTTCCCAACGGCCACTACGTGGTGGCCAGTTCGAACTGGAACTTCGGCCTCGGTGCCGTGACTTGGTGCAACGGCCAAACTGGTCAAACGGTGGGCACCTTATCTGCGGCCAACTCCCTCACCGGTAACCTCCTGAACGACAATGTAGGCAGCGCCGGGGTGGTGGTGCTCACCAACAGCAACTACGTGGTGCTCAGTCCGTTTGTGGATTTCGGCGTCAATACCAATGTGGGCGCGGCCACCTTCTGCAATGGTACGACGGGTACCGTCGGCACCGTTTCTGGAGCCAACTCTCTGCATGGCACACAGAGCGGCGACATGGTGGGCATGAGCGGCGTGGCCCTGACCAACGGGAACTATGTGGTATGTAGCATGCTCTGGCGCTTTGGCATGTTCTTGAACGTGGGAGCTGCCACTTGGGGTAATGGAACTACGGGCATTACAGGACCGGTCTCACCTGCCAACTCTCTTGTGGGCACGTCCCCCAATGATCAAGTGGGCATTCGCGCCGTCCCGCTCACCAACGGCAACTATGTGGTGCAGAGCTTTCTGTGGGACAATGGACCCATAGCCGACGCTGGGGCCGCCACCTGGGGCAGTGGCACTGGAGGCACGGTGGGGCCCGTGTCCGCGATCAACTCCCTGGTGGGTACCTCCATCTCCGACCTTGTGGGAGCCAACGTAGTGGCACTGAGCAACGGCAACTACGTGGTCGTGACCTCAGGGTGGGACCAGACGGCGCCGCCTACGCCCTCCGTTGGTGCCGTCACTTGCTGCAACGGCACTTCTGGCACTGCGGGGATTATTGATGCCTCGAACTCTCTCATCGGCGCGGCTGCGGGCGATCAAATCGGTGGCTCTGGTGTTACTGCACTTGCAACGGGCCAGTTCGTGGCCGTCAGCGCGAGTTGGAACGGTAACCGCGGTGCTGCCACCTGGGGCTCTGGAGTTCCAGGTGCCACGGTGGGCGTGGTATCCGCCGCCAACTCCCTCGTGGGCAGCACAGCGAACGATTTTGTCGGCTCTGGCGGTGTCGTCGCTCTCACCAATGGCGCTTACGTGGTGTGCAGTCCTTTTTGGGACGATGGTGCCACTGCGGACGCTGGAGCCGTCACCTGGGGGAATGGTACGAACCCCGCACAGGGTGCGGTGAGCCAGATCAACTCCCTCGTAGGTTCCACCAGCAACGATCTGGTAGGCCTGTTTGGCGTCAGGCCCCTCACGAACGGGCATTATGTGGTTTCAAGCCCACTGTGGGACAATGGACCGCTGGTGAATGCCGGGGCCGTCACCTGGGGCAGCGGCACGAGCGGCATTTCCGGTCCTATCACCGCCACGAACTCCCTGGTAGGCGGCACCAACGCCGACCAGGTGGGCATAGGCGGAGTCACCGCATTGACGAATGGCAACTACGTGGTCTCCACGCCGTCATGGACCAACGGTGCACTCACCGCAGTGGGCGCGGTGACCTGGGGCAATGGCGCTACCGGCATCTCTGGACTGGTCTCCTCCGCCAACTCTCTGGTAGGCGGCTCAGTCAATGACTCTGTGGGCAGCAGCGGCATCACCCCACTCGCCAACGGTAACTACATCGTCCGCAGTGCGCAGTTTGACGTTGGAGTCTTTAGCGATGCTGGTGCCGTCACTCTCGGCAACGGTGCCTTGGGTACCTCTGGTGAAGTCTCCGCCTCCAATAGCGTCACTGGCTTCAGCAACGCCGCCTTTCTCTCCAACGCCATCTACCTGCCGCCAAGCGATCAACTCGTAGCCGGCAGTCCGAACGAGAACCGCATCATCCTGCGCGGCAACCGCTTCAACTTCCTGGGCCTTCTGCGAGGCCCGGCTCCTGGGAAGCCGGACATCTTTTACGCCCGCAATGGCCCAGTGGCCGTCAGTAGCGCGGGCACCGTCTTATTTGACGCCCAGCTCTCCGGCCCAGGGTCTGCCAAGGGCAAGAACCGCGCCGTCTTTGGAGACGTGAGCCCCGGAGACGCGATAGGCCTGGTCATGCAAAGTGGCGACAGTCTGGCCACACTCACCGCGCCGGCCAACTCCAGCGCTGTTTCCTTCTTCCCACCCATCCACCAGAACCCATTCCAGGGCCTCTTCCAGATCACCTTCAAGGGGACCGGCATCAACGCCGGAAACAACCGATTGGTGGTGCGCGATACCGGCAGCAGCATCAACCTCGTAGCCCAAACAGGCACCACTCACTTCTACGGGACGAACTTCCGAACCTTCAATGAAGTCCTGCAAAGTCACGGCAGTGACCTCGTCACCGTGAACTACCGTCTCACCGCCCCGGCGAATGCGGACACCGGCGTCCTCACCCGGCGGCATGATGGCACCAACACCAGTTCCTTCGTCACCCACAGTCAGGAGGGCCAGAACAGTGGCCTGCCAGCGGTCGGCGTCTTAGGCCAGTTCGCTCCGCGCTCTGCTTCTACCGGCGGGAGCCAAATCTCCTTCAGTGCCATCGCGGGAGCCATTAACAAACCGGCCCTCCTGCGCATCAATGACAACGGTACGACTCTCGCGGTCGATGCCCGCGTTACAGACAATGCGCCCGGCATCGCCGGGGCCACTCATCGTAGCTTCCCCGCCTTCACCCAGCTCAACGGTGAGACGCTGTACAAGACTGTTCTGGCCGGCGTCACACCGAACCTCAACGAGGCCATCTACAGCGCCAGCGACCTCGCACCTCGGTTGCGCAAAGGCGATCCTGTGGGCGGATCCACCATCACCGCCATTGAGCGCTTCTGGCCTGCCGGCATCAACCAAGTTCTGGCTCTCGTGCGCCTTAGCGACAAATCCCAGGCTCTCATCCTGCGTCAGGCTGATGCACAGGTCCTCGTGCTGGCCCGCACCAACCAGACCATGCCCGGCACTGGCAGCGCTCTGCTGCGTGTGATCAACGCCGTGGATGTCAATCCCGTCAGCGGTTTCTACGCCATCGTGGGCACTCTCACCGGCACCACTCCCGCCACCAATCAGGCCCTATGGACAGGTGCCACGGAGGATGGAGCAGACTCGCCGCTGCAGTTGCAAAAACTCCGTCTGCCCATCTTGCGCCTGCGCAAAGGGGACGTTTATACCACCCCGGTGACCGCCACCAGCACGGTGAAAAGCATTCTTCTCCAGCCAGCCAATGACATCGGCGGAGCTGGGGGACGCGGTCTGCAACATGCTGTCGGTGCCATGCGAGACACCGCCGTCACCGTCATCACCAATGGCAACGCCCGCCACCTGCTGCTACTGCCGCCGTGATGCGGAGTACGGCGAGCAGCCCCTGCCTTGCTTAGTTGGGTGGTATTCCGCTGCGGTCACGCTGGCCGCAGCGGAACATGCCAGTGTTCCGAGAGGCGTGGAGCTGACGCTTGAGCTGGCGCAACTCGGTGTTGCCACAGGAGTCAGCCCCCTTGGAGGGTAGTCGTCTATTGGCTGTCCGCCGACTCTTCGGGGCCAAGCAGTTTCTTGAGTGCATCCACGTCCGTGACAGGGGCTTGGCAGGTGTAGTTCTGGCAGACATAGACGGCGGGTTTGCCGTTCACCGTTTGCATGGCGGCGAGAGCCTCGTTGCGCTGGCTGTGCCATGCCTGACGCTCGGAGCCGTCGGCGTGCATGACGACGGCATGAGGGAGGAAGTGGGAGCGCACGGTCTGGAGCAGCGCCTGGAAACCGGGGTCCTTTTCATCGCCTGCGATGACGATTTGCTGCTTGCCCTTCTCCAGGAAGTCGAGCGCCTGCACCATGACGGGCACGGCACTGGGTGAGGATGTGAGGGTTTGATGGAAGAGATTGAGCACCTGCCTGGCACGTGATGCGAGTGTCTCGTCTCCAGTCAATGCCGCAAGGCGGGCGAGGTTGAGTGCACCGAGGGAGTTGGGCGAGGGCTCTGCGCCGTCGTAGTCCTCCTTGATGCGCATGATGCCATCCGCCTGGTCGGTATGGACACTGAACCAGCCGCCGTGTTCTTTGTCCCAGGCCAGTGCGTCCAGCTCATTCTGCAAGTCTAAAGCCCAGCGCAGCCATTTCACATCCAGTGTGGCCTGATGCAGTTCGATGAGGCCGTGGATGAGGCACGCATAATCAATGGAAAATGCGGACGCTCCACCGGTGCCTTCGCGCCAGGAGCGGAGGAGGTTTTTGCCGTCGTCGCGGGTGAGATGTTTTTTGATAAACAAGGCCGCTTTGGCTGCCAGCTCACTGTAAGAGGGTTCACTGAGTGCGGCAGCGGCGTGTGCGAGGCCGGCGATCATGAGGCCGTTCCATGCGGAGATGATCTTGTCATCAAGATGTGGGTGAGGTCGTTTTGTCCGCACTTCCATGAGCGTGGCACGTCCCTTGGTCAGGATGTCGTTCACCTCCTCCATTGGCAGCTTGAAATACTCTGCCGTCTTCTTTGCCGAGTAAGCGCGGAAGAGGGTATTGAGTCCTTTCAGCTCGCCATGGGGATCAGACTCTGGGCGAGCGTTGCCATCTTTGCGAATGCCATAGGCGTAGCGGAAGATGCCCCCCTCCCGCTTGCCCAGCAGTTCATCCACTTCGGCGGCAGTCCAGACATAGAAAGCGCCTTCGGTTTTGTGATCGGCGTCTGGCGTGGCGAGGCTGTCTGCGTCTTCGGCAGAATAGAATCCGCCTTCGGGATGCGTGAGCTCGCGCGTCACGTAGTCCACGATCTGTCTTGCGATGGTGGAGTAAAACTCACCGCCGGTGAGAGTGAATGCCTCCGCATAAGCAGGCAGGAGCTGCGCCTGGTCGTAAAGCATCTTCTCGTAGTGTGGCACGTGCCAATAGCTGTCCACGGAGTAGCGGTGGAAGCCGCCGCCGATGTGATCCCGCAGCCCGCCATTGGCCATGGCGCGGAGCGTTTTAAGCGCCATCTCGGAGGACCAGTTCGCCTGTCCGGCTTCATTCGTTTTGTAATGGAGGCTGAGGCGGAAGAGCAGGTGCAGCGCGGAGGGGCGGGGAAACTTGGGTGCGGAACCGAACCCGCCCTCATGGTAGTCGAAGGATCCGCTGAGCGTGTCGTACGCTTTGTCGAGGACTTCTTTGAGGACGGGTTCGCCCTTGGTGGAGGTCTCGCTCTCGATGTGCTGCTGCAGCTTGTCGATGGACTGACGCGCACGATCCATGACGCCCTCCCGGTCCTCTGTCCAGGCTTTGTGGATTTCCTTGAGCAGGTCCTTCCAGCCGATGCGCCCTTTGGATTCAGGCGCATAATAAGTGCCGCCGTAGAAGGGCTTCAGCTCGGGTGTGAGGAAGACGTTCAGAGGCCAGCCCCCGCCGCCGGTCGCTGCCTGCACGTAAGTCATATAGACCAGATCAATGTCCGGGCGCTCCTCGCGGTCCAGCTTGATGCAGACGAAGTGCTCATTCATGAAGGCAGCTATCTCTTCGTTCTCAAAGGACTCGCGTTCCATGACGTGGCACCAGTGACACGTGGAGTAGCCTGAGGAGAGCAGGATGGGTTTGCCCATCTCACGTGCAAGGGTGAAGGCCTTCTCACCCCAGGGCAGCCAGTTCACGGGATTGTGAGCGTGCTGGAGAAGGTAGGGTGACTTCTCGTGGATCAGTTCATTGGTGAACTTCGGTGTGGAAGAGGTGTCGGACATGGAGGTTGATGCTGAGGTAACGGTTGGCGCAGGTGGAATGTTCTCAAGTCTTCACGGGCGGAGCTTCCACTCCCGGCGGCGCGGCGTACGGAGGGGGGTCTTTCCGCCGTTGCGGCTCCGCATAGGGTCGAACACGCAGTCAGAGCCATCCACTTTCATTTGGTACACGATGCGCAGCAACTCGCCGAGGCGGCCTTTGGGGAATCCGGCGCGGTTGGCGAACCAGCTCAAGTATTCGGCTGGCAGGTCGTAGATGGGCGCTCCGTGCGGCGGGAAGGCATCTGGACCGTACTTTCCGAACGGCATCCGGTAGCGCTCGATGTCGGCCAGGTCAGCCTGCATTTGCCGCTGGAGGTCCTCTGGTGTCATGATGGGGCTAGCCGTTTTCTCTCACCCACTGGCCGGCGCGGAGATAGACTTCGGCTGAGCTGCGCAGGCCGAGCTTCTCCTTGATGCGGGAGCGGTAGGTTTCCACCGTGGACTCGCCGAGATGAAGCTGCTCCGCGATTTGCTTGGTGTTCTTTCCACGTCCGAGAAGCTGAAAGACTTCCAGCTCGCGATCTGCCAGAGCCTCCACCCCCCCGGTGGACATGGTGCCGCCTTTGTTGCTCATGCGTTCGAGGATGCGGGCTGTGACGAAACGGCTGACGTAAACCTCACCATGCATCACTTTTTTGATAGCCTTCAGCAGCTCGGACGAGGCTTCGTTCTTGGTGATGTAGCCGCGTGCTCCGGCTCGGAGGACACGCTCGGCGTAGAGTTCCTCATCGTGCATGGAGAGCACCAGCACGTTGACCTGCAGTCCCTGGGCCTTGATGTCCTTGAGCAGCTCAAGCCCGTTGGAACCCTTCAGCGTGAGGTCAACAATCGCCACGTCCGGCTCCGTCTCAAGGATCACACGCAAGCCATCTTGGATGTTATCCGCCTCACCACACACGGACATGCCTAGGTCACGATTGATCAGGTGACCGATGTGCTCGCGGAACATGGGGTGGTCCTCCACGAGTACGACTTTGCATGGCTTTTGAACTGAGGCGCTTTCAGGTGTGGAAGAAGTCATGGATGTCACGGCTGGATTTGACTTTGAGTCTGCATACGACGGAGGTTCCGCCCTCGGCACGGCGGATGACTTGGAGATCTGCGCCCAGTTCGTGAGCGCGGTAATACATGGTCCGCAGGCCCATGCCTATGCCATGCTTCCCCTGCGCTCGAGGCATTCCCTGGCCGTTGTCGCTGATGACTAGTTCCAGCTGATCGTCGTCCGTGGTGAGACTTATTGAGATCTCGTCTGCGCCACTGTGTTTAAGAGCATTCGACACCGCCTCCTGGGCGATGCGATAGAGGTGCATGGCCACCTGGGGATCCTCTATGTGGACCTCTGACCACTCTGCCACCTCGATGGGTACGCCAGTCATGCGACTCGTCGTTTCGGTGAGTTCACGCAGGGCGGTGGAGAGGCCGGTGCGGTCCACATGCACGGGGAAAATGCCGCGGGCCAAACTGCGCGCCTCGACCACGGAATTTTGCAGGGAGGCCTCGATCTCTTCGGCATCACGTGCTTCGGCCAGTCCCTTTGCGTGGAGATCATCCGCAAGCGCCCGGGCGGCGCAGCCTATGGCCGCAAGTTGCTGGCACAGACCGTCATGAAGATCCTGGCCGATGCGCTGCTGCTCATACTCAGACACACTCACGATCTCACGCTCCAGCTGCCTTCTTTCCTCCAGCGCTGCTATTTTCTCCGCGTTCGCCTGCTGCATGGCAAGCAGCGCACTGGCCGCCACCGCAGTGATGCCGAAGTAGAACACACGTCCGAGGGCTGACACAAAAAAACTCCAGTGGTTGTTGATGGGATAGTCCTGCCAGTTCGCCAAGCACCAGACCAGGACGCAGAGCAGCGCGAACCAAAGCCCCGCGCCTCGGTCAGCCCACCACACGGCCAGGAACACCGGTGCGGCGTAAATGATCACAAAGTTCCAGGCGGGTCCGGAGAGGTGGTCCAGCCAGCCGATGATGACCACCGCAGTCGCAAGCAGGGCGTACAACAACGGCCGCGGCAGAAGACGAGCCGCAGTGGTGAGACGGGAAAAGGCTGACGAGAACATGGACGGAGGAACGTCTTCGGTTTGAAGCTCGCACAGTGTGAACGCTGACCATGAACGAGGCAAGACAGACCGCCAGACATACGCACAGAGGTGTTCACAACCCTGTTGACAGTGAAGCGAGGCAAAATACTCTCCCCGCCCATCCTTAACAGAACCCAACAAAGCAAAACACCATCAAAGCGTCTAACAAATCTCTGACGCTACAACAAAGCGATATGGCGAAAAAAGCAACCAAGGCGGGCGCTTCGAAAAGCGCGGCAGGCAAAGTGAAATACGTTTACACCTGGGGTGCCGGCAAGGCAGACGGTGACGGCAGCATGAAAGCGCTGCTTGGGGGCAAAGGGGCCAACCTGGCGGAGATGAGCCGCATCGGCCTTCCAGTGCCTCCCGGATTCACCGTGACCACAGAGGTCTGCACCTACTTCTACGCGAACGGCCGCAAATACCCTGCCGAGCTCCAGGCACAGATGGAGGCTGGCGTTGCCAACATGGAAAAGATCATGAAGGCAAAGTTCGGTGCCACCACCGGCATGCCGCTCCTCGTCGCCGTCCGCTCAGGCGCTCGTGACTCCATGCCCGGCATGATGGACACCATTCTCAACCTCGGCCTCAACGACGACACCGTGAAGGCGCTCGTGGCAGCCACCAACAACGAGCGTTTCGCCTGGGACTGCTACCGCCGTTTCATCCAGATGTATGGAGACGTGGTGCTCGGCGTGCAGAAGCGCGAAGGCGAAGACCATGAACCGTTTGAAACTGTCATCGAAGGCTACAAGCACGAGAAGTACCACCGCGACATCGTGGACAGCGAGCTGACAGCAGATGATCAGAAAGAACTCGTGAAGCGCTTCAAGGCCCTCGTCAAAGAGCGCACTGGCAAAGGCTTTCCCACCGACGTGTGGGAGCAACTCCGCGGTGCCGCAGGTGCCGTGTTCGGCTCCTGGATGAATGACCGCGCCATCGTCTATCGCCGCAAATACAACATCCCCTCCGAGTGGGGAACTGCCGTCAACGTGCAGGCCATGGTTTATGGCAACACAGGAGACACCTCCGGTTCCGGAGTCGCCTTCACCCGCAACCCGGCCAATGGTGCCAACGAGTTCTACGGCGAGTTCCTCATCAACGCCCAGGGTGAAGACGTCGTGGCCGGCGTCCGCACGCCTGATCCTGTGGTCATGATGAAAGACAAGCTTCCTCATGCCTACGCTGAGCTGCTCAAAGTGCGCAAGATCCTGGAGAACCATTTCAAGGACGTGCAGGACGTGGAGTTCACCGTGCAGGAAGGACAGCTCTTCATGCTGCAGACCCGTAATGGCAAACGCACCGCCGCTGCTGCTCTCAAGTTCGCCGCTGACATGGTGAAGGAGAAGCTCATCGACTGGGAAACCGCCATCCTGCGCAATCCCGCTGACCAGCTTGAGCAGTTGCTCGCGCCTGACTTCGACCTCACCGAACTCAAAAAGGCCAAGGAACTCGCCAAAGGCCTGCCCGCAGGCCCCGGTGCTGCCTCAGGCATCATCTACCTCAACGCAGATCGCGCTGCCGCCGCTGCTGAAGCCAAGCCTGACGTGCCGGTGCTTTTGGTCCGCAACGAAACTTCCCCGGAAGACCTTCGTGGCATGATCGCGGCCGCAGGCATCCTCACCGCAAAAGGTGGTGTATCCTCTCACGCCGCGCTCGTCGCCCGTCAGATGGGTAAAGTCTGCATCTGTGGAGCCAGCGCCGTGGAGATCGACTATGACAAGAAGACCGTCACCATAGCCGGCCAGACCTTCCATGAAGGCAAGGACAGCCTCAGCATTGACGGCACCTCGGGCACCATCTACGGCGGCAAGCTGAAGACTGGTCCCTCGTCCATCGTCACCGGCACCCTGCACGGTGACAAAGCCGCGCAGGCCACCGAGAAGTTCAAGAACTTCCAGCAGCTCATGAAGTGGTGCTCCCAAGTGACCCGACTTCAGGTCCGCACCAATGCAGACACTCCTGAGCAAACGCTCAACGCCATCGCCTTCGGTGCACAAGGCATCGGCCTCACCCGCACGGAGCACATGTTCTTTGAGGGAGACCGCATCGACGCCATGCGTGAGATGATTCTTGCTGACAACTTGGACGACCGCAAAGCCGCACTGGCCAAGCTGCTTCCATATCAGCGCGAGGACTTCACTGGCATCTTTGAAGCGCTTAAGGGCCTGCCCGCCACCATTCGTCTGCTTGACCCTCCTCTTCATGAGTTCCTCCCGCACGAAGACGCTGCGGTGAAGGACCTTGCGAAGAAGACTGGCATGAGCGCAGAGAAGATTCATGCACGTGTGAAAGCACTGCATGAGTTCAACCCCATGCTTGGACATCGTGGTTGCCGACTTGGCATCGCTTATCCTGAGATCACCGAGATGCAGGCACGCGCCATCTTTGAAGCCGCAGCAGCAGTGGCGAAGAAGAAGATCAAAGTGAAACCTGAGGTGATGATTCCTCTGGTTGGATTCAAAAAAGAACTCGACCTGCAGACAGAAATCGTACACAAAGTAGCGAAGCAGGTGATGACAGAGCAAAAAGTGAAGCTCGACTATCTCGTTGGCACCATGATCGAAGTGCCAAGAGGAGCCCTGACGGCGGATGAAATTGCGCAGACCGCGCAGTTCTTCAGCTTCGGCACCAACGACCTCACGCAGACTGCTCTCGGCATCAGCCGTGATGACATGGGGAACTTCCTCGTGCCTTACACGGAGAATGAGATCTTCAAGAAGAACCCGTTCGCCACGCTGGACACAGTGGGCGTGGGTCAGCTTATCACCACCGCCATCGCCAAGGGCCGCAGTACCAACCCGGACATTAAGCTCGGGATCTGCGGTGAACATGGTGGTGATCCTGACTCCGTGAAGTTCTGCCATCGTGCAGGTCTGACGTATGTCAGTTGCAGTCCTTTCCGCGTCCCCGTAGCACGCCTTGCCGCAGCGCAGGCCGCCATCGAGGAGAAGCGGGCCGCATCCAAGGCAGCACCTGCTGCTGCGGCCAAGAGTGTCCGTGGAGTGAAAGCGCCGTCCAAGGCGTCGAACTCTGCGGCTAAACCAAAACAAGCAACCAACAACAAACAGAAGACAAACACCATGGCTAAGAAAGCTGCAAAGAAAGCCGCCAAGAAGGCACCCGCCAAGAAAGCCGCTGCTAAGAAGGCACCCGCCAAGAAAGCCGCTGCTAAGAAGGCCCCTGCCAAGAAGGCTGCCAAGAAGGCTGCCAAGAAGTAAGCCCCAGGCCCTCGCGGCCTGAAGACCAGACGGACTCGTTTCGTCACCAGGAAGCCCTGCGGAGGTCACACTCCGCAGGGCTTTTTCGTGTGTGCTCGTAGCCCAATGCATTCACGAAACTCCACTGCCACTTGCTGCACGCGTCATTGGTGGTGCTAGGCATTTTTTGAGAGGCATCAAACAGGCGCCCATGCACACAGCCATCCAGCAAGATACCTGTTAAGCGGTCACAGGCTTGCGGTGTGCCTCACTACCACTTTCTTGGATACACCATGGAGACAGCCCTCTCGTGCCTCTGCCCTAAAACCGTCCATTGTCTGAGGGGGCACGCCTCCGCTTTCGGCGAACGAAGTTGAGGAGTCCTGATGTTGGCAGTAGCTGGGTTGGCGGAACACCTGTGGGCCGACTTTGGGTTTTGACCGACTTCTTCAGCGGCTTCTCAACTGAGCATGTTCATCTCTATCGACGCGTCTGTTACAAGGATGAGAACCACGGCTTCTACAACTCCATGGGCTGAAGCCTGCGTGTGCCTCTGTGCCATGTGTTGCGCCTTGGCGGACTGAACAGAAGCCTATCAAATGTTGGCAGAGTATGCCTAAGATCGCAAATCGCGATGATATGAACCTGCGGTTGAAGCGGCGTTTCTTTGCCGAACTTGAGGGCGTGGACCGCACGTTCGATCATGTTCCTGGACGAGCAGTCGCGGCAGACTTTTGTCAACTGAAGGGTGTCCTCAGGAAGTTCGCGTGAAGATCACCTGATAGCCTGATCGATCGCGCAGGCGCTACCTCCTTAACGCCGTGGTCAGTGGTGTGACGGGATCGGGTAGGCGTCTGCCTTGCAGTTCATTGAGACGACAGGTTGGCAGATGGGGAAGAACGTGTTTGGCAAAGAGGTCACACTCATCCAGGTGCGGGTAGCCGCTGAGGATGAAGGCGCGGATGCCCATGTCCATGTAGCGGTGGAGCTTGGCGAGCACTTGATCTGGGTCGCCCACGATAGCACTGGCGCATCCGCTGCGGGCCAGCCCAATGCCGCTCCAGAGATGCGGCTCGATGTAGAGGTCCTTGCTCTGCGCACGCAGCTCGTCCTGGCGCTTCACGCCGGCGCTCTGGCTGTCCATGCTGCGGGCCTTGATTTCTGCGCCTTTGGCGAGGTCGAGCTTTGAAATGAGCCGGTCGGCGGCGGCACGGGCCTCGGCTTCAGTCTCGCGCACGATGACGTGGGTGCGGAAGCCGAAGTCGATGGTGCGGCCGTAGGTGGCGGCCTTTTCTGACATGGTGCGGATGGTCTCTGCGATGCGTTCCTCCGTCTCCGGCCACATGAGAAAGACGTCGCAGTGCTTTGCGCAGAGGTCTTGTGCAGCGGGTGAGATGCCGCCGAAGTACATGAGAGGACCACCATTTTGCTGGTAGGTTTTGGCAGGTTCTGTGGTAGGCAGGCTAATGTGGTAGAACTGGCCCTGCCACTCAAAGGGGCCGTCTGTGCTCCAGAGTGCTTGCAGAATCTGGATGATCTCGCTGGCGCGGGCGTAGCGGGTCTCGTTGCTCTCTTTCATGCCGGGCATGTCGGAGGAGATGATGTTGATGCAGAGCCGACCTTTGGCGATGTGATCCACGGTGGCAAGTGCGCGAGCTAGCATGGGCGGCCAGACTTCTCCCATGCGGAGGGCGACGAGCTGGTTGATCTGCTGCGTCTGTGGGGCCATGGCTGCGGCAAAGGCAAGCGCATCCTGGCCGACGATCCAGCCGCTGGGAAGGAGGATGTTTTGATAACCAAGCGCGTCTGCCTTTTTGACAATGGCACCACAGTGCTCATAGCTGGAACGCAGAGCGCCGTCTGGAACGCCGAGGAACTCATAGTCATCTGCGCACAGTGCGGAGAACCAGGCGACTTCGCACTGCCGGGCGGTGGTACGGATAGATGGGGGAGACATGCTGGGGGTGATTTATTTTAGTATCGAACTAAGTAAGCGCCAGCGTTTCTGCCACCACTGTTTTTGCCTTGGGGTCTTGGGTGGGTTTTCTGCACGCGGCCGGAGAGGGCTTGCGTGGAGAGGGTGTCTGCTCTACTTCCCGCCTTTCTTCCTTCAATGCGCAGTTCCTCTGAACAGGCTCAAATCGCCGCCCGTATCGTGCTGCTGGTGCGCAGCAGCAAGGCCACCTCTCGCCGCAGCCTCGCTCTGCTGGCCCGTCTTTCACCGACGACGGCGGGTATGTACGTGGATGAGCTGTGCCGGCAGGGGCAGCTGGTGGAGACAGGACTGGAGCGTGGCGGCATGGGCAGGCCGAAGCGGTTGCTTTCGGTAAATGCGGAAGCGGGGTGGTTCATGGGGCTGGAGTTCAATGCGGATCGCGCACAGGCGGTGGCAGTGGATTTTGCAGGTGAAGTGCGCGGAAGCCGGATGATGCAACTGCCCAGGAATATGAAGGCCGACGCTGCGGTGGAGGCGCTCATTGAGTTATCGAAGGCGCTTCAGAAGGATGTGGCTCTGAAGGCACCACTGCTAGGAATAGGTGTCGGTGCAGCGGGGCTGGTGGAGCCGGTGCAGGGCGTGGCACTTCATTACGCGTTCATTCCTGGCTGGTGGGATGTGCCGCTGGGGCAGAAGCTTCAGAGCGCGTTCGGGGTGCCTGTGGCGGTGGAGAACAATCTGCGCGCCATTGCCATAGCGGAGCGCTGGTACGGTGGTGGGCGAGATCTTCAGGACTATGTGATCCTGGGGCCACGAAGCGGATTCGGCGTAGCAGTGGTGCATGGGGGCCAACTGGTGCGCGGTGCGCGCTGGGCAGCGGGTGAGCTGGGGCGCTGGCCATGGCCCATGAACGCAGGAGGACCGGGTTCTGAAGTGCACGATATGCTCTCCGCCCCGGTGACTTACCGTCGGCTGGCGGGGCTTTCGCCTGATGCGCCAGTGCCGGGAGACTTGCGGCTCGCATTCGCTGCGCTGTCGAGTGCCAGGGGGGAGGCGTGGCATAACGTAGTGCAGGACTACGGGCGGCTCATCGGTTGTCTGCATGTGCTGCTGGATGCAGAGGCGTATCTGCTGCATGGACCGCTGGCGGCGCTGGGTGAGGCGTTCTGTGCCGACATCGCGAGTGCTGCGGAAGGCATCTTCCCTGGCATCGCCAAGGGTACGTTAAACATGCTGCCGTCCGCGTTGGGGGATGACGCAGGTGCTCTGGGAGCGGCCAGTCTGGCCATGGAGGCCTGGCTTCCGGCGGAAGTCGGATAAGGCAAAGCTTGCCGAAGACGCTTTCACCTCCACAGTACCGGCGACCAGTTATGCTTCGCAAAGTTTTGATCTTCATCGTGGTGCTGGCGGCAGCCTTGGGGCTGGGCTGGAAGTTTGCGCAGTCGGATGGCTCACCGAGCGCTGCGGGTGAGAACAACGCACCTGCGACCACGCAGGGCACTTCGTCCGCTTCTTCGCCATCGACGGGACTGCTGGGTGCTCCGGTCAAGCGAGCGGTCGAACCCGGCAAGTGGGTGCCGCCAGAGGGGGATCCCGTGAAGCGATACCAGGAGGCGAAGACCAAGCAGGAGCGCTACGACGTGATGGCGAACTTCATGGCGCTGGGGCATGACAAGAATCCCTTCATGCTCGTGGAGGCGCTCAAGGATCCGGACATGGAGAACCGCATCTACGCAGTGGAAAGCACCTCTGCACTGACGCCCGAGGAAGCCACGCACGTGCTGCGGAAGGCGGCTATCAATGACGTGTGGGATGTGCGCGAGATGGCTTGGAGCCTCCTCGCCCCCTACCCGGTGGAGCACAAGGCTGAGGTGTACGCAGAGGTGATCACCAATGGCTCTGACGAGTCGCTGGAGGAATCCTTTTCCGAGATGGGTCGGCAGCCAGACATTCAGCTCTTTGATACGATGGTCTCTCTGTCGCAAAAGGTGCCGGCGGGACGGCAGGCTCGTCTGCTAAAGGAGATGCAGCTGTGGCTAGAACCCGGAGGTGGCGAGGTGCCCAAGTTCCGCTCCGTCCAGGAAGTGCTACCCTGGTGGCAGAAGAACCGCGAGAACTACGACGAATACATGCTGCGCGTCGACCAATGAGCCCGACGCTCTGTATCATCGGCGGCTGCAACGGTGCTGGCAAAACCACCCTAGCGAAGGAATTGCTGCCTCGCCTTGGTATCATCCGGTTTCTAAATGCTGACGAGATCGCGCGTGGACTCTCGCCGGTTGATCCAAGTCTCAGCGCCTTCAAAGCCGGACGACTGCTTTTAGAGGAAGCCCGCGCCTTGATGAAAACCAAGTCCAGCTTCGCCATCGAGTCCACTTTGAGCGGCAAAACCTACGTCGCCATGATTCGGAATGCGAAGGCACTCGGCTACCGCCTCATCCTCCACTACATCGTCATTGGCTCGGGAACGCAGGCCGTGAATCGTGTCGCCCTGCGAGTTCGTCTTGGCGGGCATCACGTACCAGAGGAGGATGTGCGGCGCAGATTCGAGCGCAGTCGGAAGCACTTCCTTGAGGACTATCTGCCCCTTGCCGATGAGTGGGGTCTGTGGGACAATGTGCAGCCACCAGCGATGCAGATCGTTGACAGCAACACTCATTCTACATCCCAGCTTCCAGCGATGTTAAACAGCACTCATCTTCAAGAAGCACCTCCGGCAGAAATGTCGGAAATGTCGCGCATCGTTCTGGAAGCCAGCCGCGTGGCGACGGAGAAGATGCTCGACTACTACGAGCGGATGGGCATCAAAGTCACACCCGAAATGACCCTCGCGCCGGACCAGGATGAGAGTCAGCTAGCGAAGCTACTTCAACGAACCACGGCCACTCGCTGAGAGTCGGAGGGCCAAGCGATTCCTGCTCAAAGTCGCCCCGATTTCCCGCACACTGCATCTGGCGAAGCTGCATGTGGCAGTCTCTCATCAACGGATCGCTGATAAGCCGGGCAAGGACACTCTGCTCACGTTTCGTCAACGCAGTGGCAGCGTCTGCAGGACGCCACTTCATGCAAAACGGGCGGACTTCACGTTGACTGATGAGCCTCAGACTACGCAGGATCTCGTAACCCCACACATCGGTGTCGCCGAAGTGGTGGTGCTCGAGTTCCAGCGGCAGCAGCTTGAGCAGCGAGCGCACTGCCTGAGTGGGATAGGAGCTGGCAACGATCAATGTCGAGCGCAGCCTATCGGCTCGAGCAAACTGGACAAAAGACGTCTTCCGATTCTCGATCGTCAGCAGACGATCGGCAGTCGTGGTAATGCGCACGGCACGATCCAGCTCCCCAAAGGAGAGCGTGGATTCAAAGCGAAGCGCATCCGTCACATGCATGCTGCCGTCTTCAAAATGCAGCGTCAACGGCCCGCTGAAGTGTAGTACACTGTTGCTGGTTTGAATGCCCAGCGCCTCCAAAGGCATGTCCCGCTCAAACATGAGCGTCAGCGCACGCTCTATCGCAGACTGTTCCTCTTCCAAGACTTTCGATCCCAATCCGAGTCGCGTGCTTGCATCACGAATGAGCGTGCCTTGTGGCCACTCATTGGATGTGAGCTCGAACAACCATCCAAGCAGTTCCGCCACGCGTGCCTCATCCTGCCAGTCGAATGGTCCGCAGACACGAGGAGCTTTGAAGTTGTACTCCAACTGCCTACAAAACCGGCTCCACTCTTCCGCATGAAGGGGATGCGATCTCGCAGACCACTCGGCCAGCACTTCCAGTGAATGTGCCTGCGCTTCGCTCGCTGGGCGGGTCTGAAACCTCTCATGCAACCACGCTTCCGATTCCGGTGGCAGCTCGATCTTGTCGATGAAGCGAGGGTTTCGCTTTCGTGGAATGAGCCGGATCTGCGGTGTTCTCTCCGCCTCACGCCGCGCAGAGTTTTGTTCTTCAGCGGAGGTGATGCCAGCATCTTCGAGCAACTGCTCCCAGTCCCGACGAAACCCGCGCAAGGATGCACCGATGCGGCGTTTCCTCGCCATCATCCAGTCTTTATGAAGTTGGGCTAGCCACTTCATTCCATCAGCTCAGCAAGGCGGTTGCCTTCCACCCTTACCACCCAGTTCTCGATGTTCTTCACCTGTTCGGTCTTGTCATCGTAGGTGCGCTCCACACGACACTGCACCACCGTGTCGGCGTGTTGGAACATGGTGGGCAAACGGTCTTCTGGGAAGGCCATGATGAGCTGCAGCCCGAAGTTTCGGGCCATCGCCAGACAGTCATCAATGCGGTCTCCACTCAGCTTGCTGAACGCCTCATCCATCACCACGAGGCCGAGGTTTTGCTGCGCATCGCGATGCCCCAGATCATAGACTCGCCGGAACGCGGCGAGGGTAGCGACGAAGAACGGCGCTTGGTTCTCCCCGCCACTCTGCTTCTTCGCGCTCTTATTCAAACTGATGGCTGCAGCATCGCCACGACCCGCCGGTTTGGCCTCGATGTCCCAGTGATGGTAATAGCGGTAGTCCAACATTCGCTGGTGGCGCTTGTCTTCATGATTGTCCGCCGCATCGATGGCGGCCATAAGCTCAGCCTTCGCACGCTCGATGTCCTCGCGGCCTGCTGCGTTGAAGAGTTCCATTTCGGCACCGGTTGGCAGACCTTTTTCCACCAGCGTCCAGATGGCGGTGTGCGCTTTGTCTGCTCGGCTGCTGAGCTGGTAGCGCCAGCCGCCGATTTCATGATCCATGGCACGATTCAGCTCGCGCTTGGTGCGGTCCGCTTCGCTCAGCTTCTCGCGCAGCACATCCAGCACTTGATGCTGAAGCCGCTCTTCCCAGTCGCGCTTTGCCTTCTCGGCTTCGAGCGTGTAGCGCTCCAGTTCGTGCGTCTCCAGGTCCTCACGCCGCCGGTCGAACGCTTCGTTAGTCTCCTCGTTTGTATCCAGCGCGTCGCCGATGTCTTTATGCACCTCGAGCAACGTGGCTCGCTCTTCGTCCCGGTGACGACGCGCCTCTTCCGCGCGGCTCTTCATCTGCACGGCCATAGCACCAGCCATCTCGATGGACCTACGCCATGAAGTGCTCTTCTGCCGCTCGGCGTGGATGCGGGAAGCGATCTCCTCTTCCGAAATACCTCTTATTAAAGCGCGCGATGCCTGTCGAGTGATGCGCGTCTGCTCTTCTTGAACCACGTAGCTCGCGATGGCGTCATGCTGTACACGCTCGAACTGCTTGAACTGCGACATGCGCTCATCCAGGCGGATGATCCGTTCTTTGACGCCATCAAAGGTGGCTTCCAGCACGCGAAGCTTCTCCAGCTTCAAAACATGATCAGGCGTAGCAAGAAGATCCCATGTGGACTGAAGCGTGCCGAGCTTCTCACGGAGCTTCGGCAAAAGATGAACTTCATCCGCTCCATCTGGCGCAATGAACCGGTCCAGATGCCACTCACCACCACGATTTAACAACGAACGGAAGTCGTCGCGCTCTCGGCGGGCCGCCTCCAGTGCAGCATCCGTTTCTCTCAGCTCATCCTCGCGCTGTTCACGAAGACGGCGCAGACCTTCTTCACCGAGCGTGAGCTCTTTCTCTGGCACAAGCTTGATGCGCTGCGGTGGATCTTTGAGCCACCCATCCATCGATAGAGCCCGTTCATGTTTATCGAGCTGCGCCGTTTTGTTCACCGCCACAATGCCACCGAGCAGATGATCCAGCACCTTGCCAGCGATCTCGTGTTTGGTCTCCACCATCTCACGCAGCGAACCCTTCTCCATCTTCGGCTCCAGCTTTATCAGCTCGTCAGGATGAATGAGTGGTTCTCCCGGACTCGGCTGCTGCTGAGCCTGATCCCACGCAGCGCGGAAATCTTCTGGGATGACCGCACGTCGGTTCACTCCCAGCAAAGTCTCCAGCAGCGGCCACCATTTTTCAGCGGTGGGCTTGACCTCCACGACTCGGCCAAGAGCCACGGCCTTCTGGCCGCGAGCAAGCAAAGCATTCAACAATGGCGCGGGTGCGGGCTGACCTTCGCGCAGTTGGGCAATGTTCTCATGCAGAGCAGCTTTGCGCTTTTCATGCTGGGCCAGTTGCGTCTCGATCGGGCGCAGAGCCTCCAGTGCCTCCTCTCGCAGCTTGCTGTAAGCTGGAGCCGCACTGCGGGCAACGGCGAGCGCCTTCGCTTCGTCCGGGTTCTTCAAGCCAGAGATGACTTCGGATGCTTCATCAATCCCTTGCAGCCCGAGTTGCGATGCAAGCCGCATCCAGTCCTGCCAGTGCCGCAGATGAGTCTGCAACTGGGACCGCAGCGTGGAGGAGGCTGTTTCCAGTCTTTCGATCTCCCGTGTGGCCTCTCTCCGTTGGCTGTCGATAGTTTCCATCCGCACACCCGTGTCACCGAGCGCAGCGCGGGCAGACTCCACCTCGCTGCGGAGGGCATCTCGCTCGCTGAGTGCCTGTTCATGGGCCCGAAGATTGTCCTCATGCTCGGTGCGTTTCAGTTCCAGTTCGGCACGACGCGAGTTCAGGTTTTCCAGAGCCTCCTCATGTTTCAACGCATCGCTGAGATGAGAATAGAGACCGGCTTCACGCTGCGAGTTCAGCCAGTCCTGATGATGATGAGAGATGCGCTTCAGACGCTCAAGTTGATCTCGCATCTTCTCCAGCCGCTCCTGTGCACGACGATGAGCATCCACACTCGACTTTACCGCACGCACATCCGGCATACCAGGCTCCAACAAGAACTCGCGGACAAACTTCTCGAAGTTGCTCTCCGGTTCGAACGCCATGGCCCTCGGTAGGGTCTTGCCCATCTGCTCGGAATCAAATCCCAGATGCCTGCGCTGAGCCATCTCATCGCGGTAAGTCTGCTGTCTGTCCCACACATCGCCATCCAGCTCTCGTTTAATGCGCGTGCGGAACTCATCTTCCGGCAGAAACTGCACTGCCTGCGGGCCAGCTTGGCTGTTTAGAAAGTCCTGCCATGCCAGCCTGCGCCCGGCGCGGAACCAGAGTGTGGAAGGCTTGGCCGTGGGGCTTTCGTATTCGATGCGTGCGCCCCAGGTTTCTCTACGTGGCTCGTTCTCGCCCGGCTTAAGCGGCCAGGTGAACTCCAGCCCGGCAAGCGTCACGCTGCTCGGCCGGAGATAGCGCTCTTGCCCATCGCGGCCCAGGGTGTTTGTATCACACAAACAGTAGCCACGCAGACTGCGCCCGCTGCCCGCACCGGCAGCAGCCTTGTTGAACTTGCTCAGCTGCTCGCCTAGCATGACGAACTGGATGAGGTCCAGCAGGGCGCTCTTGCCACTGCCATTCGCTCCAGTAATGAGGGACAAACCGGCGACATCAATGAACTGCCGGTAGCCATACCAGTTCACCGCTAGGATACGGCTCAAGGTTATGCGTGAGTGACTCATTCTCCCGCCTCCTCCATTTCCTCACCCGCTTTCACGGGCTGATGCAAGTCCACGCGCGACTGCCATGCCTGAATGTCCTCAAACGGAATCACTCGCGCCAGACTCGGCAGGATCTCGATCTGTAGCTCACCCGCCTGAGTCATGCCTTCGGGCCTGTCGAGTTCAACCAATCGATGACGATGCAGGCGTCTCAAGCATGCCTCGAGCTGCGTCTTCTCCGGCGTGCTGATTTTATCAAAGTAAACCTTCAGCGCTGACCATAGCGTATCCAAACTCACCACCACCGCTTCATGATTGCCGGAACTGACTTCATCATCGTAGAGACGCCAAAGCGCCAAAAGCACGAGCGTCTCGTCCTTATTGAACTTGCCCAAAAGAAGACACGACTCAGTGCGCGGTCTTGCCTGCAATATCAGCTGCTCTGAATCTACGATAAGTTCAAGCGCTAGTGGTGCTAAGTAATCTTCGACATGCGCTTGGTAGTGATCTTGAACGAGGAGAAAAAGTTCACGACCACCCCCTTTGCTGCCGAGCAGTACTCCACGACCTAACAGCTCCGCTAGCACCTCACGCAGTGGCGCACGATCCGAGTCTGGCACATCTCCCCAGAAGGAGCGTGGCCAGAGCGAGTCGGAGGATGATGAAATCATGAGCGGTGGATGATGACGCGCAGGACAGTGGACTCAAGCTTCTCTTGTCACCGAAAACCGCTCCACCCGATGCCCGGCCATCTCGTCGTGTTCCAGCACCTCAGGCTCCAGTCCGTTGCTACGCCGCAGACCATCCACGCTCCACCGCACGCGTTTGCCAGATAGCACGGGAGCCTGCTCGTAGGCCACCGCTGCCAGCAGATCAAGGAGGTCATCTGCCGATTCGAGATGGATTTCTTCGGTGCCGATGGAGCTTCCCTTTGCAGGAAGGAGTTTGGCTACCAGCCGCGCGGCTCGTTGTGGAGTCAGTGCCAGACGTTGACGTTCCCTCCATGCAGCCAGTACTTCGTCCTCGCTTTGTTTGCTGCTGCCACCTTCATCAAAGCGTAGGTCCACTGGCGACTTGGTCCGTCGTGGACGTGCGAGAGACTCGGTGCCGAAGAAGAACTTCGTCTCCACACAGCGGGGCAGGAAGTCCGGCTCCGCACCTGACAAATCAGAGAATCGACGGCCTGTATTGCCTGCATTCACCGCATCACAATACGTTTTCACGATTTCCGGCCTACGCCCACGTAGCTCCGTTTGGTAGCGGTAGCGCTGTTGGCTGAGACGGTTAAACGCAGCCATGCGCAGATCAATCGCTTCCGCGCGGCGCTTCAGTCCGCCCAGATCACGATCCAGTCTGGTAAGCATCGACACAGCGAGATCGTAGGCTTCCGCACTTTCATAGCCGTAGTGCTCGCGCAGACCTTCGGAGAGACGCTCGCGCATCAGAGGATCATCATGATGCTCCGAGACTACAGCACGCGCCCGCTCGATGCGCATGAGCAGACCACCACGCCTCAGCACATCATAACACACCATGTGCTGCCCTTGGCTAAACTCCTCATACAGCAGGTGCAAGGTATCCGCCGCACTTGCCGACTGCCGCTGACGCTGCTCGAAGCTGGTGACGATCTTTTCCACCGCATGCAGCTGTTCGATGGCACGCTCCAGACGCTGTGTTAGATCCGTCAGCGTGGAGCGCAGCTCATCAGGTCCACGCAGAGCTGGGTCCAGCACACCGCGCTCTTCCAGAGTTTGACAAAGCCCACGCAGAGTGTCCGCAAAGGTCTTCAGCTCCGCCACCCGATCCTCCGCCAGATCCCGCAACATCCGCAGAAGCGGACGCAATCCCGGCGAAATGACTGCCCAGCGCTCGTGCAGGCCAAGCGTCTGATCCTCCAACCAGCCCGCCGCGATGAGACGACCGAAAAACTGTCCCGCTCGCTGCCTCGCATCGCGTAGAGCCGCACCTTCATCTTCGGACAGAAGCGAGAGCGGATGCCGAGCAATTACCTCCTTAATGATCTCCGTCGTTTCACGATGCGGCAGTCTTCCTGCCTCACCCGCCTCCTCCACCAGCCGGTCTGCGCAGTCCACATACACCGGTGCTGACGGACGGGCCAGCGGACGAAAAAAGTCCGCCGAGACGCTGCGGCCGAGTCGGGTGCTGAGGAGGGCTTGCATGGCAGAAGATCGGACCTTGAGTCGGCCAAGGACAACATGACGTCAAGTCGGCAAGATCGACGATTGGGCCTGCGTTTTCAACGGCCCACGATGACCAAACTCTACCTCTCCGCTTTCGCACTTCTTTCCTTGGCTGCATTGGCCGCTCCTCAGGATGACCAGTATGTCCTCGGCCCTGATTCCCAGGTGAAGCCGGGCGTGCCGCAGGGGAAGGTCACTCAGCATGTTTGGAAGGAAAGTAAGATTTTCCCTGGTACGACCCGCGACTGGTGGATCTATGTGCCTGCTCAGTATGATGGCTCCAAGCCCGCGAATGTGATGGTGTTTTGCGATGGTGGCGGATTTGTGAAGGCAGATGGTCAGTTCCGTGCGCCGGTGGTTTTTGACAACTTGATAGCGGCTGGTGAGATGCCGGTGACGATAGGTGTTTTCATCAATCCCGGTGTGTTTGGTGAGGCGAAGGATGGCCAGAAACCTCGGAGCAACCGGAGCTTTGAGTATGACTCTCTGGGAGATCTGTACGCTCGTTTTCTGCTTGAGGAAATCTTGCCTGAGGTGGGCAAGAGCTACAAGCTCACGGAGGATCCTGAAGGCAGGGCCATTTGCGGCAACAGCTCTGGCGGCATCTGCGCATTTACGGTAGCCTGGGAGCGGCCCGATGCCTTCCGCAAGGTGGTGAGTCATATTGGTTCCTTCACCAACATCCGCGGCGGGCATGTGTATCCGGCGCTCATTCGCAAGGCGGAGAAGAAGCCCATTCGTGTGTTTCTTCAGGAGGGTAGGAATGACCTGGACAATCAGTTTGGCAACTGGCCTCTGGCAAATGAGGACATGGCTGCATCACTGAAGTTTGCTGGCTATGATTATAAGCTGGTGATGGGTGAGGGGACCCACAACGGCAAGCACGGCGGCTCCATTTTCCCAGACACTCTGCGCTGGCTCTGGAGAAAGTAGTTCAGGCGGCGCCGACCGGGCTGCGCTTCATGATGCGCAGTGTGGTAGCTTTCACGCTGCGCAGCCAGTCCACTCCGCCCGAGGCGGTAGCTTCGAGAAAGCGTGTGTTCTGTGGGCTGCCATGCCTGGGGATGGCGAACAAGTCCTCCCCGGCGCTCACACTGCGCTCCATCATGGTGAAGGATGCGGTGAAGCCTGCGGCCTTGAGCAGGCGCATGGTGGTGCGGTCAAAGTCACCCAACTTGCCGTTCGGATAAGCGAAGAGCCGCGGAGCCGTGCCGAGCTCTGTGGTAAGCAGGTCACGGCACAGCCGTATCTCGTGGGCTTGCTCTCGAGAAGGGCAGCGTGCCAGGATGGGGTGCGTGTGAGTGTGCGCACCGATGGTGATGAGACCCGAGCGTTGCAGCTGGCGCACCTGGTCCCAGTCCATGGGTTGCAAGGCGGCGGGCAGATGATCCGCGCGGGTGACGCGGATGGCGAGCTGGTCTTCCAGTGCATCCGTCACGGCGGCACCTTGGCTGGAAGGCAGGGATTTGTAATGCCGACAGAATCTCTGGTAGGCTTGTAGCCGGTCCGTGCGTGTGGAAAGCGGGAGGGTTTCCTGCCCTAGATGGAGTGTGGGACGCGTGGTTTGGGATAGGGCCCATTCCGCACGCACGAACCAGGGAAGCACGTCGCCTCGCACGAACCCTGTGGTCACAAACACTGTCGCTGGTATGGAGTACGTTCGCAGCACGGGCAGCGCGAGGTGGAAGTTGGATGCGTAACCGTCATCAAAGGTGAGTGCGACCTTTCGCCGCCCCGACCGGCTGCCCGTGAAGTGGTCAGGCCGGTGGATGAGGGACTCGAGCGGCACGACATCGTACTCGGCAGCGAGGTGACGGCAGACCTTTTCGAAAAGGCGAAGGTCCATGTGAGCACCGGGATCAAGCAAACCATGATCTCCTGCTGTGGAATCGAAGAGGCTGTGAAACGTGAGCACCACTGCCTGGTCTCTGCGCCAGCGCCGTATCATGCGCGATACGCCACTCATGACGATGAGTGCCGCGACTGAGGTGCCGACAAGGCCGGCGGGAATCAGTGGCAGAAGGGAGCGGGGCATGGGGCCGGGAATAAATTATGGAAAATATAGTTCGGTGGAGAGAGTTCGCAACCTTGCGAGGGCTGACTTTTCGGGGCCAGGCCCCGCGCGTTGCTGTCAGGTGGCGGTTGCCTTTTCCTTCAGCGGCCTGTTTCGCCCGCAAAGCGTAGGGGATCAGGTGGAAGTTTCTCTCGTTTACCCTCATCAGTTGTTTGAACACCATCCCGCGCTCAGCAGTGGGCGCGCTGTCTGGCTACTGGAGGATCCGCTGTTCTTTGGGAACGATGAGCATTGGCCGCTGAAGTTTCATGTGCAGAAACTCGTGTACCATCGTGCATCCATGTCGCACTGGGCGAGAGAGCGGCGTGTTGAGGGGTTGCGTGTCACGCGTGTAGAAGCGCCGGAGGGTGCTACGACGAGTGGCCGACTCTTGGCGGCTGCACTGCCAGATGCGGTGCGCGTTCTGCATGTGTGTGATCCGGTGGATGATGTGCTGGAGAGGCGGCTGAGAAAGTTTGCTGCGGGACGCGGCATAGAGCTGGTGGTGCATGCTACGCCTATGTTCCTGAGTCCGTTGCGATGGCTGGAACAGCAGATGGCAGGGAAAAAGAAGCCGTTTATGGCCACTTTTTACCAGGCGCAGCGCAAGCGCATGGGCATCTTGCTAGATGCAGATGGCAGTCCCGCTGGTGGTCAATGGAGCTACGATGCGGAGAATCGTCAGCGCCTGCCCAAAGGACACCGGGCACCGGAGCTGCCGCACTTTGCTTCCACCTCCGAGCTTGAGGAAGCCAAGCAGTATGTGACACGGCGCTTCCCGGAGGCTCCGGGCAGCCTGCGGGGCTTCCGCTGGCCGGTGACGCGGGAGCAGGCGCTCCAGGAGCTGGACGCATTTCTGCGTGAGCGCTTGGCACTCTTTGGCCATTATGAGGATGCGATCAGCAGCTCGCAGACCTTTCTCTATCACAGTGTGCTGACGGCCCCTTTGAACATAGGCCTCCTCACTCCCGAGGAAGTGGTGGAGCGCACCCTGAGCTTTGCAGCCGCGCAACCAGTGCCGCTGAACTCACTGGAGGGATTCATCCGTCAGGTCATTGGCTGGCGAGAGTTCATGCACGGCATTTACCGGTTCAAGGGCGTGAAGGTGCGGACAGGGAACTTTTGGAAACATGAGCGCGCCATGCCGGAAGCCTTTTACCACGGCACCACAGGTTTGCCTCCGGTGGACGGCGTCATCCGCCGGCTGCATGAGCACGCATGGTGCCACCATATCGAGCGCTTGATGGTGATGGGAAACATCTTCCTGCTGCTTCGCATTGATCCCCAAGCGGTCTATCGCTGGTTCATGGAGTTGTTCATCGACGCCTACGACTGGGTGATGGTGCCCAACGTGTACGGCATGAGCCAGTTCGCGGACGGTGGCACATTCACCACCAAGCCCTACTTCAGCGGCTCGAACTACCTGCTCAAGATGTCAGACTACCCCAAAGGTCCATGGTGTGCTGAGTGGGATGACCACTTCTGGAGTTTCATCGGCGAGCACCGTGATTTCTTTTTGAAGAACCCAAGGATGAGTGTGTTGGTAAGGCAGTGGGAGAAGCGACAAGCGGCGCGTTCCTGACCCGTCGCACATGAATCAACTATGCACACCGCTTAGAGGGTGAGCGGTGACACTGTCCCAGGCGATCTGCTGGAGGAGGAGTACCAGTTCTTTGGACTGGGGGTGAGTCTTGAGCTTTTCAGGAACGGGCAGACCGACCGGGCTGCGCTTGTAGATGGCGGCGAAGTGGCAGTAACTTACAAGCAGGGCGGTGATGTCAGAAGGGTGCCCATGGTCGTCGCGGAAGAGTTCGCTCTGCTTGCTGACGCCAGGTGCTTTGCCTTCCGCGACGTGCCTTCTCAGGCTGTGAATCGCATTGCCTGCGGGCACGATGAAGACGTGAGGCTCTCCCAGCTCCGCGTTCAAGGCAGTCACCTGAGCCTCCAGCTGCTTGAGCCACGCGTCGTGAGCCTTGAGCATGGTATCGATTTGTTCAGCGCTGACTTTGTCCCGGTCTGCGTTGCTGAAGCTGGCGCCCAAGCTGCCATCCCGAGGTGCCCAAGAGGCCTGCACCAGCACGCGAAGGTTTGGATTCTTTTCCAGTCCCAGCTTGGTGAACTGAGTGATGCCTTCATCCGGCAATATAAGATGCGGTGAAAGCGTGAGCACATCCACAATGCCCGCCTTCAGCGCCTTTTTGGCTTGGTTCCTGTCATCGGGCAGGTCCCAGTGCTGCTGCACGCGTGAACCACCTATCATCTGCTGGCCAGCCTTGAGGTGCTTCACGCCGGCGGCGTTCGCAATCTGGGGTAGCCACTCTGCGGTGTAGATCATGTAGCTGTGAGCGCACACAAAGACCTTCGTTCCCTCAGCCCCCGGTGGGAAGGAGGCGGGTTTGGAGCTGCTTTTTCCGCTCCCACTCCTGGCGATGAACTTGTCCCTGGCTTCGGGGTGCTTCTCCACGAAGGCGAGCGCTTCGTTCGGGGAGAGTGTGCCATCCTTATCCGTGTCCGCCTCCGGAAAAAGTTCCAGTGCCCGCGCCAGACGAGCCTCGATACCGGAGCGCTTCGCGACGCTCTGTGCGACGAGTGAGTAGGCGCTTAAGCAGGCGATTGCAAAGGTGAGAATGAGGAGAACGCGTTTCATGGAATGACGGTGAGAGAACTGCTGTAACGCCCCAGGAGTGAGAGTGTCGCAGGGAATCTTCATTGCTCGCGTTTTCGTCACGGCTGGAATGGCTTTCCGTCCAAGACGACCCGCAGTCGATAACCGATGCCTGGTTCGTTTTGGATTTCCAGACCGCTACCCTCGAGTTTGCTGCGGAGATGGCTTGCATAGACGCGGAGGTAGTTGGTCTGGTGCTCAGACTGCGGACCCCAGACCGCACGCAGGAGATGCTTGAGGGTAACGACCTTCCCGGTGTGTTTTACAAGCTGGGCGAGCACGGCATACTCGGTTGGGGTGAGTTTCAAGGGCGTCTCATGCAGGGTGGCAGTGTGGTGCAACGGGTCGAGAAGAAGGGGGCCTGCTTCGAGGCTGGCGCGTTCATCACCATTCTGGCGGCGCTGAATGGCGGTGAGACGGGCGAGGAGTTCGGCGGTGCTGAATGGCTTTGTGACGTAGTCGTCAGCTCCTGAATCAAAGGCGCTTAGCTTCGCAACTTCTTGGTCCCGCACACTCAGGACCAGCACAGGCACAGGATTCCACTCACGAAGACGTTTCAGCACTTCCACTCCGCTCATATCTGGCAGACCAAGGTCAAGGATGATGACGTCTGGCTTTTGGAACACGGCAGCCTGCAGACCGAGTGTGCCGTTCTCCGCTTCGCGGACGGTATAGCCTCTAGACTCGAGCGCCAACTTGAGCAGACGGCGGATCTGGACTTCATCATCAATAATCAGAGCGGTCATGGAGACACGGGAGAAACAGTGTTTATCAGATGATCCTGAGATGGAGCCATCAGAGTCTCGATCCCTTGTAGAACAAGTTCAAACTCGGCCCCTCCCTGAGGGTGGTTTCTGGCTGTGATGCTGCCGCCGAGCGCCTGCACAAAGCCTCGCGCTATAGCAAGGCCAAGGCCCGTACCGCCTGCGGGTGCAGACGCAGAGCGGTAAAACTTTTCAAAGACCAACTCCTCTGCTCCATCTGGAAGCCCGGGGCCGTGGTCGCGGATGACGAGCCTGAGCGTGTGTTGATTCATGGTGACACCCACCTCAATCTCGCTGCCTTCCGGCGTGTAAAGGCAGGCGTTGTGGAGGATGTTGGCAACGGCTTGCGTGATGAGTGAGTGGTCGAGTCTGACCAGCTGCAGATTTCCAGGAAGGTGCAGTTTGATGGGATGCAGATCCAAGGGGGAGCCTACAGCCTGGCGTGCTGCTGCGATGACATCATGCAGGTCGCACCAGTCCAGGTGAGGCCGCAGCACTTCCGATTCGAGACGCGTCATTTGAAGGAGATTGTCCACGACACGCTGGAGACGTTGTGAAGCACTGCTGATCTCCCCCAGAAAGGGGTCGTGTGTACCGTTCATGGCCTCTACGGCAGCATTGATGACAGCAAGGGGTGTCTTGAGTTCGTGTGAAATGCTGTCCAATAGCGTACGGTGCAACTTTTCGGAATGAGCCAACAGTGCAGCACGGTTAGCTGCTTTGATGAAGTGCTCCTTTTCGAGAACAAGAGCGAGTTGGAGGGCAAAGGCTTCGATCATTTGGCGGGTTGCGAAGTCGAGTTCATGATCGGTGTGAAACTGGACACCAAGCACGCCGATGAGCGAGGTGGCGGTCTGAAGTGGAAACCAAGTTGCGAGTGACTCAGGTAGAGTGTCGGTGTGTCGTCCGGCACACTGCTTGTTTGCATAAACCCACGTAATCACACCCCACTCCTTGGCACCGGGCTGGAAGGAACTGGAGGAATGCGCGACTTGCGGCAGCGAACCGCCGACTTCGCTTACTACCAGCGCTGTGTCGGCTTGTAAGAGTTCGTTGATGGTGCGCAGTGCTTCAGCCAGCCCGCTGGCAGGCTGGGCAGCGAGAGCTGCGCTTTGAGTCACACGGAGCAGCGCTTCGGTGAGGCTGGCGCGTCGTCTCTCGGCGGCCTCTCGCTGCCGGAGACGGCTGGTTAGGCTGCCCATACTGAGGGCGACGATGAAAAACATCCCGAACATGATCCAGTCCTCCGCCTTGTTGATGTAAAAGGTGAACTGAGGAGGAATGAAGAGGAAGTTCCAACAGAGAGCGCTGAGTGCAGCCATGAGGATTACCGGGCCGCGGTTGAACCGCAGTGCTGCAAGAACGACGCCGAGCAAAAATACCAGTGCCACGAACATGTAACCTGTGTAGCTCCGGAGACCCCAGCAGATGCTGGCCATGGCAAAAGTGGAGACGACTACCCAGCTTACTTGGCCGACCAGGCTTGACGAAACTGGTTCTCTGGTGCTTTGACCTGTGTGGGCACTCGTCGCGTAGGGACGAACGACGCACACGTCAATCTCGCCACTGCCTAGGATGATCTGGTGGGCAAGTGAGCCTCGCAGCAGTGCAGGCTTGTCCGGCTTGCCCACCACGATCTGGGTGACGTTATGATCGCGTGCGACCCGTAGCAGGGCGGCTGGGACACTTTCCCCCGTAACTGTGATGACTTCACCACCGAGCTTCCGGGCAAGGGAGAGTGCGTTCGTCAGACGCTGCTGCTCCTCGCTGCTTAGCGGGCCGAGCCCTTCCACCCACACGACAAGCCAGGGGCAGTTTAGTCTGGTGGCGGCGCGCCGCGTCCAGCGAATGAGGCTCTCTGCATAGGGACTAGGTGCCACCCCGACCATGAGTCTGGCATTGGTCTTCCAAGGGCTATGAACTCGCCGTGCTCGACGAATGTCCTCGAGGTCGCGGTCCACGTGCCCGGCGGTGAAGCGCAGCGCGAGTTCACGCAAGGCAGTCAGATTCGCTTCTTTGAAGAATCCTTGAGTCGCCTGTACGGCTCGCTCACCGAAATACACTCGGCCTGTATTCAAACGCTCAAGCAGCTTCTCGACACTGAGGTCGATGAGCTGAATCTCTTGAGCGCGATCCAAGATAGAATCCGGCACGGTCTCATTCACCTGGATGCCGGTGATCTGGCGCACTACATCCACTTGGCTTTCAATGTGCTGAACATTGAGCGTGGTATAGACATCGATGCCAGAGTCCAAAAGCTCCAGGACGTCTTGGTAGCGTTTCACGTGACGAGACCCGGGCGCATTGGTGTGGGCCAGCTCATCAACAAGGATGAGGTCTGGTTTGGCTGACAAAGACGCATCAAGATCAAACTCGGCCATTTCAACGCCGTGGTATTCAACCGGTTTGCGTTGAAGCACGTTCATTCCCGCGAGCAGCGCCGCCGTCTCCGTGCGGCCATGGGTCTCCACAAGACCGACGAGCACATTCACTCCTTCTTGCTGTCTCTGACGTGCAGTTTGAAGCATCGCAAACGTCTTGCCGACTCCGGGGCACATGCCTAGAAAGATGCAGAGTCGCCCTGTCGTGGACTTCATGTCCTCCTCACGAAGTCGCCTGAGCAACGCATCTGGATCTGGCCTTGGTGGGTCGTGGCTCATGGAGTGGGAGTTTGTAGTGCTGGGTTCGGCCAGCTCATAGTGCATCAAGTGCGAGATTTAGCTTCAGCACGTTTACCGCATCTGGGCCGAGAACTGGTCTTTCAGTGTTCGCCTCAATGATGGACAAGACTCTCTCCACGCTCAGGTTTCGGGCTTTTGCAACGCGGACTGCTTGAAGCGAGGCATTTCGGGGGCTGATATGAGGGTCAAGGCCGCTCCCTGATGCGGTGACGGCATCAGCGGGTATGCTGACGTGGTCGGGCAGGGCGTTCCTTTTGCGAAAGGTGGCAAGACGGTCTCGAACCGCCTCTTGTAGCCTGTGCGAGTTGGGTCCCAGATTGCTACCACCGGAGTTTGACGCATCGTAGCCTGCACCAGCGGCGCTTGGTCTTGGCTGGAAGTAGTGGTCTGCCGCGAACTGCTGGCCGATAAGGGCGGAGCCAATCACTTGGCCACCGTTGTTCGTAATGAGACTGCCTCTGGATTGGTAGGGGAAGCACCACGCTGAAAGACCGGTCACAACGAGGGGATAGATGCCGCAGGTAAGCATGGCAAGAATAGTCGCGGCGCGAAGCGAGCAAAGGATGAGTCTCATGCGTCAAGAATGTGTCTGCGAGGTTTTGGGGTGGGATTTGCCCTTCGGGCTCACGCAAGTCCCAAAGAGGTAATGAGAAGGTCAATGATCTTGATGCCGATGAATGGAACAAGCATACCTCCAAGGCCATAGACAGCCAGATTGCGCCGGAGCAGGGTAGTGGCGCTTGTCGGCCGATACGGTACGCCTCGAAGGGCAAGGGGGACGAGCGCAATAATGATGAGGGCATTGAACATCACGGCACTGAGGATGGCGCTTTGTGGGCTGGCAAGGCGCATGATGTTCAGTGGACTGATGGCGGGATACGAGACCATAAGCATGGCAGGAATGATGGCGAAGTACTTCGCAAGGTCGTTAGCTATGCTGAAGGTGGTAAGCGAGCCGCGCGTCATTAGTAGCTGCTTTCCGATTTCGACTATTTCAATGAGCTTTGTGGGGTTGCTTTCCAGATCCACCATGTTCCCGGCTTCGCGTGCAGCCTGGGTGCCTGTGTTCATGGCCACGCCGACGTCGGCCTGAGCCAGAGCAGGTGCATCGTTGGTGCCATCTCCCGTCATGGCTACGAGATGTCCGGCTGCCTGTTCTGCTCGGATGCGCGCCAGTTTGTCTTCGGGTGTCGCCTGTGCCATAAAGTCATCCACCCCAGCTTCAGCGGCTATGGCGGCGGCAGTCATGGGATTGTCTCCGGTGATCATGACGGTGCGTATGCCCATTCTGCGAAGTTGAGCGAAGCGTTCCTTGATGCCACCTTTCACAACGTCCTTTAGTTCGACTACTCCCAGCACTTTCTCTCCGTCACAGACAACGAGCGGCGTACGGCCTGCGCGAGATGCGGCTTCGACTGTTTGGCTGACCTCTTCGGGAAAGGAACCACCCAAGCTTGCGATGTAACTTCGCATGGAGTCAGCCGCGCCTTTTCGGATGATACGGCCCTCAATATCGACGCCGCTCATGCGAGTTTGTGCGGTGAATGGTATGAACGTTGCATGGGCTTGGGAGAGGTCCCGTCCTCGAATGCCGAAGCGTTCCTTTGCCAAGATGACGATGCTGCGACCTTCCGGAGTTTCATCGGCGAGCGAGGCAAGTTGTGCCGCATCAGCGACTTCGCGCTCTGTGGCACCGGGGGCAGGTCGAAAGTCCGAGGCCAGTCGGTTGCCTACGGTGATGGTACCCGTTTTGTCCAGTAACAACACGTCAATGTCTCCCGCCGCCTCAACGGCTCGACCGGAGGTGGCCATGACGTTGCGACGGGTCAGACGATCAATACCGCTGATGCCTATGGCGCTCAACAGGCCCCCGATGGTCGTTGGAATGAGGCAGACGAGCAGAGAAACGAGAACCGGCGTGGTGAACTCTACACCTGCATAGATGCCCGCCGGTTTTAACGTGATGGTAACGAGCAGGAACGTGAGTGACATCGCTGAGAGTAGGATGGTCAGTGCGATCTCGTTGGGTGTTTTCTGCCGTTTTGAGCCTTCAACCATGGCGATCATGCGGTCGAGGAAGGTATTCCCCTTCTCTGAGGTGATGCGGATGATGATGCGGTCACTGATCACCTTGGTTCCCCCTGTCACTGCGCTACGGTCACCACCACTCTCTCGTATGACGGGCGCGGATTCGCCGGTGATAGGAGCTTCATCTACACTCGCCATACCTTCGATGACTTCTCCGTCAGCGGGGATGACATCGCCAGCCTCGCAGAGCACCAGATCCCCTCGAGCAAGTGCATGGGCGGGCACGCGGGATTCCGAGCCATTGAGAAGAAGCCGAGCCACGGCGTCCTTGCGGGAGGCTCGCAGACTGGCCGCTTGTGCCTTGCCACGACCTTCTGCGACGGCTTCGGCGAAGTTGCCAAACAGCACAGTGAACCAGAGCCAAAGGCTGAGTTGGGTGGTAAAGACGTGATCCTCTGCGGAGGAGAAGACGCACACGGTGGCGAGCAGTGCACCAACGAGCGTGACAAACATGACGGGATTTCGCACCATCAGTCGTGGATCAAGTTTCCTGACAGATTCGCAGAGTGCGGGGAAGATTACAGAGGCATCGAAAAGCGAGGTGGATGAGCGGGACATAAGCGGGCGAAGAGCTTCAGAGCATCAGCTTGTTCTTTCGGAGGCTTCTTTCCGGTGAAAGAGAGGAACGGGTTCAGGAGCGAAAGTGTTCGACGATGGGACCGAGAGCCAATGCTGGGAGAAAGTTTAGAGCGCCAATGAGAAGCACGACGCCGGACAGTAGAAGGGTGAAGGTGGTTCCACTTACCGGGAAGGTTCCTGGACTAAGCGGCATCCGCTTCTTTGAGGCAAGAGAGCCGGCGATGGCCATGATGGGAACGATCATGAGAAAGCGCCCGATGAGCATAGCTAGCCCCAGCGTGGTGTTATACCAAGGGGTATTGGCTGCTAGACCGGCGAAGGCGCTTCCATTGTTGCCTGTGGTAGAGCTGTAGGCATAGAGCATCTGGGTGAAGCCGTGGGGACCACTTTCGTTCGGGCCGGACTGGCCCCAGGTGCTAACTGAGGCCCATGCAGTGAAGCCGAGGATGCTTGCGCTCAGCACGAGAAGGCTGAGCATGGCAAGTTTCACTTCCCGAGCCTGTATTTTCTTTCCCAAATACTCAGGTGTGCGACCTACCATGAGGCCGGCGATAAACACAGCAAGGATTACAAAGATGAGCATGCCATACAGGCCAGCACCGACACCTCCCACAACAACTTCGCCAAGCTCAATCATGAAGAGTGGAATGAGTCCGCCAAGTGCAGTAAAGGACTGGTGCATGGAGTTTACTGCACCACAGGACGCAGCTGTGGTGATGGTGGCGAAGAGCGAAGAGTTGAATATGCCGAAGCGCACTTCTTTGCCTTCCATGTTCCCATCTCCCAAGGCTACACCGAGGCGCTCATGAACAGGGTTGCCACTTCCCTCAAAGTAGTTGCAGGCCATCGCGCCCATAACAAACAGGATCATCATCGTTGTCCAGACCGCCCAGCCGTGAGCCGAGTTGTTGACCATGCGGCCCAGGTAGTAGGTCATGCCGCTTCCTATCGCGAACATGGCGAGCATTTGGATGAAGTTGGATAGTGGATTGGGATTCTCGAAAGGGTGTGCAGCGTTCGCATTCATGAAGCCACCGCCGTTGGTGCCGAGCATCTTGATGGCCACCTGCGAGGCCATGGGTCCTTGCGCTATGAGTTGTTGCCCTCCTTCAAGTGTGGACACCTTGGTAGATGGGCAAAAGTTCTGTATCGTGCCCTGAGAGACCAGAAAAAGAGCCAACGCGACGCTGGCTGGCAAAAGCAGGTAGCAGGTCACCCGAACAAGGTCGGTCCAAAAGTTTCCGACCGTCGTTGCCGAACTGCGTGCGATGCCGCGAACCAAGGCGGCGGCTATGCCGATGCCGGTGGCTGAGGAAACAAAGTTGTGAAACGTCAGCGCTACCATTTGCGAGAAGTAGCTCATGGTGGTTTCCCCGCCGTAACTCTGCCAGTTGGTGTTCGTGGCAAAGCTCACGGCAGTATTGAATGCCAGACCTGCGCTGAGACCTGGCAAGGCCTGCGGATTTAACGGAAGCAGATGTTGTATCCGCAGGATGGCGTAGGTTAGCACAGTGCCGGTAAACCCGAACGCCAAGACCGCAAGGGTGTAGCCTTTCCACGTTTGTTCGACATGAGGGTCAACACCAAGTAGGCGGTAAATGAGACGTTCGATGGGCTTGAAGAGCGGGTCCAGCCGGGTGCGACCTTGTGCATCAAGAACTTCGCTGAGATAGAGCCCCACCGGCTTTGTGATCAAAGCCAGTATAATCACGTAAAGTGCTAGAAGCAGCAGTTCACTGGTTTTCATCATGGGGAGAGAGTTAGAACTTTTCTGGGTGGCACAGCGTGACGAAGAGGTAGATCGCAAGCGCGAGCGCGATGGCAGATGTGAGAAGGAGTTCCATAACCGGGCGGCATGTCAGAGGTTCTCGCAACGGTGGGTATAAAGGGCAGCGGCGGCAAAGAAACCCGCCGTGAGAAACAGATAGAAGAGATCATTCATCGTTGACAGCCACATCATCCTCACGAACGAGCTGAGGCCGAGTTAATGGGCTGGCCCAGACCGTTAAAATGGCGTTAAACTGGTGCCGCCGTTCGGAGTGTCCGCCACCCCTGCCATGTGTCGCTCTGTTTGGCTGCGGTGCATGTCAGCCTCGCGCTTGAGTGGGTCTCTGAGAAGACCATCCCACCAGCGAGAGTAGTCCGGTCGGTTTAGTTGATCGATGGGCGAAACACTTGGGAAGCAAACAATATTTGCTAAACCTTAAAGTTATGGTTATTATAGAATGATGCACCCTAGTCTCCCGAAAAAGTTTGCTGATCGCTCCGCTGTGGTCGGGGTGATTGGCCTTGGGTATGTGGGACTGCCGCTGGTGCTGGCTTACGCGGAAAAGGGCTATGCGGTGATGGGCTTTGACGTCGATGATGGGAAGGTGGACGCCATCAACGCGGGGCGCTCTTACATCCAGCACATACCATCCGCACGGATCGAGCACCAGTTGAGCCATGGGCGGCTCCGGGCCACCTCGGACTTCTCACAGGTGGCGGAGGTGGATGCTATTTTGATCTGTGTGCCCACTCCGCTCGGCGCGCATCATGAGCCCGATCTGCGCTACGTGGTGGGAACCATCCGCGCCATCGCCATGCATCTGCGGCCGGGGCAGATCGTGAGTCTGGAGAGCACTACCTATCCCGGGACGACTGAGGAGGAACTCAGGCCACGGATTGAAAAGAGAGGACTCCAGATCGGCACGGACATTCACTTGGTTTACTCACCGGAACGTGAGGACCCGGGGAATCCCCAGTATGCTGGGGTGAATATTCCCAAGGTCATCGGGGGCAGCACTCAAGCGTGCTTGGAGGCTGGACTGCTCCTGTACGGAGCGGCCTTCAAGGAAACCGTGCCGGTGAGCAGTACCCAGGTGGCGGAGTTCACCAAGCTGCTGGAGAATATCTACCGCGCCGTGAACATAGGCCTCGTCAATGAGCTGAAGATAGCGGCGGAGCGCATGGGCATCGACATCTGGGAGGTCATCAGTGCGGCGAGTACCAAGCCGTTCGGGTTCAAGGCGTTTCATCCTGGGCCGGGTCTGGGCGGGCATTGCATCCCCATTGACCCCTTTTACCTCACGTGGAAGGCCAGGGAGTTTGGGTTTCACACTCGGTTCATTGAGTTGGCGGGGGAGATCAACGTCAACATGCCACGGTACGTGGTGGAGAAAGTCATCGAAACACTCAATGCACGCGGCAGGCCCGTGCGAGGCAGCCGCATCCTGATCCTGGGAATGGCATACAAGGAAAATGTGGATGACCTGCGGGAGTCTCCCACCTTTGCGCTCATGGATCTGCTCGCCGGGATGGGGGCGCACTTGGACTATCATGACCCCCACATTCCGGAGGTGGGGCCCACTCGCGAACATCGCAACTGGCAGGGCAAGCGGAGCGTGCCGCTCCAGCGAGAAACCGTCTCCAGCTATGACCTGGTGCTCATCTCCACGGCACATCATGCCGTGAACTATGCCTCGGTGCTGGAGTGGGCAGAAGTGGTGGTGGACACGCGGAATGCCATCGCTCGCTTGGCCGGAGCAACTCACCACCCGAAGGTGGTCAAGGCATGATCCCGCCCGACCTCATCGAAGGTGCTCGTCAGAGACGCTGGCTGGTCACCGGCGCGGCCGGGTTCATCGGTTCACACCTAGTGGAGGCACTTCTGACCGCTGGCTGCCAGGTCACGGGGCTGGACAATCTCTCCACCGGTCACGAGTTCAACCTGGACGCCGTGCGCCAGCGGTGCGGCGGTGCGGCTTGGGAGCGCTTCCGCTGGGTGCGTGGCGACATCCGGGACATGACGGTGTGCCGGGCGGTGTGCAGAGGCGCTGATGTAGTCCTGCACCAGGCAGCACTGGGGTCAGTGCCTAGATCTCTTGAGCACCCGGAAGCGACGAACGAAGTGAATGTGGGTGGGTTTGTGAATATGCTCACCGCAGCGAAAGAGAGCGGGATCAAGCGCTTTGTTTATGCCTCATCCAGCTCCGTTTACGGGGACAGCCCGGCGCTGCCCAAAAGGGAGGAGCATACAGGCCGCCCGCTTTCTCCTTATGCGCTGTCGAAGTGGATCAACGAGGAATACGCCGCCATCTTCGCGCGTTGCTACGGCATGGAGTGCGTGGGGCTGCGCTACTTCAACGTGTTCGGCCCCAGGCAGGACCCCCACGGTGCCTACGCAGCGGTGATTCCGCTTTGGTTTGCGGCCCTACTGCGGGGCGAGGCGCTGCCGGTGAATGGCGACGGCGAGACCTCGCGCGACTTTTGTTTTGTGGCCAATGTGGTGCAGGCAAACGTGCGCGCCGCTCTCGTGAACCAGGTGGAGGCCGTCAACCGGGCCTACAACGTCGCCTGCGGGCAGCGCACCACGCTGAAGCAGCTCGCTGCGGGCTTGAGTGAAGCGCTTCACCACTGCTGTCCCGAGTTGCCAGGAGAAGCTACCCTGCTGCATCGGGAGTTTCGGGCCGGCGATATAGCGCACTCTCTGGCTGACATCAGTGCCGCTCAGCGTCATCTCGGCTATCAGCCCACCCATCTGCTGGCGGATGGGTTGCGACTGGCTGCGGCTTACTACCTGGAGCATGCCATGCCGCCTCGGCACGATGCGTCTTGCGCTCGGGGCTAAATGGCCTTCGCGGCTGCATGTAGAACGTTCCACAATCCGTCCTTGCACCTGGGAATCCTTAAAGTAACCTCCGCTTCGTAGTGTATCGCCGGTCCAGCCACCGTGCAGCCCTTCCTCCCCGTTCTTGTCCAGGTTCCTCCATGCGCGATTTCCGACCGCAGACCGCACCTTTACACCCCGCCTGCGAGTCGCAGTCGGGGCGGGATAAGCTGGAGTACGCAGTGGCGCTGGATCAGCCCTGGACCGCTCGCAGCGAGCAGCCAGCAGCGCTCCACTACAGCGATCCCACCCCCGCGGGACTGGCCTCGACCCTGTTTGGAAGAGAAAGGCAGTCCCGGACACGCTTTTTCAGCCCGCCTAGGACTGCCACCGTCTCCAGCCCCGCGCCATTCTGGGATCGCCCGCAACACGAAACCCAGAACGACACCCACTAAAATGGCAGAATACCAGAACCACGACGGAGGCGGACAACGCCGCCGTCGCCGCGGCGGACGCAATCGCAACTCAGGCAGCTCAAGCTACGCCGGCCGCAGCGAGAACCGCCCACCTCACAAAAGCGCTCCTAAGCCCACCGGATTTGAGCGCTTCCTCAACATCATCAGCTTTGGCCTGCTGGGCAAACCGGCGCGCAAGCCAGGAGCGGGCCGCCCCAATCGCTCGGAGACCTCGTCTTCCGGTGGTGGCAGCCGCCCGGTCCGTGCTTCCGGTGCAGAGTCCCGTCCGCCACGCGAACCCCGCGAACCTCGTCCCGCTCCACCGCCCGGTGAGGTGACGACCGAGCGTCTCTACATCGGCAACCTGTCCTACGATGCTACCGAGAGCGATCTCTTTGAACTCTTCAATGGTGTGGGCAGCGTGAAAAACGCCGAGGTGGTAGTAAACAGCCGCACCCAGCGCTCCAAAGGTTTCGCTTTCATCACCATGGCGAGCGTGGAAGAGGCAAAGCGCGCCGTGGCAGAACTCCATGGAAAAGAGTTCATGGGCCGCGCCCTGCAGCTCAGCGGAGCCAAGCCCCCGCCCGCACGTGAGGAGCGTGCTGAGTCCTCCAGCGACGCGGAAGCGGCTCCCGCAGGAGCTTGAAGAACCCTGCATTGATTCACAGACCGCCTGTCACTCTGCGTGGCAGGCGGTTTTTTATGGGTGAGGAGCAGCGGAGTGCGTGAGCGTTTCGGGGGGAGGGACACAGCAGAACCCGAGAGGGTTCCCGAGGAGGTTCCCGATGGGGGAACGGGGCTGGGGAGGTGAAGCGGACGTTTGGTGGGAAGTCTGACGACTTCTGCTACGGTCACTTCACCGCACCGATCACCGCATCGGCGAGCTGCTTGAAGGCGGCGCTGCCGGGACTGGTGGCGGGGTCTTGCAGCGCAACGGGCTTGCCCTGATCACCGGCCTCTCGCACGGCCATTTCGATGGGCACCTTGCCGAGCAAGGGCACGCCGAGGCGCTGCGCCTCACGCTCGCCGCCGCCTTCACCAAAGATGTGATAGACTTCGCCATCACTGGGACAAACGAAGTGACTCATGTTCTCGATGATGCCCAGGATGGGGACGTTCACTTTTCCGAACATGCCCACGGCCTTGCGAGCATCGATGAGCGCTACCTCCTGCGGGGTGGTGACGATGATCGCTCCATCCAAAGCGACGGTCTGAACGATGGTGAGCTGGATGTCTCCAGTCCCTGGCGGAAGATCGAGAATGAGGTAGTCCAGGCTGTCCCATGCGCACTGGCGCAGGAACTGCTGGGTGTAGCGGGTGGCGATGGGGCCGCGCACGATGACCGGGGAGTCGTCCTCCAGCAGGAAACCCATACTCATGAGCTGCAAGCCGTGGGCATGGATGGGCAGGATCTGCTGCTCGGCGTTCGCCAGCGGACGCTCGTTGCTGCCGAACATGTGAGCGATGCTGGGCCCATACAAATCGCAGTCGCAAAGGCCTACGCGCGCGCCGGTTTGGGAGAGGGCCACCGCAAGGTTGGACGAGACGGTGCTTTTACCCACGCCGCCCTTCCCAGAAGCGACGGCGATGATTTTTTTGACACCGGGAATGCTGGACTTGCCGAGTCCGCCGGAGGCTCCGCCGCCAGCCTGTGGTGGGTCCTTGATGTCGAAGTTCAGCTTTACCTCTCCCACACCGGGCAGGGCTTGGAGAGCAGCGCTGGCGTCTGCATGAATCTGGCGTGGCACGTTGGCGTCTCGCGTAGCCAATGAGATGTCCACGCTGACGTTCGCACTCTGGATGCTGATGCCTTTGACCAATCCGAATGAAACGATGTCACGGCTGAAGCCGGGGTACTTCACATTACCCAGCGCTTCGCGGACCTGCTTTTCTGTGATCATGGCCGTGGGTTACGACGCGAAGGAGGTGTAGGAACGCAGCTTCTGCACGCGCTCGGCCACGTCGGAAGCGTCCACGTCCTGCAGACGGCGGGTGCTGAAGGCTTCACAGGTGAAGCTGGCTGCCACGCTGCCATGGACGGCAGCGGATTTCAGGTCGTCAAAGGTGGGCGTGAACTTGCCCTTTGCGGCCAGCCAGCCGGCGAGGCCACCGAGAAACGAGTCCCCGGCTCCGGTGGGGTCAAAGACCGACTCCAGCGGGTAAGCGGAGCAGGCGAAGAAGTCATCCGCACCTTCGCCGAAGATGAAGCTGCCGTGTTCACCGCGCTTTACGATGACGTATTTGGGTCCCTTGTTTTGGAGTTTACGCCCGGCTTCGACGAGATTGGTGGTCTGGGCAAACTCTTTGGCCTCACCGTCGTTGATGACGAGCAGGTCTATCTTTTTGAGCACTTGATGCAGCCGCTCATTGGCGATGCTGATCCACAGGTCCATGGTGTCCGCAGCCACAAAGTCAGCTCCGCCGCACTGCTCCAGCGTCTGGAGCTGGTTGTCCGGGCTCATGTTGGCCAGCACGGCTATCTTGGCCCCGGCGGCACTGGCTGGTACTTTGGGCACCCAGTTTTCCAGCACGTTCACGGCTACGTTGTGCGTGGTGCGGGTGTTCATGTCAGTATGATACTCTCCAGTCCAGGAAAACGAGGCACCACTGCTGCGCTCGATGCCGTCCAGTAGCACGCCCTTGGACTCAAGCATGGAGAGATGCTGCTTGGGGAAGTCCTGTCCTACGATACCGACGATGTGCACCGGCTTGCAGAAGATGCTGGCCGCCAGTGATGCGTATGAGGCGGAACCGCCCAGCAGTCCTTCCTGCGAGGCCTGGGGGGTTTTGACGTTGTCGATGGCGACACTTCCTGCGATGACGATGGACATGAGATGAGGGGCAGTTGGGGTGAAACGGGGGCGCAAGATGACCGGCGCACCCCTTCCCTCAAGCGATTCTCTTGCACAATCAATGCGCGACCTTGGCATTTCGCGGATCCAGCTCCCTGGGAGGCCAGAAGCCGATGGCCAATAGCAGTGCCGCCGCCAGTGACATGCCGGTGGGCCAGAGGAAGAGTTCTTTGTAGCCCTCCAGTCCACTACCAGTCACATACTTGCCCATGAGGGGGATGAAGACCCACTTCGCAGCCAAGTCTCCGAGGCCGAGGATGAGAAAGTTGAAAAGGCCCTGAGCACTGGTGCGAATGTCCTTGGGGAACACGGCGTCGATGTAGATGTAAACGGTAGCGAAGAAGAAAGCGTAGCAGATGCCGTGGAGGAGCTGAATGAGGATGATGGCCCACGCATTGTCTGGCATGAAGGCAAACACCGCAAACCGCGCCGCGTGCCCAAGGATGCCGAGGATGAGTGTGATGCGCCAGCCGAGCTTGGCGAGTACTGCACCCAGCACGACCATGGTGAGGATCTCTGCCACTTGCCCCAGGCTCATCACCACGGTGGTCCAGGCCGGATCATAGCCTGCTCCGGAGAGCACTTTGCCAATAAACCCACCCGCCATAACGAAGTAACCGTTGTGAATGGTGGAGTCGATGAAGGTGACGATGAAGAGCACCAGGATGGCGGGAATGGAGAGCAGCTTTGCCGCTTTGAGCCAGGCGAGATTGTCCGAGCCGGCCGCTTTGTTGGCCGGTGTGTGGGGGAGTTTCAGGCTGAAGGCCGCCAGCGCCAGCGAGGCTACGCCGGAGATGATGAAGATAGAGCTGGTGGCTTTCACCACCTCCTCGGTGGGCTTGCCATAGAGGATGTAAGCGATGGGCCAGGCTGCGAGGATCCAGCCTATCGTTCCTCCCATGCGCACAATGCCAAACTCTCGCTGCGCATCCTTCATGTGCGAGAATGCGATGGAGTTGGCTATCGATATGGTGGGCACATACAGAAGGCAGTGGATGGACATCAGGATGAAAAAGATCCAGAATGGGCCGTCATACAGCGCCGGAGCCGCCTCGCCTGTCGGCACCACCGGGCGGTCAAACTTCACCCACGCCAGGGCCATGATGGCAAGTCCGCCAACGAGATGACTGAAGGCCATGAACTTTTCCGCCGCGAAGTTTCGATCCGCGAACTGATTGCTGAAGAACATCCCGATGATGGCGGCGATGGGGAAGGCGCTGAGAATGAGCTTTTGCTCTGACTCGGACAATCCCATGGCAGGAAGATAAACGAAGATCAGCGGTAGCCACGCCCCCCAGATGAAGAACTCTAGGACCATCATGACGAACAGCTTCTTGCCGGCAGGTGATTTCATAAATCGATGAGCGCCGAGGTTAGGAAGCTACCGTCCACTTGGCAAGCCATGAAAAATGAAACCCCGGCCTGCAACGCGCAGTGCCGGGGCCATTGATGCCCAGGACCGGCTGGCCCTGGGGAAAGTCTGCCACATCAGCGGTAGTAGGGATTGCCGTAGTAGGGCTGCGGTGGTGGTGGCTGGCGGTAGTATGGGTTGCCATAATACTGCGCGTTGCGTTTGTCTTGCGCGTCGCCGATGGCCGCGCCACCAATGGCGCCGAGACCGGCACCGATGGCCGCACCTTCGAGACCGCGGCCGCTCTGGTTGCCAATGATGCCGCCGGCCGCCGCACCACCCAGCGCACCGATCACAGCGCCAGTCTGGGAGTTGGGGCCGCCGCAAGAGGCCAGCAAAGCTGCGCCGAATACGGTGAGGAAAAGTCGGGTGAGTTTGGTCTTCATGAGCTTGTATGAGGTTACGCTTGGGTTCGACGAATCGGCACGGAGTTTATTCGATCTTTATTGTCACGGGCAACCATTTTCACCGTCGGAACGCCGAACTTGGCGCGGAGAGTTCATCCGCCGCTGGGTACCACCATCACGGTAAACGGCCACACGTAAGCCTGAAGCATCACATACGCGCCCACCAGACAGGCCAGCACCAGACTGTGCCAGAAGACGAATCGGAGTATGCCGCCTTCGTTCCCGTGCCAGTTCGTCGCCGCGCTGGCCACTACGATGCTCTGCGCGCCGATCATTTTGCCCATGACTCCGCCTACACTGTTCGCACTGGCCATCAGCACGGGACTCACCCCCACCTGCTGCGCGGTGATGGTTTGCAGGGAGCCGAAGAGGACGTTGCTCGCAGTGTCGCTGCCAGTCAGAGCCACCCCAAGCCAGCCGAGTAGCGAACCGAAGAATGGATACATCCATCCCGTCTGCGCCAGCGCCAGACCTAGCGTGGCGTCCATGCCGCTGAACTTCGTCACGTAACCCAGCGCAAGCATGGCCCCTATGGTAGTCAGAGAGAGACGAAGCCGTTTCAGGTTCTGCCAATAGATCACCCCCAGTCTTGCCGGTGAAAAGCCCATGAACAACCCCGAGATGATGGAGGCCATAAAAATGCCCGTACCCGTGGTGGAGAGCACGTTGAGTTTCAGCACCGCATCTTCAGGTGGTGCAGCCTGCGGTGCCACGGGCGGAGTACGCTGTACCATTTGATGAAGCTGCGGAATCTCCCACCTTCCGGTCCAGACGCTGTCCAGAGCATCGCGCACGGGTTTCATACCCCAGGCAAAAACGAACAGGCACAGCACCATCCAAGGGATCCAACAGCGCAGCGCGTCTGGCGCGCGCGCTTCAGCAGAAGCGTCTGGCATATCTGATCCCACAGGCCGCCAGAACCTGAGCAGCACCACCACTGCCCCCAGAGAAATCAGTGCGGAGACAATGTCCACAAGCCATGGGCCGTGGAAGTTCGAGATGGCATATTGAGGGAGCGCAAACCCCAAACCCGCCACGAATGCCACTGGCCACACCTCCCGAATGCCGCGCCAGCCCGCGAATGCGCCCACTACCCAAAAAGGAATGACGAATGAGAAGATGGGTAGCTGCCTCCCGGCCATTTTGGAGAGTTCGAGTAGGTCAATGCCTGTCACCCCATTCAAGGCGATCAAGGGTGTGCCCATGGAGCCGAAGGCCACCGGCGCGGTGTTCGCTATCAGAGAGAGTCCACAGGCTTGCAACGGGGCAAATCCCAGCTGCATGAGCAGCGCCGCCGTCACCGCCACTGGCGCGCCGAAACCCGCCGTACCCTCAAAGAATGCACCAAAACAAAAGGCGATGAGCACCACCTGCACCCTCCGGTCCGGCGCTAGTCGCGAGAGCTGGCCCTTCAGCAGCTCGAACCATCCGCGCTCCACTGTCAGTCGATGCAGAAAGATGATGTTCACCACCATCCAGCCGATGGGCATCAACCCGTAAGCAGCACCATTCACTGCCGACATGGTTGCGCTTCCGGCTGGCATACCAAAGACCCAGATGGCAATACAGAGAGACAGAGCCAGCGTCACGAGTGCGGCCAAATGGACCTTGATCTTTCCAGAGGCCAGCAGGGTCAGCAGCACCACTACCGGCAGCGCCGCCGCCAGCGTGGATAAAACGGGGGAGTGAAGTGGATCGTAAACCTGTAGCCAAGGAGCAGACATTCGTTGCATTCAATCGAAACTCCTTCGTGCTGTCCAGTCTGATGGCGCCAATCTCATCCATTGTGTGTTGCCGGTCCTCTCGGCAGCGGAACCAAAACACGTATCACCGCTTCCAGAGTCTGCCAAAGCCCCCAAACGAAGAGTTCGTTTATGAAGTGGCATGGAAGCAAGGACGCCCGGTACGCCTGAACGTCACGGAGCGAGATTTCAGCATGTCAAACTTTGACTACTGACCCCGAGTTGCTGTGGACGGTGCGCGGGTGCTTTGATGTGGATACACTGGTTGCAACTTGAGCCGACGGTGGTTTCCTTGGCTCTCGTGAAGCATCGCGTTCTTGTCGTCGAAGATGAGCCATCCATACTGGATACGGTGGTGTACGCCCTTGTGACGGAAGGGTTCGCTGCGGCAGGGTGCGCCACCTGCGAGGAAGCAGCCCGCCGTTTTGAAACGGAGAACTTTGACCTGGCCATCCTGGATGTGGGGCTTCCAGACGGGAACGGGATGGAGCTATGCAAGACTTTGCGCAGACGCCTACCCATACCCGTCATCTTTCTCACAGCTCGTGCCTCAGAAGTGGATCGTGTGGTGGGCTTGGAAATCGGCGGAGACGACTACGTGGTAAAGCCATTCAGTCCGCGTGAACTAACGGCGCGGGTGAAGGCGGTGCTGCGGCGCGCACACTCTGTGGCACCGCAGGTGGACTTGCGCAGTGTGAAGCCGTGTCATGCGTTGTGCATCGACGAGGCGACACTGCAGGCCACCTTCTTTGGGGAGCCGCTGGTGCTTTCGGCTACGGAGTTCAGGCTGCTGCAGACGCTGTTCGGGCACCCGGGGCGTGTCTTTTCCCGCGAGCAACTCATGAATCTCGCCTGGGAGGACCCGGGCTCGGCTATGGAGCGCACGGTGGATGCTCATGTGAAGGCGCTGCGTCAGAAGCTCCGCGCGGTGCGGGAGGATGTGGAACCCATTCAGACACACCGTGGGTTTGGCTACTCCTACCGCACGGACTGGGAGATGAGGTAGCTTCTGCCTGTCATGTCCACCACTTTGCGCGTTATCCTGGCTTCGTTGGTCGTTCTGGCGGCTGGGTTTTACTTGCTCATCGACAGCTTGATGAAGCGCGTGGAGCGGCAGTATCTCGAGGCGGCGGAGGAACCCATGGTGGACGCGGCCAATCTCCTGGCGGCACTGCTGGAGGGTTCACTCACTGCAGCTGGTGGCATGGAGGTGGAGCCGCTCAGGCGGGCTTGGCGGCAGATGCCTGACCGCCGGATTCACGCCCGCATTTATGACATGGTGAAGACCAAGATGGAGATGGATGTGTACGTGGTGGATCAAGACGGCGCCTGTCTCTTCGACTCACGCGGCTTGTCGGAGGGGCAGGACTTGATGTCGATGCGGGATGTGAGGCTGACGTTGGCCGGGCATTATGGCGCGCGTTCCACGAGGGCTGTGGAGGCGGATGACCGCAGCTCAGTGATGTATGTGGGCGCTCCCGTCCGAAGGGGGGATGAAATCATAGGTGTGGTCAGCGTCATCAAACCGCAGCGCAGTATGTTTGAGTTCATAGGCCAGACGAAGAGTGCCATCCGCACGACGGGGTGGAGCATCTTCGGTGTGGTGGGGCTGGTGGTGGTTTTTCTCAGCTGGTGGCTGCTGCGCCCCTTCCAGTTGCTTGGGGCTTACGCCGAGGCGGTGGCGCATGGCAAGCGGGTGCCGCTGCCCGCGCTGACCGGGAGCGAGGCCGTGGCGCTGGGGCATTCCTTTGAGGCTATGCGTGATGCGCTGGAAGACCGTAGCTATGTGGAGACTTACGTGCAGTCACTCACGCATGAGATGAAGAGCCCGGTGGCTGCTATTCGCAGTGCGGCGGAGCTGGCGGCGGAGCTAGGAGTGGCGCAGGATGACCGAGAGCGCTTTTTGAGGCATATTCAGTCGGAGTCCGGCCGGATGCAGCGCATTATTGACCGTCTTCTCGCACTGTCGGAGATCGAGTCACGAAAGACCTTGGACAGGCCGGAGTTGCTGAACTTTGCTCCTTTGGTAAAGGGTGTTTGTGAGGGCCTGCGGCCGGCTTTTGACACGAGGGGCATCCAGTTGGAGGTCAATCTGGTGCCCAATGCCATGGTCCGTGGCGATGCCATGCTCCTGGAGATGGCTGTTGACAACTTGCTGCAGAATGCACTCGACTTCAGTCTGGTGGGCGGAGTTGTAACGGTACGCCTGCAATGCACCGCAAACGGGTACGTGACGCTTGAAGTGGAGGATGAGGGTCCGGGCGTGCCGGACTACGCGCTGCCGCGTGTCTTTGAACGTTTTTATTCTCTGAGCCATCCTGCGACGGGTCGCAAAAGCAGCGGTCTGGGCCTGTGTTTTGTGCGGGAGGCAGCGGAGCTGCACCATGGTGTAGCGGAGCTGGCCAATCGTTCGGATCAAGGCGGCGCGGTGGCATCTCTGTCGTTGCCGTGCGCGTGAGTAGGCTTCTTCAGTGAATCTCCGGCTCCGGGGTGGCGGGTCCGTGTTCCAGGAAGTCAAAGTCACAGCCCTTGTTGGCCTGAGTGACGTGCTCGCAGTAGAGTCTGCCGTAGCCGCGTCCGTACCGAGCGGGACGCGGGTTCCAGCGGGCGCGGCGTGCGGTGAGTTCCTCTTCGGAGACGAGGAGGTCGATGCGCCGGTTTGGCTGGTCAAGGCGAATGAGGTCGCCGCTTTGCACGAGCGCCAGGGGCCCCCCGATGGCAGACTCTGGTGCTACGTGAAGGACGCAGGTGCCGTAGCTGGTGCCGCTCATGCGGGCGTCTGAGATGCGCACCATGTCGCGCACGCCCTGCTTGAGGAGTTTTTTGGGAATGGGGAGCATGCCCCACTCTGGCATACCGGGTGCGCCTACGGGCCCGCCGTTTTTGAGCACCAGTACGCTGTCTGCGGTGACTTCGAGGTTCGGGTCATCAAGGCGGGCTTTGAGGTCGTTGTAGTCCTCAAAGACGACGGCTGGTCCTGTGTGGGTGAGCAGGCTTTTAGTTGCGGCGGAGTGTTTGATGACGGCGCCGTCTGGTGCCAAGTTGCCGCGCAGGATGGTGGTGCCGCCGTCAGGTTCTAGGGCTTTGTCCGGCGTGCGGATGACGTCTTCATTGTAGATGCCGGCAGTGGCTATGTTCTCACCCAGGGTTTTTCCGTTCACGGTGGGCTGCTCGGTCCAGAGCAGGCTGGACATGGCTTTGAGTGCGGCGGGCAGTCCGCCGGCGGCGTAGAAGTCATCCATCAAGTACTTGCCGGAGGGGCGCATGTTTGCGATGAGCGGGGTGCGGCGGCTGATTTCATCAAAGCGCTCAAGGGGGAGCTTGATGCCGGCGCGCCCGGCCATGGCGACGAGGTGGACGATGGCGTTGGTGGAGCCTCCGAGGGCCATGTCCACGGCGATGGCGTTGTCGAAGGATTTTTCGCTGACGATGTCGAGGGGTTTGAGGTCTGCCCAGACGTTTTCGACGATCTGGCGTCCGGCGGCTGTGGCCATGCGATTGTGGGCGGAATCGACGGCGGGGATGGAGGCTGCTCCCGGGAGGGTGAGGCCTAGTACTTCGGCAAGCGAGGTCATGGTGCTGGCGGTGCCCATGGTCATGCAGTGACCGGGAGAGCGGGCTATTCCGTCTTCGATTTCCGCCCAGGCTTCGTCTGTGAGATTGCCGGCGCGTTTTTCATCCCAGTACTTCCAGACGTCTGAGCCGGAGCCGAGGGTCTGCCCGCGCCAGTTGCCGCGGATCATGGGGCCGCAGGGCACATAGACGACGGGGATGTTCATGCTGAAGGCGCCCATGAGCAGGGCGGGAGTGGACTTGTCACAACCGCCCATGAGAATGGCTCCATCCAGTGGATTGGCGCGCAGGAGTTCCTCCACTTCCATGGCCAGGAAGTTGCGGTGAAACATGCTGGTGGGTTTGGTGAGCATTTCACCTGCCGACATGACGGGCACTTCCATGGGCATGCCGCCTGCCTGCCAGACGCCTCGTTTGACGGCTTCTGCGGTGAGCTTGAAGTGGAGGTGGCAGGAGTTGAGGTCTGACCAGGTGTTGAAGATGCCTATGACGGGCTTTCCGGTGTAGTCAAAGGCGTCCAGACCGGCCTGTTTGGCGCGGGAACGGTGACCAAAGGAGCGCAGTTCATCGCGTCCATACCAGCGGTAGGAGCGCAGGGTCTCGGGTGTTTTGCGTGGAGGCATGGCGGTTCATTCGTGCGGGAGTGGTGTTTGCTCAACAGGGAATGACTTGGTGGTAAACAGCCACGTCACTCCACCAGGATCCGCACAGCGGGTAGTCCTGTGGTCTGCACGAGAATACAAGACCACAGGATTGCCTTCGGATGTCGGGACCGGACCTGATGCGGGTCGGGGGCTGCTTATGCGTTGGCGCGGATGATCTGGGCGAGGACGTAGGGCAGGATGCCGCCAGCGCGGTAGTAATCGATCTCGATGGGGGTATCCAGGCGGACGGTGACGGGCACGTCGAAGCTGCTGCCGTCGGACTTGGTGACACGCAGTGTGGCTTCGCTTTGCGGCTTGATGTCGTTGCTGATGCCCAGGAGGTCGAATGACGCATCTCCGAGGTCCTTCACTTTGTCGTAGTCCGCTTTGTCCTTGAAGTTGCAGGGCAGGACGCCCATGCCTACGAGGTTGCTGCGGTGGATGCGCTCGAAGCTCTTGGTGATGACGGCCTTCACGCCGAGGAGGTTGGTGCCTTTCGCAGCCCAGTCGCGGGAGCTGCCCATGCCGTAGTCTTCACCCCCGATGACGATGGTGGGAGTGCCGTCAGCGATGTATTTGGCGGCGGCATCGTAGATGGCCATGGTGTCGCCGTTGACCTTGGTCACACCGCCTTCGACCGGGGCGCACATAAGGTTCTTGATGCGGACGTTGGCGAAGGTGCCGCGGGTCATGACGCGGTCATTTCCCCGGCGTGACCCGTAGCTGTTGAAGTCTGCCTGGGCTACGCCGTTCTCGGTGAGGTAGCGTCCTGCTGGGCTGTCTTTCTTGATGTTGCCAGCGGGGCTGATGTGGTCCGTGGTGACGCTGTCTCCGAAGATGCCGAGGGGCTTCGCACCTTTGATCTCGTTCACATCTCCAGGGGTCATGCTGAAGCTGCTGAAGAACGGCGGGTTCTGGATGTAGGTGCTCTTTGCGTCCCACTCGTACACGAGGCCGGTGCTGCCGGTGACGCTGTTCCACTTGGGATTCTGCTCGGCGAATCCGGTGTAGAGCTTCTGGAAGACATCCGGCTTCAGGGAGGCGTTCATGGCCTCGGCGATCTCTTGGCTGGTGGGCCAGATTTCGCTGAGATAAACGGGCTGGCCATCACTGCCGTGGCCGAGTGGCTCGGTGGTGAGGTCGATATCGACGGTGCCTGCGATGGCGAAGGCGACGACGAGCGGGGGCGACATGAGGAAGTTCGCCTTGATGCTCTGATGCACGCGGGCTTCGAAGTTGCGATTCCCGGAGAGCACGGAGGCGGCTACGATGTCTTCTTTCTTCACCACGTCTTCGATGCCTGCGTCCAGCGGGCCGGAGTTGCCGATGCAGGTGGTGCAGCCGTAGCCTACGGTCTGGAAGCCGAGTTTGTCCAACTCGTTCTGGAGGCCGGTTTTGTTGAGGTAATCTGTCACCACGCGGCTGCCTGGGCCGAGGCTGGTCTTTACGGAGGGCTTTACGGTGAGGCCCTTGGCGTTGGCTTTCTTCGCCAGTAGCCCTGCGGCGATCATGACACTGGGATTGCTGGTGTTGGTGCGACTGGTGATGGCGGCGGTGAGTACGCTGCCATGGGTGATG
>CAZIGH010000015.1:0-96595 GCA_964538625.1 uncultured Verrucomicrobiaceae bacterium
CCAAGCAAGCTGCTAAACGTTTTCCGTTTTCCGTTTTCCGTTTTCCGTTTTCCGTGTCCGACGGCAGAGAGGACAGCGGAGCGAAGGGGTGCAGATCGAAGCAGCTGGAACATGATGGTCGAGGATCGAGTGTTAGCGAGGCGGTGGTGCCGCAGGGACGGGTTAAGTGTTGAACGAGATTGCAGTGTTTGGCCAGCGGTTTTTGCCCAGTGATCGAAGAAAGTGCCGCCGCCTTACGGAAATCCGCGCGGTGAGCGTTGATCTGGATCACGAGGCGAGTGGGCAAAACCACGGATGGACACCATTCGACACGAATGAAGCTGAGGACTGGATTTTGTGTCTGGATGCGTTCCGCCGTGCGCGTTTCAAGGCACCCGCTTCCTTGGAGCGTCCTGGCCCAACAGCTGGCTGCTGCCGCTTTTGACTACTCCACTTTCCGGGCTCTTGGCTCGCGGGCGATGGTGTCTTGTCCGCCGGCGCAGGTGACGAAGGGACCGCCTTCGAGCGGGGCGACGCCGGTGAAGGCGACATCTGGCATTTCGCTGGGTCTGCCTTCTAGCGGGAAGTCTTTGCGCAGCGGGAAGAAGGGGTAGCCTTCCCACATGAGGATGCGACGGAGGTCGGGATGGCCGTCGAAGCCGATGCCCATCATGTCATAGACTTCGCGCTCATGCCAGTCGGCGGTGGCCCAGAGGTCAGTGGCGGTGGGCACGGGCTGGTCCTCGGAGACTTTTGCCTTGATGCGCAGATGCTTGCCGTGGCTGTAGCCGTAGAGTTCATAGACCATCTCGAAGCGTGGCTCCTCGCCCATGTGGTCGAGGCTGGAGATGTCCACGAGGTAGTCGAAGCGGAGTTCATCCCGGCACCAGGCGAGGATGGAGTGCAGACGCTCAAGGCTGACGTTCACGGTGTGCTCACCGTGGGCTTCGCGGGTGGAGAGCACGGCATCTCCGAAGTGACCCTGGATGGCTTTGACGATTTCAGGCGCGGTCATGGGGGCGTAGGTGCGAAAGTTGGCTCAGGCGAGTTCTTCGAGGAGTTCCTTTTTCTGCTCCACGAGGGAGTGTTCCTTCTCGATCTTGCGCTGGAGACGCATGAGGCCTTCCAGCAGCGCCTCGGGGCGGGGAGGGCAGCCGGAGATGTAAACGTCCACGGGAATGAGACGGTCGATGCCCTGAAGCACGGCGTAGCTGCGATACATGCCGCCGCTGGAGGCGCAGGCTCCCATGGCGATGCACCACTTGGGCTCTGGCATCTGGTCCCAGATGCGTTTCACGGCGAGGGCCATTTTGTAGGTGACGGTGCCGCTAACGATCATGACGTCTGCCTGGCGAGGGGAGAAGCGCATGACTTCCGCGCCGAAGCGTGCGATGTCGAAGCGGCTGGCTCCGGTGGCCATGAGTTCGATGGCGCAGCAGGCGAGGCCCATGGGCATGGGCCAGAGGGAGTTTTTGCGCATCCAGTTGATGGCTGCGTCCACGCGGGTGAAAAACACATTGCCCTCGATCTTGGAATCGTAGGCGGCATCAGTTCTCTGAATGGGTTCCAGTGCGGTCATGGCGTGCAGTGTCCGGGGAAGAGCGGACGTGTGGCACGATGCTGTCCGGTGAGCGGCGCGGCAACCGCTTTGTGAAACTTTTCACAAAGTCGGCAGGGCGTTCTGGGAGGGACTCAGGCGTTGACTTCTTCTCCCTCTGACTTGGCGACGAGCACGGCACCGACGGTGTCGCCGAAGACGTTCACGGTGGTGCGGGCCATGTCGAGCGGACGGTCGATGGTGAGGATGAGGCCGAGGGAGGCCTTGATGGCGTCCTCTGAAAAGCCTGCGTTCTGCATGATGATGATGATGGCGACGAGGCTGGCGGCGGGGATGCCTGCCACGCCGATGCTGGAGACGAGTGCGAGCAGGACGACGATGAACTGCTGGCTAAGGCTGAGGTCCACGCCGAGCACCTGGGCTGCGAAGACCACCACTACGCACTCATAAAGGGCGGTGCCGTTCATGTTTACGGTGGCACCGAGGGGGATGACGAAGGAGGCGACGCGCTCACTGACACGGGCTTCCTCGCGGATGCAGCGCATGGTGACGGGGATGGTGGCGGTGGAGGAGGCGGTGGAGAAGGACATGAGCAGGGAGTCGCTCATGTTTTTGAAGTGCTGGAGCGGTGAGATGCCGCAGAGTTTGAGCACGAGGGGCAAAAGGACGACGGTGTGCAGGACGAGGGCACCGACGACGGTGAGGACATAGGGCACGAGGTTCTGCAAGACTCCCACACCGACTTCGGCGATGGCAGGGATGACGAGACAGAAGACGGCGATGGGGGTGAACTTCATGATCCACGTGGTGATAAGGGTCATGACAGAGGCGAGTTGGTTGAAGGTGTCCTGGAGCGCCGTTGGCGGGCCACCGGGCACGAGTACCATGGCGACGGCGAAGAGGATGCTGAAGACGATGATGGCCAGGAGGTCTCCTTTGGCACAGGCTTCGATGACGTTGGTGGGGATGGCGCGGCGGACGATGTCCACGAGGGAACTGGTGCCGCCGCTGGCATTTTTCATGACCTCGCCCACTTCATCTGCGCTACTGCTTTGGAGGGCGGCGTCCATGGCGGCCTTGAGGGTAGGGTTTGGCGCGCCGTCGGCACCGAGTCCGGGCTTCATGACGTTGACCATGAGGAGTCCTACACAAACGGCGGTGAGGCTGCCAAAGAGGTAGTATCCCCAGGTTTTGAGTCCCATGCGGGCGAAGCCGTCCAGTGATTTCAAACCGGCGATGCCGCTGATGATGCTGGCTACGACGAGGGGGACGATGACCATTTTCAGGGCGCGAAGAAACAGGTCTGAGAGGAAGCGGCATGCCTCGATGACGCTGCGCACCCACTGCGGCGCTGCGCCCTCAGCAGGATGGGCGAAGTGCTGGAGAATCATGCCCGCCAGCACTCCCGCTGCGAGCGCGACCACGATGGGCCAGTGGGAGTGAGCTGAGTGTGACCGGGCGGTGTCGGGGCGCGTGGACATGCGCGGTCATCTAAGCGGATTTCACGCCGACTGAAAAACGAAATCTCCGCGCATCGCGGCGGGGTAGATCACTCTACTGTCTGCCGCTTGTCCTTGCTAAAGCGGACGTCCTGGGCACGCTCGATGAAGATGATGTCTTCGGCGATGTTTTTGGCGTGGTCTCCGACGCGCTCGAGGAAGCGTCCAATGAAGATAAGGTGGAGATAGACTTCCAGTGAACCGGAGCGGCTCTCCATGAGTTCCACCAGGGAGGCCTGGAGCTGTTTCTCGGCTGCGTCGAGTTCCTTGTCCCGGGCGGGTATGGAGGCGGCGGCTTCGATGTCGCCAGTGGTGAAGGCGTCGATGCTGGCTTCAAGAAGGCTGGCGGCGAGCTGATACACTGGCTGGAGGAGATTGACCTCTGCGAGTTCAGGGAGCGCGTTGATCTTGCGTGCTCGCTTGGCGATGGACGAGGCCTGATCTGAAATGCGTTCCAGGTTGTTGGCGATGCGCATGGTGCCCATCACTTGGCGCAGGTCATGCGCAAGCGGGTGGAAGCGAAAGAGGATGTCCAGGCCGAGCTTGTCCACGGTCTTTTCGAGCTGGTTGACGTCTTGGTCGTCGGCGATGGTCTGGTTGCACAGGTCGGAATCCCTCTCCAGCAGGCCGCGCATGGCATTGGCCAAGTTTTTGCGGGCGTGGGAGGACATGGTGATGACGCCCTCACGCAGACGCTCGAGCGCCTGATTGAAGGAAGAGAGGATGTGGTCCGGCTGTTGCATGGAGGTGGGGCAGCTTGGTCCCACAATGGGAGTTTGCCAAGCGAGCCGTGTGACAGATTTGTAACTTCCACCAACTTGGGGTAGGGGTGATCCGACTTCCACTGTGTTCTCCATCTCATGAGCAAAGTTCTAATAGTCGATGACGAGCGCGATATCCTTGACCTCCTCCGAATGCACCTCGAGCACGAGGGCCACGAGGTGGCGGAGGCGGCGAACGGCATTGATGCCCTAAAGCAGGCTATCTCGGCTATTCCGGACCTGATCGTGCTGGACTGGATGCTTCCGGGTCTGGACGGTCTGAGTGTGTTCAAGCGCCTGCGGACGGACAGTCGCACGCGGGACATACCGGTCATCCTGCTCACAGCGAAGGCGCAACAGGCGGACCGTCTCACCGGGCTGGAGCTGGGTGCGGATGACTACTTGACGAAGCCCTTCAGCCCCCGCGAGTTGCTGCTGCGCGTGAACGCGGTGCTGCGGAGGGTGAAAAAGGTGACCACCACCAGCGAGACCAAGGTGGGAGACTACACGCTGGATCGGAAGAACCTGGCGCTCTTGGTGGGCACGGAGCGTTTTGACCTGACGAGCATTGAGTTCAAGCTGCTGGCCGCCTTCATGGAGAACCCGGACGTGACCCATGAGCGGGGGGAGCTGTTGCAGGGCGTGTGGGGCTACCAGGATGACACTGCGACACGCACACTGGACACGCATATCAAGCGGCTGCGAGAAAAACTGGGCAGCCATGGAGACCGCATTGTCACCGTCCGTGGTCAGGGCTACGGATGGAGACGATGACGACTGCACTTCTGCTGCTTCTCCTCACCCTGGGCATCATGGCATGGCTGTGGTGGGGGGACCGTGAGCGCTGGCTCGCCAAGGTGGAACGCTTGGCCGCAGACGTGGCGTCTGCCCGCGCTGCCTGCTCGCAGGAGACCCACCGGCGTCTGCTGTTGGAAGCGATACTACAGGAGCTGAATGTGGGGATCCTCATCGCTGACAGTTCACTGAAGCTGGTATATGGGAACCGTAGGATTTCAGCGCTTTTCACCGGTGCGAAAGCCACAGAGGGCAGGGGTCTGCTGGAGGTGGTGCGCAACCACGAGGTGGAGACGCTGGCTCGGGAGGCGGTGGAGAAGGGCATTCCCCGGACAGCGCGGCTGCGGCTGCCCGAAGCTCAGGAGCGCATTCTGGAAGTGGAGGCTGCTCCCCTGCCCCAGCAGGCGGGCGGCGGAGTGTGGATCGTCATCGCAGACGTGACGGAGAGGGTGCAGACGGAGCAGATTCGGAGAGACTTCGTGGCAAACGCTTCGCACGAGCTGCGCACGCCACTGACGCTTATCAATGGTTACATCGAGACCCTGCGGGATGGTTTTGTGGATGATCCGCAGGCCGCTCGCCGCTGTCTGGAAGTGATGGACAAGCACGGTCGGCGGATCCTGCGCATCGTGGAGGACATGCTCACCATTTCACGCCTGGAGGGAGACACCTCGAGGCTGAGCCGCGAACCTTTTGATGTCAAAGCCTGTGTGGAAGGCGTGATTGACCAGCTCACGCCGCTGGTGGAGCAGAGGCGGCCAGTGATTGATCTTCAGTTCCCGGAGGCGGGTGGCACTCTGGAGGGCGACCGCTTTTACTGGGATCAAATTTTCACCAACTTGATAGAGAATGCTCTGAAAGAGAACGCACGTCCTGGGCTGAAGCTCACCATCTCCGGTGAGTGGAGTGATGGAGTGTGTGTGCTGAAGGTGAGTGACAACGGCATAGGCATCCCCGTGCATGACGTGCCCTTTGTCTTCAAGCGTTTCTACCGCGGTGCTAAGCACCATAGCCAAGGTGAGGTGAAAGGCACCGGGCTGGGGCTCTCGATCGTGAAACGTGCCGTGGAGGCGCACGGGGGCAGCATTGAGCTGCGAAGCACGCCGGGGGTGGAGACCACTTTCACCATCCGTGTGCCGCTGCCCGTTGCGGGAAAATGAAGAGCCGCCGTGCAACGCGCACGACGGCTCCTGGTGTGCTTCAGATTTTGGGGGTCTGAAAAGGTTCTGCTGCGCGGATTACTCGTTGAGCACGAGCCGGATTGTGCCGCTGGAAATGCTGAAGTCTCGAATGCCAGCGAGGAAGCCCTTCACGGCAGGATCCGAGCTGAGGTCCGCGTTCTCAAAGAGGTTCAAGCCCTTGATGTTGCCCAGCCAGGCATTCGGCAGCGGCACCCCGCTTACGCTGATGTCCGCGATGCTGAAGGCCAGCTTTTGATCTGCACCCATGGCCGCCTTAAACGCGCACTTGATGCGTAGGGTCTTCCCGCCGAGCAGGGGAGCATCTGGTTCAATGGGCACGATGGCCTCTGCTGAACCTGTCCCATTGCCAAGATGCACCTTGATTTGTTCACCAAGGCCCTGCTCAGCGAGGAAGGCATTGATCTCACGTTCGCTCAAAGTCAGCGTGCGCTTCTCCAGTTCCGCCGCAGCCTGCTTCTCCGCCTCCAGTTCCTCCGGCGTCTTCTCTGCCCCTGCGGCATTGAGAGCAGCGAGCTTGGACTCCAGCACCTCACGCTCACCAGCAGAGAGCCGGACGGGATCCAGCGCGGATGCATAGAAGTTGTGCTTCACCCACCAAGCTGTGCCAGCTGCGGCGATGCCTGCGGTGCCGAGCATGACGGCGAGGATGACCACGGCGGGTCGCTTCCAGAAGGGACGTGGGGCGGACTGTGTGTTCATGGGCGTGTGACGTTGAGTTGACTGCTTGGACGTTCGACGATTTTGAGTGTTCATCCATTGCAAAAAATCTGCGCGTCTGGAACACTTTCTCCCCGACAGCACGTTTTCATTCCAGCCCATGATTGAAGTCTTCTCCCACCACGACTCCGCACGCGTCGGCTTCTACCGTTCACTGCTGGAGGACGCGGGAATACGCACCTATTTCCGCAACGAGTTCGTCAGCGGAGTGGAAGTGGTGGTGCCGGTTTTCTATCCTGCGCTCTGCGTATTGGATGAGGCGGACGAAGCCCGCGCGCTGGAACTCATTCGTAGCCAGTCGGCCGCAGCCGCAACGCCTGACGTCCCGGACTGGCAGTGCCCTGCGTGCAGTGAGACCGTTCCCGGCGAGTTCGCCCAGTGCTGGAACTGCTCTGCCCCGCATCCTGAACCCACCTCTCTCCTTGCATGAAACACCTTACCTTCTTTTTCCTCCTCCTCGGCTTGGCCACCACCCTGCCTGGACAGGAAGTGAAAGTCACCCCGCTTGCCATCGGGTCCAGTGCGCCGGACTTCCGCCTCAAGGGTATCGATGACCGCACGCATCGTCTTAGCGAGTATGCCGGGGCGAAGCTGCTCATGGTCATCTTCATCAGCAATCACTGCCCTGCCTCGCAAGGCGTGGAGGGCAGGCTGAAAAAGCTCGTCTCGGATTTCAAAAGGGAGGGCCTGGCCGTGGTGGCCATCAACCCCAACAGCCCAGAAGGTTTGCGTCCAGACGAGCTGGGCTACTCGAAGTACAACGACGGTTTCGAGGACATGAAGAAGCACGCGGCGGAGCAGGACTTCAACTTTCCCTACCTCTACGATGGCGAGACACAGGTCACCGCAAAGGCGTATGGCTGCCTGGCCACGCCACACGTTTTCCTCTTTGATCAGGAGAGGAAGCTCCGCTACCAGGGGCGCTTCGACGACTCACGCTACGCCGATGAAGGCTCCGTCACTTCTCCTGATGCAAGGAACGCCGTGGAAGCGCTGCTCGCCGGTACGGAAGTGCCGGTGACAACAACGAAGCCGCACGGTTGCTCCACGAAATGGCTTGAGAAAAAGGCCGCCGTGGCTGCTGATGATGCCAAGTGGGAGAACGGCACGGTGGACGTGGAGCCCATCGACGCCGCAGGGGTGGCGAAGCTCCGTGCAAACGGCACACCGAAGTTTCGCCTATTCAACGTCTGGGCCACCTGGTGCGCACCCTGCGTGGAGGAGTTTCCCGAGCTGGTAAAGACCTCCCGCAAGTTTGGGCTGAGGGACTTTGAACTCATCACCATCAGCCTGGATGATCCCAAACGCAGCGCCGCAGTGAAGAAGTTCCTGGAGGAAAAGAATGCTATCCTGCCAGACAAGCTCAAGCCCACGCTCAAGAAAGAGGGCCGCACCACGAACCACTACCTCTACAACGGGAAGAATGACGACCTCATCGAGGCGCTGGACGCCGAGTGGCGCGGTCCTACACCCTATACCGTGCTGGTGGGACCGGATGGCAGTGTCATCAAGCGCTGGCACGAACCCATCTCAGATGGCGAGGCCTTGCGGAACGACATTCTCGAGGTGATGGGCCGCTTCTATGTTCCAGAGGGCCAGTCCGCCTACGCCCCCAAGGCCACGCCTCAAGATCTCTTCAATCAGGGAGTAGCGAACTTCATGGAGGGCAGAGCAAAAGAATCCGTGGCTGCCTTCGACAAACTCATCGAACTGGCGCCCGAGTACAAGCCGCAGCTCTGGCAGCGCGGTCTTGCGCTTTACTATGCAGGGAAGTTTCAGGAGGGGCGCGAGCAGTTCGAGGTGCACCAGACCGCCAACAGCAACGACGTGGAGAATGCCGCCTGGCACTTCCTGTGCGTGGCGAAACTGGAAGGCGTGGAGGCCGCCCGTAAGCACCTCATTGACATCACGGGAGACGGACGCATCCCCATGAAGGAGATCCAGCAGCTCTTCGCAGGAAAGGGCAGCGCCGAGGCAGTGCTGGCAGCCGCTTCACAAGGAAGTGAGAAAGCCCGGCGCAATCAGCTCTGCTATGCGCATCTGTATCTCGGCCTCTACCACGAAGCTCTTGGAGAAACCGACAAGGCAAGGGAGCACATCACACAAGCCGCACAAGCCTACGCCATGCAGCACTACATGGGTGAAGTCGCCCGCGTACACCAGAAGGTGCGGGGCTGGTGACCGCCGCCCACCAAGTGCCGCTTAGTGCAACCTGAGTTTCTTCACCAGCAGCGCTTCCGCTTCATCCGGCGTCAGTGGCTTATGCGTGACCTCGCAGTTGGGTAGGCCGTCTTTAAGTTTGGCCACATCTTCTGCGGAGATGGCGCTCATCTCTATCTTGAGCTTCTTGAGATTCGGAAGCGCTTGGAGGTGGGGGAGAACGGCTGACGTAAGGCGCATCTCAGTGAGTTCCAGTGACTGAAGTGTTTGGATTTTGGCCACGGTGACCAGGGTGGACTCATCCAGACTCGCCGGGGAATCTTTGCCCCACTCCGGAAGGCGCTGCCCCAGGCGGAGGATGGCCAGCTGGGGCAGCTTCAGCAAATAGGCATTGCCGGCTTGGGTCTGCGCTGTGTGCCAGGTCCGGAACTCTTTGAGTTGCGTTAGTTGGGCAATGGCCTCCATGGCTTTATCTCCCGTGCTGCTTCCGGCAAAGGTGAGCTTCTCCAACTGCGGCAGCGCTTTCAAGTGGGCCAGGCCGCTGCCAGTGAAGATAGGATTGCGAAACGCGGGATGAAACAGTGAGAGCGACTTAAGCTTGGTGAATGCAGTGAAGTGTTTGAATCCTTCATCACTGACCTGCATGCCATCAATACTCAGACGCTCCAGATTGGTTAGGCCACTGAGAAGGGAGAGGGTCTCATCCGTGATCGTTTTGCCGCTGATGGTGAGATCCGTGATGGCAGTGAAGCTGCCGAGTGTGCGGAAGTCTGCCAGGGTGAAGCTCTCACACTTCACCTGCACGCGCATGGTGCCTCCGGCAGTCTCGTTGATGCTTGCGCCGAGCTTGGTCAGCGCGGTGTCATCTGCAGCCGCCGCTGCGATGGGAAGGAGGAGGAGCAGAGTGAGGAGGGCGTTCATCGGTTTCGGAAAATGTCGCTTTGGATAACGGCGTGGACGAGGTCCCTCATGCCATGGCCGCTGCTGCGGAGTGCCGTAACGATGCGCTGGATTTCCGCACGGTCGGAAAAGCCCATCTCACGCCCGCAGGCAAAGGTGAGGAGTTTTTCCACGACGCAGCGCACGACACGCTCCTTGTCCTGGAGGAGGAGCTTCTGGAACCCCTGCATGTCAGTAAAGCTGCCGCGCCCCACAAGCTCACCACTGGCATCCACGGGCGGGCCAAGGCGGTAGTTCACACGCCGCCCATCGATGCTGAGGTCCACTTTATCCCCTTTCTCGATGCTGCGGAAGCGCTCTCGCCAGCCGCCAATGACGTCATAATTCTCCATGGCGAATCCCGGTGGGTCGATGATGCGATGGCAGCCGTTGCAGCTGTCCATGCTGCGGTGCTTGTCCAGCAACTCGCGCAATGTGGTGGCTCCACGGATGTCTGGCTCTACGCCAGGAGTGCCTGGTGGTGGTGGCGGTGCCTCCTGGCCAAGAAGCCTGTCGAGCACCCATACGCCGCGCAACACCGGCGAGGTGTTGGTGCCGTTGGCAGAGACTTTCAGGACGCTCGCATGAGTCATGATGCCGCCGCGCCGTGAGTCCGGAGGTAGGTTGACTTTGCGAACTTCCAAACCGCTAACGCCCGGGATGCCATAGTGCCTCGCAAGGCGGCTGTTGAGCATGGCGAAATCACTGTAGATGAGATTTCCCACATCCAGGTTGTCCTTTATGAGAGTGGTGATGAAGCTGCGCGTCTCTCGGAGCATAGAGTGAAGAAGCAACTCATCATACTCAGGGTAGAGCTGCTTGTCCGGCGTGGTGAACTCGATCTCCCGCAGGTTCAACCAGCCGTCTGTAAAGTCGGCCACCATGCGTTCCAGTGCCGGGCCACTCAGCAGGCGTTCAGACTGCGCCTTGAGCACCTCGGGCTGGCCGACGCTGGCTGTCAGCAGCTCAGCATCTGGAGCGCTACGGGTGAGGAAGTAACTCAGTCTGGTGGCGAGTTGGCCGTTCGCCAGCCTACCTTGAGGCTCCTTCAGAAACAGAAACTCGGGAGAACAAAGGACCGCCACGGCGGCCGTGCGCATGGAGGCGAGGAAGCCCTCGCCCAGCGCCAGTTGCTCATCAAAGAGCCGGAAGTAAGGCTCACACTCTTCTGGTGTCACAGGTCGGCGGAAGGCGGCGGAAATGAAAGTGGGTAGCAGCCTCCTGGCTTCGCCAGACGGGTCCGCACATTCGGCAGTGAAGACGGGTTTGTAACCACGCTCTTTGCGTTTCCACGGCTGTTTGGGCATGACCTCGATCACGGGTGCGTCACCGAGGAGCATGGTCTTTCCACGCGGCGGCCAGTCCTTGATGAGTGGTCCCTCCACCTCCACTGACAGCAAGGCGAAACCCTCTCCCGGGTAGTTGGACGGACCATCCTTGATAGGTGAGCGTCCGCTGGGACCATTGAGCCCCTGGGGGCTGAGCTTCACTCCCTGGCCAGCTTTAAGAGGCACCACCACTTCCACCTCCCCCGGCTTGCCTGCGGGTAGTTCGTGAAAGCTGTGCGTTACAAAGTCGGCACTGCGAAAGTCAAAAGTACCTGTGATGACGGCGAAGACGACCGGCTCGTCGATTTGATAACCGTATCCGCGAATCCTCAGTTTGTAATCCCCTGCCACAGGCACCTTCATGCCCCAGAGTTGCGTACCGGGAAAACCGCCTTCATTGAAGACGACGATGGCACCGTCCGGCCGCTTCAGCCAGTGCTTGCCTATGGCATCCTTGTTGCGTTCGTGCTCAAAGCTGTACGTCTCCCGTAGGAGTTCCGGCTTTTCCCCGGCATGTAGAGCGGCGTTGAGCGCCAGTTCAGCGGCTTCCATGTAGCGCTGCATCTGAATGCCGGAGATGGAGAGCGCCTCGCCCACCGTGTCGAATCCATGAGCACGTCCGTCTTCCGGCAGCAGCTCTGCCACGCTCACCCGCACACCGAGCAGATCATTGAGCGTGTTTTGATACTCATTGCGGTTGAGCCGACGGAGCACCGTGCCTTTTTGCACCTCGTGCTTGGCGGACAAATCTTTCCCCAGCGCGGCCATGAACTCCTTTATCTCTGCGGCTGCGGGGCGCTCTCGTTTCTCTGGCGGCATTTCGCCCGAAACCACGCGGTCGTAAACACGCACCCACTTTTTATGAGCAGCCGCATCCGCCGCATCCGTGGAGAGAGAGGTCAGGTCCAGGCCGCCCTTTTTCACGTCAGCGTCATGACAGTCCATGCAGTGCGCATCCAGAAAGGGCTGAATCTCAGGCAGCGCGGCCTGTGCGCCACCAGCCAGCAGTAGGCAAGCAAACCACCGTCTCATGCTCAAGCTTGATTCAAATCCAGAACGCCGGTGCTGAAACCGAAGCGCTCGGTCTCCACACCCATGCGCTGCGCCAGAGAGACAAAGAGGTTGGAGAAGACGTGCTTCTCTGGGTCAAACGAGATGTGACGTCCGTGTTTGTAACCACCACCTGCAACCAACAAAGGTAGATTCGTGGTATGGTGGGCGCTGGCGTTTCCGAGATTGGAGCCGAACAAGACCGCCGTGCTGTCCAGCAGTCCTCTGCTCTTCAGCTTGCCCAAGAAGTCCGCAAACGCCGTGAACTCGGCCAGCTCGATCACTTTCAACTCCTCGATCTTCGCTTCATCTTGACCGTGGTGGGAGAGATTGTGCCAGTCGTTGCGCACACCTTCGATCTCAGGTACTGCATTCATGCCGTTGAGCCGCAGGGTGATGGTGCGCGTGGAGTCCGTCTGAAGCGCGAGCAGGATGAGGTCTTGCATGAGCTTCATTTTACCTATCGCATCCGTGCGGCTTTGGATGTCCGTGGGCGGCTTGGCCTCCACTTGCGGCTTGGGCTTCTGTGCCCACTCTTCGTTCTGCACGAGTCGGGTCTCCAGATCGCGAACGGCCGAGAAGTATTCGTCCAGCTTCTCCTGGTCGCGTTTGCCCAGCTCACCTTGCAACTTTTTTGCCTGGCCCATCACGGTGTCCAGCACGCTGCGTCCGCGCTTGAGGCCCTTCACTTGCGCGGTGACCTCCTCAGGCGTTCCGTTGACGAACAACTGCTGAAAGGCACGTGCTGGGGAACTCTCGGCTGGAAGCGCCACACCGCTGGCCGACCATGAAAGCGATTCACTGCCCGTGCCAAGCACCAGGCTTGGGAACCGGGTCTGTGAGCCGATGTGTTCAGCGATGAGTTGATCAATCGAGATGCTGTTCTTGAACCCCGCCAGCCCAGGATGTTTGGCGGAAGTCAGCCAGGTCATCTCCGAGGTATGCCCATTCGCCCCGTTCTGCTCCATGTGCTGCAGGCCAGAGAGAACCGAGAAGTCGCCGCGCAAGTCCTTGAGAGGCTCCAGGTAGGGAGTCAGCGTGTAGTCCGCTCCCGTTTCCTTGGGGAACAAGAACGGCGTGTGAAAGCCTAGCGTAGCACACATGGCCAGGAAGCGAGGTGGCGGCTGTGCCACCGCAGCTTGCGCCCGGGTGGCGAATGCCGGTACCATGGCCTCCAGAAAAGGCAGGCTCAAAAACGTGCCGGCCCCCCTCAAAAAGGCCCGGCGATGCAGGTAACGTTTGCAGGCAATGTTCATGTTGGACGCAGTAACGAAGCTGACTTGGAGAGTCTGACACGGATTCCAAAAATGGGGGGCAGACCGGGCGCGGAAAAATAATCGGAAAAAGTGTGCAGTAAATCGGGCCGCCATGCACTGGACTTTTAGAAGCCATTTTGCTCATGAACACGCACCACACCCCTTCCAGTTCACCCATCCGAAAGTTTGCCGGGCCCAGCGAGGCCTACCAGATGGTTCGGACCTTCCTCAACATTGCACAGCGCAGCCCGCAAATAGGCCACCCCTCACCGAGTTTCTTTACCACCGGTCCCGCCGGTTGTGGGAAGGCGGCTCTCTTCCACGTTCTGGCGGCTGAACTCGGCGTACCCGTGGTGGAGCTGGACCCGCTGGACTATCTTCCGGCCTTGGGTGGAGCCGTGCCGCGGAGGATCGACGACGCCGTCTCCGAGTTCTGCGGCGAGTTGCAGGAAATCGATCCCAAGCGCTGGTTGGGCATCATCCTCATGCGCGGGATTGATCGTCTGGCACGTGCGGGCGAGGTGGGCGCACTCCTCCAAGCCAACCTGGCTTCGCTCCTCCGGAGGGAAAGCTTCCGCACGTTTCACCAGGGCCAGATGGTGGAGGTCAATCCGGCGTCGCAAATCACCTTCGTTTTTACCTCTTCGCTGCCGGACTTCACCACGAACAGGCAGATGGGGTTCATGGGCCAGGACGGCCCTCAAACAATCTCCATCGGCCATGAGAAGCCCACTGACGAGGCGCTGGTCACTTACGGTTTCACCCACACGTTTCTAGACGCGGTGAAGCTGAAAATACACCTGCCGGCACTCACTCGGGAGACGCTGGGGGAGGTCATGCGCGGTCCGGACTTCGCCACCCGCGCCATCCGCTTCGCCCAGACCGCACTGGGCATCAAACTGGAGTTCACTCCATGCGCCTTGGAGGAGATCGCCAGCCAGGCGCTCGATTTGGGTCGTAACGCCCACAGTCTGGAAAACGTCACTTACCAGATCATCCAGAACGTGGCCCTCCAGAGGCAGCAGACCTTTCCGGGCATCGATACCAAGATCACGGTCAACGCCGCCACCGTGAAAGGGGGAGCGGCAGCAGCCATCGAACCCTGTCATATCCCGCCGCTACCAGAACTCAGCCGCAGCACATCCACGCCCGTCCCCAGCACCCGCACCCTGCGCCGCACGGCGCGTGGTGCCGGCTCATCGCCCGAAACGCGGCTCGCCAACGCCAACGACCTCAAACGCTGGACACTCTGAGCCCCAAAGGCTGTCGCTCCACCAAAAGACCCACAACCCACCACACCCATGAAAAAGCGATCCAAAAAATCCACCAAACCAGCTTCCAAACCCATCCGACCCTGGGAAGCGCCACCCTTGCTCATTCCCGGCTTCACGCCGCTTGCCGAACTCAATGAGGATGGCTCGCTCGTCGGACCACTGCCCATGACCACACTGCGTCTGCCATGGGAGGAATGCCTTCGACACACCCTTGTGACGGGCAAGACAGGCTCCGGAAAAACCATGCGGTTCATGCTACGAAGCATCTTCGCCGCCATCAGAAATGTGGACATGTCACTCGTAGTGATCGATGCCCAACGCAGCGAGGAGCAGCGCATCATCCGCTACGCCCAGCACGTCCGCGGAAAGAACGCCCGCATTGTCCGTCTTAACTGGCTGGACCCCGTGCACTCCACGCATTACTGGAACTGTCTGGATGGCATCACGCGCCGTGCCGACGCTTACGATCTGGCCAGCAGTCTCACCGCGTCAATGGGGCAGCACATTGGGGGCGACAGCCTTTACTTCCGACATCAGGCCACACAGCTCCTCTCCGCCATCTTTCGTGCCATGGCCAAAGAAGGCAACGCGAGTCTCGGAGAGGCAAGGCGGCTGCTGGATGCTGGCTCATTCGAGATGCGCAGCTTGGCTGAGCGCACCAACGTGCCGGAACTCAAGCGCTTTGCCACAGAACTGGATGCCGGCAATCGGAACACCGAGACCAGCGTGGCCGAAGCCTCCAACCACCTCATTGCCCTCTGTGATGAGCGCATCATCCAGACCACTAGCAGCTCGGAGCTGAAGTTCGACATGCTTGCTGAGGAACCTACCGTGCTCATCCTCAGCCTGGATGAAGAGGCTGTGGACCGGGTCAGACCTCTCACCAACGCCTTCCTTCATCGCCTCATGGCCTGGATCATCTCCGCTGGTCGTGCTGCCGGAGGCCCCCTTCCCCGCCCGCTCGGCATTTTCATCGATGAGTTCGCCTCTGCGGTGGGGCGCCTGCCGGACTTTGAACGCCGCGCTCACACCCTGCGCAAGCGCAACGCCGCCATCTTTGCCGCCATCCAATCCTCTGAGCAAATCAGCGCCGAATACCGGGAGGCAGCGTCGTCAGTCATGGCCGCCTTCAACCACCGCATCCTCATTCCTCCTGTGGCAGAACAAGATGCCGCTGCTGCCAGCTCACTCACTGGAATGATCCAGGCGGAGAACGTCACCGTCAACTCCACCGGGTCCGCCTTGAACATCTCCCCGCTGCACCGTCCTCTGCTGCTCCCCCAGGAGATCGCTTCACCCGTACGGGATGATGAGCTGGGACCGCGCATCACTTTCCTCTTCGCCGACACGCCGCCGTTTCAAGGCTGGTTGAAAGCGGCCTATGAAGTGGATGATGAAAAACCCTGGCTGGATGACGACGGTGACTTGCCCCTGCCTAGACGTGAGCCCCCGGACCTGGACGGCGGCGGTTCAAGCGCCTCAGCCGCAGGCGAGCTACGGCCCGGCATCACCAACACCGCCGGCTGGACGGTGGAAGCCATTGATGACCTCCTGAAGCAAACCAAAGCCCGCATCGGGTGGGATGAAACGACCGGCTCCGCCCGCAAGTGGTGGGAGGCTTTTGAGAGTGAGAATCAGTCGCGTCGGAACTTGATTCTTCAGCTCGCTGAAGAGCTCAAGGTACGTTCCGCCACCATCACGGAGTTCTTCCTCGCCTACGTGTACTCCAACACAGACAACATCCAGGCCAACCTCCACTACCTGGACTACACTAGGCTGAAGAAGAGCAGCGAGGCGGAAAAAGCCGCTGCACAGCGTCAGGAAGAGTCCCGTAAAAAGGCAGCCGAAACGGAGGAGTCCAAATCATCGGATGACGATGATGACGACACTTGGAAAACGTTTCTTAAATCGCTCGACGACGACTGACGAGCATGCCTCACCGCCGGAAAACCTTTTGCCAAACACCCCGTCCAACGATTACCATCCACCCAGCCATGGACCCGAACCCAAACGACCAGCCACCACTCAAGGTGCTGCCAACGCTCGACCAGGTTCAGGCCTGGCTCGCTTTGCTATATCAGCCAGACAACCACGAAAAACTGAAGCGTGTGGCATGGAACATTTGCAGCCGTAACGGCATCAGTAGAGAGTACCACGATGTAATGCAGGATGCCTACGTCGCCGTCCGCAACAAGCTCTGTTCAGGTGCCGTCACCTACCAAGGGCAAAGGGCTCTCAAAGGTCTGTTTCATGACAACATGGAGTACCTCGCGCTAGACCGAGCGAGAAGGCTTGGGCGCATGATCGCTACACCGCTGGAAGCTCTGGACCATCACTCGGGACAGCTTCTATCAGAGACCGACTACGAGATCGCTGAGCGCGAAGTCCGCGCCGCTACAAGGACACTTCCAGCAGCCCTGCGAGAGTCCGTAGAGACTAGACTCGAAAACGAAACACTGCCCGGCAGCGAAAAGGTGCCTCCGCGCAATCATCGTTCCAATCTGAAGGAAGCGAAAGAGTCCATGCGCAACCAACACTTTCCCAAGGCATGAAGTCACGACGCAGCATCAAGCGAGGCAAACACCGTGCCGAATCTCGGGATGGAGGCGGAGAACTTCAACAGACTTCCGCACCAGCGTCTGAAGCCCGCAGTCAGATCCAGGAAATGTTTCATATCGTCGAATCTCTGTACCTCGACACCCTGGAAGGAGAGGAAAAAGCCAGAGCCGAGGAGCTGGTGAAGAACAATCCAGACGCGAAGGCCTACCTAGACCAACTCGAAAACGAAGCCATCACTGACGAGCACTTCGAATCCCTGGACGCCGAGCTTGGCAGGCGGCTGCCGTGGTTGCTCACTCCACCACCCGTGGAAGCCTCCGCCATGGCGAAGGCCATGGCCTCGCTATACGGTCCACCTGCGGCCAACTTTGACCCTTCCGAGACGCTCAAGCAGCAGAAGAAGGCTGCTCTAGGCAGCACCGTCCCTGTTACCGCGCCGCCCCGGCGCGGCATGGCCGCCTCCCTAGAACAGATCCAGCTACCTCCGAGACCAAGCGGCAGCGGGCAAGGCACTTGAGAGTCCAGCCCTCTGCCTTCGAAAGGTTCTCTTATCCCATGGAAGGTCGTAGGCCATTCCTAGGACAGGAATCGCCGACCCCAGAATAACGTTGCGTCCTCTGGCTCGTATAGTCCACTGGACAGGGTCCACCTACACCTATGCTCGCCCGACTGCTTTTGATCTCCGCCTTCTTCGCTGCTTCCGCGCTTGCTCAGTCAGATCCCATGCTTCAAGTGAAGCTCAGCAGCGAGCAGAGCGCCATCGCGGCGGGCAAGCCCTTCACCGTGGCGGTCACTCTCTCCCACGCACCGAAAGCTCACTCCTACTGGCTGAATCCCGGTGGACCGGGACGCGCCACCAGCTTCACTTGGACGCTTCCAGAGGGTTTCAGCGCGGGCGAACCGGTCTGGCCGGTGCCACACAAGATGAATGCACTGGGCTTCATCAACTACGGCTACGAGAACGATGCCGTGGTGCTGGTGGACATCACGCCGCCTGCCACCCTCGCCCCTGGTGAAAAGGTGCCGCTGGCAGTGATGGTGAACGCGCTGGTCTGCCGAGAGAGCTGCATGCCGGTGAAAGCGGATGCGGCACTGGAGCTCTCCGCTGCGACGGAACCCGCAAGCGATGCGAGGAACACAGCGCTCTTTGCCAAGGCCCGCAGCGAGCTGCCCGTGGCCATCGAAGGCTGGACCGTCGTGGCCGAAAAAACGGACTCCGGTCCACAGCTTCGACTGACGCCCGGCGATGGTGCCAATACCGATCCTGGTGACATTTACTTTTTCTCGCAGACCGCCGACATCGACTCCCAGAAGGCGCAGGAGGTCCGCAAAGACGGATCTGACTTTATTGTTCCGCTCGTCTATGACGAAGGCGAGACTCCTGCGGAATCGCTGACCGGCCTGCTCACTGCGGCGAATGGTTGGCTCGCAGGAAAGCCTGCCGTGAAGGCATTCACCATCAACCTCACGCCCGGCGCAAAAGCCGACGCCAACGCGGCTGCGTCAGCAATGCCTCCAGCGGCGAGCGATGCGGCCACTGGCGGTCTGAGCACGGCCACCTTGCTATTGTTTGCGTTCCTAGGCGGACTCATCCTGAACATCATGCCCTGTGTGTTCCCCGTCATCGGGCTGAAGATCATGGGCTTCGTGCAGCAGGCAGGTGAGAGCCGGAGCAAGGTCATCCTGCACGGTGTGGCTTACACGTTTGGTGTGTTGGTTTGCTTCTGGGTGCTGGCCCTGTTGGTGAAGTTGCTCGGTCTCACGTGGGGCGGTCAGCTTCAGTCTGCAGGCTTCGTTTTGGTGCTGGCGTATTTCTTTGTCGTCTTCGGACTCAATATGGCAGGCGTGTTTGAGATCGGCACCAGTGCCATGAGCATTGCCAACACCGTGCAGCATCAGTCTGGCCTCGGGCGCTCGTTCTTTGATGGCCTGCTCGCTACCGTGGTGGCCACCCCGTGCTCCGCGCCCTTCCTGGGCACGGCGTTGACCTGGGCGACTTCACTCTCCACCGGCTTCGCACTGCTGGTGTTCACTGTGATCGGTCTTGGGCTGAGTGCTCCTTACCTCGTGCTCTCCTTTGCCCCCGGCCTGGTGAAACTGCTACCGCGTCCCGGCGCTTGGATGGAGAGCTTCAAACAAGGCATGTCCTTCCTGCTCATCGGCACCGCAGGTTACATGCTCTTCACGCTCGCCGGACTGGTCCCAGAGATCAGCTTCCTCCTTGCCATCCAAGGGGCCGTCTTGCTGGCCTTCGGCTGCTGGGTGTATGGCCGCTGGGTGTTACCGCATCGCAGCACCACCGCACGCCGCGCCGGCATGGTGGTGACCGTCCTCGCCGTGCTGGGGGCACTGTGGATGGGCTGGCCACCGCCAAAGACAGACAGCAAACTCCAGTGGGCCGCGTGGACACCCGACTTGGTGCCGGCGCTGGTGGATGAGGGCGAGATTGTTTACGTGGATTTCACCGCCCGCTGGTGCGTGACCTGCCAAGTGAACAAGCATGTCTATAGTGATCCGAAAATCATCGCGCTGTTCGAGAAACACGGCATCAAGACCGTGAAGGCCGACTGGACCGACAACAACCCCGAGATCGCCGCAGAACTCGCCAAACTGCAACGCGCCGCCATCCCGGTGAACGTGCTCTACTCCCTCAAACACCCGCCCATCATCGTGAACGACGACAACCTCTTCGCCTCCGAGATTATCGAAGCTCTGGCGAAGCTGGGGAAGACGTGAGGGGCGGCGAGTCGAGAAGCAGTTGGACTTCGAGTTGGTTGAACCATTCTGAGTAGATTCGATGTAGTCTGTAGAACGCTGCGTTCATGAAGCCGGAGGATTTGTTCGCGTCAGCTACGTCGTCCCAAGTGAGAGAGAACGCATTGCATTCGTCCTGGTCCTCGATGAACGAATCTTCAAAGTCCGGCGGTAGAATGCTTTGGTTTGCAATGTCATTTTGGCGTTCTCGGTTGAGTTCAAGCGGCCATGCCCGAAGGTTGCCGATCGAGTTCAACCACTGTCGGCAAGATTCTCTGTGTGCCCGTGAGTTACTCTTCAATGTTGCACTCGGAAGAATGTGATCGTAGTCCCAAGGCCGATTGTGATCTTTCCATACATCCATACAAGAGGGGTCATACTCCCCAAACTGCTGGTTCATATAGTGACGCTGGGCAAACAGCAACATGGGTTTGCACCATCTCAGTCGATCGAAGAACCACCGAATCGGATCGGGGGTATTTGCCTTTTCAAACTGCTCATTGATGGTCCATTCCGATAGATTCGCAGTCGCAGCTGAAACGCTCAACGGCAGACGCTTTACGTCGGCTGGTTGCGGCAGATGCAAAAGAGCGGAAGAATTCATGAGTGGCGTCAGAATGCCGCGAAAGGTGTCTTGAGTGAGTGAGTCGGCCTGTAACATGGACAGCATTTCTTGAACGCCTTTCTTCTGATCGATGCCAAACCAGTGAATCGCCGTCGCGAGAGCGATCAGTGGCTTGCGCAAGGCAGCGAGATCTTGGTGGCATGTCTTCTGAGCCAGATGAAGCAACAGAAGGAATACCTCTGGAGCACCTCTGGCGAGGCTGGAGCGCAAGACTGCGGGAAGGCCAAAGTCTCCCGGGCCTTTGTAGAGCAGCCATTCATCGATGCGCCTTAGATTCAGATGCAGATCACTGTTTTTCGGCTCCACTCCGATGCCAAGATAACGCCGCACCGCGCCTGCTCCCTCGTCAGTAGGCGGTGCGCCACCAAGCCGTCGAACTTCGGTGATGGATGAGCTGGCCGAGAACGAGGCTCCACGTTTGTGCTCGATGATTGCAGCGCGGATTCCCAAGACGGCGAGTCTTGACGCTGGCATAGGCAGCCACGCTCGGCCTCTCTCGTCACGAATCTGTTCGAAAGAGTCTTCGATTCCAGGCCAGTAAGCTTTGACCAGACAGTAAAGAAGTTCCTCCCCACGCAGCTCCGTTCCGGCACTGTTCAAGCGTTGGAACAAGTGCTCGACGTTGTGGATGCGTTCGTTTGCGTCAGGCGGTTGCTCGTTGTTGGTCGGTTCGTTTGCTGCGGGGTGAATGACTTCATTCGGCACGTGCAAGGCTACCAACCGATAGGCTTTGAGCTTCTGAAGCGCTACCTCGAATCGTTGAAGCGATTCGGCATGGGGCTGATTATTCAAAAACTGAGCGGCAGGCTTTAGCCCACTGTTCGGAGAGGCCAGACATTTCCTTTTGATCCCCTCCCAAAGCGGCCCCTCGCCGCAAAAAGTGTGGTGGATCAACCACGCGAAAGGCACGGGGCATCTTGCTTGTTCGGGCCACGCACTCGTTATTTGAGGGCGTTTGTCGCCATGGTGCCTCAGTGATTTCTTGATTTTCTCAAGCCCAAGCGGAGATGCGGCATCATCAAGTGCATAACCCCACGGATGTGAAGTGGTGAGCACCCGCAGAACGAAGCGCCGGGTCGCGGAGTCTGGGAGCGATTCAGGGTTGAGATCAATCCACAGGCTCGCTAGAGGCTGTTGTCCTTCGGCTGAAACAACGAGCGCGTCTTTGAAAGCAAGTGCGATGGCATTGCAACGCTGCTGGCCGTCAAGCAGGAAGTGAGTTACATCTTCTTCGGGCCAGCCTTCTCCATGACGTCCGCTTCTGCTGGCTTGCCCATCAAATTTCTCGCTCACCACTAATGCGCCAATGGGGAAGCCACGCAGAATGGAGTCCCACACCCTTTCGATCTGTCCCGGTTTCCAGACGGCTTGACGTTGAAGGGACGGAATGGCAGCGATGATTGGCGGCTTCGAATCCGATGGCGGCAAGTCTGGGAACTGCCACTTAGCGATGTCAACCAAGCTGAGCGTGGGAGGTTGGCTGATCTTGTTTTGGTCGGTAATGTTACACATGCTGGGCTTTTGAATCGAAGAGTTAAAACGAGCGCGTAGTCATCTTGAGCGTGTGGAGCCATGAGGTGAGCTCCTCGGTATTGGCTGGTGTCGTCATCGCGAGCAGTGGGCAGCTTGCAGCCTTGGCGTGACGATGTTCGTGGGACTGCTCCCAACATTGTAGATCGCAAAAGACCCATTTTTTCCTTTCGCACCAGTGGAAGGTTAGCGAGATGGAACGGCTATTTTGTCGTTTTATAGAGGTTCTATAATGAGTCGGATTTAACGAAACTGCATTTCTCGACGAGGGCGCAGTCACTCGTGATTCTTGGAGGAACTGAAATCTTCAAAGAAACCATGAGAACTTGTTTTGCTGCTATCGCACTTCTGCTCGCTTGCGCGGCTCCTATTCATGCTGACGCTGGTGCCACCAAGGTGGTGACGCGCAACGGGAAGTCTTACCAGAACTGCAGAGTGCTCAAGGTGAGCCCGGATGGGGTGACGTTCCGTCATTCAAATGGCATCGCCAAGGTGCTGTTCGTGGACATGAATGAGGCGGCGCAAGAGCAGTTTGGTTATGATCCTGCCAAGACACGCGCCTACGAGGCGAAGGTGAAGGAGGACCGGGAGAAAGCACGTGCGGCAGCGGCCAAAGCGGCGGCAGAGCGTGCCAAGGCACTGGCCGAGGCGCGGCAGCGATGGCTGGAGACGCAGACGCTTCTCTCCATTCAGCAGAGTGCTCAGATGCAGGCCATAGCTGCCCAGAACGGCGTGGCAGGCGGGGGCTTCTGGTTTGTGGATCAGTTCGGCTGGAATGACGGTGGCATGGGATATGGGGTGGGTCATGGCTACGGGGAGCACTGCGACCCGCGTCTCTACAAGTCGAACTACTTCACTCACCCGGTCACGGCTTCGATCGTGGGCACGTATGCGAGGCGGAACGGCGTGTATGTTCCCTGCGCGACGGCTCCTGCCCACCGCAGTGGTTGGTATGCGAGGCCCTCGGGGAATGTGAGCCTGTCGGCCCACTATGGTGCGCTGGTCAGACCGAGTGTCCCAATGCCGACGGGAGTCTATGGACGCTCCACCGTTTCCGTCGATGGCGCTCCGTGTGTCCGGCCCCCGGTCATCCGCAGCACCATGGTGACGCGTTCTTACCAACCTCGGCACTGAGAGACAACGGTTGGCTTGCAGGGTGCAGCGAAAGGGCTGTATTTCCCCTCGCGGAGGGTGGTTCAGTCCGCTCCGTTCTTGCCTGCGCTGACAATGCCGCGCTGGCTCTGCTCTACGAAGGTGGCGATGAGTTCGACCTCCAGGGTCATGGATTTGGACCGGATGGCTTCCAGAGCTTGGCTGGTGTTCAGTCCTTTGCGGTAGAGCGTGCGGTAAGCGGAGTTGACGGCTTTGATCTGCTGCTCGGTGCAGCCAGAGCGTCTCATGCCCACGAGATTCAGCCCACGAGCGCGGCCGGGGTTTCCATCTGCTATGGTGAAGGGCAGCACGTCTTGGGTGATCTTGGCACAGCCTCCGATGAAGGCGTGGCGTCCGATACGGCAGAACTGGTGCACCGCGCTCAGCCCACCGAGAATGACGTGGTCTTCCACGATGACATGCCCGGCCAGGGTGCCGTTGTTAGAGAAGATGACATGATTTCCCACCACACAATCATGGGCGATGTGACAGTAACTGAGGAAGTGGTTGTGGCTGCCGATGAGGGTGCGGTCGTTGGGAGATGTGGCACGATGCACGGTGCAGAACTCCCGGAAGTTGTTGTCATCTCCAACCTCCAGCCACGTGGGTTCGCCCTTGTACTTCAAGTCCTGGGTTTGCTGGCCTATGGAGCCGTAGGCCCAGAAGCGGTTGTTTTTTCCGAACCGACTCGGGCCCATGAGGGTGACGTGATGCTGGAGCCAGCAGCCGTCTCCCAGCTCCACGTCCGCCCCTATGATGCAGTAAGGTCCTACGTGGACATCCTTGCCCAGTTTCGCCTTCGGATCGACGATGGCAGTGGGGTGGATCATCAGCGGTCAATGAGGCTGAACATCAACTCTGCTTCGGACACCACTTGGCCATTCACGATGCAGCGCCCGAGCGCCTGGCCAATGTTGCGCTTCATCTTGAGCAGTTCGGTTTCGATGAAGAGATTGTCCCCCGGCAGCACCGGCTTTCGCCACTTCACATTGTTGGCGGACATGAAGTAGCCGAGTTTGCCCTGGTTCGCCGGCTGGCGTAGCATGAGCACGCTGGCCACCTGGGCCATGGCTTCAAGTTGCAGCACGCCGGGCATGATGGGGTGGCCAGGGAAGTGCCCTTCGAAGTAGGGTTCATTGATGGTCACGCACTTCATTCCAGTGCATTTGGTCTCACCTTCAAAGCCGACTATGCGGTCCACCATCAGGAAAGGATAGCGGTGCGGCAGGATGCTCATCACCTCGTTCACATCCAGTACGGCGTCTCCCATGGGCAGATTCACCGTGGCCGGTACCATGGAGCGCATGTCATGGTATTGCTTGTCAATGGCACGGGCAGCCTCCGTATTCGGGCCGTGCCCCGGGCGGACGGCAATCACGTGTCCGAGGATGCGGCGGCCAGCGAGCGTGAGGTCACCGATGATGTCCAGGATTTTGTGCCGAGCGAACTCCTCCTTGAAGCGCAGCGGGTGCTTGGAGAGCAGGGTCTCTCCCCGGATGACCACTGCAGCCTCCAGCGTGCCACCTTTGATCAATCCCTTCTCAGCCAGCGGCGCTACATCCTCGTAATAGACAAAGGTCCGCGCCGGAGCGATTTCCTTCTCGTAGATCTCGGGAGTGACTTCCGTGCTGTAAAACTGGGTGTTGCGCCCGTCTGGTCCCACGTTGGTGCACGAGATGCGGAACTTTTTGTCTGGAACGATGTGGATGATGGTACCGTCCCGCGTCTCTTGATAAATCGGCTCGCGAATCTCAAATACCTTCCGCGCGGCGCTCTGCTCTTGCAACCCGGCAGCCTTGATCAGTTCGACGAAAGGCAGTGAACTGCCATCCGCTATCGGCGGCTCATTGGCATCCATTTCCACGATGGCGTTGTCCACGCCCATACCCGTAAGGGCGCTGAGCACATGCTCCACCGTCTGCACCTTCACGCTGCCCTCCGCTATGGTAGTGGCGCGCTCCACCTTCTGCACTTTCTCAGCTAGTGCCGCGATGAAGGGCTGGTCCTCCAAGTCCACGCGGCGGAACTTGATTCCGAAGTTCTCCGGCGCGGGCTGAAGAGTGAGCGTGACAGGTTCCCCCGTGTGAAGGGAGGTGCCGGTGATGGAGGCGGCCTTGGCAAGCGTGTGCTGTCGGTCTGATGCAGGCATGGTAACCGCCCCCCTTAGACGCTGCCCCCGTGGGGGTCAACCCCCGGATTCCTTGTGCTTCAACGCAGACTCCGTCTTTCACCCAAATCGGCGCAGGCTCAAAAAGTCCACCGGCAGCTCCGCGCGTCCGTCCACCGCCATATCTGCCAGCACCTCGCCCAGCACGCTGGCGAACTTGAAACCGTGTCCTGAAAGCCCTGCCGCGAAGCAGACATTCGGCTGCAACGGGTGGCAGTCGATGATGAATTGCTCATCCGGACTCATGGTGTAGAGGCAGGTCTCGTGACGGAGCACCTCACCGCTCACCTCCGGCAGCCAACTTGCCGCAAAGTCCCTCACCTTGCCAGCCTCCACTACGTCCAGCTCACGGTTCACTTTCTCCGGATCACACGCCTCCTCCCCCCCCGTGTGACAGGCCATTTTCACGCCATCTCCCGGCTCGAGTTCCGGAAATCCGTAAAACTGCCCCTCCGGCAACTCATAGAAAAAGCACGGGCTGCCACACTCAGCCAAGTGGCCCCCTGAGCGAGCGGCGAGCCAGTAGAGCTGCTTGCGCAGGACACGCATCTTCAAGCCCAGCGGTGCCAGCAATCTCGGTGCCCAGGCACCAGCCGCCACCACTAGCGCTCCAGCCCCAAGTGGCCCCTCACTGGTACTTAACTCCACGCCTGCAGCACCCGCCTTCCAGTGCTCTACCTTGACCCCGGTCAGCACCTCCGCACCGCAAGCCTTCGCCTGATTCACATGCGCCAGCACGCAGCCCTCCACACGGAGAAAGCCAGCGTCCTTCTCAAACACCACGGCCATTTGACCACTCCCACGGAAGGCTGGGAAGCGCTTGGCAAGATCTTCGCCGGAGAGTGACTCCACTGCCAGCCCGTGGCGCTCCGCGCTAGCCAGCACGCCCGGCACCACCACACCTTCCGGCGGCCCCGCCTGCACCAGCCCGCACCGAACGAACAAATCCGCCCTTCGCTCCGCCGCCTGCAGCTCGTCCCACAACTCATAGCTTCGCTTCAACAGCGGAACGTAGTCCGGGTGCTCAAAGTAAGCCTTCCGGATGATTCGAGTTTGCCCATGGGAGCTGCCCCGCGCATGGCCCAGCTCGAACTGCTCCACACCCAGCACCCGCAGACCCTTCGCTGCCAGATGATACAGCGCCGCACTGCCCACCCCACCCACACCGAGCACGATGACATCCCAGGTCCGATTCATGAGCGCATGGTGAACAATCCAGGGATTCAAGGCAAGCCAGCCCAACAGAAACCTTTTTCAAATATTAGTTAAAGTTGCCTAACTATATTTTGAGTCCATTTTCCATATTCAACATATTTCTCTCTCACCTCAAAGCCATACCCCCTAATGACTGCGAAACGTGAGCGACCCAGCCCGTCTTCGCGTCCGTCAAAGGTCCGTAGTGCGAGCCAGTCGCTGCCATCCACCTCCTTCCTGCGACCTTTAGCCACCACGCTAGGAATCCTGTGCAACCTGCTATTCACCTCAGCGCTTCGGGCGGCGGACTACACCTGGCTAGCCGCACCACTGAGCGCGAACTGGTCCACCTCTGGCAGCGACAAAAACTGGGCTGGGCATCCCAGTGAGAAGTGGAACGACGGCAATACCGCCGTCTTCAACCTGAGTTCCTCCATCATGAACATCAGCCTCGTGCAGGCCATTAGCGCCCAAGGTCTCGCATTCAGTCAGGCCGGCTATACCATCAACCCCGGTGCCCACACACTCACCATCGGCACCTCAGGCATCCTTGCAGATGCCTCCGCCACCATCGCAGGCGGAAGCATCACGCTCGGAGGGAATCAAACCTGGTCCGTGGGCGCATCACAGACTCTGGCCGTGAGTTCCATCATCGGAGCCTCGGCCAATCTCACCAAATCCGGAGCGGGCACCCTCGTCCTGTCGGGAAACAACACGTACAGCGGCACCACCACAGTGAACGCCGGCACGCTCCAGGTAGGCAGTGGTGGCACAGGCCGCACTGGCACCGGTGCCGTGACCATCCATGTCAATAGCACCATCCTCGGCACCGGAACCATCCAGGGGAGCAGCTTCACCCTGCAAAGCGGCGCCACCCTGCGAGCGGGAGACTCTGCGGCCAACTCCAGCCACGGCACCCTCACCTTCACACCTGCCACCCTGAACAACGTCAACCTGCAAGGCAACGTGATTCTGGACGTCTCCACCCCGACCAACTTCGGCAGCGTGGACCCCACGTTCGGCGGCAATACCGTCGGCAGCCTCGGCTACATCGCCTACGTCTCCAACGCCAGCCGCTCCACCGGCACAGGCACTGGAAGTCACGACCTGCTCGTCTTCAACAATCCCCTCCTCTCTACCACGAACTTCCTCACCAGCAGCGGTTCCATGCAGGTCCTGGCCAGCGCCTCGTTCAACCCCGCGCTGGGCCAGATCTATAACCTGCTCGACTGGAGCAATCTCCTCTCCATGAACTTCCTCGGGTTCAATGTCGGCACCAACTACCGCACCGGAGCGCCCGGGAACGAAGGCCAGCTGGACCTACCCACTCTCACCGGCGGACTGCTTTGGGACGTCAGCCAGTTCACCACGCATGGCATCATCGTCGTGGTGCCAGAGCCTTCGCAGGCCGTTCTCATGCTCCTAGGCCTGCTCTCACTTGCCCTCCGTAGGCGACGTTGAGACACAGCAAGCTCCCGCACCATGCCTGTGAAACGTCGCCCGACGGCGTCCCATCCACCCCGCCCAGCCCAGGACCAACTGAGTCGGCCCATCCAAAAGCGGTAGCATTTCGAAATAAATATGTTTATTGTATTTTCCATATTTACATGGCTCATATTTATGGTTAATATGTTCAAACTGGATTCTCCAGCTATGATTAGCCGCGCCACATCCTTCTACCCTCATCCACGCACCGCCTCACAGGGCGCAGGTGCGTTCACGATCATGGAAGTGATGATCACTGTGGTGGTCCTGGGGCTGATCGCAGCTGCCCTCGTACCCATGCTCTCGCGCGTACCCGCCCGCCTTGGCAGCGCCAAGTTGCAGGCCGACGTCAACGCGCTCAACCAAGCCGTAGGCCTCTATCTTGCCGACGGCGGGAGCCTGGCCGGCGTGAACTCACCCCAGGCCGTGATCGACCGTCTCAAGCGGACCCGCAGCACGTCTGAGCAAAAAACCCACACCGGCGTCACCTCCGGCAGACTCATCGATGTCCGTCTCCGCGCACGTCTGGGTAGCGGCGCACTGGGCAGCGGCCAGACGCACCGCATCGTCTGGAACAGCAACCCTCCCAACGGTCCCGACGGCAAGCCCCAGCGTCCCCGGTTTGAACTCACCACCGCAGCGGTCGCCGGCATCGACGAGTTTTACCTGGATGACAGCCTGACCGTGGCCAGCTTCCCCGTAGATAACCGGGCACGCCCCAATCAGCAGTTCAACTCCTCCAACGGCTGGGTCTGGGGTGGAGTCGGCACAGAGCCAATCGTGCCCGACGTCATCCCCACCATGCCGCCCTCGGAAAATCCAGGCACTCCATTTGTGCCCGGAGCGCCAGCAGCTGGTGGCACAGGCACCGGAACCGGAACCGGAACGGGCACCGGCACAGGGACTGGAACCGGAACAGGCACCGGAACCGGAACGGGCACAGCCACCGGCTACGTCCCTCTACCACTTCCCACCCCTTACCTCACACCCGCTCCGGGCACCTTCTCCTATGTGACCTTCCCCAGTTCCGTCGCCATCAACTCCAACGGAGCCGACCCGACCCTTTCCCAGCTCGTGTATCGCATCAACGGCGGCTCATGGCAGAACTACGGCGGCCCCGTGTCAGTGACACCGCAGATGACCATAGAAGCCATGAACCAAGCCACCTCCGCACTAGTGCTGGACAGCAGCACCACGGGCGGCATCTACCGTCGCCTCGCAGCAGGGTTCAGCGCCAGCGGCACCGGCGTATGGAATACGCCCACCGGAGGGCCCAACCTCACATACGACATCCAGACCGGCTCAGGACTGACCACCCTCTCCCACGGCAGCACCCAGATCGATGACGGCATGGGCGGCACCATCGACTCCGGTGTGGAGAACGTGCTCACCTTCCGCCAGAGGCCTTTTAACAACATCCTGCCAGATCAGACCTTCACCCTGGGAGACCTCACCCTACTCAATGGCACTACGTTCAATGACTCAGAGGCCGAAGGGGCCACCCTTCAAATCGATCTCAGCTTCTCCGACCCCGCAGTAACGCAGACGCTGAACATCAACTTCGGCTTCATCAACACCGACAACTCACCGGACCGGCTTGCCAGCGCCGATATCGTCCAAATCAACAACCCCACGCTGCCGACCACCATCACCGTGGACGGCATCAACTACCGCATCGTCCTGGAGTGGGTGACGCTCGATCCCGGTGCCGGCGTGGTCAACGGCAACCAGTTCCTCGTCTTTGAAGGCGCATCGGCCCGTGCCGAACTCCGCGCCAAACTCGTGCCCAACTAACCTCATTCACAACCCCTCCAAAACCACCCCGCTATGGAAGACGTACATGAACGCAGTCAGCTTGGATACCGCATCCTTCACCTTTCGAAGGACTCCGGAGTGAGCGACTTCTACATCACCCCGTGGGAGCAGCTCACCTACAAGCGCAACGGCAAACTCTACTTCGACTCCTTCGTTTACCAGCCAGAGCGCCCCATCGAAGTACCGCCGGGCTGCTTGGACTACGCCATCTCCATGGGCGGACGCCGCTACCGCGTCAACCGCATGGTTACCCGCGGACGCCCCCGCTGGACGCTTCGTCTGCTGCCAGAAAGCATTCCTGACGTCGCAAAGATCAGCGTCCCACCCGCCGCCATCAAGGCCTTCCTGGAAGCAAAGAACGGGCTCTTCCTCGTTTGTGGTGCCACCGGCTCCGGCAAGTCCACCACCATCGCCTCACTCATCCTGGAGCGCGCCAAACGCCGCCAGGAGCACGTCGTCACCTTTGAGGACCCCATTGAGTTCCTCTACCCCGCCGGACTACCCTCACTCATGTCTCAGCGAGAGATGGGCACTGACGAACACGAGTTCGCCACCGCACTCAGAGCCGCGCTGCGTCAGGCACCTGACGTCATCCTCGTGGGAGAAATTCGAGACGGCGAGACCGCAGAGATCGCCCTTCAGGCCGCAGAGACGGGACACGTCGTGGTGGCCACGCTCCACACCTCCTCCGCCGCACAAACCGTTCAGCGCTACCTCAAGCTCATCCCCTCAGACCGCATGGAGAACGCCATGCTCTCCTTCGCAGATTCGCTCCGCGCTATTTTGTGCCAGCGCCTCCTCATGGATGAGAACAAGGGCAAACGCTTCCCCATCCATGAACTCCTCCTGCCCTATGACTCCGTCTGCGGCATGATCCGCCGCGGCGAGTTCAAAAACCTCGAGCATGAGCTAGAGGCCGGTTTCACCCGCGGCATGCAGTCCTTCGAGCGCTGCCTGAACATGAAGATGGCAGAGGGCTGGAAGCCAAGCCGTCCGCGCCCCACCGGCTACGCCGAACACGAAGTTTACGACTACCTCTCCAAAGAAAACCTGACCAACGTATATGCTGCTGGATGAAATCAAATCGGTATTGAGCTTTGCCGCATTCAGGCCGGATGCGGACGACTCCGAGACGCCCATGGCAAAGCGTTTCGAGGGGCGCAAGCTGCTCGCCATCAACATCAGCCGCAACATGGTCACATGGCGCGGATTCAGCCGTCGCGGCAAGCTCGATGCCGCAGGCGAGCAGGATGGCGACTTCGCGGACGTAGCTTCCACCCGCGGTGAAGAGTGGCGCAGCCTCACCGATGACGGCTGGTGCACCGTCTCCATCAACAACCGCTTCATCATCTCCCTGGAAAACGGGCTCATGCGCGCCGAAAACACCCCCCACCTCCTGCGCACCAACCCCAGGATGGTCCTCGGCCCAAAGTATGACCGCGGCAAACGCTACGCCATCTGCCACCACCCCAGCAGCACCGCCAGCATGCTCCTCGCCACCGAGGACTCCATGGTCAAAGTCACCGAGGACGTCCTGCGTGGCATGGGCCTGCGTCCAGCGCGTGTCTGCTGCGGACTCTTCGCACTCATGGAGCACGCACTCGCCGGTATCTGCGAGCAGCGCGGCCAGGGCACCGGAAACTTCGTCCTCATCGGCTCTTGCGAAGGCTCCATAGCCGCACTCTCCGAGCAGGACGGGCAGTGGCGGGACCTCCGGTGCCGCTCCGGTCTCGGCACCGACGGCGTGGAAACCGCCCTTCAAATCATCTCCCCCCTCGTCGCCAAAGCACCTCCTGGCACCCCGGTCTATTTCATCAGCGAAGGCCTTCCAGACTCCCCCTTCCGCAAGGACCTCATGGAGCAGCTCGAACGCGTCGGTGCGCGTGACCTCACCCAGGAGGACCTGCTCTGGAAACTCATCGGCCAGCACTAGACCACCTCACACACCTCATCGTCATGAGCTCCTATCTTTGTCACGACTTCAAAACGCCCCGCACCGACACCTCACGTCGCCTGCCCAACAGCATGCGCATCGTGCCCGTCATGTTCTACGTTGTGCTCCTCGCCGCAACCGGTTTCGGCGTCAAGGACTACCTCGCCGTGCGCCACGCCGCCGAGCGCGAACAAGCCGCCAATGCCAGAACCGCCGATCTGAAGGCAAAGGTGGACGCCATCAATGCTGAAAAAGCCACCATCGAGACCCAGCGCAAAAAGGGTGAAAACATCGCCCAATGGGTGGAAGGCACCCGCATCGTCCAACCCGTGGCGGTGGCTGTCGCCCGTGCCGTACCGCTGGAGACCGACATCACAAGCCTCGTCCTCGAGCGCAACTCCGATCTCCCCAGCCAGGTCAACTTCACCATCCAGCTACTCAACGGCGGCATTCCCGAGTTCGCAAAGATCGAAAGCTCCATCTCCCGCCTCAACTACCGCCTCTTCTCACCACAGCAAAACAAGGAGGGTGAGGTCGTCGAGTTTCGCTCCCTCCTTGTCTATCAGGGTGAATAACAACTCACTGCATCTCCCACATCTATGAACGGAAAAAAAATAGCCTGTGTCGTGCTGCTAATGATCGTCGGCATCTTCGCCTACGCCGGGCAGATCATGCACCAAAAAGCGGATGCCAAAATCCGTTCCGCAGATGCTGCAGAAGACGCCGCAGCGGAAGCAGAGGGCCAAAAAGCCACCGCTGAAATCTCCGTGGCCACCGTCCGCGCCGAGGCTGAGCAGCTCATCAAGTTCCTCGAGGCCTGGCAGCCGCACGCCGAGCGCTTCCAGACCCAGCTCGAGGTGGAGAGTGCAGTGCAGTCCCTCATCCGCTCCACTGGCGTCCTCGTCATGTCCCAGAAGTTCGAAAGCAGAGAGACGAAAATGAACGCCGTCGTCTCCAAAGTCATCCGCGCCGCCATGGTCGTGGAAGATGAGTATGCCAAAGTGCTCAACTGGCTGGGCGAACTCGAGCGGCGCATACCCCTCACCCGAGTCATGACCTGCCAGATCACGGGGGGCGAAACAGGCCGTCTCGTCCACGCCGAGGTCTCCTTTGAAATCCCCATCATGAACCTCAGCGACGAGAAGGCCAAGGGCTCCAGCAAAGGACGGAAGTCCTGAGTCGCACGTCATCCGCGCCACCACACACCATCACCATGAAGCCTCACTCATCACCACTCAAGCGCCTGGCTCTCACGGCCCTGCTGCTCGCCGGACCACTGTCCGTGCAATCTGCAGATGATCCCCAGGCAGGGAGCGACCGCGTGGAGTACCAACTCATCCTGCCAGACGAGAAAACACCCGAATCCATCAAACCCACCGAGAACAACCCATTCAGCAAAGCCGCCGGAAAACAGGAAGACGAGTCCTCCAGCGAGGAGAACGCCATCCGTGACGTGCTCATGAATCTCGCCATCTCAGGCATCTCCAGTGACAGCGCAGGGAATCGCAGACTCATGCTTGGCCCCATGAAGTTAGAGCGCGGCATGGTCGTCCCCCCCGTGCTTCCAGACCAGACCGTGCATCTCCGAGTGAACGCCATCACCCAGGAAGCTCTGGAACTCGTTTGGATCGAGAAAAAGAACACCGGTCTCCCACCGAGAGCCCTCATTATTCCCTTCAACGTCAAACCCACCATCCGCACCCGCTTGGCCGGCTTCTCCTCTCAAAAGGACGGCGGCGCGCCTCGCGTAGGGCTACTCGATCCGAACATGCCCGTTCCCTCCACCCCGGCGAAGAACGGCACTCAAGCCACCTCCTCCACGCCATCCGGCGCTGCCGACCCCAGTGGTTCAGACACGCCCTCCGAGACCACAAACCCGGCCAGCATGCTGATGAACCTGCTCCTCAAAAAGTCCGTACCCGCCCAGCAGGAAACACCGGAGAAATAGCCATGCACCGCAACCAGCGTCAGAGCCAGACAGGCTACACCATGGTAGAGCTCTTGATGGCCATGGCCATCGGCGCGCTCGTGGTGGGGGCTGCTGCGGTCAGCTTTGGTACCTTCACACGCGCCCAGCCACTGGCAGGAAACTCCGTGCGCGTCGTGCTCGACGCCACACGCATGGCAGCCTACTATGGACTGTCCCAGAACACCGTCGAAGCCGTTGTAGCACCCAACTACGGTTCCGTGGCCAGAGCCGAGACACTGCGGGAGCGCTTCATTGAGGACACCATGTCCGGCACGGCCGTTTTCTGCCTCGCTCGCAATCGCCCCAACACCTATCACCCCCACGAGATCCCCTTTGACCCCGCCGTGGACAACGCCACCGGTGCCCTGTTCTTGGATCTCCCCGAAACGTTTCGTGCATTCCTCGTGGCCCGCACCGCAGTGACTGGAGTCACGGCAGCCTCCTTCCTTTCAGTCCGCAATCACCAGCCCCTGCCGGTACCCTCCACCGCAACCAGCACCGCAGGAGCCGAATACAGCTCCGGCGCATCCATCTTCGTACTCGGTTACAGCTCCAAGCCCAACGCCCTCGCCGTGACCGCAGTCTATGACATCGACATCGACAAAGTCTCCACCCCAGCCGGCTTTTACGCCTCAGTGAAACGCTGGGCTTCCAGCGCCAGCACCGGCCCCAAGCTCACCGACTACTACGACGTCTTCTACCCCCCCTCACGCCCCGCAACTTGGCCCGCCACCACGGACCAGTTTGCCCCATTCTACGTCACCTTCGAGCGCAGCACCCGGCTGGCCAGAGTAGAAACCACCGCCATAGACCGCTTCAAGATAGCCAAAGAGCAGCCCTTCTACTTCGTCTGGTGGCCAGACCCCGCCGCACGCACCCTGGACACCTCACGCTCCAGCGGTGGCTCCTTTGATCCCCGCGACCCACGCGAAGCCTACTCCCACATGCTTGGCCGCACCGCCTTCATGTTCACGGTCCCGATGTTCCCCGCCACCTCATCGTAATGAACCGCATCTCAAATCCCCGGCCACGTCAAGGTGGTGGCGTCCTCGCCATCGCACTCATCATGACCATGCTTGGAGGCATCGTCATGGCGAGCTGGGTCACCATAGGCTTCGCACGTTCCTTACAGGCGGCCAACGCAGAAACCGCCGTCAAACGCCGCCTATCTCTCGGAAACTCCAAGGCGCTCACCAGACAGTTCGCCTATGAGAACCTCTTCCAGTCTGGCAACTCTGTCCTTCCAAACCTCTCCGACTCACTCGGAGCCGGAGCATGGGGCTCCATGAACACTGCAACCGGCTTCGTTGACATCCAGCCCTTCGGTGATTACCCGCAGACCAATTATCCACTCGTAGGCTATCTCGACACCGTCTTCCCCTTCAACCACGCTGGCCTGCGGCAAGGTCCTTCTTTCATCTTCACCCAGCGCCTTGTCCGCGATCCCACGGACAACATCATCGACCCCTACAACCACTACGTCTTCGTTAAAGCCGCCAGCCCGCTGGCATCCGGAGACGCCATGACCTTCTACAAGAAGCCCGAAGGCGAGACCGCCGAAATCCAGGTGGCCGCAAACCTCCAAGTCATGGGCCGCATGGTTGTCCGTGACCCACGTTCCTTCTTCCCCCTGCCCCGGGCGGATCTAGGGCAGAAAATTCGCATCACCGCCCGCTGCCGCACCTTCTACGTGCAGAAGCATGACGATGGAAACCTCCTCACTGGCACCAACATCTCCAATACCGAAATCGCCGCCTCCAATCTCCCCGCCACCCCCTCCACAAACGGCTACTCCGATTCCCTGGAAATGCCGCGCGCCTTCGAAGGCTCGCTGAATGTCATCAACAACCCAGGTAACCCCAAAAACTCCCTCTACCACCGCCAGCAGGAAGAGTTCGACAGCGGCACCACCGCTCTACTCACCCTCAACTCTCCCATGGCCTACGGCACCCCAGCGGACCCAGTGCAAGTCATTCAATACTCACCCGGCATTGACCCACCCGTTGACTTTCGCCCCCCCGCGTGGCCCAGCGGTTATCCAAACCCATGGAGCATCGCCTACATCCGACTGGGCCATGCCTCCCTACCGAACATCCGCATCACCGACGCCATCAACCAAGTCGTGTTCGAAGGTCAGACAAGCAGCGCCGCCTACAATGCCGCAGGGAACATGGAACCGCGCATCATCCTCATCGAAGGGCAAACCCGCGCCTTTCCCCGCCAAATCTACTTCAACCGCGAAAACAGAAGAAACTTCATCCTCGGAATCAAACATCGTGACCCGGCCAACTTGGACATGCGCTTCGTAGGAGCCGTCACGCCTGGCGTAGCGGATACCCTCACGCTCGACTGGCGTCTATACCTCGTCAACGAGCGCCGCCCCCTCATTAACTATCTCCCCTCCGGCGGTCTCCGCGTGGCTGTCACCGGTGGAGTCATGACCAACTGGTCCTTCCTCCGTTCGGACACAGGCGCCTCTGACATGCTCACCTTCACTCCCGTGTGGAACCCCTCCTACCGCCTCGCGTCACTGCTGCCCAAAGACGCTTGGCTCGAAAGCTACTTCACCCTCGTCGAACCATGAAACGCTACCTTCAACGCGGCTATTCCCTCGTCGAAGTTCTCACCGCCACGGTGGTCATCGGCATCGGCATGACGGCCGCCGTCTCCATGTCCAGCACTGCCATGCTTCAGGAAGAAATGTCTTGGCGTGTCAACATAGGCATGAACTACCAGGAGAATGCCGTGCGGCTCTGGCAGCTGGGCCTCAACCGCTCGGACATCCTTCAAGTCCTGCCCACCAATCCCGCGCTGAACGACATCATGGTCAACACCCCAGCGCGCATCCCCATCACACTGGGCAATACATCCGAGGTCTCCAGCACCCTGGCCGCACTCCTTGAGCGCTCAGCCACCTCCGTCACGATGAAGAACTTCTCCAACGCACCCAATGACGGCGCTACCGTCATCACCGACGCCTACCGCCCCCGCACTCGCTAAGCCCACCTCCATTTCCCGGCCGCCATGCTCAAAAAAGTTACCGTCACCAATGTCAATACAGGCAAGTCCACCATCACCATCGTGGACACTGACACACACGAAAAAGCCCTCATCGGCTGCGGTATCGCTCCCAATGAAACCGCCAATGTGGAAGACATCGTGGGCCTGGATGAGACCGTACACCGCATGTCCAGCGGCGGCCCCTCGGTCGATGACCGGGCAAACTTCTTCGCCGGCCTCGCACGCTGCTTGGACCGGAACATCGGCATCGTCAAAGGACTCCAGCTTCAGACAAACCGCGTCAAGTCCGCCAGATACAAAGGCGTCATCGCAGACCTCGTCACCAGCATCGCCTCCGGTGAAAAACTCTCCGAGGCCATGTCCAAACATCCGGACCTGTTCCCCGACCAAGTTCTCTCCCTCATCATCGCCGGTGAAGAGGCAGGCCAGCTCGGCAAGGTGTTCCGACGCATCGGCCATGCTCAGCGCAAGTCCTCAAAGATCATCAAAAAGCTGAAGAACGGCCTCATCTACCCGGCCATCGTCATCGTTCTCGCCGTGGTGGTAGTCATCGTGATGAGCTTCACCCTCGTGCCAGCCATGGCCAAGCTCTTTGAGTCCTTCAAGGCACCCCTACCCATGGGCACCAAAGCGCTCATCGCCCTCTCTGATCTCTTCATTCATCAGCCCTACATGGCCGCACTCCCCTTCGTAGGACTCTTCTACTTCTTCAAAAACTGGGGCAGAATCTCCGCGCTCCCCTGGGTACAGGACCTAGCTCTCAAAATCCCCAAAGTGGGCGACATTGTGCGCAAATCCGCAGCAGCGCTCTCCTTCCGCACACTGGCCATGCTTGTGGAGTCCAACGTGCGACTCACCTCCGCGCTGGCCATCACCGCCAAGTCATCCACCCACTACCACTACACCCACTTCTTCAACAACGTTAATGACCACATCGCCATAGGGCGGAACCTCCACGAGGCCTTCCTCATGGAGTCCCACTGGCTCGGGCCTGACGCGCGCACGATCTGCGGCCTCATCGAACTGGGTGCCGAGACAGGTTCAGGCACCGAGATGCTGAACGAAATCGCAGACGACTACGAGGATGAGCTGGACGGCCTCGCCGGCCAAATTGACAAGATCATGGAACCGATGACCATCATGTTCCTCGGAGGTGTAGTCGGCTTCCTCATCTACGCCATCTACGGCCCCATCTTCTCGCTCAGCGACGTCATCCTGCCCGGCAAGAAGTAGGCGGCGCAATCCACCTTCTCCCGTGCTCCCGGCAACGAGCAGGACAGGCCCAGTGGCCTGTCCTGCTTCATCTCAGCGCTGTATGAAACGCATGTCCATTGTTGCATCCAGCGCCTCATGAACACCGTTGCATCAGCCATGAGTCCCAACCTGCTGCCATTCGACGGCATAGTCACCTACCACGAGACATTTCTGGATCACCAAACCGCATCCACCTGGTTCAAACAGCTCCTTCATGAATCCCCCTGGCAACAGGATGAGGTCGTTCTTTTCGGCAAGCGCCTCACCACGCAGAGGAAGGTAGCATGGCACGGAGAGCCGGGCTGCACCTACCGCTACTCCGGCACCGTGAAGAAGCCGCATCCCTGGCCCCCCTTGCTCATGGACATCAAACGCTCCTTAGAAGAGGCCACTGGCACCACTTTCAACTGCTGCCTGCTCAACCTCTACCACCACGGCGGTGAAGGCATGGGCTGGCACAGCGACGACGAAAAGGAACTCGTTCAAGGCGGGCAAATCGCTTCCCTGAGCCTCGGAGCCGAGAGACGCTTCCTCTTCAAGCACCGTCGCATCACGCAGGAAAAAGTTTCCCTCACCCTGCATCACGGCAGCCTCTTGCTCATGGCAGGCACCACCCAGCAGCACTGGCTTCACAGTCTGCCCAAAATGATGAAGATCCATGAACCCCGCATCAACCTCACCTTCAGGCAGATGCGGCTACCCACAGAGCACTCATAGCCGCTCCCAGCGATCATCCGCCGGACCACCCTGCTCCAGCGATGTCCAAAGCCACTCCCTCATGTCATCGCACGCCCAGGTGTCAGCCAGCTCCGCCGCCCGCGCTCGATACACCTCCCCCTCAGCCCGCATAGCCTCCACCGCACCACCCACCTCCTCATACCGCGAGACGATGCCCAGCCCGTGCCGCTTCACAAAGCGCGCCACTCCCGTATCCTCATGGCCCAGAACGATGATCGGAAGATTCGCCACCGCTGAGAGATACAGTGTGCGGCTTGGCAGACTGTATCTGGCGATGTCGGGAAGGTCATCCTGTTCATCCAGCGTACCAGTGGGCACGATGGCGTAAGCGTGCTGTCGCAGGCAATGCACCAGATCCTCCTCCGGCAGGAAGCCCCTCATCGTCACGTGCGCCGCAAGCGCCTCATGCTTCACCCACTGAGGAGAGTTGTGCCCGTAAGAGGTCACCGGCACCGTGAGCGTACGTGCCAGCATTTCCAGCCACTTCTGGCTCCAAAGATTGCCAAGCAATGCGCCATCAGTCCGCGAAGGAGTCAGCGGTGTGCGTTGCGCCAAAGCAGCTTCCACCACCGGAGGAGCAAAGTGGACCTTGTGCCCGAACATGCTCTCGTACAAAGCACAAAACTCCGGCGATATACCGAGCCGCAACTGCGCACGATCCAACAACCGCTGCATGAGCACCTCCGGAATCTGGTGCTCCCCATCCCCCAAGTGATGATCCATAAGCCAAGCAATCACCGGCGCTCCCGTCACATCCGACAGCGTCAGCGTGTTCTCCACATCACTGGCGCAGTACGGTACCGAAAGAATGCGCCGCACCGTGCTGCCTACCAGCATCTCAGGCCCCTTGTCAGCGTGCCCAGGTGGAAGCAGCAACTGCAATCCGCCAGACGTTTCACCCCCATACAAGTCCATGCTTCGGACGTGGATGAAGTCTTCCCCCGCCGGAAACAGCCGCTGCAACAACACCCCAGTTCCGTGTCGATTATTCATCTCTGCGGCTGTGATGATGACATCTGCATCCTGCAAGCAGGAGCCTTTCCATGAAGGCGCAGGTTTCTGCGTCACGCGTGGCTTCTTTTTCTCCTCCTTCTCACGCAGACACTCTGCTTCCAGGCGGACGCGCTCCGCACGCAAGGCATCTCGCTCACGACGCTTGCGCCACATGGCCGGTTTCAAAAACCAAAAGGGCGACTTGCGCCCTGCGGCCAGAGAGGACTCCACGCCGCGTAGAGCCGCCTTCACCTCGTCCAACTGATTCCGAGTAGAGCCGCCCATCAATCCTCCTCTCGTTCTGCTCTTGTCTCCAGCCTCAGCCAACGACGCAGGAACCCAGGGATGAGCTTCCGGCTGCGACGCAGCGCCGCCTCCGCCTCGCGGGCACGCTCCTTCCATGCATCTCGCTCCGGTCTCAATGCAGCTAACTTCTCCTGAGCTGCGCTCCGTTTCGCCTTCTCCTCACGCAACTGAGTGCCGATTCGAATCAAATCCTCAGGTGAATGGTTGAGCGCTCTCCACCAGCTCGGTTCCACCGCCGACGTCAGGCAGTCAGACATGCCCCCAGAGAGCATAAAGCCCCGAATCTTTTCGTGAAGCAGAGACTGACAGCGCAGATACTCCGCACCATACACGTCGCCAAAACGTTCCACCACGTCTGGCTGGGCCGCTGTAGGGGGATGAAACACAAACCTCCCACAGCAGCGCCGCAGAAAAGCCGCCTTCATCTCCGCAGCATAACGAAGCCCAAACATCACATCACCAGAGTGTCCGCAGTTCGTCGGGAATGAACGGCTCTCGAACAGACTGCGCTTGTAGAGATTGCTCGCAGAGCTTCCCAGCCAGCTTTGTACGCTGACCGAAAGGCGGCAGTACTCCATGGCGAACACCAGCAGAGCCAGACCCTCCAGCACCACCACGTCTGCCCCCGGCTGACGCTCCATCAGCTCGTGAATGGGCCAACGCCTCCACGTGGGCGTATCCACACCATCCACGATGAAATGAGGCGGTGCCGTAGTGACATCCGCATCCGTCTCCGCCGCCTTGAGCGCCAGGTATTGGAGATCCTCCAGAGAAATTGTGTCCCCTGCCGTGGACACATGCACCCAGCGACCCGTGGTTTGGGAGATGCCAAAGTTCCATGACTGATACAACCCAGGAGGGTGCGAAAGGCAGCGCGCGTTCGGATACAGAAGCTGTTCCCGGAGATACTCCAGCGTTCCGTCCGTTGACTCACTGTCCACCACCAGCACCTCCCTCACCAAAGGTGCCCAAGTATGCATCTCAGCCATGCCAGACTGCACCAGATGCAGGCAGTTGCGAGTAGGCACAACCACCGAAATGGAACTCAAAAGCTCGCTCATGACTTCAGCCATCTCCTTTCTCTTCATCAGCGGGCACACTTGCCTCATTCCGTGCACGACGCCTCAGCCAGCGGAGCGTCATGCGCGCCGCCACGGCGGATGGCAGCCATTTGCGGAGGCCCTTGAAATCCACTGCCGCCGCATCCTCCACACGTTTGCGCACACCCTCCGTACTCGTGGCCTTTCGCAAACTGCGCTCCAGAGAACCCTGCCGCTTCAAAGCGGACTCGGCTGCTTTTTCCGATTTGGAGAGCGCTCTGGCGGTTTGTCGATTTTCTTCCGTGAGGCTGGCGAGGTGACCGCTGGCGATTCGCAGCAGTTCGGATGAGACGGCATTCCACGACTCAACCACCTCGAAGCCAGAGTCACTGCTGCGTGATCCATATCCCGCAGGTGCATGGAGCAGTTCCTGAAACAACGCCTTGTAACGCTCCGCTTGAAGGTGCAGCGGATAATCCCGTTCGCAGAGGCTCCGAGCCTGAGTGCTCCATGCGTGAAGCGCCTCGGGCTGATGTATTATCTTTATCAACGCCCTTGCGAGCGGTTCCGACTCCAATGGTTCGACCAGCAGACCATTGGTGCCAGAGTGTACCATGTCAGGCATCCCACCGATGTTGTAACCAATCACCGGAGTGCCGCAGGCTAGGGCTTCCATCACGACGTTCGGAAGGTTGTCCTGACGGCTGGGACAAAGGATGGCATCCGATGCAGATAGCAACGTGACGAGTTTCTCAGGTGAATCCGCCACTCCAGTCGAGGTGATAGGAAGACCAGTGGCCTCCGCGAGTCCTTCGCTCGCTTCTCCGTAGGCAGTGAGCTTCATTCGGCTGCGCTGCACATCATCAAGCTGATTCCAAACCGCTTTCAGCGCATCCAGCATGAGGTCAAAACCCTTTCGATACTCCTGCATGTGAAGCGCACCGAAGGTCATCACCAGTGCATCATCTGGAAGGTTCAGCGAGCGCCGTGCTTCCGCCTTGTCAGTTGGTCGAAACGTTTCAAGGTCAATGCCATAAGGAATGACTTCCGTGCGGCAGTGCCCCAGCGCGAGGCTGCGCCTAGACTCGTGCGCCAGCCAGCGACTCGGAGTGACGATGGTTGGCGGCGTCTCCCTAGCAGCGGCCCCGCACAATCGCAGTGCGAGCGCGGGAAGACGATGCAGAGCGGGTTGCAGTTGCGGACAAGACTCGCAGCCCGAAGTGAAACCCCCGCAGCCGCCATCATAGTGACAGCCGCCCGTGAAGAGCCGCATGTCGTGCATGGTCCACACCACCGGTTTGCCCAAGCAGGAAAGGCGGTTCAGCGTGAATGGATCGAGAAAGCCAGTCGCCCAGTGGACATTGATGATGTCGGCCTGCTGCACCCACGGATGCGCGATCAAATCGGTGCCCTCCAACGGAACCGAGAAAAGGGTGTTCTCTTTTCCGGCGCGGGCCGTCTCGTTTACATAGCTAGCGATCGAGCTAAAAGGTGACAGCTCGGAACTACCTTCCACCTCCATCACCGAATCATCATCGCTGGACTTGTGCTTCACCAGCATGCGACTGCTGACACCTATGCCCTTGAGCCCCTGATGCAGCCTCCAGGCCGCGATGGACGCCCCGCCGCGGATGTCGTTGGTGCCGAGGATCAGAACATTCATTGCAGCGGCTTCACAGCTTCCATGAACAGGGAGTCAGGCTTGCGCACCATGCCATGCTCATCTGCATCCAGATGATATGACGCATAGCCGGAGATGCGGGACTCCACCGCAGAGCACACGCGCGCCTCAGTGAATCCGGCGCCCAGCAGAAGCCGCGCAAGCGACAGACGATCGTACATCCACTGATGCACCTCTCCTCCCAGCCGGAAGCTCCCTACGTTCTGAGGCGTCAACGGCTCTGGTTGAGCAGCGGGCTGATCGCTGCCACGAAACTGCTGAATAAAGTCTGAGGCTTCCTGACCCATGCGCTTTAGAACGAGTTCCTCTGCGGGCATGGGATTCTGCTTCCAGTATTCCAGCATCTGCCCGCCGGAGCGGTGTCGGGCCAGTTGATCCACCAACTCGATGGTCATCCACTCATGTTGCTCGTGGTTGGCTGCATCGAGTTGTTTCAAGTATTCGCGAGCGATGCCCTCAAGGTCCGGCACCGCGATGCGGATGACTCCGCCAGGCGCAAGCACGCGGAAGCACTCCGCGATAAAGGCCGGCGCCTGCCCCTTCGGAATATGTTCGAGCACATGGGAGTGATAGACCACGCCGCAGGTGCCGTCGTCCAGCGGCAGCGGCTCCAGCAGGTTGTGCTGGATCACAGCCGGGTCCGCAGGTGCGATGTCCAGGTTTACCCAGTCTGGGTGGAACCTGCGGCCACAGCCGAGATTGAGCAGATGGGTCTTTCCACCGCTGGAGATCGGCTTGCTGAACCATACGCCTGTGCCGTCGATGACGTGAATGTTGAACTTGAGACCGCGCTCTTGCTCAAACTGGTGCAGGGCATCCCGGCAGCCCTTCCAGTAGCCGTAGTCATCGACCTGGATGGCAGCACCTTCCTGCACCTGATCGTACGCATGCTTGAGGATGTCCCAGGTGGATTCATACCAGTCGCCGTCCATGTGAAGAAAGGCCACCGGATCGTTCAGTGCGGGGAGCGTATCGGCGAACAGACCCACGACTGGCGTGACGATGGACTCCACGCCGAGCTTCTTGCAGACCTCGATGAGTGAAGCCGTGGGCGCAGAGCAGGTGCCGGAACCCCATCCTGACTGCTCAGCCTTCAGTTCCCCATGAATATCTTTTTCACTCGGAGCCGGCATGCCGCTGAACGTATCGCAAGCGTAAAGCTTGCGAGGGCGTTTACTGTGTTTCGCGATGACGGCAGCCAGGAGAGCCGAGGAGCCGCCGCCCGCCACGCCGCACTCAATGAAGTCACCAGGCACGTCAAACACGCAGGCACGGCGGGCTAGTTCATAGAGGGAGTGCAGGCGCTCCTCACTGAGCATGGTGTAGGGGCGCACCACTTCGTAGAGCTTTTTGAACTCATCATTGCCCAGCTTGGGCGGCGGAAACAGCCGTGCTGACAAATGATCAGCCATGCGCCGGGCCTGCCCGTGATCCGGGTGCCAGCGAATCTCCTCTTTCGCTGCCTCCAGCGCGTCCATGGGACGCTTGGACTTCCAGAAGCAGAACGCACGCAGATAGTCCGTGCCACGCGGAGCACGCCCGGTGGCCTTGATCTGGTCCAGCTCCGCCAGCGCTTCGTTATATTGCTTTTTCTTCGCTCTCTCAATGAGCGTGGGAAGTTCAGGCGCAGCGTCTTTGCTCAGCTTTTTGAGCCCGGTTTTGCGCAGGAAACCGTTTGAGCACCAGGTGTAGTTGTAGCCGTAAAAGTCACAGTACTCCGGGATGATTTCCCACTCGATGAATTGCTTCTGAAGGAATTGACGAAGAGCTTTGTGCGGTCCGGAGCCGCCTTCGGGAAGCTGGGAAAGATCCGAGATGATACCGTCTTCAATGACCAAGATGTCGTCCTTTGTGAGAAGCGGATCAAAAAAGGCAAGCGCTGCGGAGGACGTCTCGTAGCTGTGATCCGCGTCTTCGATGACCAGCCAGGGGCGTGGAAGTTTGGCAAGAAACTTCTCCGTCCACGTGGGTCCTAGGTTCCGTCCGTCCCCTTCGTAGAATGTGACCCGGCGATGCTTCACGTCTTTGACTTTGACGATGTCCAGGGAGTGAATCTGGCAGTCCAGCCCAAAGGCGTCGCACAGATCACCCATCCATAATGCGGAGCCGCCCGCATTGGAGCCGATCTCCAGAATCGTTCTGGGCTTCAGATCCCAGATGAGCTTGGGGTAGAGTCCGAAATCGAACGGGTTCTTCAGCAGCGAGACGCCCTTGTAACTGTAGTTGTGCAGGGCGTTTTGGATGCTCATGAGCACGTCATGAGGGATGCCGCTTCGCCAGCTGCGGGAAGGGGTAGGCAGAGAGACTTTGGCGGGACGCTCGAGCGCCTGTTTGAGCGCCTTCACTCTGTCTGAGGCATTCCCGTAGCCGCCGCACTTCACGCAGGCCCGGTAGGCTGCAAGAGCATCATCATAGCGGCCCACATGCTCCAGCACGAAGCCGTGGAGGTGATGAGCCGCTGGGTCCGTGGCATGCAGCTTGACGGCCTGCTCTGCCGTCCGCAGCGCTGCCATGCCCTCGTTGTTCTTGATTTGTTTGCGGGCTGCTTTTTCGAGTTCGGCTACGGTGGACATGGGAAGGTCTGGTGTTGCAGTCTAGTGTTGGAATCGTTGCAGGGTGCGGCGCAACCAGGCGGCAGGGCCTGAGGAGGGCTGCTTGAGCAGGGCGGCGAGCTGCTCCATTCGACGCTCGATGGCGTGTTCTCCAAGGCAACGCTGCTGGCCGGCGGCAGCGATAGCGCGTCTCCCGCTGTCATCTGCCATGAGCTGACGGAGCTTGCCTAGGCAGTCATCTGCGCCTTTGAACGTGACGACTTCTTCGTCAGGCTGGAAGTAGCGGCTGATGTTGGAATGATGTTCCGTAAGCGTGCAGACACCGCAGCCCGTGGCTTCAAAAAGCCGCATGTTCCCAGCGTGTCCACGGCCCATGTTGATCTCGGCGTTGAGGGCCACGCGGCCCTTCCTGAGAGTACGATACATGTCCATGCCCCAGCGCCCACCTTGATTCAGCTTGCGCACGGCTTCGGGCAGTTTGGAAGGATCTGCACTCTCTAGGAAGAGGCCGAAGCTGAATGGATGCTCCTTGCTCAGTGCAGCTTTGGCCAGCTTGGAGATGAGGTTGTTCCGCTTCTCGTGTGCGTCTGACCACTGGCCGCAGAAGACGAGGTCATACTCTGGCTGCGTCTCCGCTACCTCATCCGCCACCCAGCGGGGGAAACCGGGGTAGAACTCCTTCGTCTCACGCACTCCCTTCTCTCTCGCTTCCTGCAAACAGGGCGGCAGGTGCGAAAGCATGAGGTCTATGCCAGACCAGTCCACCGTGTCAGGACTTGGTGCCGCTCTCCAGGCCACCACCCACTTGGGCCGCTTTTTGAGTCTGCGGACAAAGTTCATGTCAAAGGTCACGGGATCACCGAGGTAGAGCACGTCGGGATCAAAATGCTCCACCTGCTGCAATGCAATCTCGTGCAGCCAGGCAGACTTTTTCTTCATCTTCAGCGCTTGAAGGTTTTCCGCTGCCCACTGGAACTGGGAGACTACATTGTTCCCTATGACAAGCATCGCCTCGTGCCCCTGCGCCTTGAGCACAGGGGCCCACATGTGCGCTGCACCAAACCCGTCTGCTAGGATGACGGAGAGCTGATCCTCATAATCCATCTGGAACAGCCTGGGCTGTGAGGCGTAGAGCTGAGCTAGATAAGCGGGATAAAAGGTGTGAAGCTGAAGGAAGCGGAGCCCGTTGCTGGAGACGGAGCCGGGAGATTTCGGGACTGGGCTGAATGCCTTGCGTGTAGCGGCTTCTGGGAGGATGCGGCCGAGAAGCTGCCACGTTTCAGGTCCGGCCTGGTGAGCATCGTATATGGCCTGGAGGGTGTTAAGCGCGTCTTCATGCTTTCTGGCCTCGTGCTGTTTTTCAGCCACTGCATGACTGATTTTAGAGGTGTTTCCATACAGGTTTGCATACCGGCTGTGCAAGTCGGCGGTCGCTTCTTGTTCGGAAGGATCTGCACTGCGCACTTGCTCCAGCAGGGATTGCCTCGAAGCGATGTGATGAAAGTAAACCACCGGTTCGTCTATGTTCACGAAGTCTGCACCACTGGTGAGCTTGGCGAGCAGGGTAGCGGCGGCGGCGTCACATGACAAAAGCTCTCTGGCAGCAGCCTGGCTCCAGCGAATGAAAGCCTCCTTGCGCCAGACCACCAGGGAAAGCAGTGCGCCGGGACGATGGAGCGCATCGACATCCGCAGGTGGCAGCTCGGAGGCATGGATGGAGTTGAGCGGAGTGTTCCACTCCGGCCCCACGGTGCCGTCTTCCTCCAGCACATAACAGCCGAACACGACACCCGCTTTGTCTCGGTGCTCAGGCAGTTCCAGTTCATCGACACCTCGGGCGATGAAGCACTCATCCCAGCGCACATGCGGCGTGAGAATGCCAAGGTAGGGCTGCGGAATCTGCTGGGCCAGCCTAGCCAGCTCAGTAAGCATTCTTGCGGGGTCAGCGGCGGACGGCAGGGCCTGAAGGTGAAACACCACTTCGCTGTGTCGGCACCGCCAAGTTGCTGGCATTTGCTCCGTCAGAATGCCCACGGAGGGATGAACGGGACGAGCAGCGGACCGGATGGCGAGCCGCTGCTCCAAAAGTGCTTCACGGCGCTGCGTCAGGTAAGCTGTCTCCTCACTTTCCGGGGCGGGAACAGGAGGTGGATAAAGAGGGCTTCCGTGAATCAGGTGTTCGCAGGCACGATCAAGCGCCGGGTCTGCTCCCGGCACCAGCTCCTCAGGCCGGGACAGTGTGAGGTCAGGCTGATACACGTCTTTGATGCGCACGCTCTTGAAGGCCCAGTTGGCGACGACGAAGGCGCGGAAGTAGGCATGGCGGTAGGCCGCCCTGAGTTCATCCACCGACACACAAGGGGAGCGGGCTATGGCAGCCTCCAAGTCGGCTTCGAGGTCCTCCATGCGTGCTACCGCGTGGAGGCCCATGAGCTGCAGCGGATTGCTGGTGACACAAATGGAGGGTACTCCGCGCACGAGCGCTTCAGCGGGCGTGCGCGATGCTTGAGCCACCACGACGTCGGCTATCTCGAAGAGGTCATACGTGCTTGTGTTCTCACCGGGCATGATGACCCGGATGCTGTCATCCAGCCAAGGCTGATCTCGCAGCAGCTCTGACAGCCAAGGCGTAGCGCGGGGGTAAGCAGGCTTGCCAGCGCCGAGCGGATGCTGCCGGATGATAAGCTGCCAGCCACGTCTCTTGCAAATGGCTGCGGTGTACTCCAGCCAGGCCAGCTGACTCTTCCAGAGCACATGAATGCCACCGTAAGCGCAGAGCATACCGAACTCCCAGTCTCCAGAGCAGGTGGCCAGGACCACGGGCCGCCCGTCAGCAGGCAAACGGAGGCGGTCACGTGTTTTCACAGGTGCAGTTTGATAGCGGTGGATGACCTGGAAGTTGGTGTTCTGCCCGAGTACGCGGTCGTCATAACACCCTATGATGTCCTGCAGCTGTGCCACGGAGAGCGGTGCCTTCGCCCACTCGTCCCAGCCAGGGTGCGCCCTGCCAAACATCTCGTACGTGGGCCGGTCTGGCACGAGCTGGAAAGCGCCCTCCCGCCCGCCGCGCTCATGAACGAGCACTCGGCAACCGGAAAGCCGGGCCAGTTCCACAAACACCCGGTAGTATCCATTGGTGCCGCTGTAACACACAACTGCATCTGGCTGGTAATCCCTGAGCATCTTCACCGTCGCACGAGCGATGAGTGCACCATGAACCAGAATCTGCCGGGGCCTGGCGTAAGCGGCACTCTCTGGGGTTGGAATGCGGCTGCTGCGCAGGGCGCTGAAGACGGCGAGCTTCACCCACCGGGCGATCGGTTGGCCATCAAACAAGGGCGCATCCTCCTGGCGTAAGTCCACTGTTTGAGCCCAGGCTTCGGCATCCTGACGATCCGCCGCCGTGATCAAGGCGCTGAGCCAAGTCACCGGTAGCTGAAACTTCTGGAACCAATCCTGTGAGGTTTGATGACAGGCAGCACAGGCTTCTTCTGAAGGGGGTGTCCCGGCTGCAAGGCAGCCCTCAAACTGCCGGTCGCAGCCAAGCAGTTTCACATCCGCGCCGCGATTGGCCAGTGCTGCCGCGAGCACACAGTCCAGCTGGGTGTGAACAATCCAGCTGCCGAATGGCACAAAAAAGAGGAAACGAGATGCGGCCATGGGCAGAATGTGGGGCTAGTCTGGCTGGCCTCTCACGATGACGCATGTATGTCCGCAGTGGCCCCGCACTTCATAGCCTGCTTCCGCGAGGTGGCTCCTGAGCGGGTCCGTGGTCATGGCCACACGTCCGATTTCAGCCAGGATGACCTTGGGCCGAAAACGCTTCAGGTCGATGCCCAAGAGCAGTTTCGCATCCATGCCTTCCACATCGATGTCCAACAGGTCGAACTTTTTTTCACCCACGTGCTGTTCAAGAAGCTGCATGATTGGCACCGTGGTCTGCCGTGTCCTGGAGACCAGCTTGGTCTGTTCCAAGCCCCGATTCTCGAGCATCGCTGCCGAGTCAGCCCGGGTGGTATTCCACGCGCCTTCGGCAAACTGGAAGTACTCGAGCGTCTCTTCCTTGTCGCTTACCAGACAACAAACGTTTGTGTCCGCAGGACGGACTTGATTGAAGAGGTCGATTGCGTCCTGGCTGGCATCCACCGAGACGCACGGCCAGCCCTGGAGGTGGAGGAGGAAGGTGTTGGAAAAGCGGAAGGGGTGGTAGGCTCCGATGTCCACGATGACGCCCTTTTCCGTTTCGCCAGCTAGATGGAATGCCGCTGCGATGTCCTCCCCACTTTGAGAGAAGGTGATGCGGTGCTCACTCTCGATGATCTGCTGCCGCTGCTCTTCGGTGAGCCGGGTGTCTTTTGCATCCTGGAGTAGCCGCACCAGCGGACTGGCCATGTATGCCTTCATGGCATCCAGCCGAGTCTTGGTTTGCTGAAGCTTCTCTTTGGTCTTCGCCTGCTCTGACTTGGCTTTGGCCAGGGCATCCCGGAGCTTCGCTTCTGAGGCGTCGGTGCCCAGCCATTTTTTTAGCAGTTTTCTCATCTTGAATCGGTTCCCGCAGCAGGTTCAGGCAGAGGGATAGGGCACCCACATGTATTGCGCCCAGTTCTGGAAGTTCCGCTTCTGGAGTTCGCTCTCAAACGCTGCCACTTCCAGGCGCACTTCATCTGCCAGGGTCTGGATGAGACGCTCCATGGACGTGGCTTCTTCTGCGGATAGCACCTGTTTCTCGACGGCGTAGTTCGCAGCAAAAACCGCTTCTGGAAACAACCCGTAGGCGCACAGCACTGCCATGAGCCTGAGCAGCGTAGCACGGTCGGTGCCCTCATCCAAAAGTCGCCTCGGGTCCTGGATGAAGATGGCGTCCACCTCCACCAGGCGACGTCCGATGGCCGGGCTGGCCAAGTGAGGCCCGAACAGTTGCTGAAGCTTTTCTTTCCCCAGTCGGCTGGCATTGGCCATGCCGCGGTTCGTCCGCAGGTCCATGAGTTCCAGACCCAGCTCACGCATCCAGGGGATGACACGCTCCAAGCTGGTGGTGCTGCCCTCATACACATGAGCCACGCTGATTTCCATCTCCACGAAGAGGAGGTCTTTCAACCGCTCGGGACCTAGACCCTCCAGAATCTCAAACTCGGTACCCTGGGTGTCCAGCTTGATGCCGTGCACCACGGGTACAGCTGCATCCGCCAGGGAAGCCGCCAGGGTAGTGGTGGTGATCTTTTGTTCGGTAACGGGATGAAAATACTCGTTGCCGGGATAGTCGGCTATGGAGCCTTTTCTCAGCGGCAAGAGAGAGGACCCCGTGGGAACGTTGGTCATGTAAAGGGTGCGCTCACCACCAGTGCCGCTCAGCGCTTCATTGCGATATTTGAAACGCGCGTAGTAGCTGTCGGATGCCTGTCTTTCCATCAAGGTCTGGTAGGAACCGGGATGCGGCTCATACACGATGATGTCCGCCACGTCACAGAAGCGGTGCCAGTGGGGCTGAAGGTTCCCTGCGCCGCCGACATCTGCCAGGGTGAGCTGAAGGTCAGGCCCGAGTATGTCCCTCAGGCCTTTGCTAAAGCGCTGATTGCTGAATGTAGGCTTGGGCGCGGGCTTGGCTACCGGTTTGGCCACTGGAGCGGCTTGGACGGCAGGCTGGTCCCCTGGGTTTCTAGGCTTGGGCTTTTCTTCCTTTTTGCTCCCGGCCCCGAACCATTTGCCAAAGAAACCTTTGGGCTTCTCCGGCTTGTCCGGTTTTGCGGATTTCTCTTCTCGAAGCCCCATCTTCTGAAGCTGCTCCTTGGTGGGCAGGCTGATGGAGTTCTTTGGCCAGAAGCAGACTTGCAGGGCCCAACGCTCACCCTGTCTGGCTATGCCACCGCGGTGAATGGTATGGCCTCCGGTGAAGATGGCCAGTGTTCCCGCCTCCCCGGTGATCTGTTTCTCACCTGCCAAAAGATTCCGGCTCAGCTCGGTGTCATCCAAGATGTGGTCTCCGATGTGACCGACACTTCGGATCTCGGTGGGGATGGAGCCGAAAGCCTTCCGGACGGCCTTGTGCCTGAAGGGTGAGGAGTTCTGGCCGAAGTAGGGGAGATTTTTCGACTTGGCGTAAGCACCGAGCGCCCCAGTCCACTGCTTCCTGAGGCTCAGCCAAAAGCCAAGATCTTCCCAGGTGTGTGAGTTGGGATACAGGGAGAAGGGGCCGTTGGCCTCTGCCACGTCGTTCATGTAAACCATCGCTTTAGGCACTTCATACCCCAGGTCGTAGTGCATCTGGCAGGTCTTGGCCACGGGCAGCCCGATGTCGCTGTAAACCTCATACCACTTGTCTCCTGGATGGGAGATGTGAAGCGCGTAACCAACACGGCTAAACTCCACGCCATACATGGCGGACAGTGCATCGAATACCCCAGCCTGGATGCAGTAATCCTTGAGTATCACCTGCTGAAGTTCCCCCGGCTCGCTGGAGAGCAGCTTGCCCTCACAAGTGGGCATCTGGCGCCGGAGAGCCTCTATGTCCGGCCTGAGGAACTCCTGCAGGGGCTCCAGCCAGCGTTTTGGCATGTGAAACTCCAGATAACCCTGCTCATGAAGCTGCTGCCCGCGCTCCATGGCTTCCCGGCTCAGTGGAAAGTCCGGGTTCAGACGGGTAATGAGCAGCTCAGCATCCTCGGCATAGTCCTTGACTCCCAGCCGGAATCCTTTCTTCAAAAAAGGTGCCAGCTCGGGGTCGATGTTGGTATCCGCATCAATGAGGCGATCAAACTTTTTGCGCAGCGGCTGTGCCCGGGCATCAAACTCCGCCCAGCGCTCCGCCAGGGTAGGCCAGCGGCTTCCCGCTTTGAAAATCTCTTCCCGGTGCGCGTCCATTTCGGAGATGATCTTCCGATACTCTCCGGCACCAGTCTCGCTGCGGTTTAGCATCCCCTCATAGGCGGGGTGACAGGAAAAATCGACGTCCAGATTCATGGTTTGCGATGGCGGGCAAAGTGCTACTCGCACAAAGCAAAAGCCAATGCAAAGTGTAAAGCGCCCGGATTCAGGGCGGCAGCAGAAGCGTCATCCTGCCACGTGTTCCCAGCTCAATGGAGTGCCCATTTCAATCCGACGCACGGCGCGTTTCCCGATCACCGTTTCCCAATACTTCGGTGCCAGCCCAGCTCCCGGTCTGACGATCTTGAGATTCTCGGGAGAGAGTGTGGCTCCGGCTTCGATGTCACAAGCCGCGTAAATCGAGCGCCTGCGTGCCACGCTGGCCTTTTCCGCCTCGGTGGGTCCATAGTGAATCTTCCCGAGTGCCTGCCAGGCGCGCTCGCTCTCAGTCACAAGCGCCCTCATCTCCTCAGGCTCCATGCTGAAGGCGGAGTCCACTCCGCCATCTGAGCGGCGCAGGGTGAAATGCTTTTCAATGATGGTGGCTCCCAAAGCGACCGCTGCCACAGACACACCGACGCCAAGCGTGTGGTCTGAGACACCTACCTCACAGCCGAACATGTCCCGCAGGTGGGGCAGTGTGTGGAGGTTGCTATTCTCCGGAGTGCTCGGGTAGCTGCTAGTGCACTTTAGCAGGGCTAGGTCCTTGCAGCCGCCCTCTCTCAAGGTGCGTACTGCCTCGTCTATCTCTGCCAGAGTGGCCATGCCTGTGCTGAGGATGACCGGCTTGCCTGTGGCCGCCACCTTCTTGAGCAGAGGAATGTGAGTGCACTCAAAGGAGCCGATCTTGTATGCAGGGACGCTCAGCGTCTCAAGGAAGTCCACCGCCGTCTCATCGAACGGACTGCTGAAGCACACGAGTCCCAACTCCGCCGCACGCTTCATAATGGGTGCATGCCACTCCCAGGGCGTATGCGCCTCATCGAAAAGCTCATGCAGGGACCTCCCCTTCCACAGCGAACCAGGGCTGTTAATCACAAACTCTCCCGCCCGCACATTCAGAGTCAATGTATCAGCCCGGTACGTTTGCAGCTTGATGCAGTGCGCCCCGGTGGCGGCAGCCGCTTCCACGATGTGCATGGCCCTCTCCAGAGAGCCGTTGTGATTGCCTGACAGCTCGGCGATGACAAAGGGCCTGGCTTGAGGTGCGATGGTGGTTCCGGCTATTTTCATGGCTAACGGCTTGGGGTTTGGCTCAGAAGAGCAAGCTCACGCTCCACGTCCGAGATAGCTTCTGCCACGTCCTCCGTGCGGGTGCGGTGGTTGGTGAATGCGGCGCGGATCACCGTGCCTCCGTTCATCGAGGTGGTTGAGAAGAAGCTGCGCCCCTTGAGCTGAAGGGACTGCACCACTCTGGCATTGAGCTGCGGATCATTCACAGCGCTGAAGCAGCATACGTTGGAGATGACAGGCGATCCCAGAGCGAGCGCCGGACTGCGCTCCACAAGCTCCCCCATGAAACGCGCCTGCTCACAGTTTTGAGCGATGACACGGCCCAGCTGCTGCGGGCCATACGCTCGCAGAGTGGCCCAGACCTTCAAAGCGCGGAAGCTGCGAGACAAGTCCACACCATAGTCACAAAACCAAGGGTCTCCCCCTCCCAGCCCAGCCTCCTGTCCCTCCAGATAAGAAGGCCGCGCGGCAAAGGTAGCGCGGTGCCGTGCATGATCTCTGACCAAGAGAAGCCCGCAGTCATACTGAACGAACATCCACTTGTGAAAGTCCAGCGCCAGGGAGTCCGCACGTTCGATCCCCCGTACGAGGCGCTCCCAAGGCGCGCCTGCGATGCGTGTCCAAGCACCGAAAGCACCGTCCACGTGAAGCCACAACCCCTCCTCCCGGCAGAACGCGGCCATCTCCTCCAGAGGATCAAAACCTCCCCTGTCCACGGAGCCAGCAGTGCCCACTACGCAACAGGGCAGCACACCCGCCTTCCTGTCCTCCTCCACCGCTCTGATGAGGTCATTCATCACCAGCCCGCCGCGTTCGTCCACCGGGATGAGACGCAAGGAGTCTGACCCCACCCCCACAAGCTCCAGCGCTTTGTGCACCGCATTGTGAACGCCTTTTGCGGCGTAGAATCCAAGTCTCGGGCTGGAGCTGATGCCGGCCTTGCGGGTGGCGTCCCCAAGCTTTGCCTGACGTGCCGTAGCAAAGGCGAGCACCGTGGCCTGAGACGTCCCACTCACCAGCACACCGCTCGCACTGGAAGGAAAGCCAAAGCACTCCGCACACCAGCGGATCACCTCTCTCTCCACATAGACGGCACCGTGATCTCGTCCTCCGCAGTTGCTGTTCATGGCAGCGGCGACCAGCTCGGCCACTAGAGCGGCTGCGTTACCCGTGCCCTGCACCCAGCCGAAGAAGCGCGGATGCGTGTTGCCACTTCCGTAAGGCAGCACCTGGTTTACCATTTCCCTTGCCGTCTCATCCAAACCCTTCGCACCTTCAAGACGAAGGGCGGACCTGACGCTCTCCGGCACTGGTCTCCAGCCATGCTCACGGGCATTTTGAAGGTGGTCCACACAGGCATCCGCCACAGCGTGCAACAATGCGCGGAAGTCCTCCCAGTTCTCCGGGTCCAGGGTTTCGTTCATGACAAATGCTTCTCCAGGTCCGGCCAGCGAGAGGCCATCCAGTCGATTTTCGCCAGGACTCGCTTGGCATCCGCGATCTCACAAGCCAGTGCCGCTTCACGATGCTCGGTGTGACAAACGGCATTGAAGAAGCGGGCACCCAGCACGAGGCGGAGAAAAGCCAAGTTTTCGCTCAGAACCACGGGCTGACCTATGTGACATGGAAGACTAGCCAACGTGCGCTCCGTCTCCGAAAGGTCCGGCAGAATCGAGGAAATGTCCTTGTTCAGATGCTCGAACAACCAAGTGCACTCCTTTTCTCGCAGCGCCCTGCCGTTTCCAATCACCTGAAAGGCCATGATGCTCAACTTCGCAAAGTCAGAACCCGCTACCTCGTCGGCGATGGGTTTGAGAAACGGGCTGCTGGCAAATCTGTCTGTCACTTCACTGCGAAACCGCTCAAACGCCCAATCTCGCACGGTGGCATCCGTCTGAGAATAAAGCTCCGCCTCAGCCAGCGCCGGCAGCCAGCGAAACAGCGGGCCTACACTGGGCTGCCAGGTGGGCTGTGGCAGTCTTTCACTCCACCACTCACCCCAGTTCACAGGATGACTCACCTGCGGTGCCGCTGCCAGAAGGCGGGCGACGCTTTCCACCCTTGCCCTCATGTTTCGGGGGATCACGAGCGCTCCCGAGAACGGCGGTCCAGTATAGAACTTGGAGCCTGACACTTGCACCATCCAGCCGAGGCGCACCATGTCTCCCAGCTCACGCGGCGCGGTCCGCATCTGGCACGCATCCACTACCACGTCGGCCTCACCTGGAAGCTGCTTCATCCACTCCAGGCTCGGAGCAGAAAGGCCCGTTTTGGACACGTGAAGCAGGTGCACGAGGAGCTGTGTGCCACTCTTCAGCGCGGCGCTTGCCTTCGCATCTACCTCTCTGACCTCACATACGCGGCAACTGCCGTCACGAATAGGAATCTCGACAATGGTGATCTCTTGGTCCGACCACACGCGCGAGCCCTTCTGCGGTCCGTCGAAATAGAGTCCACCGCCCGCCATGCGCACGCCTTTGCCGGACTCATCCGGGGCAATCAAAAGATTCGTCAAGGGCTTACCAGGCTCGTCTTTGGCAAGTGCCATCAGCACTGCAAGGTGTTCGGTGTCCGTTCCAGACGGAGACAGGATGACATCCGCTTCCTCTTCTGAGAGGCCCAGCAGACGCAGTAGTTCTGCGGAGATCTTTTGCACCATTTCACGCAGTTCCGGCTTTTCGCGGCGCCAGAGTTCACACAGCCAGAAGCCATGCTCACTGATTGCGGAAGCCGTGGAGGAGGAGAAATGCACTGCCTCAGGCCTTGGGCGAGGACAGACCCCGTAGCGGTTGAGACCTGTGGAAGGATCGAGAACCAAACGGGAGTCCCCGCCATTCAACAGAAGACTCTCCACCGGAAGCGCTAGCTCACCTGAAGATGCTTGAATCTGCTTCGCCTTTAGACCGCTCATGCGTGAGGCCAGCCAGTCCACATCCACTTGTTCCGGAAGGTAGCGTTTCAGAGTCTGCCTCGCCTTTTCGGGAAGCAGCGCCAGTAGTGCTAGCCCGTGGCGCAGCACGTCCTCCGCCTCGGTATGAGCCCGTTCACGCGCTTCCATACCCCAGCGGGCGGCAGCAGCGAGGGCGGCTGGCTCATGAATCAACTGTGGCCCCAGCAAAACCAAGCCGCCAGGACGCACGCGGAACGGAGCATCCCTTTCGTCCCCTATGGCAAAGCTGCCAGCAAAAGCAGGCAACAGCGCCTCCATGGAGGGGTCTGACTCCAGCGCAAGCCTCAACTGCGTGTGCGGCACCGTGCCGACGTGCACCTTGGGCTGCCTGCGCAGCAAGCGCTTCAACATCGGCTCTAGGTTTCTGAACAACTGAGGCGTGATCATGACGGAGTTGACGCGTTTCCGGCAGGAGTCTGCCGGTGGCTACGGGTTTCAAGTATGCCTCTCTGCTCCAGGAAGGCGCGAAACTCCGGCTCCTCACCCAGGTGGCGATTCATCAGCGGGATGCGCAAGCCGGGATTGTGATTGCCCTCTATGATCCAGAACTGGTCCTCTGCCACCAGCACATCCCAGCCCACCAGATCGAAGGCCGGGTGGCGCTCGTGAAAGTCCAGCAGCGTGCTCTTGATCTCCTGCCAGAAAGGAATCTCCAATCCGATGAGGGGTGCCTGAGTATCCGGATGATGAGTGATGAGCTGCCGAGTCCCATCTGCGGCAAGGCGCTGCGCCTTGGTGCAGCGTCCCGTGTCCTCATCGATCTGCACGATCAGCCCCCCATTACAGAAGTGCTCCACCGGTGCAGACGCAGCGGTGCCCACACAGAAAACCGGGGCCAGAAGCTGAGGCCGGCCCTCCAGGTTGCGGAAGAGGGTGACCCTCAGCGCATTCGCCGCGTCTGGATAGACGGCCCGAAGAGCCGGGTGCGCATTCAGATAAGGGTAGCAGACGTGGTGTGGCAGGGTCCTGACCAGCGCACGGAGGTCTTCTAGGCTGTGCTGCCTTCCGTTCACCATGATCTGTCCGTTCACCGTTTGAATGAAGAGCAAACCCACTCCCGTGCCCCCCTGTGCGGCCTTGACCACCAGCCTCTCCCCGCTGCTCACCCGCTTCAGAAACTCCTCCTCCGTCCATCCGCTGAACTGCCCTTCCGTGATGGAGCACAGGGCGCGGATGATCGGCAGCCTGCCAGCCATGTAGGCATCAAACACCAGCTTGTCATGCAGGATGAGCCACACGTGCTTGTTGGTCTGGAGCGTCACGCGGTAGCGATGCAGGTCTGGTATGAAACCTCGCCAGTTCTCATTCTCCGGTCTAAGATCAAACAGCAGGATGTGCTCTGAGGTGAAGCCCTTCATCCAGCCGTAGAGAAGCCGCCTCCAGCTGATGGTACGCGTCCACTTGTCCTTCCAGTTGTTGCGCAGGAAGGTCAGCGGATCAAAGCGGATGAGCTTGAGCTTGATCATGTTTGCAGCCACCCACTTTCCTCGGCCTTTTGCCGGGTCAACACCATTCGTATGAAGCCGGGTGGCGCGGAGCCATTCTCTGCCATTTCATACCCCAAGCTGCGGTTCAGAGAGATGTTGGCGTGGTTCGCTTCATGAGTGATTCCGTAGATCTTGTTCAGACCCAGGTGTTTGAACCCAAACGCAAGCCACGCAATGGCAGATTCGCGGCCCAGTCCAAGCCCCCTCATCTCCGCATCTCCTATGAGTCGGCCAGACTCCGCCACCCCGGCTTCGCTGTCGATGTTCTTGAAATGCAGCGTTCCCACCGGCAGCCCATCTCCCCGGCGTTCCATGACGTAATCCATGCGCCCAGGTCGCGGTCCATTGAACCAAGCCAGATGGGACTCCAGCGTCAGTGAAGCGCGCTTCTCAAAGGCCTTCTGCAAGGATTCCTGATTCCTCCACCTGACGATGAACGGGGCATCCTCCTCACTCATGGGCCGCAAAATCAGACGCTCCGTCTGGATCATCTCCGACTGAAAGGCGCGGAACAGCCACTGCGCCCTCCGCCAGTCCTCCATGTGGTCGATGTCCTGCACCCTCTCCACAGGCAGGATGACTGGTGCCGAATGCGGGTGCGGGATCCATCTACTACGGTCCAGAAACGAATCCGCACGCCCCCAGTAAAACTGAGCCGCGTCATGGTAGTAGGTCTCCAGCTCCTGTGACCTCGTGAGGCGGTGCTCCGGCTGCCGCATCTCAATCCGTCCGTCCTGGCGTATCCGCAGTGCCCGTTCCAGCGGGTACAGATACTTGGCTACCGAGTAGGCAAAGTCAGCCCCGCTTTTCTCCAGCACGTCCAGCCCCCGTCTCAGATCAAAAGCTCTGACCATAGGCGCGGTGGCCACCAGGCAACACACCAGCGATGGCTTGCGCCCGAGATCCGCCAGGGCCTGAATGCCGTGCACGATCACATCACGAATGCCACTGTGCGCGTCCGCCAGCTCCGGGGGGCGCTGAAACGGCACCTCGGCACCGTACTTTAACGCCACTTCCTTGATCTCAGCGTCGTCCGTGGAGACCACCACCGCGTCAAACAACCCGCTCGCACGGGCAGTCTCGATCGACCACGCGATCATCGGTTTGCCACAAAAATCCAGCACGTTCTTTCTGGGGATACGCCGGCTACCCCCTCGGGCTGGAATGAGAGCTATCACTGACATGGCGTGCAAAGTTTCATCAGTGCCTGGGCTGTGCGTGCAGCTCCCAGGCCATCCACGGAGGATAAGCACGCATTTGAGCACTCGCGCAAGTGGCTGTCATCCAGCGGTCTGAGTGTTTCGCCCAGATGGCCAAGCCATCGTCCACGACCTGCCGCCTCCCACTTCTCCGCCGGTACGATTTGGTTGTCTGCGATGGTGATGATGAACGCGGGCACACCAAGGGTGGCGAGTTCATACAGCGTGGTTCCACCGGCGCAAATCGCCGCCCTGCACCGCGCCATGATCGAGGCGGGGGCAAAGTTGTCCAGAATGACCTCGCCGCCGCGAATCTCATGCCGTCGGGGATTCATGCTGGTGGTCAAGATGATGCGACGTCCGGGCCAGCCAGCTTCGTCCAGCAAGTCCAGTGCCGCGTTGACCGCACCGCGATCATCTCCACCACCGAAGGTGATCAGCACCTCCTCACGCTGATCCCAGGGCGGCATTCGCTCTCTCTCGTCAGCAAACTCCTCTGGCACGATGGCCATGCTCGGCTCATCGGCAGCACTGTGCAGCAGGTGACCATGAAAAGGCATGTCCAGCCCGGGATTGTAAAACTGCATCCACTTCAACCCCGCACTTAACAACGTCTGCTGATACAGCTCGGTTTGTCGGTAGTGATCCACCACTCCACACGTCAGACCGTGGCGCCGGCAGAAGTCAATCAGGTCCTCCGCGGTATCGTCCCACGGCAGCTCCTCCACCACGGCACCGGCAGGGAGACCGAGCGCCGCGGGCGTGACCCCACGCAGACGGAGCGCAAAGTAAGCCTCCGCTCCCAGCGCCTGTGCCGCCCGGGCCAACACTGCACACCTTCTCGCGTGCCCCAGGCCAATCTCCGGAGATGCGTCCAGGCGGAAAAACAATCGGTTCATGACAACTCACACCGAGACAGTGCATCGGCCACCCGGCTCACGTCCGCATCCGTCATGGCGGGAAAAAGTGGCAGCGTGATCGCCTCTGCATAGTAGCGCTCAGCCTCCGGGCAGTGGCCGGCACGGAAGCCCAGTCTCTCGTAGTCGGGTTGCAAATGGACCGGGATGTAGTGGACGTTCACGCCTATGCCCTGTGCGCGCAGGCTTTCAAACACGGCTCGCCGCTTTCCTGCATCCACCCGGATCATGTAGAGATGCCAGCCGCTGATGCCCCGCGTATCGCGAGCCAGCGCCTTCACAGGCAGGCATGCCAGCTTCTCATCATAGAGATCTGCCAGCTCTCTCCGCCGCTTCGCAAACGACTCCAGGCGGCTCATTTGACTGAGCCCCAGCGCCGCCTGCATGTCCGTCATGCGGTAGTTGTAGCCGAGTTCAATTTGCTGGTAGTACCACGGACCATGGGACTCGCCTCTCATGCGCTGCTCGTCTCTGGTGATGCCGTGCGTGCGAAACGCGGCTGTCCTCCAAGCAAGTTCATCATCGTTGGTGGTGATCATGCCTCCCTCGCCGGTGGTGATGATTTTCACCGGATGAAAGCTGTGCGTCACCGCGTCAGACCAGCGGGCTTCTCCCACTCTCTGGTCAAGGTAGCTGCCTCCGAGAGCGTGAGCAGCGTCTTCCACAATCCTGAATCCATAACGCTGCCCCAGCGCGTGGATGCGCGGCATGTCGCAGCTCTGTCCGGCGAAGTGAACAGGCACGACCACTTTCGGCAGCAAGCCATTTTTTTCACTAGTGATGAGCTTGGCCTCCAGTGCTTCAGCGCTCATGTTCACCGTGCCAGGGTCCACGTCCACAAAGTCCACCTTCGCTCCGCAATAGCGCGCGGAATTGGCCGAAGCTACGAACGTGATGGGCGAAGTCCACACCGAGTCGCCATGCCCTACACCCAGCGCTTTCATGGCCGCGTGCAGCACGGCGGTGCCATTGCTCATGGCTATCCCATGACGCGCTCCACACCACGAGGCCACCGCTTTCTCAAAGCGCGGCACTGCCGGTCCCTGAGTAAGAAAGTCGGACCTCAGCACCTCTACGACGGCCTGAATGTCGTCCTCGCTGATGGACTGGCGACCGTAGGGCAGGTGGTTCATTCGACGCTGAAATCTGGGTCAAGATGCTCGCGAATCAGCGCACGGATCTGGTCCACGGTGAGGAAGTCCGGATTGGTTCCCGAGTTATAACAGAAGTCTGCTGGGAGCGGAGTGGCACCCTTCGCCTTGTAATGCTCCCAGATGCGGTTCATGCCCGGAGGCAGGATGCAGTAGTTCCTGCCTGCATCCACGGAGCAGAGAGCATCCGCACTGGAGATCATCTCTTCGTGAATCTTCTCTCCCGGTCGAATGCCTACCACAGGATGCTCACACTTCGGCCCTATGGCGGTCGCCAAGTCGGTGATTCGGTAGGATGGGATCTTTGGCACCAGAATTTCTCCACCGTAAGCGTTTTCCATAGCATCCAGCACCATGGCCACCCCCTCCTCCAGCGTGATGTTGAAGCGCGTCATGCCTTCATGCGTGATGGGAAGCACGCCTGTCTTCCTCCGCTCCATGAAGAACGGAATGACCGAACCGCGAGACCCCATCACGTTGCCATACCGGACCACCGAAAAGCGGATGTCATGGCTACCCCGGATGCCATTGGCGGCGATGAAAAGTTTGTCCGAACACAGCTTGGTTGCGCCGTAAAGATTGATGGGTGAGCAGGCCTTATCCGTGGACAGCGCCACCACCCGCTTCACTCCGCGGTCGATGCACGCCTCGATGAGGTTCTCCGCTCCCAGCACGTTGGTTTTCACGAACTCCATGGGGTTGTATTCCGCAGCAGGCACCTGCTTTAGTGCCGCCGCATGAACCACGGTGTCGATACCCTCCAGTGCTCGCATGAGGCGGGACTGGTCCCGGACATCCCCCAGGAAGTAACGGATGCCGGGATACCGGCTCTTGGGAAACACCTGCTCCATCTCGAACTGCTTCAGCTCATCGCGCGAATAAATCACCAGTCTCTCTACGGCAGGGTTCTGGCGCAGCACGGTCTCGACGAACTTTTTGCCGAAGGAACCTGTGCCGCCAGTTAAAAGGATACGCTTGGAACTGATCATGAAGGACGTGGCTTTTGACCCAGAACAGGGCAAGAATCAACCGCTTTCCACCTGTGGTCGGGCTTGCACTGGCAGGGTCGCTTGCGTTACAGGAGCCTCATGAATGGAGACTTCAACTGGGGCGCAGTGCTGAGCGCCATGCTGGCGCTTGCTGCGGCGGGTTACGTCATCGGTGCCACACCGTTTGGCTACCTCATCGCCCGGCTCAAGGGCATCGACATTCGGGAAGTGGGCAGCAAAAACATCGGGGCCACGAATGTCTGGCGGAATCTCGGTGCGGCCTACGGGCTGCCGGTTTTCATCCTTGATGCTCTGAAGGGCTGGCTACCGGCGTGGGGAGCGGTGACCCTTTTGACTGATCCAGAGGTGGCCACCGTGGGCGGCATGATCGCCGGCATGGCGGCGGTGCTGGGGCACAACTTCACCTTCTGGCTGAACGGTCGCGGCGGAAAAGGTGTGGCCACCTCAGCCGGTGTCCTGCTAGGGCTTGCGCCGCTCTCCGTAGGCATCGCGGCGCTGGTGTGGGCTGTGCTGTTTTTCGGGTTTCGTTACTCTTCTCTGGCATCGCTGGGGGCAGCTCTCGCCGTGCCTGTCAGCATGGCGGTACTCATGGCAAAGGCGGGTGTATGGAACTTCGCTCTGCTCGGCTTCGGCATTGTGCTCTGTGTGCTGACCTTTCTCCGGCACAAGGCCAACATCTCACGCCTGCTCGCCGGCACAGAACTCAAGGTGGGTGCCAAAAAGGAGGGCGGAGCATGAACATCCAACGTGTCATCATCCTGGGTGCCGGGAGCTGGGGTACTGCTCTCGCCTGCCTGATGGCGGAGCGTGGAATGAACGTCCAGTTCTGGGGCAGAGATGAGTCTCTCATGTCCGCCATGCAGACCAGCCGGGTCAATGAACGCTATCTCCCGGGCATCACTCTGCCGCCGGGCATACGGATGAGCTCCGATCTCGCGGCTCTGGAGCCAGCCGATGTGTCGCTCATTGTGGTCCCGTCAAAGGGGTTCTCCCAGACGCTCCTGGCCGCAGCGGCATCCGGTGATCCGGCACGCTTTGGCACGCTTGTCTCATGCACCAAAGGCGTGGAACTGAACTCCGGCCTGAGAATGAGCCAGTTAATGCAGCGCTCGTTTCCGAGTGCCCAGGTAGCCGCGCTCTCCGGGCCCAACCACGCCGAGGAGGTGGTGAAGTGTCTCCCCACAGCAGCAGTGGTAGCCTGCGCCTCGGAATCCGTGGGTTTGGAACTTCAGTCCCTCTTCACCCTGCCGTGGTTCCGGAGCTACCGCACCACGGACATCACCGGTGTGGAATGGGCCGGAGCTCTGAAGAACGTCTATGCCATCGCCTCCGGCATCGCAGAAGGTCTCAAGCTGGGGGACAATGCAGTGGCCGCTCTGGTGACTCGTGCCCTGGCGGAAATGGCTCGCTTTGGCACCGCTCAGGGCGGCAGCACGGAGACTTTTTACGGCCTCAGCGGCGTGGGAGATCTGGTGGCCACATGCTTCAGCCCGCACAGCCGAAATCATCGTGTGGGGCTGGCACTTGGCCGGGGTGAAAAACTCTCAGACATCACTGCCCGCAGCAGCATGGTGGCCGAGGGCGTAGGTAACACACTCAGCCTTTACCAATGTGCCCGCCAAGTGAGTGCGCGCACTCCCCTGCTGGACGCCGTCCACGCGGTGCTCTACCAGGAGCGCGATCCGCGTGAGGTTCTACGTGAACTCTTTGCCCGGGATGCCAAGCGTGAAAACGAGTGACCTTCCTCAGCGCGCCGGCCGCATCAGCACGTCCGTCATCGTGGCAGAGGTGGGCAGCCGGAAGACAATCCACAGCATGTACACCGCCATGGCGATGTTCCCCAGCAGCACCACCAGCACAAACCATACGATCCGTCGCAGCACCGTGCGCTCACGCCACGCCAGCCAGAGATAAAAAGTGAAGAACCCCCAGTACGCGTCGAACAGGGTGGCGATGAACCACGGGTGACCTATCACGTCCCCGGGGATACTCCACAGCGCCACATGAGTGCTCGCCCAGCTCGTCACCGCCAGCATGGAGACCAGCACCACGATGAAAAAGAAGCGCAGAAAGACGATCATGACGAAACACCGTCTTCCCGGTGAAGCGAAAGGTTGCCGGGCTTGGTATAGACAGCCTGGATCACGCTGATGTTCCGCGTGGCGAAAGCCGCCTCACAGTATTTCAGATAGTAGTTCCACTTGCGAATGAAGCGCTCGCTGTAGCCCAGCGCACGCACTTCAGGCAGCTTCGCATTGAAGTTCCCATGCCACTCACGCAGCGTACGCGCATAACCGGCACCCATGTCATCCATGCCATGGAGGAAGAGCTGGCCCACCTTCTGAATGGCCTCATTGATGCGGGAGACGGACAGCAGCAGCGACCCTGGGAAGATGTGCTTCTGAATCCAGTCCGTACCGGTCTTCAGGTCTTCGTAGGAGTAGTCTGGCACGGTAATGACCTGAAAGGCCAGCATTCCCCCGGGCTTCAGCAGCTTCGTACACTGGCCGAAGTACGTCTCCAGATACTTGTCACCCACGGCCTCGAGCATTTCGATGCTCGCTATCTTGTCAAACCGACCCTCCACCTTGCGGTAGTCCACCAGCTTGATCTCGATGCGGTCGCTCAAGCCCGCCTGCTTCACACGCAGAGTTGCCTCATCGAACTGTGCTTGCGAGATCGTGATGCCGGTCACTCGGCAGCCATGGGTGCGGGCAGCGTGGATGCTGAAGCCACCCCAGCCACAGCCTATCTCCAGCACATGGTCTTTGGCGGTGAGCCGCAGCTTCTGACACAGCGCCTCGTATTTGGCCACCTGTGCCTCCTCCAGTGTCTGCTCCGCGTGCGTGAACCGTGCCGCAGAGTAAGTCATGGTGGGGTCCAGCCACAGCCTGTAAAAGTCATTCCCCAGATCGTAGTGCTCCGAGATGTTTCTTCGGCTTGTCTTCAGGCTGTTGGGCCGCAGCAGATGGCCCACGCGATTCACGAACTTCAGCAGGCCCACGCCGGGTATGCGCTGGGATGAGCCTCTCATCTGCTCGTTCGCGGCGATGTTGAGGATGAACCACTCCAGCACGGCACGAATGTCATCCGTCTCCCAGTCACCATCCACGTACGCCTCACCAAGTCCTATGCCGCCAAAGAGCGCGCACTTGCGAAAGAAGTCCGCCCTCTTCACCCGCATCATGGCAGCCGGTGACAGATCGCCGTTCCCGTACGTCGTCACCGTGCCGTCTGGAAGTTCCATGTGCAGATGCCCAAGTTCCATTTTGGACAGAGCCCTGTGCACCAGCATCCGATACAAAGGATGGCTCTGCACGGGAGCTGTTTGCGCCTGCTGATCTTCGACTGAGAGCGGAATGGTGTTCATGGTTTTACGTCAGAGGTGAGTGAAGAATGGGGACGGTAAAGATGGAGTTGAAGATGGGGATTGGCCGCTTTTCGATGGAAGGGCACGCGTTTCACCCACAGCTTAAGCGCCTGCCAGTGGATGCGTAGGATGACGCCCAGAGTCATCATCGGAAACCGCACCGCGTTGCGCAGGAGGTGCCAGTCCGTCAGTTCGCGGCGTTCTCCATGGATCCAGCTCACCAGAGTGGTGCGTCCGCCCTCCACGTCGTCTATGTGAATGCGCAGCTTCTCGCCAGGCTCCGGAATGCGGAAGTGAAAACAAGTCTCCAGCGAGCTAAAAGGTGAGACGTAGAAGTGCTTTGGAGCCGTCAACTCAAAGAGACCATCCGCGTTCGCTGACCGCAGCAGATAGGGCTTCATCTCCAGGAAAGTGTTGGTCACCTGGGCCACCACGTGCAGCGGCTTGCCCCCTGGCCCATATATGAAAAAGAAACACACCGGATTGAAAAGATAACCCAGCACTGCCGGCAGCGTCACCAGCCTCACTCTGGCATCCTGAGGCACCTCGCAGCCCTGCTCCCTCACCCAGCGCAACAGATTCGACTTCGCATCCAGCTCACCAAGGTCCAGATGATCTCGATCCCGAAAAGCATACAGATTGAACGCATTCCAGCTAAACCAGCGCAGGCCGCTCGCCAACGCGGGAAGCTCATCCAGGTCAAGGTCCAAAAAAAACAGTCGGTAACGAAATCCATGCCGCTTCGGTGACAGGCGCAAATGCACGACTTCGCAGTCATAAATGCAGGAGCGCCAGGAGGTGGATTTCATGTGGGAACGACGTGGAGTAACGAGACAGCGCGGCCAACGGATGCCGCCGGTTTAAGAAGTACTCGGCAGCGCGAATGTTTTGGATTCAACTGGATGCCCGACTCCACGGATCGCGTCCCAGCACCGCTTCACAGAGCTTGTAAGCTGAGAGCAGTCCGTCTTCATGAAATCCATAGCGAGTCCACGCACCGCAGAACCAGGTGCGCGCCCCCGGATCATTCAGCCTCGTCACCTTGTCCTGAGCAGCGATGGCCTTCAGGTCAAAGAGCGGGTGCTCATAGTCGATCTCGCGCAGCGTTGTCTCAGATGGCAGCCCAGCGTTGAGGCTCACGAAGTAGTTCCGCCGGTCAGACACCCCCTGAAGCGCGTTCATCCAGTAGTGCGTGGTGGTCTTGCCTTCGTCATTGCGGTAGTTCCATGCGGCCCAGCAGCGTTTCAGGTCGGGCATCACCTTGGCATCTGTATGCACCTGTGTGTGATTGGCCTGGTACTTGAAAGCCGAGAGCACCTCTTCTTCCAGCGCTGTCGCATCCTCCAGCAGACGGAGACTTTGGTCCGCATGGGAAGCAAGGATGACGCGATCAAAGACCTGCGTACCGAAGCGTTCTGTGGTGATCTCAACTGTCTGCCCCACACGCCGCACGTTCCGTACCGGCGTATTGAGATGAATGCGCTCAGCGAAGGGCGGGATAAGCCGCTTCACATACTCGCGGGAGCCACCGTCCACCGTTCGCCACTGGTGCTGCGTGTGCAGCCCCAGGAAACCATGATTGTGCCAGAAGCGCAGCAGCGTCACCGCAGGGAAGTCCAGCATCCGATCTGGCGGAGAAGACCACACCGCTCCAGCCATGGGGATTAAGTAACGCTCCAAGAAGGCCCGTCCGTAGCCCCGCGCTTCCACATACTCACGGAGATTCATGGTATGCCAGCGCGGCTCATCCAGCGCCGCCACGGCCTCTTTGTTAAAGCGGTTAAGCTGAAGTAGAAAGCGCCAGTGGTCCAGATTAAGAAGGTTTTTCCGCTGAGCGAAGAGGGTGTTCAGCCCGGCCCCATTCCACTCGATGCCGCTCGGACCGTGATGCACACTGAAAGACATCACCGTCTCCTTGGTAGGCACGTTCAACTCTTTGAAAAGGCGTGTCAGCAGCGGGTAAGTCACTTCATTGTAAACCATGAAGCCCGTGTCCATGACCACCTCCCGCTCTTCTTCCTGCACGGTGATGGTGTTCGTGTGCCCACCCACATGCGCCCCGGCTTCAAAAAGAGTGATATCATAATCGTGCTGCAAAAAATGCGCACAGCCCAGGCCGGAAATGCCTGAGCCAACAATAGCGAGCCGGGGACGAATCATGAGTGAAGAAGCCCATGTAGTTCGCCCGCCGATCCGCCGTGGATGTCAGGAAAATGGAAAAACTCGGCGTGTCCCAGTGTAAAAAGGCTGGCAGATCGTGATCCGCGTCGCCACAATGGCGTAATAGCTGGTCCTGCTTGCCTCATGAACGAAGCCAGATCCATCTCCTTACGCGCCCTCCGCGCAAATGACTCGGAGGCGTGGAAGGTTGCCTATGACCCGCTTTGGAGGGCCGCCCTGTCCAGCATACTTCGCACCTTGGGCGCGAGCGGTGCTGACGCTGAAAACATCGCCTCCGATGTGCTCGCCAATGAAATCGTTCCCGGTGTTTTGAATCCGCGCACCGATTCCTTCAATCAAATCTCGACGTTTGACGATTTACTCTCTGTGACCCGAAGCATTTCCAGAAACCGAGCCATCGATTTCATCCGCCGTGCCACCCGGAGGCCGGAAGTGCTTGTCGATGTTTTGCCTGAGCCTGCGCTGGACCACGGTGGGGGCGCACCTGCTGATTTGATGGAGATCGTGATGCGACACCTCCAGCCTCCCGACCCCGAGCTGTTTCATGATCGCTTTGTGCTTGGCCATACCACGAGAGAAATCGCCGCCCAACGCGGTATGAGCCACGGCACCATAGTCAGTCGCTTTGCCCGTGCTCTCGAGAGACTACGCCACCTGTTGAAGGAGGACTTGGAATCATGAACACGGATCACGAAAGAGAACTCCTCACCCTGGCAGCGCTGGCAGAACTGTCGCCAGAAGACGCACTCACCTGGGAGCAGTTGAAAGCTCAGCGTCCACAACTGGCCGAGGAAGCTGCGGAGATGCAAGCTTTGGCCCTGCGCCTCACCGCTTCCGCCGCAGAGATGCCAGAAACCGTCCGCGCTCGTCTCGACGCAGCCAGATCAGCGTGCGTTGTTCAGCGTCCCCAGATCGCCCCTCACACGCTAATGCGTGAACAACGAACCAGTCCCCTCTTCCGCCGCTTCACTCTCGTGGCGCTGCCTCTAGCCGCTGCGTTGACCCTCGGTTTCTTCTTGCTTCAGCCAACTGGTCCCGATCCTGACACCGGCATCAAGCAGGGTCCCGTCACCTTCCCCAGCCAGACCATCCGTCTCCTCGCTCCTGGTGCTGAGACACACCTCCTTGAGCCTTCCATTCTCTGGAAGGGCACTCCAGGCAAAATCTATGACTTGCGACTCCTCGATAGCTCAGGGCAACTCGTCACCAGTGCCAGCGGCATTCAGTCTCCCTATCTACTGGATCAGCCCTTGACCGCAGGTGAACGCTACGAGTTGAGCCTCTCCGAAACGGGCGAGGGATCAGCCGCACCGCTCGTTCACTCCTTCCTCGTCCATCCACAGGCCACAGCCCTTGCCACAGATATCAAATCCCAAATGGAGTCCCTTTTTGCGACTGGAAACCTGTCGGATGCACTCATGCTCCTGCACCGCCTTCCCGAGGGTGCCCTTAGCGCAGAAACTTTTGCCGAGTGGAAAAAGAAGCTTAACCCGCCCTGATGGCTTCCTAGGGAAGTGAATGTTTCTCCGAAAGGCAAATCCCCAAAAACTCGAAATGCGGTCTCAAATGGTAAAAATCTTCACAATCAAATCCCGCCCGATTTCGATTCTCCCGACGGATGCTCATGAAACACTTCACAATATTCCTCGTCGCAAGTCTGTCCATCGTGGGGATTGGCAAGGAATCTCTACCCAGTTTCCCAGCATTGCCTTCAGGCTACACCTCCAAGCAAGCCCTCGTTGACATCACGGTTGCTACCGAGCCAGCAGCGTCTGTTCGGCTGCGCTCGTGGTTCTTTCATCAAAGCTTCGGCGGAGAGCAACTCAAGCTTCCAGCCCTTGAACAACCACGCCTTGCCCAGGCTCTTTGGCTGGCTCTGACGACGCAAGCTTTGAAGTTGAGGCAGACGCCCATTGCCGAGGCAGTGGCTCACATGGACCATCTATGCCGCCAAAAAGCCGTGCCAACATCCACCCTTGAGTTCTTCACAGCGCTGTGGTCACAGGAGTCTGTTAGCACTGACCGGGCTGCAGTTTATCTGCAGGACTGGTTGCAGCCACATCACATCGTTTTGAGTGCGGAGGAGCGAGCGGCCGTCCGCAGTGCTCTGGACTCCGGCTGCTCAGCACTGGCATTTTTGGAAAAGAATCTTAATCCCGTGCAATCAGCTCCCACTCGTTGACGATCCTGTTTTCACACCGCCCTCACCACCGTGATGAAATCGCACCTTACGAAAACGCTTCTCCTCACACTATCACTTCTGGCTCACCCGTTGTTTGCCACGCAATACGCGGTCATCGCCACCATCAATGACTACCCAGGCGAGGCGAATGACCTGCGCGGTTGCAATGCGGACGGTGATGCAATAGTGCAATTACTCACGAGCCGCTTTGGTTTTTCTGCAGAGAACATCATCCGCCTGAAGGATAGTCAGGTCACCACTGCTGCCGTTCGCAAGGCCATCGCCGAGCATCTGGTGGCAAAGTGCCAGCCGGGGGATGCGGCGGTGTTCTTTTACTCCGGGCACGGAACGCAAGTGCCGGACTTCGATGGTGATGAGCGCGACGAAGCGGATGAGGCGCTCTGCACCGTGGACATGACCGCAACGAACCAAGATTCCTGGCTCAGTGACGACGTGTTGCGCCGCGAGTTTTCCACTCTCAAGACGAATCGCCTCGCCGTCATTCTGGAGTGTTGCCACTCCGGCACCGGCACCCGGGGCGTGCAGAGTGACGCCGCAGACGGCGTAAAGTATTTGGATCTTGGCTTTGGCCGTCCTCAGGACGTTTATCGAAACCTTAGTATCAGCACCGCCATGAAGACACCCAGCACCAACCCCCAACACGTTCTCCTGGCCGCCTGTGCCTCCCATGAACTGGCACGGGAAGACAAAGCCGCTCAGGGTGGATATTTCCGGCTGGCTCTGCTCAAGGTACTCGAGGAACGTGGTGACTCCATCCCCCTGGAGAAGCTCTACGAGCCGATCCGGTCTGACATCGCCGCCCGTTTGTCCCGTGCGGCGGGGGGCAAGAAACAGACGCCACAGTTTGAAGGTGATGCACGCCTAAGCTTCAAAGACCTGCTGGGTGCCACTCCGCCTGCCGGAACTGTGCTGACGCAGCCTGCGCCGCCAGCACCGCCCCAGCCTCTGGCCGATGCAGCGGCTTTTGCCGGAGATGTGGGCATCGCCCTAGCCACGGACAAAGCGGACTACACTGCCGGGGAGCGGATGACAGCTACCCTCAAACTGGACAAAGATGCCCACCTCCGGCTCTACTACACGGATGGTGAGCAGAAGAGTTTCCTCATCTTTCCCAACAAGTTCCATCCCGATGACTTCGTGAAAGCAGGGGAAGAAATCAAGCTGCCTGGAGCTGGAGCAGGTTTCGCCTTTGAGATGACCTATCCCACGGATCGCGGCACCTCACCCGTGAGTGAGGTCCTCACCGCAGTGGCCTCCACCAAGCCCTTCTCTGATGCCCGCAGCCTCCAGTGGGGTGCGTTCAACTTCATCGAGTGCACAGGCCAGAGCTACCATGAGATGGTGACACGCGGCATCGACATCAAGGCGGAAACCAAACCCGGACGTGCCACCATCATCTACCGCGTCCGCCCGAAGAAACAGTAGTCAACGTCCAACATCGAACATCCAACGCTCAACTTTGAACCTGAAACTTGAAACCTTAAACTTTAGACAGCCATGATCCGCTTCCTTGCCTTCGCCATCCTCCTTATCAGTGTGGCTCTTCACGCCAAAGACGGTGAGTTCAAAATGCCTTCTGGCAAACCGGAAAAGAAGGTCATCCCCGCCTCTGAACTCACCCGCACCTGGACGGCAGAGACACGTTCTTTTGGCGCACCACCATCAGAAAAACGCAGCACCACTGTCAGCGCGGAGCACCTTCGCTCTCTCCGCGCTAGTGGTGCAGACCGTGGCATCGCCGTGGTGCCAGACGGCCAGGGCGGTGGCCAGATCACCGTGGGTGTGGACCCCTCCAGCAGTGTGACGTTTCAGAACATTCTTTTTAAGCTCAACAGCACGGAACTGGCAGATGAGACCTCGCGTCAGCAGGTGGAGCAGATCGCCCAGGCCATGAAGACCGCCACAGGAAAACAGTTTGTCCTGGAGGGCCACACCTGTGATCTCGGTACCGACGGCCACAACCTCAGCCTCTCCGAGCGCCGTGCCGCCGCCATTTACATCATGCTCCAAGCTCGTGGAGTGAATGCCAGTCAACTGCTGCCCCTCGGCTTTGGCGAAGCCAAACCCTCCGTGCCGAATACCTCGGAAGCCAACCGTGAGGAAAACCGCCGTGTGGTCATCTCCGTGCGGCAGGGGTGAGTGGATCTATATTCGAGCGTCAGCAGGTTCCGAATGTCCCCTGGATGTAATTGTGATAAACAGCGTTTACTATAGCAGAGGTCAGCCTCATCGGCGGAAACAATCACCAAAACGATCAACATGAATACACTGGACCGCAATGCGTGGCTGGAGAAGTTGGAGACCATTGCTGAAAAGCTGGGAACTGAGGGTCCACCAGTCAAGCTGTGCATGGTAGGATCCGCAGCTTGTCTGCTGGAAGCCATGCCTGGGCGCGCCTCACGGGATCTGGATGTGTGGCAGCCCGCCAGTGATTTTGACCGGATGGAACTCAAGCGAGCAGTGGTCGCGGCGGGCCTGTTGTTTGATCCACAGGAAGTACTGGAGCCGGACCAGCCCTATGTGCAGGTGGTGTCGCCCGGCCTCAGCCAGACAGGCGAGTTTACAGCCCGTTTGTGGGGGAGGATGGGCAGACTGGAAATCTACCTGCCGCCATGGGAAAACTTGATCGCTTCCAAGCTCTTGCGCGGTGATCCCAAGGATGTGGAAGATGTGCTGTTTTTGGCTGGTAAACATCATGTGGAGACGGCTGCAGTGCGCCGCTGCATCCACAGCTTTCCCCAAACGGCGCGAGAGCAGGCTCTTGAAAATCTGGTGTATCTGGACATCGTTATGCCATGACAGCGCGGGAAGAGGAACTGATAGCCAGAGAGATGCTGGAGAAACCTCATCTCCTAGGGCAGCGTCTGAAAGAGCGGCGTTGGGCGGACGTGGCGGCCTTGGTGCGCTACGCCAAAAAAGATGTCCCCATCAGCTTAGCCATGACAGACCCCGCGCTCTACCGCACTCTGAGGGAAGGCGTCACACGCTTCTATCTGCGCGGCGGTGGCGCATTGAATCTGCGGAAGCTAGAGGCATTGGCAGCCCAGGATCAGGTGAAGGGCTAGACAGGCAAGTTGCGCCTATTGCTTGCCCCTTGCCCTCCTTTCAGATCCACCAGACTCCCCTGAATATTCCACGAGACGACAAAAGAGGACAAGTATCCAACTTGCCCGCAATCAAATCCCGCTGGTCATCGATCGACGTTTTGACTAATCTCCTTACCTCCTCCATGAAACGCCTGCTGAGTCTCCACACCCTGCTTTTCTTGTGTTCGGTGGTTCACCTCCACGGTGCCGAGCGCGTAGCCCTCGTCATCGGCAATGACGCCTATCAACATGCCCGCCGCCTGAACACAGCGGTGAATGATGCAGCGGCAGTAGCGGAGGCGTTGGGCAAACTCGACTTTGAAGTCATCAAAGCGGCAGACCTGGGCCTGGAAGGAATGGTGGAGCAAATCGACAAACTGAAGCAGGCGGCGGTGGGTGCCAAGGCAGTGATGATCTACTATGCAGGGCATGGCATTGAGGCACAGGGGGCAAACTACTTGATCCCTGTGGATGCCAAGCTTGAGCGTGAGATCCAGCTCAAGACCCAAGCAGTGAACTTGGACGACCTCCTCCGCGAACTCAATGGCAGTAACATACCTGCGCGGATGGTGATTTTGGATTGTTGCCGAGACAATCCCTTGGAAGGCCGTGCCTGGCTGGATACCCGCTCAACGGGAGGTGGCCTGGGGTCGCTCGATGCAGATCGCCTCGATGAAGCCACTCTCGTGGTCTATGCAGCGAGTCCAGGAAAACCCGCGCTGGATCGCGTCACTCACTCTGACGCAAACAGCCCATTCACCACAGCTTTACTAGCGGAACTACCGCAGCCCGGCATTCACTCGTTTGAAGTCTTTGGTCGCGTAGAGGAGCGCGTACTAAAACTGACCAACGCTAGACAAAAACCACGTTTGTTTTACAACGGCAGCACCCTGCCGTTTCGAAACTTCACCTTTGCGGCGGCAGGCAAACCCGAAAATGCGCCGCCAATAGCCGTCGTGGAAAACATGCCCCCGGCTCCAGCACCCAATAGTGTGACTGAAGCTCCTCCGACGGCACCACCGGTGATTCCAGCCGCCGCTGCCCCAATGCCGCCCTTACCTGCCTCTGGGTACTATAGCCTCGGAGGATTGCTGGAGCGTAGTGCCTATTCCGGTTACAGCCGCTACTCCCAAAGCCATATTCTGAAGCAGGTGCAATCCAAACTAAAAGCGAGTGGACACTACTTAGGCACATCCGATGGCATCCCTGGTCCCGGCACACAAAAGGCGATCATCAGCTGGCAGCGTGCGGAAAAACCAAACGCAGTTACAGGAAGGCTGGACACTGCGACTCTAGAAGGGCTAGGACTTGGGAACATTCCTGAGCAAGCACCTCCTGTGGTTCAAGACACTCCGCCCGCGCTTGCCGGTGCTCGCCCGATACTCTATTTCTTCACAGCCTCTTGGAGTCCACCAGATCAGACGATGAAGCGGAGTGTGCTGCCCTCTGCACGTGTTCGGCAGCTAATCGGGCGCTACGATTACCGTGAGATAGACGTGGATAGCAACTCTCGTCTCATCGGTTCATTTGGGGTGCAAGGTATCCCACACTTCGAAATACGCACAAAATCAGGCCGGGTGCTGGGCAAACAAGTGGGTGCTATCGATGCTGCAGCATTTGCAAGCTTTCTGGAAAAGGGATTATCTAACGCCGAATAACAAGTATCACCGTACATTATGAATAGAACACACCTCAGCTCTTCTATGCCCGCCAGTTCCCTACATTGGACGTCAGGCCAGCTTTTGGTCCTGATCTTTCTAACCTCATGCTTTACATTGAACTCCTCTCTTGCCGCCGAACGCGTAGCGCTCGTCATCGGCAATGACGCCTATCAACATGCCCGCCGCCTGAACACTGCGGTGAATGATGCAACCGCCGTGGGCAGCAGCTTGAAGCAACTTGGGTTTGATGTGCTGCCGGTTCAGAACGCCGGGGTGGAGCAGCTTTTGGAGAGCTTCAGCACCCTGGCGGAACGTGCCCGTGGGGCAGAGGCGGTGGTAGTGTATTACGCGGGGCATGGCATTGAGTCCGCTGGGGTGAACTATCTGGTGCCAGTGGATGCCAAGCTGGAGCGAGAGGTGCAACTGCGCACCCAGACCGTAAGCCTGGACACCGTGCTGGATGAACTCAAACAAATGAACGTGCCCGCACGCATGGTCATCCTGGACCGCTGCCGTGACAACCCCATCGAGGGCCGCTCATGGCTTGCCACCCGTAGTGCGGGCAACGGACTGGCCGCGCTGGCACAAGATACGCTGGCCGAGGCAACGCTCGTCGTCTATTCCGCCAGTCCAGGCAAACCAGCGCTCGACCGGGTGGAGGACAAGGATGCGCACAGCCCATTCACTTCCGCCCTGCTAGAGCAGCTTCCCCGTCCGGGTCTGCACTCGTTTGAAATGTTCGGCCAGGTGGAGGATGCGGTCATTCAGAAGACCAACGGTCGCCAGGCACCACGCCTCTTTTACAACGGCAGCACACAGCCTTTCCGCAACTTCCGCTTCGGCCCTGATGCGGGCAGCACGGCGCCTGCTCCGGTGGTGGTAGCTCCCGCGCCGACGCCCGTCATTCAGTCCACGCCTCCGCCTGCTGCGCCATCTCCAGTGATGCCACCGTTGCCTGCCAGCGGCTACTTTGATCTGGAGGCAGTCTTTCTATCTGGACCCTATGCCGGATTCAATCGCTACAGCCGGGGACAGATTCTCAAACAAGCGCAGACCAAACTCAAAGCCGCTGGCCTCTACACCAGCAGCGCTGATGGCGAACCCGGCCCCGGCACCCAACGCGCCATCCTAGGCTACCAACAGGCAAACAATCTGCCGCTCTCGGGAAAGCTGGATAGCACGACCTTGGAGAGCCTAGGCCTCAATGGCCAAAGTGAAATGACACCGCCCAAACCTGTCAGCCGCCCACAAAGCAGTCCACCCAAACCCAGGCCCCGGCCCAGTTCTTCGAGCAGTGACGGGTTTTTCCGGGACACGTGAGGCAAGCTGGTTTTGCAAAGTGAAGATTCGGACCTCTGACGATCAGATCATGCATCGGTAAACCCTTCAACCATCTCTATGAAACACCTTATTATTGTCTTCGGTCTTCTTTCCACTGCTGCCCTTCTCACCCAGTGCACCGCGCCAACGGGTGGCGGTGGGAACCTTCCACCTGCGACGAAGGACTCGCCGTTTGTGAACTCACTTGGCATGAAATTCGTGCCGGTGCCGGGGACGAAGATTCTGATGTGCACGACTGAGACAACGGTGGCGCAGTATCAAGCGGCTGGCTTGGGGTATCGGGCACCACAGTTCTCACAAGGCCGCAACCATCCTGCGGTAAATGTGAGTTGGAATGATGCGAAGGCGTGGTGCGCGTGGCTTAGCAAAAAGGAGGGAAAAAGGTACCGTTTGCCAACAGACGCTGAGTGGAGCGCAGCGGTGGGCACCAGCACGTATCCGTGGGGCCACCAGTGGCCACCGCCGAACAACACAGGGAACTACGCGGGCCAAGAACTTCGGAGTCTAGACCAGCCTGTGCGCGAAACATACTTTTGGAAAGGCTTCACCATCATTGGAAACTTTGACGATAGGTATGTGTTCACTGCACCAGTTAGTACATATTCGGCAAACGCTAACGGTTTTTTTGACTTGGGTGGGAATGTTTCTGAATGGACCACTTCAGGCAAGGGTAGAGGAGGAAGCTGGGTGATTGGAGGTCTTCGAAGAGAAACTTTTGAAACGGCATTCCGCCAAGGTGCCGAGTCAGGTGCGTACACCCACTTCTGGGGGTTTCGATGTGTCCTAGCACCGTAAAAACCTAATCTCAGCAAAAGGATGAAACCTCTATTTCGCGCCTATCTCATCCTTGCTTCTACCGCAATTCTTTTGACTCAATGCGCCGCACCAACGGTTGGCAGTGGTAGCGGGAGTCTTCCACCTGCCACGAAAGATTCACCGTTCGTGAACTCCCTGGGCATGAAGTTTGTGCCGGTGCCGGGAACGAAGATTTTGATGTGTACGACAGAGACGACGGTGGCGCAGTATCAGGCAGCTGGCTTGGGGTATCGGGCACCCAGATTCTCACAAGGCAGCAACCATCCTGCGGTGAATGTGAGTTGGAATGATGCGAAAGCTTGGTGCGCGTGGCTGAGCAAGAAAGAAGGACGTAGGTATAGGCTGCCGACGGAAGCAGAATGGAGCGCTGCTGTGGGAACGAGCACATATCCGTGGGGCAATCAGTGGCCACCTCCGAACAATGCAGGGAACTACATGGGGCAGGAACAAAAGACTTCTGCAGCCGCCTTCGCCATGTGGAGGGGAGCAGGGGCAAGTGCAATAGGTGTGATCAGAGGATTCACTGATCGGCATGTGTTTACGTCTTCAGTCGGCAGCTACCCTGCCGATGAACTAGGTTTATGTGACTTGGGCGGCAATGTGACTGAATGGTGTGAAGACGGGGACTTACCAACCCACAAAGTCATTCGTGGAGGCTCGTGGGCTCTGTGCGATTTCAGAACGGCATTGAGGTCATCCCAATCCAACAATCTGCCAAGCTCCCATCGATCTGAAGCAGGTGGATTTCGTTGTGTATTTGTTAGATAAGCTTCCACCATCGGGACTGGCTTCACAGTGCTGGGTATGTGGTTCACGCCTCAGCGTGTTCAGGGAAGCCCGGGCACGCGCGGCACAAGCTACTGCTTGAACAACCCACGTGAATGCAATCAACTCGTCGGCGTTGTCGATTGGAAGAAGAGCGGTGCGATCATGCCCGCCTGCAAAGCTACAAACCAAACGCTTCTCCATGAAAACAAGGTCCTTCTTCCTCGGTCTTCTCTTTCTCAGTTCCTGCGCTCATCACGACGGCAGCCAACTGCACTCCACTGCTCCTGGCACCCAAATGCGCAGCGGAGACATCCAGTTGGACCTGCGCACGGATAAGCCCCGCTACAAGGTAGGCGAGCCGGTGCGCATCACCCTGACCGCCAGCAGACGCTGCACGGTGGAAGTGTGGAGTCAGGATGCGAACGGAAAGCGCACAGCCATCTGGCCGCGCCCAGGCACCAAGGGGGCTGTCTTATCAGCGGGCCAAACCTCGACACTCCCTCCCAAAGGAGCGGACTGGCAACTCACTGCCTCCAAGCCACTTGGAACAAACATGCTCGTCGCCAAGGCAAAAGCTGCACCATTCCCGGCCCCCGCTTCACCGAGCATCAACTTCTTTCAGATCCATACCGGAGGTTGGAGGGGGATGCAGGTCACACCTGCGGAACTAGCCACAACGGCGGGTAATCAAGACTCAACAGGCGAAGCACGCTGGCTCTACGAAGTCATGGCTCGTTGAGCCGCGAGCAAGTGCCGGAAATCAGGATGGAGGTGGTGGATAGAGGCGTTGAACCGCCGACTGCTAAGAAGAGATGTGTCGTGCACCTGCACTCCCAAGCCATAAGGGCTGGTTTGGTGTCCGTGGCAATGACACGACGGGGTATCCGCCGGGTCAGACAGGTGGCGGTGGGCCGCTGCTCAGAAGCCCGGTGGCAGGTTCTGAAAGGTCTCTCGCAGGATGGTGCGGATGGCTCTGCGCTCGCTCACCGGGAGGTAGCTGAACTCTGGCAGCCCCTCATCTGACAGGGCACTGCGGAGGCCGGCAAGAACGCGGTCCCGGAACTCGATGGGCAGGGCCAGGAAACCGGGGGTGTAGATGAGGTAGCTGCAACGGTGCTTGAAGAGGCGTGAGCGCAGATCCAGATCACGCAGAGAGGCTCCGTCACCGGCGGTGACTTTGCGAGAGAGAAAATCCTGTTCGAAGGCCTTGTCCGGGCGCACTCCTCCAGGCGGCAGCTTGGCTTCATCTGCGAAGAGGATGTAGCGCACCAGCCGCCGAGCCACGTCATTAAGCGCGTCCACGTGTTCCTCTTTGATCTTCCCCCCTCCGGCATGGAGGGCTTCCCGGGTGCGGTAGAGACCCAGGGTCACGAGGTTGTGAAACCCGAGCTGATGCTCGTGGATGAGATGGGTGAGGAGGTCACTCGTCTCCACCGGATAGGCATCCCAGTTGAACTGCGAGCCAGGAGGGTTTTTGAACTTCTCCAGCTTGCCATTTCTGGAGCGCCCCATGAGGTTGGCCAGTTCGAAGTCTCGCTCATGGGCACCGGTCAGGTGCCAGCCGCCAAAGCGTTCGCTCAGCGGCACGGTGTGGCCCACCATGTCACGCTTGAAACCATCCAGGCTGCCACCGGTGGCAGAGGGGATGACGGACTCTGTAAAGAAACCCGGCAGGTGGAACATGGGACTCCCGGCGTGGCAGTTCATGCAGCGGTTGGTGCGCTCGCCTTCGGGCACTGGTCCCGTTCCGCGCCCAAAGATCTGGAACACCGGCCCCATCTGCCCGTCCACGGCCACAAGTTCCAGCCTGCCTCCGGGGACGTAGCCCACGTACACTTCCTCGTTGAAGTAGATCGCACGCGGGTTGGTGGGCCGGATGAGTCCGCTTTGCAGGCTGGTTCCCGAGAAGACGAGCATTTGCGAACTCGCCGGTATCTCCAGCTCCTTCAGCACGCTGAGCAGGTAGGCTTTTTCGCTTGAGGTATCCAGCCTCACCTCCCCGGCACGAATGCGCTTCAGCAGGCGGGTCACCGCATCATCCGGCTGCCTGCTCCAGTAGTTGTGCGGCGGCTCGGCAAAGGGAATGCGCGGTAGCTCAGCGGCGGCGGCTGCGGAAGTGAGGAGGAGGAACGGGACGAGGAGACGCATGTGCGGGATACGAAAAAGCTGCCGGTCGGGTAAACAACCGGCAGCTTCAGATGGTTCAGTTTACGAACGGCGGTACGCTCTTACTTCTCGATAGCTTCACCGGCCTGCTTCCAGCCGCTGATACCTTCGCTGAGATGCTTCACGTTGGTGTAGCCGAGCTCCTTGGCCTTGTTGGCGGCGCGGGTGTAGGCGCTGCAGGAGGGGCCGCCGCAGTAAGCCACGATGAGGGCGTTCTTGTCAGCTGGCAGCTTGGAGGCGAGATCGTCCTTCACTTCGGCGAAGTTCAGTGCGGTGGGGATACGGCCATTCGCATAGGAGGAGGCACCATTGACGTCGATAATGGTCACCTTTTTCTCTTCGATGGCCTTCTTCAGCTCAGCGATGCTGATGTCTGGGTATTCACCAGCGAAGACGGCGACGCCGGAGAGGGCGAGTGCGCACAGGGTAGCAAGCAGCTTTTTCATGTTGGGTAGGGTTGTGAGTGTGGTTTGAGTTGAGCTGGCAGCAGGCGAGCACACTTCTGAGGGAAGCACCCGCACAGCCGCCGAGCAGATGGAGTAACGCACGGCGCATTTTATTCCGTGCAAGTTTTTGCACGCCGACGGCGCTTTTCTGCGTAATCCCTGCCGCCACTATGAAACACCTCTTCACCACCATCTTCGCCCTGGCCGGTCTTACTCTCGCAGCCCAGGCCCGGTCCCTCCAGGACATTCCGCTCACCGACATCGACGGCAAACCCACATCCCTCAAGGCTTATGAGGGCAAGGTGCTCCTCGTCGTCAACGTAGCCTCCAGGTGCGGGCTGACCAAGCAATACGACGCCCTCCAGGCCCTTTATGACAAATATAAGGACAAGGGCCTCGTGGTTCTCGGCTTCCCCTGCAATGACTTCGGTGGGCAGGAGCCGGGCACGCTGGAGGAGATCAAGGAGTTCTGCTCCTCCAAATACAACGTTACTTTTCCCATGTTCAGCAAAATCAGTGTGAAAGGTGCAGATCAGCACCCGCTCTATAAAGAACTGACCGGTGAGAAAGGTGCCTTCCCCGGAGATGTGAAGTGGAACTTTGGCAAGTTCCTGCTGGACAAAAAGGGTAAGCCCATCGCGCGCTTCGAACCACGCACAGCTCCAGATGACGAGAGCATTATCAAGGCCATCGAAGAAGCCCTGAAGTAGGTGGTCTGCATTACGGATTCGTCACCTTGCAAAGCCTCTTCGCTCCGGCGGGGAGGCTTTTTTGTTGCCCTGCACCAGTGTCCGCTGCGTAACATCCGACAGATGTTCGTCCGCCACCGTCTCTACCTTCCCCTCCTCTTCGTGCTGCTCACGGCAGGCGGTTACGCCTATGTGCTTACGCGCACGGAACTGGATCACAACTTCGCGGCATGGATCACGGTGGCCCTGCCCGTGCTGCTGGGTCTGCTCCTGCTCTTGTGGTTTATTTTTCTCTCTCGCTTCCCCTGGAAGACACGCCTGCTCACGCTGGCCGCTCTCGCCGTGGTAGCCGTAGGGCTGAGGCTCTGCCTGCGCCTGGACGGTTCCATCAGTGGCACCGGTCTGCCGCGTTACCGCTGGGCCTGGACACCGGAACCCACACGCGCCGTCGCACCAGCCATTGAGGCGGAAGCCTTTGAGCCCACCCACACTGCGGCGCTGGATTCCCCCGCATTCCTGGGCGTGGAGCGCACTGGCGTCATGGCGGCGGAGGCTTTTCCTGCGGACTGGAAAAGCCAGCCTCCACGCCAGCTTTGGAGGCAAGACATAGGCGAGGGGTGGAGCGCCTTTGCCGTCAGTGGATACAGGGCTGTGACCTTGGAGCAAAGGGGGGCAGAAGAATGGGTGAGCTGCTACGACCTCGGGAGCGGACGACTCTTCTGGCACCACGCCGAGCCAGTGCGCTTCACCGAGTGGCAGGGAGGAGACGGCCCGCGTTCCACGCCTACGATCGACAATGACAAGGTGTATGCCATTGGTGCCACCGGCATCCTCCACTGCCTGGATCTCGCCACCGGCGCTTCACTCTGGAAACGAAACCCACTGGAAGAGCATCAAAGCGCCAACCACACCTGGGCTGTGGCAGCTTCCCCGCTGCTCGTGGATGACTTGGTCGTCGTCATCGGCGGAAAGGATGGCCCCACTCTGGTGGCTTACGAAAAGCGCACCGGCGAGCCGCGTTGGAAGTCCGGTACGGCTAGTCCCAGCTATGCCACTCCTGTTCTAACGACTCTCTGCGGTCAACGCGTCATCGCCTGCAACAATGCGTCTGGCCTTTCCATCCATGACCCTGCTACTGGCGCACTACTCATGCAGCACCCTTGGGGCACGGACAAGATGCCCAAGGCCTCGCAGCCCGTCATCCTGCCGGGAGATCGCGTGTTCCTCTCTGCGGGCTATGCCATGGGCTGCATCATGCTGCAAATCAAGGCCCAGTCCTCTTCCGCGTTCACCGCAGAACCCTTATGGGAGCACCACAAAATGAAAACCCAGTTCAACACGGTCACCCTACTCGGAGACCACCTCTACGGATTGGACGATGGGCGGCTCGCCTGCCTGGATGTGGCCACCGGAGAGCGCCAGTGGAAGGAGGGACGCTATGGAAACGGGCAGCACATCCTGCTGCGGCGAAACAACGCCGCTCCTCTGGCGCTTATCCAAAGCGAGCGCGGACCAGTTCACTTGGTGGAGGCAGGCACGAAGGGCTCTCGGGAACTGGCCATACTTGAAGCGCTGTCAGCAAAAACCTGGAACTACCCCACCCTCGCCGGACGCCACCTCCTCCTGCGCAACGACCGGGAAGCAGTGTGCTACGAGCTGGGTGGTGAGTGATCCCGGCTCGCCTTTTCTTCGCCTCATGTCAGAGTGGGTCTGATGACCTTTGCCCGGAGAACCTCTTACCTCGCGCTGGCCGGCGCTCTGCTGACGGGCGTCGTCTCTTGCGGCACCGCCAGCTACTACGGCCAGGCGCTGCGCGGTCAGGCACAAATCTGGTGGCGGGCAAAACCCATCGAGCAAGTACTCTCTGCGGACGAAACCACACCGCGGCTCCGGGAGCAGCTGCGGCTGGTGCAGGACTTGCGGAGCTTTGCCAAGACGCATCTGCACCTGCCCGCGCACCGCGCCTACCACCACTATGCGGACCTGGGCCGCCGGCACGTCGTGTGGGTGGTCTATGCCGCACCGGAGTTCAGCGTAGAGGCCCGCTCCTGGTGGTACCCCGTGGTCGGCAAGCTGCAATACCGCGGTTACTTCAGCGAAACCGCTGCGCGCAAGGAGGCAGATCAACTCAAGGCTCAGGGGCTGGATGTGCTGGTGGGTGGCGTGGATGGTTACTCCACTCTAGGGTGGTTCCATGATCCCGTGCTGAACACCTTCCTTCACCGCACAGACGCAGAACTGGCTGAACTCATCTTTCACGAACTCACCCACGTGATGCTCTTCCTCCCCGGCGATACCGAGTTCAACGAAGCGCTCGCCACCGCCGTGGGCCAAGAAGGTGCGAGACGCTGGCTGAAGTCTCGCGGCATGGTGCAGGAGCTCGCCGAGTATGAGAAAGACATACGCAAAGATGGTGAAATCATCCGCCTCCTGCTGGCGAAACGCACCGAGCTCAAGGCCCTCTATGAGAGGAACAGACACCTCCCGATCGAACAACAACGTGCGGCCAAAAAATCAGCCCTCGCTGCGCTGAATGCCGACTATGAAAAACTCCGCGCTCGCTGGAGCGGTGACTCCCGCTACGACGCGCTTTTCAAAAGCGCCATCAACAACGCCCGCCTCTGCACCATCTCCGCCTACTACCAGCTCGTTCCCGCCTTCGACCGCCGCATCGCCGCCCATGGCGGAGATCTCGATCTCTTCTTCGCCGAAATGAAAGCCCTCGGAGATCTCACACCCGCTGAGCGTCGTCAGCGCCTCGCGCTCCCGGAGCTGGTTCCGTAGCTTAAGCCTTGAGTCAATCCGTCCAGCGCTCAGCGGTTGACTTCCGCCTGTCCTGCTCCACTACCGCTTGTCCATGCGTCCGCCGCCCAAGTTCAAACCCACACCCTACGCCTACCATCAAGTTCTCGATCTCCAGATCGACGCCCTCACCAATGAGGGAAATGGCGTGGCGCGCGACGGGGACTGGGTCGTCTTCGTACCCTTCACCCTGCCGGGCGAGAGAGTGAAGGCCCGTGTCTTCCGCAACCACAAAAACTACAGCGAGGCGGATCTCATGGAAGTGGTGGACGCCTCTCCGCACCGTATCCAGCCCCTCTGCCCGCTCTTCGGGCAATGCGGCGGCTGTCAGTACCAGCACCTCGACTATGAGGAGCAGTTGCGCTGGAAACAACGCCAGGTCGCTGAGCTGCTTCAGCGCATGGCCAAGATCCAACACCCAGTTTTGTCCGTCATTCCATCCCCCCTGCAGTACGGCTACCGCTCCAAGATTACCCCCCACTTCCACCGCCCGAAGAACGGCAGCATAGCCGAGATTGGTTTCCTGCGTGCCGGCACGAGAAACGCCATGCTCGACGTGCCAGAGTGCCCCATCGCCATGCCACAGCTGAATGCACGGCTCAAGCAGGAGAGGATCGCCATCCAGAGCGGAGCAAGCGAATACAAAAACGGTGCCACCATCCTGTTGCGCGCCTCAGGAGAGGATGTGCTCACCCAGTCTTCCGACCTCGCTGTCGAAGTGGTGAATGGCATCCGTTTTGAGTTTCAGGCCGGGGATTTTTTCCAGAACAACCCCTTCATCCTCCCCACCTTCGTGGACCATGTGGTGCAGCAGGCCCGCGCCAGCGGTGCCACGCATCTCATCGATGCCTACTGCGGTTCCGGCCTCTTCGCCCTCAGTGCAGCCGCGCACTTCCAGCACGTCAGTGGTATCGAAGTAAGCGAGTCCGCCGTGGCCAAGGCTCGTCACAACGCCGCTCTCAACGGCATCATGCACGCGCAGTTCACCGCCGCCAGTGCAGAGCACATCTTCAGGGACCTCGCCCATCCAGGTCAAGACACGGCGGTCATCATCGACCCACCTCGTGCAGGCTGTGGCGAGGACTTTCTGCGGCAACTCTTCGCCTACGGCCCCAGGTCCGTCGTTTATGTCTCCTGCAACCCGCCCACGCAGATGCGCGACCTCGCACTCTTCACCGAAGCAGGTTACAAGCTGGAGCTGGTTCAGCCCTTTGACCTCTTCCCGCAAACCCGTCACCTGGAGTGCGTCATGACGCTCACGCGCCCCGCATGAAACCCGTGCTCGAAGTCATCACCTCCGGAGCCGCCTACTTGCAAAAGCGCGGCATCGAAGAGCCAAGGCTCAACATGGAGCACCTCCTCGCTCATGTCTTGCAGTGCCGCCGCATGGACCTGTATCTGCGGTTTGACCAGCCCGTGCCTGAGCCGGATCTGGAAGTGCTCCGCCCACTGCTCAAGCGCCGCGGCGAGGGCGAGCCGCTTCAGCACCTTCTCGGCACCGTGGAGTTCTGCGGGCAGGAGTTCATCTGTGACCACCGCGCACTCATCCCCCGCCCAGAGACAGAGGTGCTCGTGGACCTGCTGGTGAAGCAGTTTTCCGACCACCCACCCGCCACCGTTCTGGATCTCTGCACCGGCACGGGCTGCATCGGCCTCTCCCTGGCCAAAGCCTGGCCCCACGCCAAAGTCATCCTCGCCGACATTTCTGAAGACGCACTGGAGCTAGCCCGCCTGAACACCGAACGCCTCGGACTCTCCCATCAAGTCCGCCTCATCCGCAGCGACCTGTTTGAGAAAATCACCGGACACCACGAGCTCATCGTCTCCAACCCGCCTTACATCCCAAGCGGCGAGATCGCGGCACTGGCCCGTGAAGTGCAGCGAGATCCGCGTCTGGCTCTAGATGGTGGCCCCACCGGGCTCGAGCTTCCGAAGCGCCTCATCGAAGAGGCGCTTTCCCAGCTCACTCCGGAGTCCACTCTCGCTCTGGAGCTGGGTCACGATCAGGCAGCAGAAGTCTGCGCCATTCTGCAGGGCCATGGGTTTGCCACGGTAAAAACATTCCGAGACCTCGCCGGAGTCGCCCGCTTCGTCCTAGCCAGCGGCTGCCCCGGTAAAGTGGAAACACCACAACCTCCGTCAGAAACCCGAGCCACTGACGACGCTGAAGGTGCCGCAGGTTGAGCCACTGGCAGGCACGTCCCAGGTCCACCTTCCGGGGTTGCTGAAGGAGCGAATTTTTTTCTCGCATTTTTCGAGCTGGCGCGGTCTAATCCCATTGGCGGCCGCTCTGGCTTGAGTCTCCGCCTTCATAACCCATAGCCAAAGACAAACGAAAACCAAACAAACCAAACTCATACCATGAAAAGACGACTCCAAGGGGGCTTCACCCTCATTGAACTCCTGGTGGTGATCACCATCATCGCCATCCTCGCCGGCCTAGCACTGCCGGCGTTCACCACGGTTCAGCAGAACGCGCGCATGACTCAGGCCGGCAACAACGCCCGCCAGATCATCGTGTGCCTCAAGGCCTGGGCCGGTGAGAATCAGGGTCTGTATCCGGACTTCTACAAGAAGGACCCGCCTCAGACTTCCAACGATGCCTTCCGCCTTCTGGTCAAGAAGGGCATCATCGAGGACGAGCGTGTCTTCACCGCACCCGCCAGCCCGTTCACCAATGACAACAGCATCGGTGAAGCACCTGACTATCAGGAAGCGCTGGAAGCCGGTGAGAACCACTGGTGCATGACCAAGGGCCTCTCTGACTCCGCATCGGGCAATGCCCCTGTGGTGTTCGAGAACCCCACCAGCACCTCTTGGCCTCCCACATGGAACTGCGACGTGGCGGGTCAGCCCCGCGAGGGCCGCGCCTGGAAAGGCGGCAAGATCATCATCGGTCTGAACGACGGCTCCGTCACCCCTCAGACTCTTGAGACGACGAAGGGCGACAGCGTAGGCCTGGAGCCAAACGCCCAGGGCAAGGACCTCTTCACCCAATACAGTGAGCAGGGCGAGTTCCTCGACATCATGCGCTAAGCAGCCGGAGAACTGGAACACGACAAACCATCAACCCACACCGCAGGACGAAAGTCCTGCGGTGTTTTGCTTCTGGAGTGACCACACCCATTTGCCAACCACGTCGTGGTCTGGTTTCCAGGCTGGACAGGTGGGGTTCACGGCAGTCACACTTCGCTGATGCGTAGCAGTCCTTTTTCATTGTATGACCGCGACATCTGGGTCGTCGGCGGTGCCGGTTACTTGGGGCGTGCCGTCGTCTCGAAGCTCGTTGACTGTGGCGCAAAAGTCTTGTGCGTAGATCTGCCAGGCAAGGCAGAAGCTCTGGCTGGAGAGAGGGTGACCGCTGCGGAACTGGACATGAACCGTACGGGCGACATACCGCCGTTTGTGAACCGACAGTTTGCGACTCGCGGCGTGCCTGCCGGCTTGGTGGTGATGACCTACTCGGCAGCCGGTGTGCGGTTCGATGCACTGACTCCAGAGGGGTTTGACCGTTCCAATCACGGCAACCTCACGGCCACCTTCATGCTGGCCAGGCAGGTGGGAGAAGCGATGGCGGAGCGTGGTGGCGGCAGCGTGGTGCTCTTCTCCAGCATGTACGGCGCTGTGGCTCCAGACCCACGCATTTACGAAGCGCCCATGGAGGTGAATCCCGTGGAGTATGGCGTAGCGAAAGCCGGTGTGCGACAGCTCGCCCGTTACCTCGCAGTCCGCTGGGGGCCGCGCTCAGTTCGGTGCAACTCCATCTCACCAGGCCCCTTTCCCAACCCTACCATCTGCGCCAGTGAACCGGCCTTTGTGGAGCGCCTGGCCAAAAAAGTCCCTCTCGGCAGAGTGGGACGCGCTGAAGAAATAGGCGGAACGGTGGCTTTTCTTCTGGCGGATGAATCCAGTTTTATCACCGGCACCGATCTCGCGGTGGATGGCGGCTGGGCAGCATGGTAGGCTAAACCCCAAATGAAGCATCCCGAGTGGCTCATCAATCAACTGGAGCAGTGGCAGAGCGAGGGCCTAGTGTCTGAAGACACGGCGGCCAAACTCCGCTGCTGGGCCGGGGACCAGCTCAAGAAAGATACCGGCGGCTCCAAGGTGGCGCAGGTGATCGTAGGCGGCCTGGGTGCCCTAATGATCGGCTCCGGAGTGCTGGCCATCATCGCTCACAACTGGGACATGATTCCGCGCGGAGCGCGATTGGCGGGTGCCTTTGCGCTGATGGCACTGGCGCAGCTTTTCCTGGCCTGGGTGTTGAAGAGGGGAGAAACGGTAAACGGCTGGGTCCGGGAGGTCGCCGGCATCATGGTGGTGCTCACTGTTGGCGGCTGTCTGGCCATGGTAAGTCAAATTTATCAACTCGGAGGGCACTGGACGACACTGCTGCTGGTGTGGGTGGTCATCGTCTCCCCAGTGCTGTGGGTGACGTGCAGTACGGGGGTAGCCTTGTTTCACCTGGCGGCGTCTGCTGCTTGGGCCTGGGGCGCGGTGGATGCGTTCTCAGGCCAGGGTGATGCGTGGTGGTTTCTCGCCCTGCTTGCCCTTTTCATCCCGTATTGGCCGGGTTGGAGACTGTCCCGCAAAACATTGAGCGCCGGAATGCGCTGGGCGCTCACCCTTTCCGTGCTGACCGGCTTTCTCGCCATGACCTTCGACTCTGCCTCGGCTCATGGCGGCGATGTCACCGGGTGGTGGGGAGCCATGCTGGTGGCCTGCGTGCTGCTGCTTTTCCCGCTCGATGAAAAGGCCTCCTTCGAGGGCCTGATGCGCAAGCCCCAAGTGGTGGTCGGCGGCTGGTTGCTCCTTGGCCTCGCCTTCACGCACGGCATTTCCATAGGTGAATATGCCACAGTGTCCAGGTCCCTTGGCCAGGCTCTGAGCCAGCCTTGGAACTTGCTGCTTCTCGCGGTGGTAGTAGCTTTCGCAGTGGTGGCAGCACGTGCGCGGCGTTGGGGCGTGCTGGCAGTGGCCACACTGGTGGTGTCCCCGCTGCTGGCCACCGTGGCCAAGGGAGACTCGGACGCACTTTCATGGCTCTTTACGGCTCATCTCTTTGCCATCGGCTCGGCGTTGATAGGTGCTGAGTTTCTAGGACGGCCCGGTGCACCCAGACTGGGAGCCATGATCATCGCACTCATCATCCTGATGCGCATGGCGGACAGCGAGCTTCCGCTTCTAGTAAAGGCTTTGCTATTTATCGTCATCGGAGTGGGCTTCATCGCGTTCAATCTCATGTGGGGAAGACGGACGCGGGTAAATGCCAAAACCCAAACGGAGACAAAGTCATGAAAGGGATGTGGGCAGTTTTCGGAATCGGTTGCCTCATGCAATGGCTGGCGCCTCTGACGCAGGTCATGCGCTACGAGAGCGTCATGAAGGACGGCGCAGCGGTCCGCATGGAATGTGAAGCACCTGACCCCTATGACCTGCTGCGGGGACGTTACCTCGCCGTTCGGGTGAAGCAGGATGAAGTCAAGGGCGTGTCCCGCGACCAAGCGATTGCAAAAAATCAGAGTGCGTTCGCCGTGCTGGAGGTGGATGCGGCAGGACTGGCTAAACCGGTGCAGCTCCTGCGTGCCAGACCAAGCAGCGGCGTGTATGTGGAAGTCACCGTGCAGTACGTTCACCACGGAGACTCCGATGCGGACACGGTGTCGGTGCGCTTCAGTTGGCCCTTTGACCGGCTGTATCTGAATGAAAACTTGGCCCCCGCCGCAGACCAGTGGTACCGGGACAACATCCGCGCAGAGAAGCCTATCCTGGCAGACCTTCGCGTGCTGGATGGCAGGGCGGTGCTGGTGGACCTGCTCCAGGATGGCAAGTCTTTCCGGCAACTCCTCGGTGCGTCGGCTTCGCCTTAACCGAAAACCTCCGTCAGGCGTTCCATCCAGTACTTCGCCTTGGATGCGTAAGGCCGGTCTGGCTCTGCCTGGGTAATGCCGCGTGACACGTTCACAATGATGGGTGCCCTGCGCCCGGAGTTCCTGAGCGCCGCCAGATCACCACCCTGCGCGCCGAGCCCGGGGACGAGCAATGGCACGTCTGCGGTTTTCCCCAAGGCATCTCCCGCTGCGTTGGTGAGTCCTACAACCAGGCCCGCCTGGTCGCTGCTCTTCGTCATTTCATTCACCAGTTCAAAAACCTGCCTGCCGTCTGCAAGCTGCTGCAGCTCGATGTGCGCCGCACCAGGATTCGAAGTGACCCCGAGCAGATAGAGCCCCTTGTCTTTGTATTTCAAAAACGGCTCCAGCGTGTCAGCTCCCATGTAGGGATTCAGCGTGATGGCGTCGGCTCCCAGTTCTTCAAACGCTGCTTTTGCGTAGTAGGCCTGCGTCTCTCCTATGTCACCGCGCTTCGCATCATAGATAACAGGAACGTCTTTGGGCACGGCCTTGAGCACCTGCGCCAGCATCCTTACGCCCTGCCAGCCCAAGGCCTCAAAGTAGGCCGCGTTTGGCTTGAATGCCGCTGCGAAGTCGCTGGTCTCCTCAATGATTTTGATGATCTGCCGCTTGGTGGATTCATCCGCCTTCTCTGCGCGAATATCGAGTCCTACACAAAGGTGCGAGCCGGTCGCTTGGATGCGGCGTTCAAGTTTTTGACGAAAAGTCATACGGTAAGGTGCGTAAGCTTTTATGGCATCGGGCACGCAGGTCGTCACCCAGTATTTCGTTGCAGTCTGCGGGCTGGTTTGTATTTGCCCGCATCTGTGCAAGCATGATGGGTCATGACTTCAGCAAGCACTCCTCTCGTCGGCATCATCATGGGCTCAAGCTCAGACTGGCCCACCATGAAACTGGCTGCCGATGTGCTGTCAGAGTTCGGCGTGCCATTCGAGAAAAAGGTAGTCAGCGCCCATCGCACCCCTCAACTGCTCTACGACTACGCCACCAGCGCGCGCAAGAGAGGACTCAAGTGCATCATCGCCGGTGCCGGCGGCGCGGCCCATTTGCCAGGCATGGCGGCCAGCATGACCACCCTGCCGGTGCTCGGTGTGCCGGTGCAGTCCAAGGCGCTGAGCGGGGTGGACAGCCTCTACTCCATCGTGCAAATGCCGGGCGGCATCCCTGTCGCCACTTTCGCCATCGGAAACGCCGGTGCGACGAACGCAGGTCTTTTCGCCGTGTCCATGCTGGCCAACGAGGATCCCACACTCGGCGAGAAGCTGGCCTCATTCCGCGAACGGCAGGCCAGTAAAGTCATGGCCAGCCAGAGCGAGCTGGAAGGCTGACACGCATCACCGGGCATCGCTGCCATGCGGCGGCTCCAGCCGATGAGTGCCCTCCCGTATCTCCAAAGGCCCGGCCTTTGCGCCAGTGATCACGTTCGCCTTCACGCGGTGCCCGCTGCCACTGAGCAAAATCCCGGTTCCGCCGACTTCATCCATTTCATTGTCAGAAACCTCATGGGAAGTGCTGTCGTGGAGCAGTAGGATGCCGCTTGCACCTATTTGAAAGAGCTGGTTGCCCACGAACCGGTTTTCCCTCCCGCCCTCGCTGCAGATGCCAGAGCCGCAGTCACGCATCTCATTAAAAACGACGCCGCACTCTTCCGCACCAATGAGTGCGACCGCCACCAGACTGCGTGTGATGTGACTGTGTTTGAGAACGATATCCCGACTGCCTTTGGCGAGACGCACCGCCGACCCACGGATGTCCATGAAGGTGCAGCGCTCCACGCGGGAACTCTGCGCTGCAAGCACTTCCAGCCCCACCTCAGAGAAGCCCTGCACGAAGCAGTCGCTTATCACCACCCCCTTCACGTCGGCGGAACTGGCATCGGAAAGGCCAACGCGGATGCCGCAGGCCACCCTTTGAGCGCCATCAAAAGTGAGCTTACGGATGTGCACGTCGGCGCACTTCCCCCTGAGCTCAAGGAGGCTTCGTCCCGCAGACTCCAGCCTGAGGATGCAGCGCTCCTGGTCGTAACCCACGATGTCCAGCTTGCTTGCGTCCTCAATGAGCAGGGGCTGCTGGAGCACGTGCTCACCCGGAGGCACCACCACCTCTCCTCCTCCCGCTGCTATGGCACGAGCCACTTCGGCATGGAGATCAAACGCGCCAAAAGTAACACCACCCGGCGTCAGCAGAGCTAGGACGCAAAGCCAGCGATAAAGGCTGGACGCGCCCATGGCTCTAACGGCTCTGGGGCATCATGCCGCCAAACCCCGCCCCACCTTCCCACGAGCGAGGCCGGTTCCAAGGGAGCCCGCTGACGTCCGAAGACGGGGGAACGGGCTTGGGCTTCTTCTTGCCGCTGGATTCACAAGCCGGGAAAAGCACCAGCATGACCATGGGCAACAGCAATGACAGACAGCGATTCATGCGAAAAATAACGTGGAAGACGGAACAGCTTGCAAGCGATACGATGTCCACATTCTCGTGGGCGACGAAAATCCTATGTTCGGGTTACTGCACAAGGTTCTCCAAGATCACCTTGTCACCCGGAGAGGGCTGCATGCCAAGCGCCAAGGAATCCGCCACCACGTTGCACACGGTGCGGTTGCCATTGACGCTAAGGACGGAGAGCTTGCCCACCGCCTGGGTGCCGCGCGTCACGATCAGCTTCGTGTCCGGGGTGATACCCTCACGATCGCCCGCATTGATGACGACAAAACCCCAGTCCGCATTCACTGCCACGATGGTGGCCTCAAGACCGTTGCGCTCGAAGGCTTTCTTCCGGCTCTCCACGCGGGCCACCACTTCATCAAGCTGCTTCTGAGCAGAGGCCACTTTTGCCTCCTCAGCTTCCACTTCAGACTTCTTGGTCTGAGCGGCTGTCTCCAGCTCCACAATCTCCTGGCGGATCTTGTTCAGGTCTTCTGCGATGGTCTGCGGGTTGAACCCAGCGGGCAGCTTCGCCAGCTTGGCGTTCAACTCGTTCATCTTGGCATTCTTAACCTTGTAGTCCGCCTCGATGTTGGAGTTCTCCGTGTCCAGCTGCGCCACCTTGAGACGGGCGTTCTTCAGCTTCTCTTTCTCGGTGTCCAGATTGGTCTGCACCGCTGTCACGTCACCCTTCACCTTGTTGATCTCGCCCACCACTGCGTCGACGGCGCGAATCTCGGTCTTGATCTGGCTGTGCAGGCTCGCAGCGTTGATGCGAATCTCAGCAAGCTTGCGGCCATTCTGGTAAGCGAAGACGCTTGCGACGACCATTACGAGGGCGCTAAGGATGAAAAGAACTTTGGTCATATCGGGGAAGGGGTATCGGAGTGAGAAAGATGGTGAACCAAATCAGGTTGCTGGTTCAGTGAATCACTGGAAGGGGTCGGCAGTAGAGGGGTTCTCCTTCGTGCCGTCGCCAGCAGGGGCCGGGGCGGGCATGGGTGCCGGGGCGCCAAAAGGATCAGCGCCCGCTGGCGCCGGAGCCGGTGCAGGTGAGCCGAAAGGATCAGCACCCGCTGGTGCCGGTGCGGGAGCCATGCCTCCACCAAAGGGATCCTGCCCAGGAGCCGGAGCCGGGGCTGCAGCGGGGTCGGCCACAGGTGCCGGCGCAGTCGCGGGAGCGGCGGTTTTGGGCGCGGGATTGGTCACCGGGGCTGCGACCACGAGGTCGCCGGAGCGCACTGCATCACCTTCTGCCACAGAGCCAGGCACGATGTCAGCCACCGAGATGAGGTTCTCCACATTCTTCACCTTGAGGCGGGCTACCACGTCCTTGCCACGCTTCACCTCCAGGTCCGCATTGGCCACCACGCCGCCGGTATTGCCCTTATTGAGCACCGCAAAACCCCACTCCCCAAAAGCCTGAGCCACACGAGCCTCAAAAGTGGGCTCGATCTGCCCACGACGCTGACGCGCCTCCAACTCACGATAGCGCGCGGTTTCGTCTTGAATGGCCTTGATCCGGGCGGTGGTGGCTGCGAGAGCCTGAGTCTGATTGGTCACTTCCAGCTCAGCCGCTTCTTTATCCTTCGTCAGAGCCGCCACTTGCGCGAGGAGCTTCTCAATGTCGCCAGCCTCCTGAATTTTCTGCTCCACTGCGGCTAGCTGCTGGGTGACTTGCTCCAGATTCTTCTTGGCCAGTTCCAACTCCGCTTCCTTCTGCTTCACATCCGTGTCAGCGGCAAGCACGTCGGTCTTTACCTTCTCAAGATCCTTGTTCAGCTCGAGCAGCTGATTCTTTTTCGTCTCAAGACGCTCATCGCCAGTTTGCTTGGCGCTCTTCGCCTGAGCCAAGTTGTCCTTGGCGCGCTTTTCAAGCTGCGCTTCGTTCGTGATGTCGTTCTTGCTCGCATACGCGAAGTAGGCTGCGACAGCGAGACAGACTGCCGAGAGGGCTGAGAGAAGTTTCCAAACCATGGGATTAAAAGGCTTTAGCGATTGATTGGGTCTGTCGTTTTATCGGAAATGCCGGATTTGGACAACTCCTTTTTTCTTCAATCGCAGATGCGCAAAGCGTTTCGTGAACGACTGGGTTCACCGTAATCCTCATTACTTTGTGGATTCTCCCTTGAGTCCCGCGTCGAAGCCGCTACGCTCGCCCCGTTGTCAGGGACCGCGGAGGTCGAGCTTGCGAACCCCGCCAGGACCGGAAGGTAGCAACGGCAGCCTGCCTCAGCTTGTCGCGGTTCCCTGACAGCACTTCGCCGCCGTCTTCGGCACCCCCAATCACGGGACTTGAACAGTCCGCAGACTCAGGATAGGACTACCGGCTGCCGCGTTCCTCCCAGATCTCAATGAAGCTACCCCGAGTCACCATCCGACTGTTGATTTGCGTCGTCGCACTCATCAGTGGTGGTGCCTTCGCGGCGGAGCAAAGCCCTCCAGGGTCAGATATCGCCAAAAAAAAGGGCTGGTTTGACCGAGTGAAGAGCGCCGTGGGATTGGATAAAGAAGAAGCCGCCTCTCCAGCTCCGCCGCCCTCTCCCCCGCCGCAGCCAAAAGCAGCCAACCCGCCAAAGACGCAACCCAAAGCCACTACACCGAAAAAGCCCTCATCCTCGCCAGCGCCCAAGGCGACGCCCTCGGCACCAAAGAAGGAACAGGAAAAGCCAGCTCCAAAACCAGAGACCAAGGGTCAGCCAAAGCCTCCCGACGCAAAGGAGACGCCTCCTGAGCCCGAAAAAAAACCTGAACCCCAGTCCAAGCCCGGCAACGACTCCCCTCCGCCGCCCGCTTCATCCGACAAAGCACCTGCCACAGCGGCAGAATCCAAACCCTCAACACCAATGGGGCGAAACCTCGACTCAGAGTTCGCCACGCTGAAGGACGAACCCGCGAAACCCGCCGCCACACCACCAGCGCCGCCCGCAACCAAGCCCCCAGCCACAGCGCCCGCACCAGCGCCGTCAGCACCACCCGTTCCAGCCAAGCCGCCCGCACCTTCACTCCCCAGCAATGTGGCCGCCGCTTGGCAAATCTACGACTTCGGCGGCCAAGACTACGTGACGGCAGAGAGCATGCACAAGTTCTACCGCTTCTCCGAGTTCAAGGTCACAGGCGATCACGTGTGGTTCAAAAACCCCACCCTCATCATGAAGGGTCGCGTGGGCAGCCTGGACATGCTCATCAACAACATCAAGTTCGTCCTCAGCCACCCCGTGCGGAACATCAATGGCAAGGTCTGCTTCTCACGACTGGACCTGGCCAAGCTCCTCGACCCCGTCATCCGCCCATGGCTCATCACCCAGAGCGAACCCTTCGACACCGTCATTCTGGACGCAGGCCATGGAGGGCACGACTCAGGAGCCAAGGGACTCTACGGCTACGAAAAAGACTTCACCCTGAAGCTCGCTGAATCCACCCGGGCAGCGCTGCTGAAACGGGGTTTCAAAGTTGTGATGACCCGCCAGGATGACCGCTTCATCTCCCTCGGAGGCCGGGTGCGTTTTGCGAATGCCGTCCCCAAGAGCATCTTCATCAGCCTGCACTTCAACTCCGCCAGCACCTCCGCCTCCGGCATCGAAACCTTTGCCCTCACCCCGCAGGGAGGCTCATCCACCGCCATGGGCGCGCGCGCCTGGGATGACAAGGCATTCACAGGCAACGTACGCGATGCTGAAAACATCGCCCTGGCCACCGCCGTCCACGCCATGGTCATGCACCGGTTCAAGCTCATCGACCGCGGCATCAAACGCGCCCGCTGGTCCGTCCTCACCGGCTGCACCAGGCCAGGCATTCTGTTCGAGGGCGGTTTCGTCACCAACCAAGCCGAAGGCCGCCTCATCGCCTCGCAGCTCTACCGGGATCAACTCGGCAACGCCATCGCAGATGCCGTGACGAACTACCGCGCCGCTCTGCACCCCCGCACCGTCCAGCAGCGCTAGGAAAAATCTCCGTTCCTCTTGGCAAGAAGGTTGTCACGGTTAGCCAAACCTGCCACGCTCCGCGAGCATCCACTCCCACCCCATCGCACGCCATGGAATCTCACGAAGTCCTCCGTCAGACGCTCGAAAAGTCCAGCCCAAAAGAAATCGCAGCAGAACTCGGCGTCTCACTCTCGCTTGTTTACAAGTGGTCACAACCCAACGACGATGAAGGCGGCAGCGGCACCACCAATCCCCTGGACCGGGTCGTGCGCCTCTTCAAAGTCACCAACGACGACTTCATCATCCACTGGCTCTGCCGTCAGACCGGCGGCTTCTTTGTCAAAAATCCTGCCGTGGGACGCAAGGACTTCGACCTCATGCCCACCACGCAGTCCATCGTACAAATGTTCGCCGACCTGCTCACCGCCATCAGCAAGGCCGCCTCAGACCACAACATCACCAAAAAAGAAGCCGCCGAAATCCGTCACGAATGGGATGAACTCAAGCGCTTCACCGAAGGCTTCGTCCACTGCTGCGAAAAGGGTGACTTTGCCGGCATCGAGAAGATCCAGAACGAGCTGGAACACCGCCGCCACAAGTAGGCTCGCCATCCTCAGGCACCAGGAGCGCATCAGCCTCGCCACGCGCCCAGCCCCCCAACCCGGCAAAGCCGGAACCAAAGTGGCTTCGACTTCAGTCGAAGGTCGGAT
>CAZIGH010000016.1:0-88658 GCA_964538625.1 uncultured Verrucomicrobiaceae bacterium
GCTCAATGCACGCGCAGAGGTCCGAGCCCAGCTTCACAAACACGCACTCAAAGCCAGTGCCACAAACGAAGACGAGTCAGCGTGCCGCTGAAGGTGGCTGGCAGGTCAAGCGATCTCACCTCTCGTTCAACTGACTTCCGGAAGCAGCGTCGATTACGGACTGGGCAGCGGCCATCACACGTGCACGCAGGGGCTGGGCTCTTTCCTGGAGAGCCTGCTGTTCTGCGCGATACTGTTCGCGGCCTGCGGGCGTTTCGATCTGGATGGGTTCGTAGCCCAGATGGCTGAGGTCGTAGGGGCTTGCACGCATGTCCATCTCTCGCCCCTGGAGTGCGAGGAGGAAGGTGTCTGCCAGCAGTTCACCGCCGCACCAGGGCCACAATTTCGAGCACCACTTGTAGAGGTCCATGTTGGCGTGAAGGCAGCCGCTTTGCTCGTTCTGAACCCTTGTTTCGAGCGTGGGACGAATGGCATTCAGTGGCCGGGCATCAGGGGTAAAGAAGCGGAAGGCGTCGTAGTGAGTGCAGTGGAGGGCCTGAGACTCCACAAATGCAGCAAGCTGTTGAGGATGCATGCGCAGTTCGTAACCTTGGTGTCTCACCTGTTCTGCGGGCTGTCGATAGACCATGGCCCACTCGTGCAGGCCGAAACAGGAGAAACGTGGTGGGCGCTCCAGGATGGCGCTGCAAAGCTGCACGACGAGGTTGGCGGAGCGCACTGTCGCTTGTGCTATGCGCTCGGCGTCCAGCATTTGGTTGTTATTGAAGTGGCTGAAGGGAAGCTCTTGCAGCCAAGGATGGACTTTCAGTGACGTTTCATCGACGTGCAAAACTTCCCCTAGCGCGGGCACCCAGTGTTTGAGTTTGTTGGGCGAAAAGGGGTAGTAGGTAAAGAGAAAATCATGAACTGGATGTTTGTCACCCCGGCTCCGGCGCTGAACGAAGGCATCTGCGTAGGCACCTACACGATCGCCGTGTGCACGGGCACGCGCCAGCCAAGCGGAAGGGGGGATGATGGGGGACTCGACTTTGACTAAGCTCACAACGGATCGCGTCCAGTCGCCTCACGGAACTGTGCACGCAACTGCTCGATGTAGTGATGCGCATTTCCGAGCTCTCTCTGGAGTTCCATGGTCTGCTTTTCCAGCCAGTGAATGCGCTGCACCAAGCTCTGATCTGCGGCGTGCTCCAGCTCATTTGGCCACAGGGAGCCGCGAAGCGTGGTCTCTGCCGAGCGTACGGCATGAGGACTGGCTTGGTAGAAGGGCTGGTCGGCGAGACGTCCGCTAGTGCCTTCCACGGTGTTGATGACGACCACGTTCTCGTCAATCTCTCCGCGGGCGAGAAACTCCTGGATGGTTCCCACGGAGGTGGGGCCGTAAAGAAACTTGTCTGGCATTTCGATGAGCCAATCCATCTGCAACTCAGGGACCATGGAAACGCGAAGCCAAGACTCTTGGTCATCGTTGGAGATCCGGTCCAGCGGGGAAATTTTTGCTTCCGCCGCCCAGACACGGAGGTGATCCAAGTCGGTAGGTCCGAAGACTTCGTTGTCAGCCGCTTTGAAGAGGTACCATGAAGACATAATCGGGAGTGTAGCCGTTCAGGGGAGCGAAGCGCAAGACTTTCCAACGGTATTGACAGAGTGCTCGGTTGGTCGTCACCTTTCACGATGACTCCGGCCAAGGTGCAAAAAGTGGATGAACGAGACGACCTCGTGGTGGCGCTGCAGACTTTGCACGCAGGCGAGCAGGTGGAGATAGGAGACGAGTGCTGGACGCTGAAGGATACCATACCGGCGAAACAAAAGTTTGCGGCCCGAGACTTTGCGGCGGGAGACAGCGCCACGATGTATGGCGTAGTGGTAGGGCGCACGCTCATGCCGGTGGCCAGGGGTCAGCTTGTTTCACAGGCGAACTTGGTGCACCACACGGAGAGCTTTGAGGGAAAGAAGCGCGCCTATGACTGGAGGCCACCGGATGTCACTGTGTGGAAGGACAGGATGTTCAAGGGATTCAAGCGGGCCACTGGGCGCGCTGGTACGGCCAATCACTGGGTTGTCATCCCACTGGTGTTTTGTGAGACTCGGAACCTTGCCGTGATGCGCGAGTCGCTCAATCGAGCACTCGGCTACCACCGTAATGGAGGCTACGAAGCCTTTGCGCAGAGAGTGGCTGAGGCGTGGACCCATGGTGGTGATGTGCACAGCGTCACCATGGATAACATCAGCGCCATGCATCCGCTTTTCCCCAACGTGGATGGCGTCAAGTTCCTGGAGCATGGTCTCGGCTGCGGCGGCACCCGTGCGGACGCTGAGGCGCTATGTGCGCTGCTGGCGGGCTACATCGACCATCCAAACGTGGCGGGCGCGACCGTGCTCAGCCTTGGATGTCAGCACGCCCAGGTTTCCCTTCTCATGCAGCAGTTGGAAAAGCGTAACCCAGCTTACCAGAAGCCACTCCACATATTTGAGCAGCAGAAGAGCAAGTCCGAGCGCGCCATGATGGCCGATGCCATAAGAGCCACCTTTCTCGGTGTCGCGAATGCGAACGAGCAAACCCGTGAAGACTGTCCCATTTCGGATTTGGTGGTAGGGATGGAATGTGGTGGATCAGACGGGTTCTCGGGACTTTCTGCAAATCCGGTGCTGGGTCGTGTCTCGGATCTCCTCGCTGCGGTGGGTGGCACGCCGGTGTTGGCGGAGTTTCCGGAGTTGTGTGGCATCGAGCAGAGTTTGGCAGATCGTTGTGAAACAGCGGTGCTCGCAGACAAGTTTGTTCACCTCATGCGCGCCTATGAGAGCGCAGCGCAGGCCTGTGGTTCTGGGTTTGACAGCAATCCCTCACCCGGCAACATCCGCGACGGTCTCATCACCGACGCTATCAAGTCTGCGGGTGCCGCAAAGAAGGGTGGAACCTCGCCTATTGTGGAAGTTTGTGATTATGGTGAACCCATCCTGACGCGTGGCGGTCTCGTGCTTTATTGCACACCAGGAAACGATGTGGAAAGCACGACTGCTCTGGCAGGTGGTGGCTGCAATCTGATGCTCTTCACTACCGGACTGGGAACGCCAACTGGCAATCCGGTCTGCCCCACGATTAAGGTCAGCAGCAATACGGAACTTGCGCAGCGCATGAGTGACGTCATTGACTTTGACGCGGGTCCGATCATCAGCGGTGAGAGGAGTGTCGAAACCTTGGGGGCGGAGCTTTTGGAGTACACCCTTCGGGTGGCTAGTGGCGAAGTCACCCCCAAGTCGGTCCTGCTCGGTCAGGATGACTTTCTGCCTTGGAAGCGGGGAGTGTCCCTGTGATTCAAGTGATCTGACCACGCCACGACCATCCGCGTCCATGGGCTGACTGATGTCCATCTTTAGGCTTTCACATGCGTGAAACGTTCGTCACACTCTGGAGTGTCTATTTGATGAGCATGACGCTGCAATGCCCATTTTGTGGGCCATGCAGCGTCATGCAGTAGTTTGTGATGGGGCTGTCACCAACGCTTCTGTAACTTGGCTTTGATGCTGGTCGCGTGTTTGAGGCGCGCCGCATGCGTTCCCGACCGCAGTTCAGACTCATCTCATTCACCTTTTCGCTGTTGCTCCATCACGCAGCACCTCATGCTCTCGGGCATGGAGCTTATCATGACGCGCTTGAAGCGTTGAATGAAGAGATCGCAAGGGATCCCTCTGAGCCTGCACTTCTCGTCAAAAGGGCGCGGCTGCACCTTTCCCATGAGGAATGGCAGCCGGCATTGCAGGATCTGGAGCTGGTGGATCGCTTGTTACCGGAGAACTCCATCACAGAAGGGCTGCGTGGGGCGGCGCTGAACCTCGGTGGCCATTGGAGAGCTGCACTCTTTTCCCTTAATGCCCACTTGGAAAAACATCCGGAGGATGCCGAGGCGAGATTCCAACGGGCGCGTGCTCAAGCCCATGCGGGAAACCTTGAGTCTGCTGCGACTGACTACCGGGAAGCACTGCGTGTGCATCCTGAGCCCACGGCGGCGCGGAGATGCGAAGCTGCCGAAGTGCTATTCCAGGTAGAGGGCGCTGAGGGGGCGTTGACCTATTTGGATGCAGCCTCCGCCTTCGCTGGCGATCCTGAAACCCTTCACTGTGCGCTCAAGCTTGCGCTTCAGGCCAAGCTCACTGATCGCGCCATCGCTTACGTGGCCAAGTTGCAAACTCAGGCACCACGTCCCGAGCCGTGGATGGCGCAGTGTGCCCGCATTTTGGCGGATGCGGGAAGAAGAGAGGAGGCTCGGGCTGCCTGGCAAAATCTTCTCAATCACCTCGGCACGTTGCCGAACCTCGAGCGTGGCACGCCTCTACTGACCGCGCTTCTGCAAGAAGCCAAGTCGGAGCTTGGCATTCCTTTCACCAAACCCGTCGTCGCCGCACCCGCATCCGAACTCTCCGTCCCATGAAAACCCGTATCTTGAATCTGCTGTCCTATTTCATCGTGTCGTCCGTGACCGCGCAGGTGAGCTTCACTGGTTCGCCTTACGTTCAGAACTTCAATACGCTGTCTGGCACCACGAACAACCAGACGGCAGTCACCTGGACGGACAACGCTACCCTGGTGGGTTGGTATGCGAGCAAGTCTGGCTATCATGTGACGGACGGAACTATGGGCGGTACTGCGTCGTCATTCGACAGCACCAGCAATACGAACAACATAGGTCTCATCAGCTTCGGAGCAGCGGGCAGCACGGACCGAGCCCTTGGCTCACGTGCGACGGGCACCGCCTCCCTGGGCACTTCCAATGCCCCTGTGCAGTATGGAGTGAGGCTGGTGAACAACACCAGCCAGACCATCACCAGCTTCTCGGTCATGTTCACGGGTGAGCAGTGGTTTGCCAGTACTCAGTCTGCCGCACATACGCTGCAAGTGGATTACTCCGTAGGGGCCACGTCGCTGACCACAGGAACCTACACCTCAAACTTTGTCACGTTCACCGCGCCGATTTCGACGGGCACCACAGCTCGTGCACTGGATGGGAATGCTTCTGCCAACCGTGTGGGCGTGGCGAGAAAAGTTACAGGCATTTCATGGGCACCTGGACAGGACTTGTGGATTCGCATCACGGATACGAATGAAACCGGCAATGAGCAGGGCATGGCCATCGACGACTTTGTGTTCACCAGTGAACCCAACAGCGCGCTGTTTTTCAATGGAGCGTCAAACCACGTCACCATGGGCGCTGCCACCAGCACGCTTGGAGCCACCGTTTTCACGCTTGAGGCTTGGATCTTCCGCACTGGAACCGGCACCACCGCCTCCACTGGCACCGGTGGTGTGAGTGCGTATCCAATCGTGACCAAGGGGCGCGGAGAATCCGAAACAGCAGGTCTGAACTGCAACTATTTCCTTGGGATCAACGCGGCGAACCAACTCGTGGCTGATTTTGAAGCCGCAGCAGCGACTGGCATCACCACCGGGCAGAACTACCCTGTAGCCGGGAGCAGCACCATTCCCTTTCACCAGTGGGTGCATGTGGCGGCAAGCTATGATGGGAACGCCACTGATGGAGAAAAGTGGAAGTTATTCGTCAATGGAGTGAAGGACACCACTGCTTCGACGACGGGAGTCAATCCGCCTGCGAACGCGCATCCAGAAGCCATCAGTACTCAACACTTTGCCATCGGTACCGCGATGAACTCCAGCGGCACTCGCGAAGGAACGTTCCTGGGGCTGATTGACGAAGTTCGTGTCTGGAATGTGGCGAGAACCGAAGCTGAAATCAGTGCAAACAAGAGTAATGAACTCACGAGTGGTGTCGGCCTTCTGGCGCGATACGGATTGGGTGAAGGAAGCGGCACCACCACTGCGTCATCCGTCACTGGAGCACCCAATGGCACGCTCTCCGGCAGCCCGGTCTGGATGCACGGTTATAGTTTCAGCAACAACGCACTCCCTACGGTGACATTGACGTCACCGGCGGAGGGCTCCAGTTACGACGCACCCGCTGCGATCTCGCTTGGTGCCACCGCAGCGGACTCTGATGGGACAATCTCGAAGGTGGAGTTCTATGCTGGCGCGACGAAGCTCGGCGAGGACAACACCGCGCCTTATGAGTTTCTGTGGGAGAACGCCATCACAGGTAGCTATGTGCTCACGGCCCGTGCCATCGACAATCTCGGCGGACAGGGAACATCTAGCGGAGTGAACATCAGTGTGACCAACGTGGACAACGTTCCACCCTCAGTGGCTATCTCCGCTCCCGCCAACAATGCCACCATTCTAACCAACAGCATCACCATCACTGCGAGTGCGGCAGACAGCGACGGTTTGGTGAGCAAAGTGGAGTTCTTTAACGGCTCAACGAAGTTGGGAGAAGACACCACGGCACCCTATAGCTTCACTTGGAGCAATGTAAGTCCAGGCTCCTATCTGCTCACTGCCGTGGCTACTGACAATGACGGTGCCGCTACCACCTCCAGTTCAGTGAGCGTAAGCGTAGTGACACCGGTCACGAATACGATCATCGCCAAAGGGGCCACGTGGAAGTATCTGGATGATGGCAGCAATCAAGGTGCTGCATGGCGAGAAGCGGCGTTTAATGACTCCTCGTGGGCTTCCGGTCCGGCGAAGCTCGGTTACGAGGATGGTGCTGTCACCGTGCTACGCCAGGGGCCTGACGGAATGACGAGCAGCACGAAGTTTATCACCTACTACTTCCGCCGCAGCTTCAATGTCTCTGGTGCATCTGCCGTGCAGCAGATCAACCTGAACATCCTTCGTGATGACGGTGTGGTCGTTTACATCAATGGTGTGGAAGTGGCTCGCCAAAACATGCCTAGCGGTGCCATTGACTACCTTACCAACTCTGCTTCTATCGTTAGTGGAGCGGACGAAACCACCTATTTCCCATCCATTGTCTCACCTGCTTCGATGCTGGTGGAAGGAACGAATGTGATCGCTGTGGAACTGCACCAGCGTGACAATGCCAGCAGCGACCTTGGCTTTGACATGGAACTCATCACCGTCTCAGCACCTGGTCCGGCCCCTACCGTGAGCCTCACCTCACCGGTCAACGGAGCGGAGTTTTCGGCACCCGCCAGCATCACTCTGAGCGCCGCAGCTTCGGATGAAGACGGCAGCGTGACGAAAGTGGAGTTTTTCAATGGTGCCACCAAGCTGGGAGAAGATGCCATAGCACCGTATTCTTTCGTGTGGAATGGGGTGGCTCAAGGTGACTATACCCTCAGCGCGCGCGCTACCGATGACCAAGGTCAGAGCACGGTCAGCTTGCCTGTCACCATCTCTGTAGGACCTCCGAACACTACTCCTCCCACGGTGGCCATTACTTCGCCTTCCCAGGGGGCCATGTTTGTGGCACCCGCCAGTATCACCATTCAGGTGGACGCCGCTGATAGCGATGGCAGCGTGACGAAGGTGGAGTTTTATAATGGAGCAATCAAGCTGGGGGAGGACAGCGTGCCGCCATACTCGCTTGTGTGGAGCGGTGTCGCAGCTGGGAGCTATACTCTTACCGCAAGGGCCACGGATGACATGACCGCTACCACCACATCTGCCGCCATCACGGTGAATGTGAATGTCAACCAGCCACCAGCTGTCTCTCTAGTCAGCCCGGCACATCTGGCCACTGGAGCGGGTGTAGGCGGGACCGTACAGCTCAGCGCGAGCGTGTCTGACCCGGACAACCAGCCGCTCAATGTCACCTTCTACGGCAGACTCAAGTCGCCTCCGCCTGGTCCAGACTTCACGCTGGTGACCATTCCTGACACGCAGTTCTATTCGGAGAACAGCGGAGGCAATCGCCTTCAGCACTTCACCAGTCAGACGAACTGGATTGTCTCTAGCCGTGCGGCATTGAACACGGTGTTCGTAGCTCACATGGGGGACATGGTGCAAAATGGGGACAGCGTGCTTCAGGAGTGGATCAATGCGGACGGTGCCATGTCCATTATCGAGAATCCCCTCACCACACTGCTCACTCACGGCATTCCCTGGGGAGGAGCCCCTGGCAACCATGACCAGCAGCCCATCGGTAGCCCGGACGGTGCCAGTGTGTATTGGAACACCTACTTCGGCACGGCGCGCTGGGCCGGGCGTCCTTACTGGGGGGGGAACTACAGCACGAACAATGACAACAACTACCAGCTCTTCAGCGCCAGCGGACTGGACTTCATCATCGTCAACATGGAGTATCGTCCCAGTGCCAACCAGGCCGTGCTCGACTGGGCGGATTCCGTGCTCAAAGCGTTCCCGAACCGTCGCGCTATCGTGACCAGTCACTGGCTCATAGGCACCAGTACGCCACCGGCGCAGGCTGCTTGGGGAGGGCATGGTCAGGCCGTTTATGACAACCTGAAGGACAATCCAAACTTGTTCCTCATGCTTTGTGGCCACATTCATGGAGAGGGCCGCAGGCAAGATGTCTTTGAAGGGCGCGTGGTGAACACGGTGCTCCAGGATTACCAAAGCCGCACCAACGGTGGTGACTCGTGGCTTCGCTACTTCATCTTCTCCCCCGCGAATAACACCATTACCGCAAAGACGTATCAGACCCGCACGGGGCTCTTCGAGACGGATGCGGACAGTGAGTTCACTCTCTCCTACGACATGAGCGGTGCCAGTGCGTCGTGGACTGAGCTGGGTACAGTGAGCACAAGTGGCGGAACGGTGACGCTGGACTGGACCGGACTGGCAGGAGCCACGGAGTATGAGTGGTATGCGGCCGTGTCGGACGGCGATGCGCCGGTGGGGAGCACTGTGCGAAGCTTCACCACCGCTTCAAACACTCCGCCAACCGTTACCCTCACCGCACCTGTGGAGGGCAGCATGGTGGAAATACCGTCCAAGGTCAGCCTGGCCGCTACGGCCTCCGATCCTGATGGCAGTGTGGTGAAGGTGGAGTTTTACGCGGGAGCTGCCAAGGTGGGCGAAGACACCACGGTGCCGTTTGCCTTTGAGTGGACTGCCATTTCAGGGTCTTACACCCTCACGGCTGTGGCCATTGACGATCAGGGTGCGAGTACCGTTTCCGCTCCGGTGAACATCACGGTCACGAATCCGAGCAACACAGCGCCCACGATCTCTATCACCTCACCCGGGAGCGGATTCAGCACGGAGAGCACCAGCCTCACGATCAGCGCGAATGCATCTGATACGGACGGCGTCATCACGAAAGTGGAGTTCTATCAAGGCAGCACCAAACTCGGGGAAGACACCACGGAACCCTACAGCTACCACTGGACTGGTGTGCTCCCGGGAAGTTACACGCTTACTACGGTGGCCACTGACAATGACGGCGCTGCCACTACCTCGGCAGCGGTAAGCGTAACGTTTACACCGCCGGGGAACTTCCTCGGCAGCATGACGCAGACCTTTGACTCCATGGGCACCATGGGGACCACGCCTCCTGGCACCTGGACCGTATGGAACGCTGTCTCGCCTACCACGAACAGCACCTGGAGCAGCAGCGTCTCGGCAAGCGATCTGCCTGGCATGATATCCGTGAGTCCCTTGACTGCCACCACTACACCCTCGGGCAACAACATGAACGGATTCAACGCGGCTCTGAGCGCTGGCAACACGGACGACCGCGTTCTGGTCAGCTCACCCACGAGCACAGCCGGGATGGCGTTCCAGTTGCTTCTCAGCAATGGCACCGGAGCCGCCATCGATGCGCTGCGCATCAGCTTTGATACGGTGCGATACACCACTGCGAGCACGGTCAATGAGCTGCCGGGATACTGGGTGTTTTACAGCCTGAACGGCGGGACCACCTGGACCAACGTTCCCCAGCTCAACGGCAGCATCACCACCGTGCCCAATACCACGGGCACCTCGGTGACACCTTCCACCTTGGTGGAGCTCAACTCCAACTGGAATCCCGGCAGCCAACTTCTCATTCGCTGGGTGGATGACAACGCTTCACAGACCTCTCCAGACCAGATTGTTGGCCTCAATAATGTGACCATCCTCAAAGCTGTGGCCGACACCGACGGAGATGGCATACCCAACGCCTGGGAGATAGCCAACGGCAGTGACCCGAATGCGAATGACACAGGGGCCGACCATGACCTTGACGGTTTGACGCTCTACGAAGAGTATATTCTCGGACTTAACCCGCAGCTGGCGGATCAGTATGAGTGGAGCGTGACACCCCAGGCTGGCACCGGTCACATGGAGATCACTTTTCCGACTCTGCCCGGAAGGCTATATCGCGTGCGCTGGAGTCCGGATCTCGTTGAGTGGTTCCCTGCTTCCGAGCAGGTCTCAGGAAATGGGGAACTGATGACTTACGTCGATGACGGCACCGCCACTGGTAGCCCTCCTGGCGCTGGCCAGCGCTTCTACGAGGTGGAAGTTGGCCTTGCTCCCTGATGCAATCCGAAGCGAGCACAGCGCACCAAGTCCAGGCCGCCGTTCGTGCCTGGAGTGATGACCATGACGACTCCGCAGGTGAGTGGCTCGTCATGCACTTCAGTCCGCTCGTGCAGACCATTGTGCGTCGTCGCATCTATTGCCGATGGCGGGCGGAGGACATCGTGCAGATGACCTGGATCAAGTTCTTTCGCCATCTGCCTCGGCTCCAGGATCGCAGCCGAGTGGGGGCTTGGCTGGCGCGCATAGCTACATCGACCTGTGCAGATGCAGCACCGTCGGAGAACCCCGCACAGTTCACGTGCTTGGATGAGCTGGCAGAGCACCACCTGCCTTCAGCAGGCGCTCCAGCCCTGGCCGAGAGGGATGATCTCCGCCGGTTCATTCAATACCGGAGCACCCTGCTAGGCACGGACCGCCTGATCATCGACGAACTTCTTTTGGGCAACGCGGCAGCGCGGGAGACAGCTTCCCGCGCTGGCATCAGCGAAGCCGCAGTGAGAATGCGTGCCTCACGTCTGCGGAAAGCCATCCGCAGCCTGGCTTGTGCGCTTGACGCATGAAGGACGAGTGTGGCGCTCGTTTGCAGGGATCACGCCATCACGTTCGTCAGTGTTCCGATGCCCGAGATGGTGATGTTCACCTCGTCGCCAATGTGAAGCGTGAAATCGTCTGGCGGTACGATTCCCGTGCCAGTCATGAGAAAGGCACCGTGTGGGAAGTCGTTGTCCCGGTAGAGGAAGCCGATGAGTTCCTGCGGCGTACGTTTGAGTTGGGCCAGTGTCGTCTCGCCCTCGAACACTGGGATGCCTGAACGGTGAATCACGAGACGAATGATGGACTCTTGCGGCAGCGGCTCGGCGCTGACACGGATGCACGGTCCTAGCGCAGCGCTGGTGCGGAAGCACTTTGCCTGGGGAAGATAGAGCGGGTTTTCACCTTCGATGTCACGGCAGGAGAGGTCATTTCCCACCGTGGTGCCAATGAGTCTTCCGCCGGGGCTGATGACGAGCGTCATTTCCGGCTCCGGCACCATCCACTGGGAATCGCGGCGCAAGTGCATGGTGCCTCCGTGAGCGGCGACGCGATGCGGACTGGCCTTGAAGAAAATCTCCGGGCGTTCGGCGGAGTAAACGCGGTCGTAGAAGCTGCCTCCACCGGCGTCCTTGGATTCCTCCATTCTGGCGGTGCGGCTGCGGTAGTAGGTGACGCCAGCGGCCCAGACTTCCTGGGTGGTGCATGGGGATAGCGGTGTGACGGGGCCTGAAAAGGCAGAGCCCTGGGTGGTCGCGAGATGTTCCGGAAGGTCGTCACGGGCTAGCAGGCTCTCCCAAGCCTCAGAGAGTTGGAAAAGAGAACCATTTCGTTCAATGACGGGTCCAGTGGTGGTGCGGTAGAGAAGCATGGTGGTGGCAGTCAGGCGTTGTCCTTGGTGAGCACGCCGTCAACGAGACGGGTGCAGCCGCGTGAGTTGGCGTTGGTGATGAGTTCTGGCAGGGCTTCGTCTGGGAAGTTTTGATAGCACACAGGGCGGACAAACCGGTAGATGCTGCCGGTACCGATGCTGGTGAAGAAGCTGTGGGTGGCCGCCGGGTATGGGCCACCGTGGTGCATGGAGGGGCAGACCTCAATGCCGGTGGGGAAACCGTTGAAGATGATGCGCCCCACTTTCCGCTCCAGGATGCGAACGAGGTCCGCATGTTCAGCTAGGTCCTCCGGGGTGCCATGAAGTGTGGCAGTGAGCTGCCCTTGGAGACTGCGGGCGAAGCGCAGCAAGTCATCTTTTGAGTCGCACTCAGTGACGATGGAGCATGGCCCGAAGACCTCATGATGAAGATGCTCTTCCTTCTCCAGAGTGGAAATGTCGGTTTTGTAAATCAAGCAGGCGGCTTGTGTGGCTCCGGCGTTCGGCTCCGCGCTGGATCTTCCAACAAGGGAGAGTCCGGGAGTGGTTTCGATGTCTCTGGTCCCCTGTTCGAAGGCACTGCAGATGCCTGCGTGCAGCATGGTGGAGGGCGGGAACTTGGCGGCGGCGTCTGCTGCGGCCTGGATGAAGCCATTCAGCTCCGCGCTTCTGACGCCAAGGACAATGGCGGGATTGGTGCAGAACTGGCCCACTCCCATGGTGACGCTCTGGATGTAACCCTCTGCCACCTGTGCAGCGCGGGTCTTCAAAGCTCCGGGGAGAACGAAAACCGGGTTCACGCTGCCCATTTCACCGTAGAAAGGCACTGGCACCGGTCGTGCGCAGGCCAGATCGTAGAGCGCACGACCGCCCTTCAATGACCCAGTGAACGCCACGGCCTGCACGAGGGGATGCTTCACGAGAAGGGCGCCGATTTCGTTCCCCTTTCCGTGCAGGAGGGAGAAGCAGCCTGCGGGCAGCCCTACCTTTTTCAGCGCATCGAAGACGCAACCTGCGAGCAGCTCGCAGGTGCCGGGATGGGCCGGGTGACCCTTCACGACGACGCTGCATCCCGCAGCGAGAGCACACACGGTGTCAGTGCCTACGACGCCGATGGCAAAAGGAAAGTTGCTTGCGCCAAAGACCACCACGGGCCCGATGGGCTGCATGACGCGGCGGACATCCGGCTTTGGGAGCGGTTGGCGGTCCGGGATGGCGTGGTCTATGCTTGGCTGTGCCCATGAACCTTCCCGGATGAGATTAGCGAACAGCTTGCACTGGCCCATGGCACGAGCGCGTTCGCCCTGGAGCCGCGCCATTGGTAGTGCCGTCTCTGCGTGGGCACGGTCGAGAAGCTCGTCACCCAAGGCCATAATTTGGTCCGCGATCGCCTCAAGGAGCAGCGCCCTAGTCTCTACGGGTGCAGTGCGGAGCGCGTCGAAGGCTTCATCTGCGGCGTGCAACGCCTGGTTCACTTCCGCTGCGCCAGCTTCGTGGAATACTGGTTCCAGCAGCTCGCTGGTGGAGGGATTCAGTGCCTGAAATGAGCCACCGGCAGATGCCGTCTGCCTGCCTGCGATGAGATGCTGTCCGTGAAGAGCCATGGCAGATTGTGGCAAGGGAATCGCCCGCTGACAACTCCTCAGGATTGATTGCCTGGTGGACTTCATCCATGGCTAGGTGCCCACTCGACAGAGTCTCCGGCTCCACGCAGGTCTGTCGCCGGTGGCTTCTCTCCGCTAATGGATGTGACCGGCTGGCACCGCAGTGGAATCTTAACGCGACACCTGCTACACACTTCCTGCATCATGAAGCTTACCTCACTTGTCCTTGCCAGCGTCCTTCTGATTTCCGCGCGGGCCAGCGCTGACGCCATCACGCTCTTCCACAATCCCGACAACCCTCCGCACGCTTTCGCCGCAGGGGACGTCCGCACGGCGCTCAAAGCCAGGCAGCAACGTGTGGAGGATTTGGAACTTGCCTCTCTCCAAGCATCCCTCTCGGGAGACAAGATCATCCTTGCCAGAGCTTCAGACGAAACTGCGGTGGCGGTTTACAAAACTTCGGGAGGAGGTGATCTCCCCGTGCTTGGTGAGCAGGCTTATGCCCTGCGTACCACCATGCAGGGCGGCCGTGCGCATTGGGTCTTCGGCGGCGATGACAGTGGAGTGATGTATGGCGCGCTCCAGCTCGCCGAATACATCCGATTCAGCGGCCTGCCCGAGGCATTGAATGAGGATGACACTCCGCACCTGCGGAACCGAGGCATCAAGTTCAACATTCCTTTCGACAAGGAAGCCCCCACCTACTTCTACGACAGCCGTGGCACGGCCAACCGCTTGGCCATTCGCCACGTGTGGGACCTCTCTTTCTGGAAGACCTGGTTTGATGAAATGGCGCGCCACCGTTACAACGTGCTCTCCCTCTGGAATCCGCACCCCTTTACCTCCATGGTGAATCTTGAGGAAGAGTATCCCGGCGTCGCCATCCAGGGTGTCACCGGCTTCGACAAGGATGACAATGAGACCCAGATCAACGACTGGTCCATCGACCAGAAAATCGCTTTCTGGCGGGAGGTCATGAAATACGGCCACGAGCGCGGCTTCCGCATCTTCATCTTCACCTGGAACATCTTCCTCTCAACGGCGGAAGGCAAACACGGCATCGGCAAAGGGCCAGAGAACCAGGCCACCCGCGCCTATCTGCACAAAAGCACCCGCAGGCTCTTTGAAACCTATCCACACCTCACCGGCATGGGCCTCACCGTTGGTGAGAACATGGACACTGACGATACCAATCTCAAAGAAGAGTGGGCCTGGGACGCCTACGGCAGCGCTGTGCTGGAGGTCGCCAAAGCCAACCCGGAGCGCCAGATCACGTTCATCCACCGCTTGCTTCAAAGCGACCTCAGCACCACGGCAAAGTACTTCCAGCCGCTCATCGACCAGCCGAACGTCCGCTTCGATCTGTCGCATAAATACTCCAACGCGCACGCCCACGCCGCCGTGAAGCCGGTCTATTGGGCGCGGAAGAAGCTGGAGCCGCAGCTCGAAAAGCTCGGCATCACCTCCTGGCTCACCATTCGCAATGACGACTGGTATTTTCTCCACTGGGCAGAGCCGCAGTTCATCCGCGACTACATCGCCAACTTCCCCACCGTGGGCAAGTACATCGACGGTATCTACATCGGCCCTGATGGTTGGGCCTTCTCCCGAGTGTTCACCAGCAAAGACCCCCTCTATGAAGAGCAAAACATGCTCGACATCCAGCGCACCTGGCTCATGCAAAAGATCTGGGGTCGCATCGCCTACAACCCCGCCGTGGGCGATGAACTTTTCACGAGGCATCTGCAAGCCCGCTACCCCGGCGTGTCCAGCGAGGCGCTTTTTGAAGCGTGGACAAAAGCCTCCCGCGCCGTGAGACTGTTCAACGAGCAGGTCACCGGTGACTGGAGCCTTGACTTCCACTGGATGCCCGAGCGCTGGACCGCCAAAGATGAAGGTTATCGCACTCTGACGGACTTGCTTGAGACAGAACCCATGGATGGTTCCCCGCTGGTGGGCATCAAAAAAACGGCCAGAGGGGATGTGGATGATGACGAACGCTCTGCGCTTGCCAACGCAGACGACATTCAGCGCCTCGCCAACGAGGCGCAGGCCAGCCTGGACAAGCTCTCCGTCGTCACTGACAGGGAACTCGCCCACAACCTCAGCGACATCCAGTCCATGATCCATCTGGCGCTCGTAGGGGCGCATAAAATCCGTGCGGGCGTGGCCAAAGAGCAAAACGATCTACCCGAAGCGAGGGCGCAAATGCTCACTGCTTACCGCCACTGGTATAAGTATGCCGACCTGATGGACTCCCGCTACATCGGCGTGGACATGCAGCGCAACCATCACTTCAAAAGCTGGCACCAGTTAGACCCCGAGGTGCTGCGCGATCTCACCCTGCTTGGCGGCCCGGTGTCCCTGGATCCCACCAAACCTTACCCCTGGGTCCGCATTCACACCCCAGCAAACCTCAGCGAGGTGGAAGAACCCGCCAGGGTCGAAGTGAAGATCAACGCCGCAGCTGAGAACAATGCCGCAGTCAAAGTGGAGCTTCTTCGGAATGGCGAGGTGGTACACAGCAGCACGGAGACCAGCTTCAGTCACACGTTGAGCGATCTGCCACTCGGAGATCACACCCTCTTGGCGCGCGTCACCGATGCAAGTGGAGCTAGAAGCGAGCACGCCATCGCCCTCACTACCTTCACCACCACCACCCGGAATACGCTGCCCTGGATGGAAGCCTTTAGCCAGCCGGACGGCACCACAGAAGACTCCGGGCGTTCCACCTGGATAGCGACGCGAAAGGGCGGCAAGTTTTCGGTCAAAGATCAGGCTCTCATCATCAACGACAAAGGTGGCGAGGGCGAGTTCCGCACCGGGGAGATAGACATCTCCGGAGGTCCGGTGAAGATCAGCCTGGACCTCCGCCCGCAGGGTGTGGACTCTCGCGACTACGTCCGCCTCTATGCCATCGTGGACGGCGGCCCGGAGAGGCAACTTGCCGAGCACAAGGAGAAGTCCGATGAACCGGCCACCCTCACTGCCTCTGTCGAAGGCAGCAAGCTCGTTCTGGTGATCAAAGCAGAAGTCACCAGTGATGACGAGACGTTTCACCTCGACAACCTGAGTGTGACGCGTTGAAGCACCTAGCTGAGACTTTCGCTTCAAGATGACACCTCCCCGGAAATGGGGAACTTGCCGGTCTTGCTTCAGGTCCGCAGCCGTTCTCCCTATTCACAGCACTCCATGAAAGCTCCGCACCTCCTGCTGTTGATCCTCCACGCTTTTCTAACGGCAGCGAATGCCTTGACCGTTTACCCACCGGTCCCAGGACTGCCGCCCTCCAGCCACTACCAAGTCCGCGTGCGTTCTGAGGGAGGTGATGGTAAATGGAAGCGCGCCTTTGCCATGCAGACCGAGTGCCTGAAGGCGGGAGGATATTTTGACACGCTTGCGGGCTGGACGCACAGCTACGTGAACTTCGAGATGTCGGGACCGGTAGAGGTGGAGCTTTCCCGCGCAGACGGCCACCCTATCCAGAGTGCCGCTGTGCATCCGAAGCGCAAGGCCGCCAACTGCAAGGTGAGAGAGGGTAAAGTGTTCCTTACCTTGCCGCAGCCGTGTCTGGTGGCGGTGGACATCGACGGTCAGATGGATCAACAGGACACTGGAAAAGGATACTCCGGCCCGCCGATTCACACCGTATCCCTCTTTGCCAATCCTCCTCTCAACGGAAAGCCAAAGCTAGGAGGTGCCGGTGTTTATGCAGTGAAACCGGGTGAAGCGCCGCCTGTGGAGGGCTCATGGACCACGCTCTATTTTTTGCCGGGCGTGCATGACATAGGCCTCGCTTATCCGCTGAGAGCAAACTGCACCTACTACATACCGGGAGATGCCATCGTTTATGGCACGCTGTCCAATACCAAATGGAGTGGGGCTGAAGGCGTTCGCATCCTTGGTCACGGAACGCTCTCAGGAGCGCGCCTCATGCATCCTGCGTACGCCAGACCCAGAGTGCCTGAGAGAGAGCATAACCGCTACCGCCCTATTGAGGTGGTGGGTGCCAAGCGAGCATTGGTGGAAGGTGTCACCATCACGGACTCAGCCTATCATTCGCTGATGCTCATTCACCCCTACGAGCCAGATCAGATCAACCGCGTCACCTGGACGAAAATTTTCACGTGGCGGGCGAATGGAGATGGCATCAATCCCTTCGGTAACACCCTTGTGGAGGATTGTTTCATCCGCACCCAGGATGACTCTCTCTATGTCAATGGACCCGGCATTCGGCGTTGTGTGCTCTGGAATGATGCCAACGGCTCTTCCTTTGTGCTCAGTAGCATTCCGCAGTTGGAGGGGCGCAGTCTCATCGTAGAAGACTGTGATGTCATCTACTCCCGCGCCAAGTGGCATCACTGGAGCGGTGGACGCGTTTTCAACATGCGTGGCGAGAATGATGAAGCCGGTGGGGCCGGGGTCATCTTCCGCGACATCCGCATTACCGACCCGCGTCCCACGCTTCAACAGTTCTTCCTCTGCATGAAGGTGCCGGAACCTTACGGTGACGGGGAGCAGGGTAAAGGGGACTTGTCCGGCGTCCTGTTCCAGAACATCTCCATCGCAGCCCGGAGTGTCCTGGGGGAACCGCAGCTGCTCTGGGGACACCGCTCCGCACGTATCCGCCAGCTAACCTTCGAGAACCTCACCTTGCAGGGCAGGAAGGTGACTGCGCCTGAATTCTTTAAGACGAATGAATACGTGGAAGGTCTGGTGTTTGAACCAAGGGTCGAACGCCCTGGCCAGAAGTGAACCACTGAGACTGGCTGAGGTCAGCGCTTTTTCGAAGTGCCGTGACGCCCACGCGCCAACTTAGGGGATGGCTGGTCTTGCAGCCTGACTTTGTGGATGTGGAAGGGCGCTGACGAACCGCTGTCAAACTCCGCTGCCGCGCTGAGTCCCGCTTTTACGATGTCCTCTACCTTATCGTGCAGGTCATATACGGCTTGCATGGCTCCAAGCGCGTAGTCACGCCCTGAGCCAGCGGCCCAGTAATGGTGGAACTGCTGCGCGGAGCGGTAGGAGTAAAGCGCAAAAATGCCGTGTTGATTCGCGGCAAGCCCATAGAACTGGGTGGTTTCGTATTCCTCCCCTTTGTCATGGTATGCGGCCATGAAGTAGTCTGTCTTCAGCTTGTGATGAGCCAGCCGGAAGGTTTCGAAGATAGACGCGGTGGAACTAAAGTCACGAGGATGCTGGGGATCAGAAAAGTAGCTCTCCAGCACAACGAGACTGGCCGAAGTTCCCGTAAGGCCGATGTAGGTGCCATCAATGCAGGTGATCTTTTTGTGATTGACCACGTGATGAGACTTCTGACGCAGCGGACCGAGGCTACTGAGTGTGTCTGCACCTATGCAGGCATAACCATTTTTCTGTGCGACGACGATGGTGGACATGGGCTTGTGATAGGGTGGGCGCGTGAGGGGGCTAGCTCTCCTCCCGGAACTGGAGCTGGTAAAGGCGCTGATAGAGCTCGCTGGTCTGAAGCAGCTCCTGGTGGGTGCCGCGGGCTTCGATGCCGCCATCCTTCATAACGATGATCTGGTCTGCCTCCAGGACGGTGGAGAGTCGGTGAGCGATGGCGATGACGGTCTTGCCCCTAGACAACTCATGAATGGCTTCCTGAATGATGCGTTCCGTCTCGGTATCGAGCGCGGATGTGGCCTCGTCCAGCAGCAGGATGGGGGCGTTTCTCAGTATGGCGCGGGCGATGGTGACGCGCTGGCGCTGACCACCGGAGAGGTTGCCGCCGGAGTCTCCCACGATCGTGTCATACCCTTCCTCCTTCTGTTTGACGAAATCATCCACGTGAGCACGGCGGGCGGCGTCCAGGATCTCTTCCTCCGTGGCGTCCAGCCGTCCGTAGCGGATGTTCTCACGAATGGTGTCATGGAAGAGAAAAGCATCCTGATTGACCACGCCGATCTGGTTGCGAAGTGACTCCTGCGTGACCTCGCGGATGTCGATGCCGTCGATCTCAATGCGGCCTTCATCCACGTCGTAAAAGCGCTGGAGCAGGGTAAAGATAGTGGACTTCCCGGCACCTGTGGGGCCTACCAAAGCGTAGAAACGCCCCGGCTGAAGGTCGAGGTTGATGTTGCGAACGGCGGCCTTTTGCCCGCCCTTCACCGTGGCGTAGGTGAAGGTGACGTTGTGAAAGGTCACGTGTCCCTTGCTTTGCTTCAGGCGCACGGCTCCGGGTTTGTCTTTGATTTCCGGCTCCTCTTCCATGACCTCGAAGATGGAGGTGGTGGCCACGATGGCTTTCTGCATCATGAGCTGGATGCGTGAGAGCGCCTTAGTGTGCGGATAGATCTGGGTGAGGCCACCTATGAGCATGAGGAAGGTGGGGGGGTCGATGCGGCCCTTCGCGTAGTAAAGTCCGGCTGCGATGCCCATGGAGGCCACCACTTCCACGAGCATGCCCACAAGTTCCATGGCTTTGCTGTAGCGCATGATGAGTTTGTTCATCTTGGCGCTGGAGTCCTTGAACTTGTTTTCCTCATGCCGCTCCCGGGCCAGGGACTTCACGACGCGGATGCCGGTGAAGGCTTCCGTCATCTGCACCATGATGGCTCCGACTTCTTTCTCCTCCTGTGCGCCAGCCTTGCGCACCTTCCGCCCGATGATGATGACAGGCACGATGCAAAGGGGAAACACGATCAATGAAATGAAAGTGAAAGTGGGTGCCATGTAGAACAGCGTGGCGAGGATGGCCAAAATGGCGACCGGCCGCTGAACAATGTCTTGAGAGAGGGTGATGAGGTTTTGCTGGGCCACGCGTGACTGGTTGAACACGGTTTGCACCAGGTTGCCCGTCTTGGCTCGTGAGAAGTAGCCGAGTGACTGGCTGAGGATGGCCCGATAGACGTCATTGCGCAGGTCATAGAGAATGCGATTCCCTACCCACATCATGAAGTAGTTTGCCAGATAGGTAAGACCACCGCGCAGGAGAAACACCGCAGGCACCAGGAGACAGGCGGCGATGAGGATGGTGTTGGAGCCGATCAGACTAGGAGGTATCCAATGGAGGAGGTTCACTTTGAACCCGCCGAATCCGAGGGTGAAGAGCTTGGCCGCCTTCTCGGGATTCTCCATGATCTTGCTGTCTGCCAGCACGATGGAGAATACCACGTAGAGTCCCTGAACGAGGATGGCATTCGAGAGGCCAGCGATGACGCTGAGGAAGATGCCCAAGAAGAAGCGTCCACGATAGGGACGGACGTAGGCGAAGAGCTTGGGATAGGTTTCCTTGGCTAGTGCCCAAGCCTCGGCCGAGGACAGGCTGGCGTAGTCTTTGCGACTAACTCTGACGGTTTTACGGGACATTAAGTGAAGGTGGTGTCGATAGCACTGATCACCTGCTGAGTCGAGATGAGTTCCACGGGGCCGCCCTGATCTCGAGGTCGGGTGCTGGCCAGGGGTTGCGGATGACCGGCCAGGAGAGTGATGGCCCTCGCGTGCAGCGGTCTCCAGTGATGGGGGTTGGTAGGGCCAAACAGCACCACTTGCGGACGTTCATACATGGCTGCCAAGTGCATGGCCATGCTGTCCACGCCCAGCGCCAACTGGGACCTAGCGATGACGGCCGCCGTTTCCACGAGGCTCAGTCTGCCCGTGAGATCGGTCACATGCACCTCCAGCGTCTCACGAAGCAGGTCGAGATGTGGTCGCTCCAGACCTTCGTTCGTTCCTGTGAGCACTACAGGCAGTTGACGCTCACGAACCAGATGCTTGATGACCTGTGCCCAGCGTGTGGCCGGCCAGAACTTCTCCTCGCGCGCAGTGCCTATGTGTACTACGGCGTAGGTGGAAGGAGCTTCAGGCACCAATACGTTCGGGACAAGCAGCGCAGCGCCCGACGCCTCTGGGCAGCCAGTGAGGGCAAGATGAAAGTCGCGGGTGTGCAGGTCTCTCACGGAAGCCTGCGAGAGTTCGCTGTAGGCGCGTGCCCGCCAGTGCCGGGAGGCAAACTTGGCGTAGCCAACCGTGCGCTTGGCCCGCGAGAGCCATGCCATGGCAGCGCTGCGGTCGGTGCCTGTGAAGTCGAGCGTGAGATCCCACTCGCCGAAGAGCACGCTGGCCCAGACAGCTATGTTCAGACGGCCTGGGTGAAGGGCCAGCACGCGATCCACTCCTCGGAAGCATTCCGCCAGCGGTGCCGCTGCCGCCGATGTGACGATGACGATTTCGGCCTCTGCATGGGCAGTACGCAGTGCGGAGACGGCTGGCGCGGTGAGGATGGTGTCGCCTATGCGCTTGAGCTGGAGGATGAGGATGCGTCTTGGACCCAGGTTGCTCATGCTGGTGGGCGCCATGCCTTCGCGTAGGCGTGGAGGATGCGCTGGCGGTAGTGGTCCCAGGTGAGGCAGCGCAGCACACGCTCTCGGCCTTTCATTCCCATGGCCTGGAGATCCGCGCGTCTGCGGTGCGCTGTCTGGATGGCTTCAGCGAGTGCTTCCGGATCGTTCGGCGGGATGAGAAACCCATTCTCTCCGTCCACCAATGCATCACCAGACTCCTCTGTGGCGATGAGCGGTAGCCCACAGGCGGCGGCCTCCAGCGTGACCTTGGCAAACCCCTCGCACTCACTGGGAAAGACAAACGCGCTGCTGCGGCGAAGCTCATCCTGCACCCGTGAACTGAAGCCGAGATGCTTCACGTTATCCGTAGCATGTTCTGTGAAGGCGGCTTTCACGTCATGGTGCAGCGTGCCTAGCAAGACGAGCTCCGCATTCTTCAGCGCAAGCCTTTTCCAGGCTGCAAGCAGGTGATGCACGCCTTTTCGCTGGATCAAGGCTCCCACAAAGATGAGACGGAAGACATCCTCCGGCGGGCTGCCTGGTGAGTATCGCTCCGGGTCCACGCCACGGGAGACGTAGTGCAGCTTCCGCTCTGGCACTCCTGCGGCTAAGAAGGTCTCGGCAGACTTCCGGGAGGGTACGAGGATGAGATCTGCCAGGTCATACTCTGCCAGCATGCGGGTGCGGCCTATGGGTAGCTCCCGCCGCCACTCTTTCCATGAGCGCCCGTTCAGCCGGTCCTCTCGTTCGCTGCGGGTCTCGCCTGGCTTGAGCGTGCCTTTGTTGCGGTGCCAAGTGGGGATGTCGATGACGCTGCCGATGCCTCTTTGGCGAGCCTCTACTAAGGCCTCAAAACAGTCTCCACTCCAACCGTGGAAGAAGTCATACCGATAGCGCCGCAGTTCAGCAGCGGCAGCCCAAGCGGTGTAACGCTTCTTCGCAGCGTAGTACTCCTCGCTGGGCAGGCGTGAGAGCAGCCGCACGGGATGTAACTGGAGCGAACGCACGGGCAGGGAGTCTTCATGGCTGCCAAAGCACAATGCCCGGGTCAGCGACCCACAGCGGTGACTGGCGCGCACGCCCTCAAGGGAGGTAGAGTCCAGCCCTGTGCCGCCAATGCCTGCGCTCGTGGCGTAGAGCAGCTCCCGCGGTAAGGCGGAGTGCGGCGGAGGCGGCTGGGTCAACAGCGCCTCTGGTGAGAAGTGATCCAGAGGAACACTGGCAGACATGAGGACCTTGTTCTTGCCTTTCGTGCCAGTGGTTCGCAAGGAGAAAACGCCCTTTCACAAACCACGCGCAGGCTTGGCCAGCCTTTCGGCCAGTTTCGCAAGGCCGCCCGCTGAACTGGAGACGGTGGCTTTGAGGATGATGGAGCCCACCTCCAGTCTGCTGACCTTTATCCCGGCACGCAGTTCGTCGTTCGTAGCTTGCTTCAGCAGGGCAAGCGTGCGCAGCCCCAGCAGCACGGGCAGTGCGGTGGCATGACGCAGACGGCCATGCTGGATACGGGTCACGTAATCTACACCGCATCGCAGATGCTCTTGCGCAGCCGTGACCCATTGCTCCCACACGGGTCGAAGGACCAGTGGGTCAGAGGTGATGTGGGGTTCAGTGACTCCTAACGTGCGCCACTGTTCGGCAGGCAGGTAGCAGCGGCCCAGGTGCGCGTCTTTTTGGATGTCACGGAGGATGTTGACCAGTTGCAGTCCCTTGCCGTAGCGAATGCCCAGCGCCGTCATCTCGTCTTCATCCGTTTCGGGCACGAACGCCTCCGGCATCTCGCTGAAGCAAAGCCGTGTCCAGAACTCTCCCACGCACCCGGCGACGAGCCATGTGTATTCCTCCAGCTCCGCAGCGGTCTGGAGCGAGCGCAGTGGCGAGGGAGAAGGGAACCGCTCGATGTCCAACTGCTGCCCGTGAATGATGGGACCCAGCACCTCCCGCACGGCTGTGAGACGGGCACCGTGCATGGTGGATAGCCAGGCCAGCGCGTCCTGAAGCCGCTGCATTAGCGTTGCTTCTGCGGGATCCGTCTGAAGGGGGCGGAACTCTGTCTCCAGACGCGCAGCCAGCGCCCTAGCATCTGCATTCACGCCCTGCACCAGGCCGGAAAAGGTCTGTAACATATCAATGCGTGTTTCAGCGGGTACTGCTGCCGTGTCAGCTATGGTGTCCGCAGTGCGTGCCAGCAAGTAGGCCAGAGAGATGGGTTCACGCAGCACCGAAGGCAGCGCCTTGAGCGTGAGGTAAAAGGACCGTGAGACAGACGCCAATAAGGCTCCTCCCAGCTCCTTCTCGAAACGCGATTCTTCTTCCATGTCTGCGAGCATGGCACGTAAGGGCCAAATGGCGAGCGGGTGCTTTCCAGCATGGTGAGCGGCTAAGAGACTCCCGGATAGCTGCCCCCTCGCCTTTCACCCGACTCACTCATTCCGCAGTGTGAGACACAAAAAAACGACGCGGAGGGTCTCCGCGTCGTCAATCCTTTGCCGGGGCTTATGTGCCGGCGTCCTGGCTGGCTTACCAGCGGTCACGTCCGCCACGGTCGCGATCGCGCCCGCCGCCGCCGCCGTAGCCACCACCACCGCCGCGGCGCCCGCCGCCACCACCACCGTAACCGCCGCCGCCGCCGCCGCGATCTTCGCGAGGACGAGCTTCATTGACAGTGAGGGCACGGCCGCCCATGGAGGTACCGTGCACGCCCTTGATGGCTGCTGCCATTCCTTCCGGGCTGCCCATACTGACAAATGCGAATCCACGCGAACGTCCCGTGTCGCGATCCATCATGATGGCGACGTCAGTGACTTCGCCGTGTTGACCGAAGATTTCGCGCAGTTCGACTTCGGTGGCGCTGAAGGGCAAGTTGCCCACATACATTTTCGTGTTGCTCATGGCTTTGACATGTCCGGCGCCACGTGCCCGCTGGCTTCTCTCAGGAGGGCCCCACTGTGGGTTTATGCCCGTCACCGAATCCAAGACTCACCTGACGAACGCCATTCCTTTCAAATCGTCAGGGTACTTAGCTCGAACGTGGTGAGAATGGCCCACAAATCCGATAAAGCAAGCGGTCATCCACAAGAATCCTCGGGAAATATCTCAGGGCAGCCGAGCCGGAGCAGTCCGGCAGCTTTGTGCAGCGTCTCTTCCCACTCCAGAGCAGGCAGTGAGTCTGCCACGATGCCGGCCCCTACATGAAAGCGAATCTGCGAGCCTTCACCGATGGCCGTGCGGATGGCGATGTTGAACTCGCTCACGCCGTTGAAGCCAAAGTAGCCAATGGCTCCGGTGTACAAGCCACGCGGAGAGATTTCCAGTTCCTGAATGATTTCACGGGCGCGCTTTTTCGGGGCACCCGTGATAGACCCTCCGGGAAAACAGTGCTTGAACGCGCTGGCATGGCTCACCTCCGGGCGAAGGGTGCCAGTGACCGTGGAAACGAGATGAAACACCTGCGCATAGCGTTCCACGGCAGCCAGCTCGGGCACGTGCACGCTGCCGAACTCGCACACCATACCCAGGTCATTGCGCTCGAGGTCCGTGATCATGAGCAGCTCGGCACGTTCCTTCGGTGAGCTGGCCAGCTCATGCATGGAAGACTCATCCCGCGCTGGATCCAGCGGAAAGCGAGGTCGCGTTCCCTTGATGGGGCGCGTCGTGATCTGCCTGTCCCGCATTTTCAAAAAGCACTCTGGAGACGACGAAAGTACACTGGTACCGGCCTGCTGCATGTATGCCGCATGAGGTGCAGGTGAGAGGTGCCTGAGCTGCAGGTAGAGCGCCAGCGTATCTGTGTCCGCTGGGCAGTCAGCAAGCCAGGGGCAGGACAGATTGACCTGATAGATGTCTCCGGCGGAAATGTAGTCCTGGGCCTTCTGCACGGCCGCAAGGAACTGCTCCCTGCTCATCTGCGGTTCAAAGTGCAGCTCAGGCAGCGGGTTTGCCCGCAGCGGTTTCGCAGGTTCTGCCAGCAGTGACCGGGCAGCGCCCACTTCCGTCCACAAGTCACAGTCCTGTTCATGAACCAGCAGATTGTGATACACGCCGAAGACGTAGCGGCCATCATAGCCCACCCAGCCGAGCAAGCCCCCTGCCGGGAAGGGGCACTGCACGTCATTGGCATAGCGCTGCAAGGCGGCCTCAACCCGGTCCCAGTCCTCCCAAATGCAGCCGGTGAGCACTTCTTCAGGCTCGGCGGTGATGAGGGAGAGCCTGCCCTGGTCTGTGCTGGAGCTGTCCAGCCACACCAAGCCACTCCGTCCGTTCAGCCTAGCCGCCATTTCTGCGGGCCTTGCGACCAGCGCCAACTCCCGAACGGCGGGGCGGCGGTTCGCGTGGATGGAAGAGTTTGTAACGGACCCTTGGAACATTGACACTCCAGTGAGGGGACCCTACCATGGCAGTCCGATTGTTCAACGAGATGGCAGATCACCCCCCGATCCTCCAGGCAGACAAGGGCGCCGCCGCTAGGCTCGCGCTCTGGACGCTGTCTGTCATGGTGCTGTTTCAATCCGGCGTCATCATTTGGCTACTGCGCCCGCGCGTTGATACTCCCGCTGAGTTCAAGACCGCTGAAGCAGCCCCAGCTCCCGCCGTATCTTCACCTGTGCCACCAGTGTCCGCTCCGTTGGCGCTCACGTCTCTTCCTGCTCTGCCGCCTCCTCCCGACGCGCTGAACAGCAAGCCTTCCACGCCTTTCGGCAGCCTACCACCGCCGCCCTCGCAGCTCGGCAGCCAGCCGGACCAGCCTGCCTTGGAAGTGCGCACCCGGCCACGCACGCTTCCGCCAACTGCGGTGCCTGCTCCAGCTGCTGCGGTGCCCGTTTCCGCGCCTGCGCCCGTCACTGCGGAGTCTGAAGCACCTGTCTCGCTCACGAATCATCCGGAGGTGGATGAACTGCTTGCCTCAGCCAGAGAAATGCTGGCCCTCAACGATGCAGTAGCCACGAAGGCAGCGCTGGAAGTGCTTCAGCGTGCTGACCTTCTGCTGCCCGAGCATCCGGCGGTCTTGCGAGACATGGCACTTGCCTACCAGAAGCTCAACGACGCGCCCAAGGCAAAGACCCTCTTTGAGCGAGCGAATGCCGCCCGGAGTGGCTCGCCGCTTCCTGTCAGTTCCGCCGCAGGAGCTGGCGGATCCCTTTCTCCGGGGCCTTCCGTTGCACCCTTCGCCGCTCCTGGCTCCGGGCCTGTCACACTGGGGCGGACTCGCGTCGTGCGAGACCACACTGCCACTACCGGGGAGAGGCAAGTGCTCAGTGTGGAACTCAAGTCCATGCCCGGCACCGTCATCGATGCGTCCAAGATCACGCTGGATGTGTTTTTTTACGATCTGGTGGACGGAAAACGGGTGGAGCAGTCCAAAGGGGATGCCCCGGTTTGGAAGTTCGACGAGCCGGTGGATTTCGCCAGTGGAAACGCCGAGATTGTGGAGGTGGTCTATCACATGCCGCGGCTTTCGGAAATGGAGCTGCGTGAGCATGGAGCACGCGCTTATTACGGCTTCGTGGCCCGGCTGCATTACGACGGACAGTTCATGGCTGAAACGGCGGAGCCACGCAGTCTGCTGAACCCTTCACGCGGCGGTCTGCAGGGCGCATTTCTTGCACCACAGCCCTAAACCCTCAGCAGAAAGGAAATACCGAGACTCCGATGGTCATCCTGCTCGTCGATGGTGAAGCTCAGAAGCGTGAGGAACGCGCCGCCATCCTGCGTGCCCGGGGTCATGAAGTGGTGGAGGCTGGCGGTGCACAGGAGGCTGTCACACGTTCGGCAGGTCCCGCCAGTGGCATTGACATTCTCGTGACTGAGGTCGTTCTGCCCGGCGGCAGCTTTGGGTTTGACCTGTATGACGCCCTACTCTCCCGCTTTCCAGAACTCAGAGTGGCCTACACCACTCGCTACGACTTGGCGGGCTACGATGAGGCGCTGCAAGGGCACCAGCCTCTTCCCGTCACGGCCAAGGACGCAGACTTCGTTCGCCACGTGGAGTCCGCCAAGCGCAGCATTTCCTCGTCGAACAAACCCATCCTGGAACCGGGCACCATGCTCGGGCACTACCAGATCCTTCAGTTCCTCTACTCGGAGTCTGAGACAGAAACCTACCACGCTCTGCAATACACGGTGCAGCGTCCCGTGGCGCTGGTGCTGCTGAAGCCTCACCTCGTCAAGGATGAGGTGGCAGTGGAGCGCTTTCTGGAGCGGCAGCGTGCCAAAGCCGCGCTCACTCATCCCCGCGTGGCGCCGCTCTACGAGTCTGGCGAGACGGGCGGCTATCTTTATTACACCCGTGAAATGCCGCCCGGCCAGTCGCTCGATGTGCTTGCAGCTAGCGGCACCCTGCTCACTGAGCGTACGCTTGCAGAGGTCATCTACCGCGCCGCGCATGCCATCTCTTACGCGTTGGAGAAAGGGTACAACTACCGCCCCTTGAGCTTGCGAGACGTGTTCGTGGATGCGGAAATGCAGTCCAGCATCGTCAACGTGTTCCGTCCCGGTGATGATGCCAAGCGGGATCACAAAGCGGATGTGCAGGCCTTCCTGCTGCTCCTGCTGCCCCTCACATCTCACGGAAAGGCGCGCGGCCTGCTCTCTGATCTCGCCGGGCGAGACCTCGACTGGGAGGGCCTCTCCGAGGCTCTTGAGGAGATCCGTTCAGACATGAGCGAGCGCAGTCTCATCCAGCGTGCCGAGCATGAGAACATAGCCCTAGCACCTTCCTCGCGCATGAAGTGGCTGCTTGCCGTCGGTGGCACGGCCTGCCTTCTCGCCGTGGCATTTCTCGGCGGCTTGACTGGCGAGAACTTGGTGGAGCAGGACATCATCGCCCCCGAGATGGTGCTCATTCCCGGCGGGACGGACAGGCTGCCTTTCGCCATTGGGAAATACGAGGTCACCATAGGCCAGTATGCGGAGTTCCTGGCGGACATCTCCCGCAGAGATGCCTCGCCCTATGAGCATCGCAGCCAGCCGCCCACCAAAAAGAGCCACAAACCACCGCAGTGGGATGAGGCCTACGCAGCCGCCAAGTCTGGCGGTATGTTCGACAACGAGCCCATCTCTCTCAACCATCCCGTGACTCGTGTGGACTTTTGGGATGCCTATGCTTACGCGCAGTGGCGGGGTGAGCGTCTTCCCACCAGTGACGAGTGGGAGTATGCAGCCCGGGGACCGCAGCGTTTTCTCTACCCCTGGGGAAATGACTCCCGCCCCACAGATGCCAACCTGGGTGACGACCGCAAGGACGTGGATGGCGGCGCGCTAGATGGTTACAACTCCACCAGTCCGGTCAACCAGCCAGACACTGACTCCAGCCCCTTCGGAGTGGTGGGCATGCTGGGTAATGTGCAGGAGTGGACGGGCACCTTTGAGCGTCATCCGGAGCTTCCAGATCTGCGAGTGCCTGTCGTGCGCGGCGGCCACTACGGCGTGAAAAGCTCTCCCCGTCTGCTTACCGACCGCATGTTCCCGGACTCCCCTTCTGACACGGCCCTGGCCCGCGGATTCCGCACTGCCAGCGACGGCAGGGAAAAGTGAGCCGTCAGTCAGATGCTGACTCGGACATATTCCGCACTTGGCCCGGCGTGAGCACGGGGTTATTCGTGCGTATGCCCAAAGAGCTCAGGGTCACCGCGCCCGACACCCTTCAGAACTTTCTCTTCACTCGCTTTCCTGAGGTGAAGCGCCTCAAGGTGAAGCAGTGGCTCAAGTTTGGCTCCGTGAAGGTGAATGGCAGAAAGCAGATGCGGCACGATCATGCACTGGGAGAAGGAGACGTCGTAGAGGTGCTCAGCGCAGATGAGGCTCGCAGCGCCAGCCTGCTGCCCAAGTCCCTGAAAATCATCTATGAGGATGATGCCATCCTCATCATCGACAAGCCGCCAAATCTCCTGTCCATTGCCAGTGAGGCGGAGCAGCAGCGCACCGCTTACGCTATGCTCACGCACTACGTCCGCAGGGGGAACGTCAAGTCCAGGGAGCGCGTGTGGATCGTTCATCGTCTGGATCAGGAAACGTCCGGGCTCATGATCTTCGCCCGTACCGAGCAGGCCAAGCTGGCCCTTCAGGAAACCTGGGAGGATGCAGAGAAGCGCTACCTCGCCATCGTCGAGGGCGCACCGTCCGAGGATGCAGGCACACTGCGCTCGTTCCTTGACGAGCGGAACCCTCATCACGTCCGCAGTGTTCCTGAGAGCGAATACACCCGCCATGCCATCACCCACTACCAAGTGCTCAAACGGAGTGAACGCTTTTCCCTGGTGGAACTGACCCTCGTCACCGGGCGCAGGCACCAGATCCGTGTGCAGATGAAGGAACTGGGCTGCCCGGTGGCGGGGGATGAAAAGTATGGTGCTAAAACGAATCCCGCAGGCAGACTCTGCCTCCACTCCTGCCACCTGAAGATTCACCACCCGGTGACCGGTGAGTCCATTACGTTCGATTCACCGCTGCCGCCGACTCTCGCCGCCGTGATGAAGGCGGCCGCGACGGCCTGAAGACGGAGCAAGTCCGTTCGTACTCGGCTCCAGCGGGCAGGCGTATGCCAGATGAAATGGCAGTTGAATGGGTAACATACCGTGCTATACACTCCACCCCCCTTTCGCAGGTGCAACCTGCTGAGGATGTTTCCCCCGGTCAATACTTCAAGCCTATGAAAGCCGATCTCGTCGAGCAAGCAGCCCAAATCATCACCGACCCCCCACTTCTGATCAACTTGGTCTCGAAGCGCGTGCGTCAGATTTCCACTGGCCGTCCTGCCCTCGTGGAGCGGCGTCATGGAATGAGAGAGGCGGATCTGGCGCTGACTGAAATCATTCAGGGCAAGATCAAGATTTCCCCAACCGGTGAACCTGTTGAGTCCGAGTAAGGGCCTGCAAGACGCTCAGGCGGCCGTGGGGTCGCCTGAATGGAATCCGAACGCTGTGAAACGCTTCTCCATCCGGGGAAGCGTTTGTGTTTCCCCTCCTTTATGGAAATAGCCACCAACCGCAAAGCACCGCGAGACTACCACATCCTCGAGCGATTCGAGGCTGGGGTGGAGTTGCGCGGTACGGAGGTGAAATCCATCCGCCAGGGGAAGATCAATCTCGCGGATGCCTTTGCCCGTGTGGAGAAGGGCCAGGTGTGGCTCTACAACTGTGACATCCAGCCCTACGAGAAAGCCAGCCACACGCAGCATGAGCTGAGGCGGATGCGAAGGCTGCTCCTTCACAAGTCCGAGATCGACAAACTCGCCGGTTTCACCCACCAGAAGGGCCTAGCGCTGCCGGTTCTCCGCGCCTATTGGAAGAATCGGAAAGTGAAAATGGAGATTGGTGTGGGGCGCGGCAAAAATCGCGCTGACCAGCGTCAGGACTTGAAAGAGAAGGTGGAACAGCGTGAGGCTGCCCGGGTGGTGGCCAGTTTCAACGACCGGCGCGGCAGGTAGGCGGTCCTTGAGTGGGATGGGGTAAAAAAATACCCACCCCGGCGGACCGAGGTGGGCGTGGCGAGGTGGTCTGCGTGGACCGTGAACGGGCTTAGCTCTTGAGGTCGAAACGGTCGAGGTTCATCACCTTGGTCCAAGCGGCGATGAAGTCATTGACGAACTTCGTCTCACCGTCGGCGCTGCCATAGACTTCCGCGATGGCGCGGAGCTGGCTGTTGGAGCCGAAGACGAGGTCCACGGAGGTGGCCATCCACTTGGGTGCACCGGTGGCGCGGTCAGTGCCTTCGTAGAAGTGCTCGCACTTGTCTGAGACTTTCCAGGCGGTCTCGATGCCGAGCAGGTTAACGAAGAAGTCATTGCTGAGCGTTCCGCGGCGCTTGGTGAAGACGCCGAGGTCGGGGTGGCCGGTGTTGGTGCCGAGGACGCGCATCCCGCCGATGAGCACGGTCATCTCCGGTGCGGAGAGGGTGAGGAGCTGGGCGCGGTCCACGAGTGTCTCGGGGGCGGGGCGGTCCAGTTCGTGGCCAAGGTAGTTGCGGAAGCCGTCCTGTTTGGGCTCGAGCACGGCGAATGACTCAACGTCTGTCTGCTCCTGGGTGGCATCCGTGCGGCCCGGCGTGAAGGGGACTTTCACATCATGACCTCCGGCCTTGGCGGCAGCTTCCACTGCGGCGCAACCGCCGAGGACGATGAGGTCGGCTAGGGAGACCTTCTTCTTGCCACCGGCCTGGGCGGCATTGAAATCGGCCTGCACTTTTTCCAAGGCGGCGAGGACTTTGGCGAGCTGGGGTGGGTTGTTGACTTCCCAGTCTTTCTGCGGGGCGAGGCGAATGCGGGCACCGTTGGCGCCGCCGCGCTTGTCGCTACCGCGGAAGGTGGAGGCGGAAGCCCAGGCAGTGGACACGAGCTCGGAGATGGTGAGGCCGGACTCGAGGATTTTGGTCTTGAGTGCGGCTACGTCCTGCTCGTTGACGAGTTCGTGTTCCACTGCGGGCACGGGGTCCTGCCAGATTAGGACTTCCTTGGGCACTTCGGGGCCGCGATAGCGGGAGATGGGGCCCATGTCGCGGTGGGTGAGCTTGAACCAAGCTTTGGCAAAGGCGTCTTCGAACTCTTTGGGATTCTCGAGGAAGCGCTTGGAGATTTTACCGTAAGCGGGGTCCATGCGGAGGGCAAGGTCCGTGGTGAACATGATGGGCTGATGGCTCTTCTTCTTGTCATGAGCGTCAGGCACGGTGCCAGCACCGGCTCCATCTTTGGGCACCCACTGGTGCGCTCCGGCGGGACTCTTGGTGAGCACCCATTCATAGGCCCAGAGGTTGGAGAGGTACATGTGGGACCAGCGGGAGGGGGCACTCGTCCAGGCACCTTCGAGGCCGCTGGTGATGGTGTCTTCGGCGTTGCCTTTGCCGAACTTGTTTTTCCAGCCGAGGCCCTGTTCTTCAAGAGGGGCGGCTTCTGGCTCGGGACCCACATTGTCTGCGGATGCGGCACCGTGCGCCTTGCCGAAGGTGTGCCCGCCGGCGATGAGGGCTACGGTTTCCTCGTCGTTCATGGCCATGCGCCCGAAGGTTTCGCGGATGTCGTGGGCGGCGAGGAGGGGGTCAGGGTTGCCATTGGGGCCTTCTGGATTGACGTAGATGAGGCCCATCTGGACGGCGGCGAGGGGGTTTTCCAGCTTGCGACCTTCCTTGTAGCGTTTGTCACCGAGCCATTCGGATTCCGAACCCCAGAAGATGTCCTCTTGCGGTTCCCAGACGTCAGCGCGTCCTCCTGCGAAACCGAAGGTTTTGAAGCCCATGGATTCCAGGGCGACATTTCCGGTCAGGATCATGAGGTCTGCCCAAGAGATTTTGTTGCCGTATTTCTGTTTGATGGGCCAGAGGAGGCGGCGGGCTTTGTCGAGGTTGGCATTGTCGGGCCAGCTGTTGAGGGGGGCGAAGCGCTGGGTGCCGTAGCCTGCTCCGCCACGTCCGTCACTGACGCGGTAGGTGCCGGCGCTGTGCCATGCCATGCGGATGAAGAAGGGGCCATAGTGGCCGTAGTCGGCGGGCCACCAGTCCTGGGAGTCGGTCATGAGATGTTCCAGATCCTTCTTGAGGGCGGCGTAGTCCAGCTTGTCGAACTCTTTTGCATAGTCAAAACTCGCATCCATGGGGTTGCCCTTGGTGGAGTTTTGATGGAGGATGCTGAGGTTGAGCTGGTTAGGCCACCAGTCGCGGTTGGACATGGCGCTGGCCGCTGTGTGGCGGCTGGCGGGTGCCGGGTTGCCCATGACGGGGCATTTGCTGATGTCTTGCATGGCGTTGTCGGGGTTGGGTTTGGCTTGGGGTTCTTGCGCACTGGTCCATGCCACGGATGTGAGCAGGAGGCCAGCGAGCAACGCGCTGAGTTGGGTTGGTTTCATAGGAATGATGGGTTGGTCATCAGGTGTCAAGGTCCGGGAGAGGAAGTTCCAGACCGGGAGGAAGAGATCGAAGGTGCTTCATGCTTCCAATGCATTGTTTGAATGCTTGCAATGCATCACATGCATTCCTAGAATTGGGTAAATGCAGAACTTTCCGGACCTTCATGTGCTTGAGCAGTTTGTGGTGCTGGCGCGGACGAGGAACTTCACGCGTGCAGCGGAGGAGTTGCACGTCTCCCAGTCAGCGCTGAGCCGGTCCATTCAGCGCTTGGAGGAGCAGGTGGGGCACGCGCTGTGCGAGCGCAAGCCGAGGGAGGTGGTGCTGACGGATATGGGGAAACTCTTGCTGGAACGCGGGCGGGAGATTCTGAAGCTGGTGGAGGCGACAAGCCATGAGCTGTCCGTAGCGGGGCAGCGGGTGAGGGTGCGGCTGGGGGCGATTCCGACGATTGCGCCCTATTATCTCCCTCGTCTTCTGGGGGAGTTTGCGCGGAAGCACCCGGAGGTGTGTGTGGTAGTGGAGGAGGACACGACAGAGGTGCTGGTGAGGCGCTGCGAGCAGGGGGAGATAGACCTGGCGGTGCTGGCGCTGCCAGTTCCTTCCACTGCCGTGCGGTTGGAGCCGCTCTTTGACGAGGAGCTGCTGCTGGTGGTGCCACAGGGGCATCCGCTGGCGGCGCAGACTGCGGTGACGACGCGGCTGGTGGAGGGTTTTCCGTTTGTGATGCTCAATGAGGCGCACTGCCTCTCTGAGAACATTTCCGCTTTTTGTCGGCGGCAGGCTATACAGCCGGTGTCCGTGGAGCGCACGAGCCAGCTGGCGACAGTGCAGGAGCTGGTGGCGCTGAATCACGGGGTGTCGCTGGTGCCAGAGATGGCGCGGAGGCTGGATGTGAGCGATCGGCGTGTGTACTGCTCCTTTGCGGGTGAGAAGCCTATGCGCACGGTGGCGCTAATGTGGAATCCGAAGCGGCATCTGGGCCGTGCAGTAAAGCAGCTGATGGAGCATACGCGGGCCATGGCTGCGGGAGGACTGTCTGCGGAGGGGGAGGCGGCCAAGTCGCAGGGGGTAACGGGGGGTGTCTGGTGGGTGGGTTGAGACGAAAGTTCGTTTGACCGGTGTTGGTTTCCGCTACGATGGTGGCGGAGTTTTCTAAATGTCAGCCCAGACGACGATCAGCACGGAGCCTCGTATCGAGCCGGCCACCATTGAGGACATGCCTCAACTGGTGGATCTGCTCGTGGCGCTGTTCAGTGAGGAGGAGGACTTCCGCCCTGACCGGCAAAAGCAGGAGGAGGGGCTGCGGATGATTCTGGAGCAGCCGACGCGGGGCCGGATTTTTGTGCTGCGGACAGACCACCGGATCATTGGCATGGTGAACCTGCTTTTTACCATTAGCACGGCAGAGGGTGGGTTTGTGATTTTGATGGAGGACCTTATCATCCACCCGCAGCATCGAAGGCAGGGGTACGGCGGGCGGCTGCTGGAGCATGTGGTGGATTTTGCACAGAAGAAGAACTTCCGCCGCATCACGCTGCTGACGGACCAGATCAGCCAGGAGTCTCAGGAGTTCTTTGAGGCGCATGGGTTCCGAAGGTCAAGTATGATCCCGATGCGGAGGGTGTTTGGTGTTTAATGAACACGCTGCTGCATCATCTCGCGCAGAACACGGCCCGGGGGGAGGCGATTCCCGCAGCGGAGGCTTTTGTGCTGCTGACGCTTGGATTCTTTGGCGGCATGGTGGTGGCGGTGGCGGTCTCTGCATGGGTGCTTTACCGCCGCAGCACGCAGCCCAAGCCTCACCGCCAGCTGATGCTGGAGATGGAGGAGGAAACGGAGCGCGCCGAGCGCCGGGAGTCTGGCCCGGCAAAGGAGGAGCGGATGCCGTGGGAGAAGGATGCGGACTGGTGGAAGAGGTAGCGAGAGGCTGGCTTGATGGGTTTAGCCTTTCGCAAAGCCCGGCTTACTTTTTCTTCACCATGGCTCGTAGGCCTGAGATGAAGTTCATGTTTTCTTCCACGGTGACGGTTTCACTCATGTGGCGGGCGTAGTCCTGCTCGAGGATGTAGGTGCGGTCCAGTTCCTTGAGAAAGGGGCTGGGCAGCTGGGCCTGGCGCTCGGCGTACTTGAGCCGCCAGCGGACGTAACTGAGGGTGAGCTTTTTCATGGCACGGGTAATGCCGACGTAGAAAAGGCGGCGTTCTTCGTCGATGCGGCCTTCCTCATAGCTGCGTTTGTGGGGCAGGAGTCCCTGCTCCACGCCGGGGAGATAGACGTTGGGGAACTCCAGGCCTTTGGAGGCGTGCATGGTGATGAGGCAGACGCCGCTTTTTTTGGTGATGTCGTCGTCCTGACGGTCGTCGTTGAGGGAGATTTCATCCAGGAAGCCGCTGATGCCATCTCGGCGGTTGCGCTCATCATACGCATCCATTTGCTCGATGAAGCTGCCGATGCCGCCCTCCCATGATTTGACGTCATCCGGGTCTTTGGCACCTTTTTCGAGGAACTTCATGTAGCCGATCTCGCTGATGAGCTGGCGGGCGAGCTGGCCAAGGAAGACGCCTGGGGTGTTGGCGGAGGTATGATACTTGCTGATGAGTTCCACGAAACCAATGATGGCCTCTCGCGTCTTTCCGGGAGTGCGGCGCTGGAAGTCAGGGTCGCAGAGGACGACGAAGATGCTGCAGCCGCGCTTGATGCTTTCCTCCCGGGCGAGTTCTGCGGTGGCAGTACCGATGCCGCGGGTGGGAGTGTTGAGGATACGCAGGAGGTGGATGTCGTCGTGGACGTTCTGGAAGGTGGTGAGGTAGGCGGCGATGTCCTTGATCTCCCGACGGTCGAAAAAGGAGCGTGCTCCGACGACGCGGTATGGGATGCGGCGCTGGCGGAACTGCTGCTCGAGGATGCGGCTTTGCTCGTTGGTGCGGAAGAGCACGGCAAAGTCTTCCCACGGGGTCTTGAACTGATAGTGGGCCTGCTCGATTTCCTTCGCGATCATGTCGGCCTCTTCTTTGTCATCCTGGGCGATGACGAGGCGGACGTGGTCGCTGCCGGTGTTTTTGCTCCAGAGGGTTTTGGGGCGGCGACCTACGTTGTGGCGGATGAGGGAGTTTGCGGTGTGGAGGATGGGGGTGGTGCTGCGGTAGTTTTCCTCGAGCTTGATGATGCGTGGGTTGGGGAAGTAGCGCTCGAACTGGAGGATGTTGGTGATGTCTGCGCCGCGCCAGCCATAGATGGACTGGTCGTCATCTCCTACTACGCAAACGTTGTAAGGCGGACCGACGAGGGCGCGAAGGAGGCGCATTTGCAGGGAGTTGGTATCCTGGAACTCATCCACCATAACGTAGCGGTGCTGGGCACGCTTGGCCTCGCGCACATCGGCGTGCTCCTCAAGCAGTTGGACGCCGAGGATGATCAAGTCATCGAAGTCCATGGCGTTGAGTGCGCGCAGCTCGTTCTGGTAAGCCTGCATGATGGCGGCGTCGGTATCCTTTGCAGGGTCGCCGAGGGATTCGCCTGCGTTTTTGGCGTGACTGATGCGGGACTGGGCCTTGGCGGGATCGTATTTGGCATCACTGCCCATGAGGCGGGTGATGATGCGTTTGAGCAGGCTGGTCTGCTCACTCTGGGTGTAGATGACCCAGTTCTTTTTGTAGCCCAGTTTTTCGCAGTGCTCGCGCAGGAGGCGGACGCAGAAGGCATGAAAGGTGCCGAGGATGATGCGCTTGCCTTTGCCATCCGGCACCATGCCGTCCACCCGCTCGCGCATTTCGTTTGCGGCCTTGTTGGTGAAGGTGACGGCCAGGATGTTCTCCGGCGGTATGCCCTGCTCCACCATGTAGGACATGCGGGCGGTGATGGTGCGTGTTTTCCCCGTGCCGGCACCGGCCAAGATGAGCACCGGGCCGTCGATGTGGAGGACGGCCTCTCGCTGCTCGGGATTGAGCATTCCCATTCCAAAGGCGGCCTTCATGCGAGGTGGAAGCGGGTCTGGGGTGGGGGAGTCGGCATGATTTTGGATGGCAAAAGGTGAGGCAGGATGCAAGCGGGAGGTGATGTCCGTAACATAGCTACGGGGACGACTGCCATTGGACGTGGCTACCGCCTTCTGCAAGAAGCGCCTATCTTCGTACCAATGGCCCTCCATTCATCCGCAGTGAGGAAAAGCGCGTAAAACGCCCACACTCGCAAACTGAAGAATATCAGGTCCTTCATCAGCAGGGCTATCATCAAGTCAAAGCCCATTCCCAGTACGAATGCGCTGATTCGGAGTTTGCGGATCGTGAAGAGCAGCGGGGCCTCAGGCAGGCCACTTCGAGACCTTACAACTGAGCATCCAGCCACTTGCGCCAGCTTCCAAAGGAGGTGATGTCCGTAGCCTGGTCTGCCACGATACCTTCACACACAAAGCCACAGACCCTACTGCCGTCCGCCAACTCTACTTTGCCGAGGCCGAGAGGAGCTCCGATGCCCTCAAGGAACGAACCCACGCTGGCCTGCGGAATCTCCCAGACTTCAAGTTCGATGGCCGCACCACCATCCTTCACCCGCACCATGCCAGGCCGATCGGGGATGCGACCATTTGCGGGCAGGTGGTAAAAGCGGTAGCAAGGGGCGCTGTAGGTGCGTTGAACCAGCCGTGCCTCCCGCTCGCGCAGCTGCCAGTGCAGAGCAAGACCTTCCATGTGCGCACCGCATACGGCAATTTTCATCATCGGAACCAGCGGCTTTTGTGTGGGTAAAGGAGCCGGCAGAGGGGCAGCGCTGCTGAGGATGGTAGTCTTGCCCACCGGCAATGCTCGTGCTGAATGGAAATGGGCCGCGCAGTCCAGCACCAAGGCATCTCCACAAGCCGGTGCGTAGAATGTTACCCCCCACGGCAGACCGCTACCCAGGAAGCCCGCTGGCACGGCGCAACCGCACAGGTCCAGCAGGTTCATAAAGTTCGTGTAGCGCCCGAGGTTGCTGTTAAGCCGAATGGGTTCCGCATCCACTTCAGCCTTCGTGTAGATGGTGCCTGTGGTGGGCATCAAAAGCGCATCCACCTCTATCCATGTGGCCTCAGCTATCCTCTTAAGTTCCGCAAGCCGATAGTGAGCCCTGAATGTGTCCACCGCAGTGCCCCTCAACCCGCCTTCGATGATGCTTCGGGTAACCGGCAACAAGGCTCCCGGATTCGCGGTCAGCAGGTCCGCAACGACTGCCGTGCGCTCCGCCACCCACGGCCCCTCATAGAGCAGGCGAGCAGCGTCAAGGAAGGCACTGATGTCCACCTCCACCACCTGCCAGCCCATGCTTGCGACCGTCTGAACGGACGACTCAAACAGGTGCCTCGCATCTTCATTTTCGAAGAAGTCCAGCTGTTCCGCACGGGGCACGCCGATGCGAGGCGGCCATTTCATCTCCCGCCAGAGGCAGCGCCTGCGGGCGAAAGCGTCAGTCGAGTCGAATACGGCGGTAAGATTGAACACACGTGCTGCATCTGCCGCAGTGAGGGCGAAGATGGAGACGCAATCCAGTGATTTGCAGGCAGGCACCACGCCGGAACAACTCAGCACCCCACGCGTAGGTTTGTGCCCCACCAGATTGTTGAATGAAGCGGGCACACGACCAGACCCAGCGGTATCCGTGCCGAGTGCGAAACTGCACAGGCCCTTTGCTACCGCCAAGGCTGAGCCGCTGCTGCTGCCGCCGGAGACATAGGCGGGATCAAACGCATTGTCAGGCGCACCGTAAGGCGAACGTACCCCAACCAATCCGGTAGCAAACTGGTCGAGGTTTGTCTTTCCCATCGGAATCGCGCCTGCCTTGATCAGCAAATCGACCACAAACGCTGAGGTTTTCGCCTCGTAGCTCCACGCCGGACAGGCAGCCGTGGTGGCATAGCCTTGGCAGTCGATGTTGTCCTTGATGGCAAAAGGAATGCCGTAGAGCGGCTTCGTATCGGGAGACTCCCCTTCCAAGGCTGCAAGCGACGCAACAAGCTGCTCTCCGGAAGGACGACTGATCCAGATGGCAGGGTCATCCGTCTGAGCCCGTTCCCAAGCTGCCAGCACCACTTGCTCGGGCGTGGCGGTGGCTTCGCGATAGGATTGAAGCAACGTGGCGATGGAAAGGTTTGGTGTGAGGGACATGGATTTCAGGGGGCGTTGGTCCTCAGCTGTTGGCACCGCGAGGCCCTGTCCCTGGCGAAATGGCGATGCAGAAATCCCAATGCCCAAGGAGCAGTGACCGATGACTGCCTACGATCTCAGCGTGAGCAGCACCTGCCCAGGCTGAACTGACTGACCTTCTTTCACGTGCAGTGCAGACACTGTGCCAAGCCTGCAACTCCCTGTCTGAGAACCTTCATACGCCGAACAGAAAAGCGGATCTCACTGACACGCTCGACGCACCGCCTCCTGGGCAAGCGCTGAGCCGAGAAGGCCGACCTTGGTTGCGCCCTCATGCCAGAGTTCTTCTGGAGCAGAAAGCCAGTCAAGGTTCATGCGCACCAGATAGAGCACATCGCCATCCGACAACGTGTGAAATGGATCAATCACACGAGCCATCGAGGTGTGAATCTGCCTGGCGATTTGCCGTGCGTAGTAGTCAGAACATGGGAAGTTGATCGCTACAAATGTAAGCGTGGTGTTGCGTCCCGGTGCCGGAGGAGTCGGGTTAGTGGCGGGCGGAGTGCACGCCAAAGCGGCGCTGCGTTCGAGAATCTCCATCCCCGTCAATCGCCGCCCGCTAGAATCCAAGTGGCCGCGCGCTACCTGCCCCTGCACGTCGAGCACCGCCCCCATGGCATTTACCACCGAGCAAACAAAGACGTGATATTCGTTGCCGTTGCTTAGCCTGATGCTGCCTGACGCCGCGCCCTGCCCGCCGGGTTCTGAGAGAATGTCTTCAAAGCCTAACTCAAAACCCATCTTCCCAACCCTGGCCGAAGTTCCCGCACCGATGTTACCCTCCGGGCATTCACCTGAATTTCTCAATGCCGCACAGTAGGCTCGCTTTCCGTGCTTTCGGTTGGGGTAGCCACCCAAGCGGCCTGGTGCCAGGAAATCATAAATACACGCGCCGGCCACCACTGGAACCCTGCCCACCTCAGTCGCGTTTCCCCGTTGGGCGGCAATGCCGGCCATGACGCCCGTGGCAGCCTGAAGCCCATGCAAGGAACCGCCGCTAAAGCACACGGCGTCCACCAGCCCATCCTGCCCCATAACCTGCCCGACTGCACCCCCTCGGATATCGACCGTCAGCAGTGATTGCTGATACCCGTTCACTGGCTCCGGCATGAGAAACACCGTGCAGCCCGTAGGATCACCGTTGACCTGAGCGGTGCCAATGCGGAGGCTGGAAAAGGAGGGCATTCAGAGTTATTTGTTGGTTGGGAGCGAGTGAGGTGGACGACTATTGCCCTTAGTAGAGGCGGGAATTTCTATCACTTCATCGTTTGTCATGTCGTTGTTCTCGTAGCCATTGACAATGTTGATCGATGGATGGTCGAAGGGGGCTTGTTCCTTTGCCACGCGGTCATCTGTGAGACAGTGGAGGAAGAAGAGGAGGGCTTCAGCGTCATGGACTTGGGAGAGGTTTAGTCCACCGGTGGCTGTGCCATCGGGATTGGTAAGTTTTCCGTCAGCGTTAAGGTCCAAGCGGCCCATTTCGGGATGCAGGTCGGGGTTGAACGTTGCGTGAGCGGGGATGAGTTCGCGGTTGTCGAAGCTGTAGAAGTCGAGGACTTGCCGGAGGGTGAGGAAGCGCCCGTTGTGCATGTAAGGCTCTGTCAGAGCGACATTACGGAGGGATGGAGTTTTGAAAGCACCCCAGCCCATAAGTTCGTTGTCAGTGATGAAGTGTTTCCGATGGCCCCAGGTTTCTTCACTCATCACCATGCGTCGAGCACGTTTGAAGAAATGACGTGTGGAGCGAAGGTTGGGCGCGTCTGGATGATAGTTCCGGTTTGAGCTTTGATCGACTGTGATGACAGCATTTGCAACGTTACGAATCTTGGTGGCGGTCGTAGCGGGAGTCCCTTGCAGCACATAAGCGGAGCCTAAGTCAGACAGTCCATCCGCTGCATTTATGCCCATGATTACATTCAAAACATTGGCTTTATCTTGATTGCTCAATCCCTCAAGGCCTGGAGGTGCTCCGCCGACATTAAAATCTTCAGCGTTGAACGCTTTTAGCCCAAGTAGCTTGGCCCGGAAGCGTTCTCCTCGCGTCGAACTCAATATCTCAGCAATGGTAGGGGCGACTTTGCCGAACGCCCAAACACCCCAATCATAGCGGGGCTCAGACGTGCCTATATTGTAGTAGCCACCGTCGTAAAAGGCGTAGGGATCAACGGCTCTATCGCCTAGCGTGGGGGCAAAGCCAAGGGGTGGGCGGGTGCCGGTCCAAGTGAGCATGGGAACTCGGACTCCAGTATCACCCGGTAATAGGCCAGGAGCGGCCCCATCAATGCCCATGCTCTCAATCATAAGTGGACCGCCGAGTGCCTCCAGTTCGGCGAAACGTTGGTCATCTGGGAAAAAAAGGCGACGACCAAGGAAGTTGCGGTTGTTGTCATTCACTCCAGAGGGTGGAGGAAAGCCGCTGGAGATGAGGCGTTCTTTAAATGCGTCGGCAAGGGCGGTACGGACGAGGGCGTGGGCGTGGAGCTTGGCGATGGGTTCAGGGATGTCGGGATCGAGGTCGATTTCTCCGGCGGTAGTGAAGGTGGGTGGCTCGTGGCACTCCGCACAGTTGCGCATGAAGACGCGGAGTCCCCGCTGGAAGGTGGCTTCCGGGGTGAGTGTAGGTGGGTGAGCGAGCTGTGGCAGACGGTCCAGTTGGATTTTCCCGAGCTTGTCATCCTCTGTCGGAGCCAGCTTGTCAGGTGTGATGCGTTCACCGAGGAGTTGCGATCCAAGATTATACACACCGTTTGGATCACCACGCAGCATTTGGTCAAAGGGCGTTTGATTGGAGACGAGGATGGATTGGTACAGCATGATTGAAAGCCCCCAGTAGAGGCTGAAGTTGTTGACCATAAGACGATCGCCATCTGGGACGGCCGATAGATCTGAAGAACGGAGGGGAGTGAAGTTCGGGTGACTGGCAGGAGGTTGGATGTTGGGGGCGTCATCCGCCCACCATTCTTTACGGAAAGCACGTTTGATCAGATCGCGGTAGGTGCCGATGACTTTGTTGTCATTGTTTAGATAGGGCTTCAGGAGTGAGTCATCGCTATTCACGGTTTGAACCGCTAGTGGGCGAGCGTCCAGCAGCTTGATGGCCACATCGTGGAAAGTTCGTCCGAGGTAGGACATCTCGATTTCATTGACGATGGGGCCGACGGCCTGTGAGGCCAAGGAGGCATTGGGGATGGCTATCGTTACAGGCTGAAATGCCTTGACTTTCCCGATCGTGGCGTCGATCACCGCCTTCTTCAGGATGACGCGCTGATCGTAATCGCCGAAGATAGAGAAGCCATTGAAAGTGGATTCAGCGCGCCCGTCGTGAAACTGGCGGTCATTAAAAACGGCATTAATGACACTGGGAGAGTTTCGCTGAGTGATTTGACGCGTGCGCCTCCCACCACTAACAAACATGTCTGATCTTCTCCGTGGATTATTATCCCCTTGTGTAATCGGGATGTCATCCCCGGGGTCTTCCTCTTTTGCGATATGTTTGTCGGGTAAATGTGCTTGTTTGAAGGCGGTGAGCTTGATTCCCTGAGAGCCGACAATCTGATGGGATTGATCGAGCCGGTGTTTATCCCAGCCTGAGGCGTTAACGTCGCCATTTGAGTGAGGGTCGTAGGCGACAGAACGCTGGTTAAAAGGTGGAGCGGTGGGTAGAGATGGAAGGGTGCGACCTATGGCAAACTTGTCCCATGCTTGGAATGCTATGGTGGCGGTGTTTTTGTTTCTGGCATCTGCTCCAAATCGGTAGTGGCAGGAGGCGCAGGCGGTGCCCACGGCAAGGGATGTATCTGTTTTCCTTTTAAAATCACTACCCGCCTGCATGTCCCAGAAAAAGGCTTTTCCCAGAGCCAATGCTGCATCCGGGTCGGCGATGAACTCGGAAAGGTCGGGGCGGCGGAGGACGTGTTTTTTTCCTGACTCTGTGTGGATTTCTCTCACATAAGGACTGGTGAGGTTGCGGGGGTCCCACTCAGCCAGGGCGTCTTCGATCCGGCGAAGCAAGGCTTCATCCTCGTGACCGACCAGGTGTGGATGGATATCGGGCTTACCGGAGTCGGCAGCCTTGGAATTTTGAGCAGGTGCAGTCCAAGGAAGGCTGACAGTCACGAACAGAGTGAAGAGCAGAAAGTTCGATTTCATCGAGCGCATAGGTGATTAGGGGTGGGTGGGGAGGCTAATGCCGAAGCGTTCTTCATTGGTCTGGCCGAGGATGCGGCGGAAGGGCTCAATGAGGAGTCCATCTCTGAGGCCTGCCGGAGAGGTGGCCCAGCGATTGGTGCGGTCGTTGCCAAAGAGGAGCAGTGAGGCGTGTCGCGTGATGTCGGAGTCGATCTTTTTATTCAGGTCGTAGAAGCCGAGGCTGCGGCGGAGTGTGTCCACATGCTGCGGGGTGCCGGTCAGGAAAAGCCAAGGAGGGGTATCTTTGAGAGCTGGCTTGCCGGCGCCATAAAGATCGGCGTATTCGCGCAGGGCCTCGGGCGTGTCCTGGGCGGGGTCTATGCTAAGGGAGAGGAAGCTGATGCGCCCAGCGAAAGTCTTTTGCAGGGTGTGTCTCATGCGCTCCAGCGTCTCGCTCGTGCCGGGGCAGGAGCCTCGGCAGACAGTGAACATCGTGTTGATGATAACGGCGCGGTCGCGGACTAGATCGGTAAGGAAGCGGTGTGTCCTGCCAAACTGGTCTGTCACGGGCACGTCGGCGAAGAGGTCGGCTCTGCGGGGGCGCTTGGCTGGGGCGTCGAGCTTGGCGAGGGTTTCCAGCAGGGATGTAAAAAACGTGATCATAGCTCCAGTTGTTGGCGTTTTATTGGTTCTTAGGCGTGCGGGGGCTGATCAGCGGCTTGCCGGCATTTTCCACTGGAGTGTAGGGAATGGGCTTCTCCTCCCAGTGATTGGCAAACTTTTCGATGGAAGTCCAAGGCAGTTCGCCGATGGCATTTGGATTCGTCTTCAAGTCCGTGACATCCTGGCCGTGGGTGCGGGCGGTGGGGTAGATGTCGGGATTGTGGGTGTTGGGCTGCTCGAAGGTGTTGTCAGCTTTTAGCGTTAGTGTTGGCTCAAAGTTGAACATCATGCGCATGTCTTCGTGCTCGACGTTGTGGCAGTGGAAGACGAAGGGGCCGCTGAAGGTGCGGAATCTCATGCGGATGCGGGCGGCGGTGTTGGGGCCGAGGGCTTGGGTGTCATGGTTCCCAGTCATTTCTCCGACCCATTGGAGGGCAAGTTGCTGGAGGGCATCGAGGATGTCATTGACTTCTCCCCGCAGGGGTTCGGTGAGAGCGTTGAGGTTGCTTGAAAAGGAGGGGTGGGCACGCAGCTCCTGGAGCACTACCGGGGCACCGCGTTTGTAAAAGACAGTGATTGGAGCGGATGTGGGGGCGAGGCGGTAGGTTTCGCCGACGTTGGTATCAAGGATGACGCCTTTGAGGCCAGAGGTTTCCAGCACGCGGTCTGGCTCGAGTAGTTGTTTTCGCAGCAGATTGAGTCGGGCTACATTGGTGGTAGGATTTTGATCAGGGGTTTCTGTCACTTGCCCACCAGCCCGCTCAATGAGTGGGTTAAGCCCGAAGCGGGTAACCATTTGTCCCCAACGTGGGAGGTCGAGCATGTCAGCTTGGGCGGCGGCACCGAGCACGCCGTCTCCGTCGATTAAGCCATCCGCTGCAAAGTCCTTTTCGTAGCCGACTAGCTGATGCCCCTCCAGATGGATATGGATGGGATGCCACCAACCACCGCCACCGTTTCTCAGAATCCATTCTTCCGCGTATTCAAGCGTGGGCTTGTTTTCTACTGCATCGTGATCACCCGACGGCACTTTGAATTTGATGCCTTTGATACCGCTTATCGGATTGGCATTGGAAATGGTCGGATCATAGAAGCGCGAGTTGATCATCCATGCACCTTTGCCTCGCTCGAAGACGAACTCGCGCACGGCCATCACCTCCTCATCTTTGATGGTGTGGCGGGGGCGAAGGATGGTATTTTCGTCGAGGAACGTCGGTGGACCCTCACCAGGATCATCTTCGATGATGATCTTCATGAGTCCAATGGGTTGGTTTAACTCTCGTAGCTGGCCTAGAGCGCCGCCGCCAAAGAGGTCCGCAGGCAGTAAGCCAGCAACTCGCATCCGCGCGACAATTGGGTTGGCAGGATCAAGCGTGAAGGGCAGGGGAAACACTTGCGGATCACCTGCGTCCTCAGCCAGTTTGCCTTTCGGCCCACGCCCATCGAACTGGGGCATGGTGTTGACCATGTAGTAAATAGCTTCTCGCTTGTTACCCGGAGCGGCTTTAAGACGTCCAGCTCGCTCTGCCTTTTTGAACCAGTCGTCAAAATCAATCACCAGGTCCGCACGGTTGGCCATGTTCAGCAAGACCGAGTTCATTTTTCGTGGCCTCGGCCAAAGCCAAGAGTCCTTGCCAATGCGAAAAAAATCCATGGCATTGGTTTCCAAAGTGGCATCGGGGATGTTGACAGGTTCTCGTTCGCCATTCGCATTGAGGCGCAAACGGAAGGTGTCAGAGTCTAAGAAACGGATGCGATAAATGCGTGCGTTAGAGCCGTCCAGCAAGCGGAAGCGGTATTGCCGCCGCTTGACCCTTACGACTGGCCAAGCCACAGCGTTGACGAGCTGCGTGTTGCCAATGTAGCCGTTGTGCCCGTCGCTATCATAGACAATCTGGCCCGTACTCAGGTCCACGATACGGTCCTGCAACACGAGGGGCACGTCGTAGGGATTAAAGTACGGGGTCTTCGCAAAGGGGTAGAATCCGCCGGGTCGTGGAGCTGCAGCAGCGAAATAATCACTAGCGAGTTTTGAATTAGGAAATGCGGTCTTGTGTGCCTGCCAGGCATTGTCCACTGCCTCAGTGCCATCGTGGTCTGGATCGAGCGTCGAGATATTTCCCAATCCCGGCAGGATGTTTCGTCTGATCAAGTCCAACTCCAAGTCATCAAACCACAACGCAAATCCCGCAAGACCATGCGAGACGTTGAAGGCGGTAGCATCCAATCCATGATCATGATACCATGTGGTGGACTGGCCTTCGCCATAGTCCAGCACGGCTTGACCATCTTTATTGAGACGCAGCGGCAGGATGTTCGGGTAGAGGTAATCCCGCGCTTCATTCTGCAGCACATAGAAACTGGGAAATCCATCGCTATGGGATGGCGTGTGGCCACCGTGATGGTGGATGGAGGTTTCTGTTTGCAGGTGGTTCTCAAAACGCACTACACACGGTATGCCATGGCGGAAGCGGAAGGTGGGACCTGGGACTTCGCCCGCATAGCCGTAAAGAAGTGCTGGCCTTGCGGCGTCCTGTCTGAGTTTCTTCAAGATCTCCTTCATTACAATCTTGTAGCAGTACACTTTTCCGTGAGCGTCCCAGTTTGAGTGCTTGGTCTCAGGAGCGCCTTTGACCTTGTATTCTGATTCAGTGTCCGGCTTTACCCTGCACTTCATAGCCTCCCACGCAGACTTGTTGTCGTTACCACCGATTAGTTCCCCATTCCACTCCGCAGCTACGCCATGCAGGACCTCTCCAACCGCCTTTCCATCTGCGAAGGCATCTTTCCCACTTGGCCCGGTCAGGTTTGCGTGGCTATCCACCTTCGTCGGCTTTGGTGTCAAAGGGATAAGAAGCTCGCTCGTGAAAACCCATCTCGGCAGCACATGCTGTCGGTTCTTGTCAAACCAACGAACGGCGAGACCGCCTTCGGCTGGTGCGTAAGGGTCAGCGGCTTTTGCCTGGCCTGTGACAGCCATCGTAGCTCCGGCGGCAGTGGATTGCAGAAAAGTGCGTCGTGTGGTGCTCATGGTGGGATGGAGAGGGTGTTGGCTTCTGACGGTTGATTTCGATTTTTCACTTGGTTGTTACAACGGAGGGTTCACTTTTACCTTTTGGTAGGCCTAAGAACCGGAATCCTTCCCAGTCGAACTGGAGTGCAAGGAACACCGTGAACTGATCCGCATCCAAGCGGGGCAGACTGTCCGCTGCATGGTAATAGGTGGTGCCAAGGACGAGGGATACTGCCTTCTCGCCACGATCATCTTCTTCGTAGATTGTCCACTTCACTGCGGCTCCAGCATTGAGGGTCCAGGTATCCCTACCGAGCGCCGAGTTTTCGCTGTAGTCTCGATATCCTGTGCTAGCGGTCAGCAGAAGCTTCAGATTGTCGGTGATCTCTGTTTCGCTTTCCAAGCTGATGGCAGCTTGGTAAGCACTGTTCTCATCAGGGTCCACAAGAGCTCGTCCTCCGCTTAGTTTCCATGCCAGCCCCACCTGACCCACCTGATATTCTTTACCAACGGACAAGTCCACGACATGCTCTGTCTGCACATGGTCGCCATATCCGGCAGTAAATGACCAACCGACGTTGTATCCTATGGTTGGACCAAGAGGCAGTCTGGTCAGTGCCATCTCAACTCCAGTGATGACTTGATCTCCATCTAGCTCATCAGCATAGCGATCAAAATGTTTGCCGCCGAATCCCAAACCGGGCGTGATCACGATGCCGGTCTCCTCGCTCGTCCACCACTCATACACTAGAGACGTTTGGTAGTCCCACCACGAGTCATCCAGATTACCACTGTCTTGGAACACATTGCTGTCATACGCGACTCCCCCTCCAAGCTGCAGTTTCCACTCACCCCGGTAATCAAAGTAAGCCTTCGCATCTTCTTCGCTCGCATACATAGGGCTGTGAAGGTCTATGCGCTGCTTACGGCGAAACGTATCTTGGCTCAAACGGCGGTTAAGCTCGCTTTGCTGGGCGTGGGACGAGTCCATGGAGACTGTGCAAAGAACAGTCATCAGCAAGCTTCGGTGAGAAATGAACTTCTTCATTTGTTGAGAGTATTTCGATGCTTCGAGGCTCGTAACTGCGTGTAACGTCGAGCCATGTCGGCACGCGCTTCCGAGCGCCAAGCGGGGCGGATGATCTTGTCCGTGGCGTCATGCGAATAGCATGCTCTCTGGGAAGAGTCGCAGGCTGGAAGGAACAGGCACCATGCAAACAGCAGAACAGTGTCCGTGCGAGGTATGCCGCATAGGAAGGTCGTCCTCAGCATCGCACAGGTTGCTATCTTCATGCGATTGAAAAGCCGCATCAAATGGGATGCTAACAGAATATCAGAGCATTTGTCACAAAAATTCAGTTCGAAACCTAAAGAAAAAAGATCAATCAAAAATAAATATAGTATCTACAGCAAGTTATGAATGACAGAAGACATGCTGATCTACGACGCCAGCACACCGTGCAGGCTTGGCTGGCTAATGCGCACCATGCACTTCGCTATTCACGGTCAATAACACTTGCCCAGGCTGAACTGACTGACCTTCTTTCACGTGCAGTGCAGACACTGTGCCAGTCGCGGCGCTGAATACTTGAATTTCCATTTTCATGGCTTCCACGATGACTACGGGTTGTCCTTCCGTGACCTTCTCGCCCGGGTTTACAAGAAACTTCCACAAGCTGCCGCTCACGGGACTCACTGTTGCTTCATGCCCTTGCGGGAGGTCGGTGTCGGTTTCACTGTTTGATACGCTTGCAGCGGAATCTGCCACATCCAGACCTGCGGAGCGCCAACGTTCACGTTCGGCTTCAAAGGCTTCTCTCTGTGTGGTTCGGAAGGCATGGATGTCTTCCGACTCCGCAGAAAGGAAGGCTAGGTAGTCCACGAGCTTGAATGTGCTTTGTTCGATTCGGGGTGTGAAGCGTCCTGCGGGGAAGTCCCGCCTAAGCTCCAGCAACTCCTCGGCGCTCACTGGATAGAAGCGCACTTGGTCGAAGAAGCGCAGTAGCCAGGGCTTGCCTTCCTTAAACACATCCGTCACGCGGTCGCGGTTCCACATCTGGATGGTGCGTCCCACAAACTGGTAACCCCCCGGACCTTCCATGCCATAGATGCACATGTAAGCGCCGCCTATGCCGACAGCATTTTCCGGTGTCCATGTGCGTGCCGGATTGTACTTCGTTGTTACAAGGCGGTGGCGTGGATCAAGCGGAGTCGCAACGGGCGCACCGAGGTAAACATCTCCCAGGCCCATGACGAGGTAGCTGGCATCGAACACGATGCGTTTCACGTCCTCTATGCTTTCCAGTCCGTTGATGCGGCGGATGAACTCAATGTTGCTTGGGCACCAGGGAGCGTCGGCTCTCACTGATTGCATGTATTTTTGGATGGCGAGCTGGGTCTGGGGGTCATCCCACGACAGGGGAAGATGCACGATGCGGGAGGGAACCTGCAAATGCTCTACGTCTTGGATGCTTTCGATGAGCTTGGCGATCATGTCCTCAGCCGCGGCGAGTTTCAGATTCCGCCCATCGATATGAACCTGCAGTGAACGGATGCCGGGAGTGAGATCGATGATGCCGGGGTGTGCGAGTTCACGCAGTTTCAAGTACACCGCATGAACCCAGAAGCGCAGCGCGATGTCCAGCACCAGCGGCCCGAACTCGATTAGCAGGTAACGGTCACTTGCCGGACGGAAGACTACCTCCGGACGGTTGGAGTTGCTGGGGATGCGATGACGGACGGCCTGAAGGACGGGCATCTGTGCCGGAGCCGGTTCTTGGGGCGTTTCACCTGCCATCGTCGCTTCCGCAAATGCATCCAGAGCTTCCGCATGTTCCAGAGTGACGGGTACGAAGCGCACTTTGTCTCCAGGCTTGAGCTGCCCCATTCGCCACAAGTCCGCCTCAATGATGACTGCCGGGCAGACGAAGCCGCCCAAGCTGGGACCGTCGGGTCCGAGGATGATCGGCATGTCGCCGGTAAAGTCGATGGCACCGATGGCATAGGCGTTGTCATGAATATTGGAAGGGTGCAACCCAGCTTCGCCTCCGTCTGGCCTCGCCCACTGTGGTTTAGGGCCTATGAGTCGGACGCCTGTTCTTGCGGAGTTGTAATGCACTTCCCAGTCGGTGCCGAAGAACATGCGAATGTCGTCATCGGTGAAGAAGTCTGGCGCGCCATGTGGACCGTAGAGGACACGGATGTTCACAGTCCCCGTCTCTGAGGCGAGTGGGTAAAGTCTCTCCCATGACAAAGGACGTGCTATGGCGGAGGATGGGGTGCCCAGATGCAAGACATCGCCGACTCGCAGTGCACGGCCTGCGTGGCCGCCAAAGTTGCCCAGGGTGAAAGTGGAGCGGCTTCCAAGGTAAAGAGGTACATCGAGGCCACCATGGACCGCCAGATAGGCCCGACAGCCTCGCCCTATGGTACGGTGCACTTTCAGTGTCTGGCCTGCCCGCACTTCGATGGGCTTCCAAAGCTCAATAACTGCTCCATCCAGTTCCGCATGCATCTCCGCTCCCGTGAGTGCGATGGTGGTGTCTGAGTTGAAGCGCAGTGTGGGCCCCGAGAGCGTGATCTCCAGCGCAGCAGCACCTTCTTCGTTACCCACCAGCAGGTTCGCGATACGCAGGGCAAGCGGATCCATGGCACCGGAAGGGGGTACGCCGATTTCCCAGTAGCCCAAGCGTCCGGGATAATCTTGCACCGTCGTCTGCACTCCGGGTGAGAGCACGTCAATCGTGCTGGGGCGGTAAGTGAACTTCGTAGCCAGTGCGCGGGTGGTAATGCGGCCTTCCGTGAACAAGGGGTCGCGAACGATCTGACGCAGATAGGCGAGGTTCGTTTCGATACCGCTGATGCGTGTCTCGTCCAACGCCTGCTGGAGCTTTAGGATTGCGTCTGTTCGGTCTTTGCCGTGGACGATCATTTTTGTCAGAAGAGGATCGTAAAACGGGGTCACTTCCGTGCCCATGGTCACCCAGCCATCACAGCGCGCATGGGGTGGCAGTTGCACTTCATTGAGCAGTCCGCAGCTTGGCTGGAAGTCTTTATTGGGATCCTCTGCATACACGCGCACTTGAATGGCGCAGCCGCTGGGAGAGAAGGTGTAGCCCGCCAAATCTACATCCTGACCCGCAGCTGTTCGGATCATCCACTCCACGAGGTCAAGGTGGGTCACCATCTCGGTGACGGTGTGCTCCACCTGGAGACGCGTATTCACCTCCAAGAAGTAGAACTCTCCGCTGTCTGCATCATAGACGAACTCTACGGTCCCTGCGGAGCGATAGCTCACGGACTCACCCAGGCGTACAGCGCAGTCCCACAGCGCCTGTCGTGTGGCATCACTGAGATGCGGCGCAGGCGTCTCTTCGATGATCTTCTGGTTCCGTCGCTGTGTGGAGCAATCACGCTCGCCCAGGGCTACGACCTTGCCTTTGCCGTCACCAAAGATTTGCACTTCGATATGTCGAGCATTGACGACGAGTTTCTCGACAAAGACGCCGCCATCGCCAAAGCTCGACTTTCCCTGGCGCACTACGGATTCAAACGCCGCTAGCAGTGAGTCCGCATCATCGCAGCGCCTCATGCCTATGCCACCACCGCCCGCTGTGCTCTTCAGCATCACAGGAAAGCCGATCCGTGCGGCTTCTGTCACCGCCTCGGCCGCATCCTTTAACAAATCTGAGCCTGGAACCAGCGGAACGTTACAGGCCGTGGCAGCTGCGCGGGCCGTATGCTTCAGACCAAAGGCGCGCATTTGGTCTGAAGTAGGTCCTATGAAAGCCATTCCTGCCTGCTCACATGCCTCAGCAAAGCCCGGATTCTCGCTCAGCAGCCCATAACCCGGATGAACCGCCTGAGCGCCAGACAGTGCAGCGACTTCGAGGAGTTTTTTCTGGTTAATGTAGCTCTCTGCCACTGGCGCGGGTCCAAGCAGATACGCCTCATCTGCCATGGCTACATGAGGGGCATCACGATCCGCCTCGGAGTAAACGGCAACGGCCTTGATCCCCAGCTTCTGGACGGTGCGTATGATGCGGCAGGCGATTTCGCCACGATTGGCCACCAGGATTTTGGAGAACATAAGTCAGTCCCAGATGATGACGCGAATGGGCGTTGGGTTGTAGGCGTTGCAGGGGTTGTTCAGCTGCGGGCAGTTGGAGATGAGTGCGATGACATCCATCTCTGCGCGAAGCTCGACGTAGTAGCCGGGACCAGAGACTCCGTCTGCGAAACGGAGTTCGCCAGCGGGACTGACGGGCACGTTCATGAAGAAGTTGATGTTGCAGGTGATGTCCTGCTTGCCCAGGCCGTGGCTCCAGCATTGCACGCCTCTTATGAAACTGTCGCGGCAGGCGTGCATGGGTTCTTTGTCAAAAGCATAGCGCATGACGTTGCTTTCTCTGGAGCACGCGCCGCCCAGTGTGTCGTGATTGCCACAGGTGTCGGCCACGATGGTCATGAGGGTGTTGCCGCGGGTGGAGATGAGTTGGCTCCCCGTGGTGAGATAGAGGGCTGCTTGCCGCTGGATCGTATCGGACGCGCTGTAACGATCCAGCGGATCGTGGGCATTGTAGAAGAGCGTGTCTGCCGCTTGGTTGCCCTCCAGATCAACAATGCGCAGCACCTGCCCTTGTTTGATTTCGTGTATCCAGTGGTCGCCTGCGAGCACGGTGCAGTCGAAGATGGCCAGTGCTGGGTCGAGATTGGATTCGGTCGGAATGAAAGCACTCATCTGGCCAGGAGGTAAAAGTCTTCAGTGTTGCGGTGAGCTCGTGCGTTTTCCGGGCGTACGGTAAAGCTGGGATCATCCAGCGCCGGGGGCGGCGTCTTGAAGACCTCCAGCTTTACGCGCCGGGGATGGTACTCAGGATCGGGATCTAGCGCGTGCTGGCAGGTGTTCAGCACCACCAGGGTATCCATTTCGAGACGGAGTTCGATGTAGTCTCCGGTTTTGGAGTTATCCTGCACGAAGCTTAATCTCCCGGCCTCGTCGGCAACGACTTTGCTAAACCAGTTGACGTTGGGCACCAGATCCCGTTCACCGAGACCCCACTTGGCCAGCTCGATGAGGAAGCATTCCCGTCCATTGCGATGAAACTCGTTTCGCGCTGACTGAAAGGTCTTTTCGCCATACTTCTCGCGCACCAGCATCGCGTCGGTAGTGCCGCATACCGTGTCATGCCAGCCCACAGTATCTGCTGTGATGGAGGCAAACAGCCGCCCCATGTCGGAATGTAGGCAGTAGGGTGAGCGGAGGTAAAAGATGTGCTGCCCCTTCAGTGTGTCTGGCATGTTGTAGCGCTCATGCCGCTCGCTGGCGTGATACATGAGCATGCCTACATTGGCACCACCTTCGAGGTCTGTGATGCGCAAGGTTTTTTGCCTGCCGATGATGCGCGACCACATGCCGGCACCGGTAAGTTGAACTGAATAAATGGGTTCCATCATTTCACTTTGAGATCGGATTTCGTCATTCTTCATCCCCTATGGTTTGGATGGGCGGCATCAGTGTGCGTGTGAGGTTGAGCCGACCAGCGAGCACGCCTTTGCACGCCAGGAGCTTGTTTGCGATCTGGCGGAGCCGCTTTGCAGGTCCCTGCACCAGGATGACTTCCATGGTGTTACTGTTCTCCAGCAGGACGTGCAGGGAACTAATGACATGGCGGACGTTCTCATGATGGATGTCGGCTATCTCCTGCTTGAGCCCCGGGCGCTTGTGATCGTAAAAAAGGGTGATGGTCCCTGCCATCATGCGGTTCCCCTTAAGGCTGTAGTAGTCTGCTATGTGCTGGGTAAGCACTTCCGTGATGGCCTGCGAGCGATTCTGAAATCCCCGTTCTGTCATCAACTCCTCAAACTGGCGAAAGACGGCATCTGGAAGTGAGATGGTAATCCGCTGGGCCGTGTGAGGATCTGTGCTGTCGTCGGGCATGTGAATGCCCAGTGGTAGCATTCCGAAAGCCAAGCGTATGAAAAATTGCTTGAATCGTATGAAGCAAGCGCCTCCGGTTTCATACCGTCCACGCCAACAGCCGCTGCGAAACTGACCAGCGGCCGGAAAGGTGGGTGCGTGAAAACCCTTGCGGCTAAGGAAGCGCTATCGCTCCGGAGGCTTCAAGGAGGTGGGGGTAACTCGGTCATGCCGCGCACTATGCCCTTGCACCGGCAGATGCGAATGCTAATACTTCTCGAGTGACCGCGCTTCGTCAAAGGACCGGTCAGATCGGCGGGCTGTAGCACAGCCTGGTAGTGCGCTTCGTTCGGGACGAAGAGGCCGTGGGTTCGAATCCCGCCAGCCCGACCATCTGCCTCCCGGTTGGGGGGGAGATAATCCTCATTTTTTAGCCATGCCGCGATGGGGTTACCGAGGCGGGCCTTCATTCTCTGCGGGCGTGTTTGAGCGCGGCCTCCTGCATGAACTTGGAGGCTTGTGGGGAGTTGGTGTGACCTACAAGCGGGTCGGCATGGATGGCCTTGGGGATGGTGAGTGCATTGTAGGCAGCGTAAACGCTGCTCGGCGGGCATGCAGTATCGATGAAGCCGACGGTGAAGACGGCCCCTTTGCACTTCGCGCGCGTAGCGAAGTTCACACAGTCAAAATAGCGCGCGGCTTCCACGGATGCGGGCACTGGCTGCCCCATGGGGTCCATAGCCACGAGTTTTGGCCAGCCGCTGATGCGATTTATTGCGAAGCCGGTGTGGTCACAACCCGCTGGTACGCCAGCGCAAATAAAGCTCACCCGGTGGTCGAGACCTGCCGCGGCTATGGCCTGGTATCCGCCCTGGCTGCTGCCATACACGATGAGTGTTTTGCCATCCCATTCAGGTTGGCTGGTGAGGAAGTCGATAGCGCGGACAAGCCGAAGGAACATGGCTCTGAAGTAGCACTTTTCCCGGTCATCGCGGCCTACGTAGCGGTAGTCCTTCAACGCGGTGGCTGCTAGGTTCTGGTAGAACTCTTTTGGCTGACCGTTTTCGATGCCGTGGGCGTTGATGTCCATGGCGAGCATCCCTTCCTGCCGACTGGCCCACTGCATGGAGCCGATGAAACTGCTCACCACGCCGGCACCGTGCACGAACAAAATGGCGGGAAGTGCCTTTGGTTTGGCTTGGGCGGGCTTTCCAAAGTAACCGGATACTGGTGCACCGAGGCAGTCCACTTTAACATCAAACACGTTCACTCCCTCCACCGGCGATGTCACCGGAACCAACGTGCTCCTGAGCGGTATTTGCTTCAGGGTGTTTTTCTGAGCAGTCCAGAAGGCGTCAAAGTCATCTGGCACGGGCATGGAGGGCTTGATTTTTTCCGGCTCGAATGCCGCTGAGGCAAGCGCTGGACTGGCTCCACCGGTCACCCGAAGCTGCAAGAAGCCGGGTTCATCAAGGGTGCCAGTGATCTTTGCCGTGCCATCGGCTGAGAGCTTGACCATTTCCATGGGGCGCGGGTTGTGGCCGTCTTTGGAAAGGACGCAGCTGACCTGAAGCTCGGCAGCAGGTTCGGTCACGGCTTTTTTTCCTGGAAGAGTGCGGATGCCTGTGATTTCAAAAGTCACCTCCTCGCCCACCGCGTAGCGCGCACTCGGACGCTCTGTTTTCACCTCCAGCGTGATGAGCGGGGCAGGCAGTCCCACAGGCTGCGCTAGGGTGGAAACCGTCAAAAAGAAAGCAAAGAGTGAGTGCAGTAACCGGATCATGAGTTCCGTTTCAACGCGCCTGGAAGCACGCATGTTCCAGCGGATTCACTTCCGCTCTGTTCCCATGGCACGGAACTTCCCCGGAGAGATGCCAGCGTAGCGGGTGAAGTGGCGGGTGAATGCGCTCTGGTCACACCAGCCGGTCTCTACGGCAATGTCGGTGAGGGACATGGTGGTCTCTCGCAATAGGCGGGTAGCCTCATCCAGACGCAGTTTGTGGAGGAGCTGCAGCGGACTCATTTGGAAGACTCGTCTTACTTTTTGCTCAAGCTGCGGAACACTGAGGCCGGCGCGGCTGGCTACGTCCTCGATGCGGAGTCCCTCTGCGAAATGGCGCTGCATGTGACGCAGAGCGGATGCGAGTTCTGCGTAGCCGGGCGCTTTGCCGTCTGGTGCGTTTAGGTCACGAGAGATGCCCGCTACGCCTACGATGTGTCCTTTGGCATCTCTCAGTGGCAGCTTGGTTGTGAGGCACCAGCCTGCGCGGCTGCCGGGGTAAACGTGCAGCTCCAGCTGCCGGTCAACGCGACGGCCTGAGTGCAACACTTGCTCATCCTGCCGCATGTAGCTTCGGGCCAGAGCTTCAGGAAATACCTCCGAAGGTTTGCGACCGATGAGCTTTGACTTGTCACCGTGGGTGCAGCGGTCTGCCAGCGTTTGATTGACCACCACGTAACGCCCCAGAGCGTCCTTGACGAAGTACACCACGTCTGGCAGCGCGTCAAAGAGCGCTTCGTTCAGTGCGGTATCGGCAGCGATTTCACGGACGGACATCTTTGACTGAAATGCCAGATTCCGCAGCGAAAAGCAATCAAGACCCATCAGCGGCGGTGGTAGAGAATGCGAGCATGTCATCCTCCACTTGGTCATGGTCAGGCGTCTTTCCAGCCGTCGTCACTCAAATGCACGAAGATCAGTCCCTTGATCTGGCGGCAACAGCGCAACATTGGGAGATACTCATGGAGTCTGGTGTGACGGGGCTTATCGTGTGCGGTTCCCTCGGCGAAAACCAAACCCTGGCCCCGGAGGAAAAGCGTGCCGTCGTCAAACACGCGGTGGAAGTCGTCAATGGCCGGGTGCCCGTCATCAGTGGTGTGGCGGAGACCAGCACGCGGGCCGCTGTGGACTACATGCGGGACTGTGAGCGCCTGGGTGCCTCTGGCTTCATGGTTATGCCGCCCATGGTTTACAAACCGGATACAGCAGAGACGATGCACTGGTTCCGAGTGCTCGCCTCTGCCACGCCCCTATCCTGGATGCTCTACAATAACCCTGTCGGCTACCACACGGATGTGACTCCGGAAATGTTCAAAATGCTGGCGGACATTCCCAATCTGCACGCCATCAAGGAAAGCAGCGCGAATACGAGACGAATCACGGAGCTGCGAAATCTCACCGGCGAACGCTACCGGATCTTCACCGGAGTGGACGATTTGTTCCTGGAGTCAGCCATTCTCGGCATCGATGGCTGGGTGTGCGGTAGCGGAATCGCGTTTCCGAAGGAGAACCAGCGTCTCTGGGATCTGGCCCAAGCGGGACGGTGGGACGAGTGCCGTGCCCTTTACCGCTGGAGCCAGCCACTGATGAAGTTGGATACCCACCTTCACTTTGTTCAATACATCAAGCTGCTGTGCCAAGAGGCCGGGATAGGAAAGGAGTGGGTTCGTGAGCCTCGACTTCCTCTCGCCGGCGAAGAACGCGTGCAGGTGCTGCGCATCATTCACGATGCTCTTTCAGTGCGTCCACAGATCTGATTTTTGTCGCTTCTTGGGCCATCCATTGTTTGAAAAGACCGTCGTCTCCTTCCATAGAATGGAATGGAGAACCTGGACCTCATCTTCACTCTCACCGGCGGTCTGACAGCTGCGCTTGCGGCAGGTTATGTGACCCACCGCGTCGGCCTGTCTCCCATCGTGGGTTACTTGCTCGCTGGCATCGCCGTAGGTCCCTGGACGCCGGGTTTTGTGGCGAATCACCAACTCGCCGAGCAACTGGCGGAGGTAGGCGTCATTCTGCTGATGTTCGGTGTGGGGCTGCACTTCCACCTCAAAGAACTCATGGCGGTGCGCCGTGTCGCCATTCCTGGAGCGATAGGTCAGAGTTTGTTCGCTACTCTTCTGGCGGTCATCGTGACGCATTTTTTTGGGTGGGACATGAAGGCGGGGATTGTCTTCGGCCTGGCCATAGCGGTGGCCAGTACCGTGGTATTGGTCCGCGTATTGGCGGACAACCGTGATCTGCATACGCCCTCGGGTCATATTGCCGTCGGCTGGCTGGTAGTGGAAGACCTGTTCACTGTGGTGGCGCTGGTCCTGCTGCCAGCATTGTTTGGTCCTGCGGCGGGGGGCATCGCCGAACTGCCCGCTACTCTCGGCATGACTGCGCTGAAACTGGTGGGTCTTGTGGTCTTGGTGTTCGTCATTGGTGGGAAAATCATTCCCAGTCTTTTGGAGAAGGTTGCCCTGACCCGATCTCGGGAACTCTTCACCCTTACGGTGCTAGTGCTTGCACTGGGTATCTCGGTAGGCTCGGCCAAGGTGTTCGGCGTCTCCATGGCGCTCGGGGCTTTTTTGGCAGGCATGATTGTGGGCCGCTCTGAGTTCAGCCAGCGCGCGGCGGCGGAGGCTTTGCCGATGCGGGACGCTTTTGCCGTGTTGTTTTTTGTCTCGGTGGGCATGCTGCTCAGGCCTGCCGCACTCGTGGAGCAGCCGGCACTCATTGCGACCACACTTGGCATCATCCTCATCGGGAAGCCTCTCGCCGCTTTTGTCATCGTGCTATTGCTCAAGCGTCCGCTGAGGGCAGCCCTGTCCGTATCTGCTGCTTTGGCGCAGATTGGCGAGTTTTCGTTCATCCTGGCAGGGCTGGCCCGGGACCTAGGCGTGCTGAACGAAACGGCCACGGATGTGCTTGTTATTTCCGCCATCATCTCCATCACTCTCAATCCAATGCTTTATCGCCTAGTGGACCCCACCGAGCGGTTCCTCATGCGTCATCGAACCCTTGGAAAATGGTTCCGCCCAGCCATCGGCGAAACCGAGGGGCCTGAAGAGCAAGCCGATTCTTCTCATCGCGCCATCGTCATTGGTTACGGACCGGTGGGCCGCACGGTGACGCGGCTACTGAAGGAGAACGACATCGAACCCTACATCATCGAGATGAACGTGGATACCGTGCGCAAGCTCCGCAGTGAAGGCATCCACGCTGTGTATGGAGATGCTTGTCAGCGGGACATCCTCATTGATGCGGGTGTGGAAAAGGCAGACAGCCTGATCCTGAGTGCCTCTACCGTGCAGGGCAGCAGCGAGGTCGTTCGCATAGCCCGTGAACTGAATCCTGACATCCACGTGCTCGCTCGTTCCACCTACGTGCGCGAGCTGCCTTCTCTGCGGGAGGCTGGTGCGGTGAGTGTGTTCTCCGGAGAAGGTGAAGTGGCGCTGGCCTTGACTGAAACACTCCTCAGGGACCTCGGAGCCACACCGGAGCAGATCGACCGTGAACGCGAGCGAGTGCGCGACGAGCTATGCAGCCTGCCTTGATAGTGGACCTCACAGACCCGATTTCCCGGCGGGAGTTGTCTCGTCTGTACCGTGCCACGTTGCTTGACGACGTCATTCCCTTCTGGCTGCGTCACGGCATAGACCTTGAACACGGCGGCTTGTTCACGGCCCTGGATCGTGATGGCTCGCTGCTGGACACGGACAAAAGTGTCTGGTTTCAAGGCAGGGCAGGCTGGATGATGTCCATGCTCTTTCTCACGCTCGGTTCGCGCCCAGAACATCTCGAGGCAGCAAGGTCGTGTGTGGACTTCTCGCTGAAGCATTGCCACTCTCCAGAAGGAAAAATGTGGTTCACCGTCACGCGAGATGGCAGGCCGCTGCGGATGCGGCGCTATGCGTTCAGCGAGAGCTTTGCCGCCATCAGCTACGCGGCGTTTGCCCAAGCGTCTGGAGAAGAGCGCATGGCAGAAGCGGCCGTCGCTGCCTGGGACACTTACCTGCGCTACAACTTTGAGCCTGGCGCAATGACGCCGAAGTATGAACCTACACGGCCCATGAAAGGTATAGGTGCCCTCATGATAGGCATCGTAACGGCGCAAGAACTGCGGTCACACCTGGGTGAGAGGAGAGTGAAAGGCCGCACCTTCACCGAGTGGATTGACTCGTTTATCCATGAGATAGAGCAGCACTTCTTTAAGCCAGACCTTGGCGCACTGATGGAGATGGTGGCACCCGATGGCAGCATTCTTGACCATCTTGAAGGCCGAACTCTGAACCCGGGCCACGCCATCGAAGCAGCCTGGTTCATCATGAATGAGGGCAGGCACCGCCACGACCGCGCGCTGGTCACACTAGGCTGCCGCATCCTTGACTGCATGTGGGAGCGCGGATGGGACACGGAGCAGGGCGGTCTGCTCTACTTCACTGACCTTCATCACAAGCCTGTGCAGGAGTACTGGCATGAGATGAAGTTCTGGTGGCCGCACTGCGAGGCCATCATTGCCACCCTGCTGGCTTGGAAGCTGACAGGCGAGCCGCGTTACGCCGCTATGCACCAACAGGTGCATGAGTGGAGTTTTGCCCACTTTCCAGACCCGCAGCACGGTGAATGGTACGGCTACCTCCGCAGGGATGGAACCGTAAGCCAGCCTGCGAAAGGGAACATGTTCAAAGGTCCTTTTCATCTTCCGCGAATGCTGTGGTTCTGCCATCACGAACTCTCATCATGCTCATGAAACCGTTGCCCCTGTTCCTGCTTTGTATCTCTGCGACAGCTGCCGAACTCAAGCCTGTCCAAGAGGGCATTCTGATCACCGCGGGTAGCCTAGGATCCTTCACACTCACCTACCCGGAGTTCGATCCACCACAAAGGATAGCGGAAGTCAAAATCTCAGGTGGCACCGCAGGCGTGAAGTATGCAGACGGAGCCTCGTGTAAGGTCAACGTGGAGAACGGTGAGATTGAACTCTTCTTTTCCGGCGTGCCGGACGACGTGAAGTCCTGGAAAGTGACCAGTTTGCTGGACATCTCGTTCGGCAAGGGCGGCACGTGGGAGATCGGAGACAAAGCGGGAGGTTTCCCGGCAGAAAAGGCCACGCCACCGCAGATTGCCAGCCTGAATGCCAACCGTTTCTGTTTCAAGAACGCGCAGGGGCAGAGTCTAGTCATCACCACGCCAGAGTTCGCGTTCCAGCAGCTCACTGACAACAGGGAGTGGAACTGGGCGGTGTATCACTGGCAGTGCATTGTGCCGCACTCACCCGACCGCACCAAGGCGACCATGAGAATCAGCTCGGAACTCGCGTCCGTTACCAAGCTCATAGACAGCTTCGGGCAGAGTATCAAGGACAGCTTTCCAAACAAGTTGGGCAACCTCGAAGAACTCAGAGCTGACCTAGAGACTGACCGGGCCTACTACTCCTCGATAGAGCCGCCGACGCTCGATCGCTTCGGCGGTGCACCAGGGAGTGGACAATCACTCGGACTGAAGAAGACGGGCTGGTTTCACGTGGAGCAAACGAACGGAAAGTGGTGGCTCGTGAATCCCGACGGCAATGCTTTCTTCCACCTTGGCGTGTGCAGTTTTGCACCGGGGGAAGACTACACCTATGTCAAAGGCCGAGAAGGCATTTACGAGTGGCTTCCGTCGCTCACCGGAGAGTTCGCCACGGCCTTTCGTGAAAACAACCCGGACCATTTTTCCTTTTACCTCGCCAACGTCATCAGGAAGTTCGGCAAGGCATACGATTATGAAACCCACGCGGCACGTATGATTGAGCGCGTGCGAAAGTGGGGTTTCAACAGTATTGGTGCCTTCAGCCCCATTCCGGCGCAGGCGCATGTTATGGCTTCGTTTCCTTATGTGGCGCATTTGCCGGTGAACCTGTGGGAAGGTGTGTCGCGCATCCCTGGAGCTCATGAAGTTTGGGATCCCTTTGATACGGCCACTGTGGCGAAGCTGGCGGAAAACATCGCCCGTGAGGTGCCTAAGCGTGCTGAGGATCCGCTCCTCATAGGCTGGTTCATCGTCAATGAACCTCGCTACGACGAGCTGACGAGAGTCATTCCCTCCCTGGATGGCAGTCACGCCTGCAAGCGTGAGTTGGTGGCACAACTTGAAAGGCAGTACGGCAACATAGCTGCTTACAACCGTTTGTGGCAGAGTGACGCGGCCACCTTTGAAGCTCTGCTTGACGCGGGACTGGCGGTGAACACGGAGACAGCGAAGGCAGACGTGAAGCTTTTCGTCACGCACTTCTTGGAGATCTATTTTTCCCAGATCGAGCGGCTCTACCGCCAGTATGATCCGAATCATCTCCTCATAGGGGCACGGCTCCAGCCCGTTACCATCGAAGATGAGGCCCTTTGCCGCATCATGGGTCGGCATCTCGACGTGGTAAGCTACAACTACTACACTTACGCTGTCGATACTGCGGCATTGAAGCGCTATCACGAATGGAGCGGAGGCAAGCCCATGATGCTCAGTGAGTTCTTCTGGTCCTCACCGAAAGACAGTGGCCTTCTCGGCGGCCGGGCGGTGAACAGCCAGCAGGAGCGGGGACTCGCCTACCGGAACTACGTGGAGCAGAGTGCCGCGCTGGGCTTCATCATCGGCATTGAGTGGTTCACGCTCATCGACCAAGCTGCCACCGGTCGATGGTTTAGCCAGTACAATGGAGAAAGCTACAATACGGGCCTCATCAGTGTGGCCGATCGTCCGTGGAAGGACATGCTGGCTGAGATGATGAAGACGAACCACGGCATTTACGACGTCCTCTTTGGAAGTCGCGTCCCCTTCAAGTGGGAGGACCCGAGATTTCAGGTGAAGTGATGCTGGCACGAAACCAACCGTGAACCGCGTGCAGGAGGCACTGCGGACGGCGGGCGCATCACGACCCGGAATCAGATCCTTGCTAAAATCTCGTTGAGCGTGGCGCTGGGGCGAAGCGCGGCATCGGCTTTGGCGTCATCCGGCTTGTAATAGCCACCCACATCTGCGGGTTTACCTTGGACGGCGAGGAGTTCGTCCACGATCTTTTGTTCGTTGGATGAAAGGGCCTCGGCGATGGGTTGGAAGGTGCCGGCCAGTTCAAGGTCAGCCGTTTGGGAGGCCAGTTCCTGCGCCCAGTAGAGGCAGAGGTAGAAGTGGCTGCCGCGGTTGTCGATGGTGCCGAGTTTGCGGCCGGGGCTGCGATCGTTTTCGAGGAACTTGCCATTGGCGGCGTCGAGCGTGTCTGCGAGCACTTTGGCTTTGGCACTATTGAAGGTGTCGGCGAGGTGCTCAAAGGAAGCTGCCAGGGCAAAGAACTCGCCTAGGCTGTCCCAGCGGAGGTAGTTCTCCTCCAGGAACTGCTGAACATGCTTCGGAGCAGAGCCGCCGGCACCGGTTTCGAAGAGGCCGCCTCCGTTCATGAGCGGGACGATAGAGAGCATTTTGGCGCTGGTGCCAACTTCAAGGATGGGAAAGAGGTCGGTGTTATAATCCCGCAATACGTTGCCGGTGACAGAGATGGTGTCGAGGCCCTTGACGATGCGCTCTAGGCTGAAGGTGCAGGCTTCGGCGGGGGGTAAGATGCGAATGTCCAGCCCGGTGAGGTCGTGGTCTTTGAGGTATCTTTCGACCTTGGCGATGATCTGGGCGTCGTGAGCGCGGTTTTTGTCGAGCCAGAAGACAGCGGGCGTCTGTGAGGCACGAGCGCGGTTGACGGCGAGCTTCACCCAGTCCTGCACGGGGGCGTCCTTGGTCTGGCAGGCACGCCAGATGTCGCCAGCTTCCACCTCGTGAGAGAAGAGCACTGAGGGTGAGTCGCCCGCAGTGGAGACGACCTGAATGACGCCATCTGCGGGAGCCTCAAAGGTCTTGTTGTGGCTGCCGTATTCCTCTGCGGCCTGGGCCATGAGACCTACGTTTGGCACGCTGCCCATGGTCCTGGGATCCAGAGCGCCGTTCTTCTTGCAGAAGTCAATGACAGCCTGGTAGATGCCGGCGTAGCTGCTGTCCGGGATGACGGCTAGGGTGTCCTGCTCCTTGCCCTCGGCGTTCCACATTTTGCCGCCGCTGCGGATCATGGCAGGCATGGAGGCATCCACGATGACGTCACTGGGCACGTGGAGGTTCGTGATGCCTTTGTCGCTGTTCACCATTGCGAGAGCGGGTCCGCTGGCGTAGGCGGCCTGAATGTCAGCTTCGATCTCTGCCCTTTTGTCGGCAGGCAGTTTATCGAGCTTCGCGATAAGGTCGCCGAAGCCGTTGTTCAAGTTCACGCCGATCTCGAGAAGCGTGGAGGCGTGTTTGGCGACGAGGTCTTTGAAGAAGGCGCGGACGGCGTGGCCGAAGATGATGGGGTCGCTGACCTTCATCATGGTGGCCTTCATGTGGAGAGAAAAGAGCACGCCATCAGCCTTCGCCTTGGCGATTTGCTGCTCGAAGAAGGTGATGAGGGCCTTCTTGCTCATCTTGGTGGCGTCCATGATCTCACCCGCTTTGAGGGGGAGACTGGGGAGCAAGGTTTTGGTGCTGCCATCTTTGGCGACAAACTCGATTTTGACTTCGGTGGCATCGCTGACGGTGATGGACTTCTCATTGGAGAAGAAGTCATCCTTACCCATGGTGCCGACGGTGGTTTTGGAGTCGGGTGTCCAGGCGCCCATCTTGTGCGGGTGTTTCTTGGCGTAGTCTTTGACGGCTTTCGGAGCCCGGCGGTCACTGTTGCCTTCGCGCAGCACGGGGTTCACGGCACTGCCCATGACCTTGGCATACTTCGCCTTGATCTCCTTTTCTTCGTCCGTTTGCGGATTCTCTGGCAGGTCGGGCAGCTTGAAGCCCTTAGCCTGAAGCTCGGCGATGGCAGCCTTGAGCTGTGGTACGGAAGCGGAGATGTTGGGGAGCTTGATGATGTTTGTGGTGGGCTCCAGGCAGAGCCTTCCCAAGTAGTTCAAGTCATCCTCCTGCTGTCCGAACTGCGCCAGAATGCGCCCAGCAAGCGAAATGTCCCGTGTTTCGACCTGGATGCCAGCAGCCTTGGTGAAGGCTTTAACGATGGGCAGCAGTGAATAGGTGGCAAGGAGCGGAGCTTCGTCGGTAAGGGTGTAAATGATCTTGGCAGACATGGTGAAAAGAGGGGCGTGGCATGCAAATAAGCGCGGGGCGCTCAATTCGCAAACAAGTACCTCCCGTCACCGAGCCTGAGACGCCGGCGCACTCAGTTCTTTTTCTTTGCCTTGCCCTTGCCACGCTGGGCGGAACCTCGCTGGTCCATGGGCAGGAGAGGCCCACCACGGGCCTTCACTTCCTCCTCACAGAGGGCACGAAACTTGGCGAGTGTGCTCGCTTGGGCGGGGTCAGAGGCCAAATTTTTGAGTTCGTCGGGATCGGTTTGCAGATCGTGCAAGAACTCAAAGGTCGGCTTTTGATCGAAGTAACGGGCATAAACGAAGCGCTCGTCACGGATGCCCTCCCAGGTGAGAGTGGGAGCCAAGTCCAGGTGCTCGCAGAAGAAATGGGTGCGCCAGCCGGGAGTGGATGCTCCACGGACTAGGTCAACGAGGCTGCTACCCTCATAAGCAGGGGGTTTGGACACGCCGGCCCAGTCTAGAAAGGTGGGGGCAAAATCCACATTCAGCGCCATCTGAGAGATGACGCGGCCGCGCTTTTCCTTTGGAAGCCTAGGATCATAGACAATGAGGGGAATGCGGATACTCTCTTCAAAGTGCGACCACTTGCCCTGGAAGCCGCGATCTCCCAGGTAGTAACCGTTGTCTGCGGAGTAAACGATGATGGTGTTGTCTGCCAGACCGGCCTCCTCCAGCGCCTTGATGACACGCGAGATGGCTTTGTCGATACCGCTGATCATGCGGTAGTAGGCGCGGACATTGGTTTGAAACTTCTCAGGCGTGTCGTAGCCCCAGAAGAAGCGTTCACGATTGATGGAATCCTTCAAGAACTGGGGATGTGCTTCGTAGATGGCTGGATCAGATAGCCTCGGTGCTGGGATGGTCACATCCTCATACATCCCGTCCACGGACTCAGGCCACGGGTAGTGCCCTATGCCGGGGCGGTGATCGCTATCCTCTGCGTGCGCCGCGTTGAACCACAGGTTCAGTGCAAAGGGCTTGTCCTTGGGCTGGGACTTGATGAACTCAATGCCACGATCACACACGAGATCGGTCTCGTGGCGCTTGGTTCCGTCGGCCAGTGTTTTGAAGTAGGGATTGCGGCCTATCGCTTCGTATTCGTCATACTGACTCTCGGGCTTGAAGCCCTGCGGTGCCTGGAGATGCCACTTGCCGAAGTAGCCGGTGCGGTAACCTGCCTGGCGCAGCATCATGGGATACGTGGTCTCCAGCGCTTCAGGCTTGACGGTTGGGACGGCGTTTCTCTGCGCGTGGCTCCTGCCCCACTGACCGGTGAGGACCACCGCCCGGCTGACCCAGCAGACAGATGTGGTGACAAACGCATTCTCAAACCTGACGCCCTGGGCGGCTAGGCGGTCGATGGCGGGTGTTTTGACTATGGGATGTCCGGCGCATCCCAGTGTGTCGAAGCGCTGATCGTCAGCGAAGAAGAAAAGAATGTTCGGACGCGGTTCAGCTGCCTGAAGGCCGGTGACAAAAAGAAAAAGCAGGAGTGCTCGCATGGTGGGTCAGTGAAAACGCCACGAGCGGGTGCTTGTGTCAAACAACTGTTCGACAGACTGGATTCTGCTGCATTTCTTGGCGCATGGTATTGGCCGACTATTGTGCGCTGTGTCTTTCCCTTCCCGCTGTGGAAGAAACGACTCCGTTCGGCCCTGAGGTGTTGGTGTACAAAGTGGGCGGCAAAATGTTTGCCACAGCCGTACCGGATGAGGTGCCGCATCGCGTGAACCTGAAGTGTGATCCCGAACGGGCTCTGGAACTGCGAGATCGGTATGAAGACATCGTGCCCGGTTGGCACATGAACAAGAGGCACTGGAACACGCTCACACTGGGCGGGCGGCTGCCTACGGCTCTGGTGAGAGAGCTGGTGTGGCACTCGTATGATCTGGTGGTGGCATCTCTACCGAAGCGGAACAGGGAGAACCTGGGACTCCGGCTGCGAGTGTGATGAGGGTCAGTGCGTCGCAGGTAACCGCAGGCGTATGGGACCCCGGCGTTCAAGGGGGTGCACCTCACTCTCGCCCTGGGTGACCCTGATCTTCCCCTCTGAAAGCATGGCCGCTGCGGCGAGTCTCACCTCATCCATCAGTTCGCGCCAATCCTCGGGATCAAGTGCCCGTGCCACTTCGGATGGGCAGATGGACTTGTCCTCTCCGCGAGTTGCCAACAGGTCGAGTATGATCTTCTCAATGCGCTGCTGTCGGGAGGAGGACATGAAGATCCAACGTGCAGAAGGCGTGCCGTTTTCCAACAACCGACTTTGATGTAGGTTCTGATTCATGACAGAAGCGAGATTGAATGAGCTACTGGAGCAGGCCGGGCGCGCTGTGGAAACATCCGCAAGGAGCGGGCGGCTGATGCGTCTGGAGATGCTTGGTGGCTGCGAATCAAGAGCCGCGTGTGCGGTCTTTGCGGACCAAGCGGTGATCACCGCTGGTGACGCAAGCTCCTGCTTCACGCTCATGAGCGCCATCAAGCCCTTCCTTTTACTGCATTTGCTGGAGGTCTGGGGTGCGGGACAAGTCGCCGAGTGGGTGGGTGACGCGCCGAGCAACCAGCCTTACTACTCGCTGCGTCAGTTGCGCGAGGATGGCGGCAGACCCAGGAATGCCATGATCAACAGTGGCGCGATGCTGCTTGCATCCAAGCTGGCCGGTGGTTCGCCTCTCGAGCAGCAGGAGGTCTTTTTGGCGTGGCTCCGAGAGTTCTGCCCACAGGTGAATCTGAATGTGCACGAAGGGTGTTTTGCTGAAGTGATGGAGCGCGACAGTGATGTGACGAACCGTGCCATCGCACGCGCCTTGAGGCAGGCTGGGCATGTGCGGGATGATGACGATGCTTATGAGATCTACTTCCGGCTCTGCTGCCTTGCCGGCAACATTGTGGATATGGCTAAGCTAGGGCAGGCGTTGGCAGGCAGTGGCTCGGAGCATAGGGAGCAGGTCGTTTACACCATGTCTCACAGCGGTCTCTACGAAGGTACGCCGGACTGGTTCATCCGCACCGGGCTGCCGGCGAAGAGTGGCGTCAGCGGTGTCATGTTTGCACTTTATCCAGGTGGAAGCTGCATCGCCGCCTGTGATCCGTGGCTGGATGAGGGGGGAAACCCGCTGCTTCCGCAGCTGGTGCTGGCAGCGGCTTGAACCACCTTACTTTCGTTTCTTTGGCTCCGGCAGTTCTCCACGCTCGCGGAGGACGTTTTCGTAGTTGGTCTTGATGAAGTCCTGATCCCTGCAATGAGCGAGAGCGTGGTCGAGGGTGATGTAACCATGGGTGAGAAGATGCAGGCAACTGTCGTCGATGGTGTGCATGCCCTCCTTTCCTCCGATCTGGATGAGGCTGGGGATCTGAGGCATCCGACGGTCGCGAATGCAACGCTGGATGGCCAGGTTTTGCGTCATGATCTCGGTCGCCAATACGCGGCCCTCCGCATCCGCGCGGGGGATGAGGTGCTGGCAGACAACGCCCTTTAAGCAACTTGCGAGCTGGGCACCGATGTAGTCCTGCTGCTCCTCGGGGAAGGCGTCGAAGATGCGAGTGAGAGTGCCGGTGGCCTCGCTGGTGTGCAGGGTGCTGATGACGAGGTGGCCGGTCTCTGCGGCGGTGATGGCCGTGCGCATGGTCTCCAGGTCCCGCAGCTCGCTCACGACGATGACATCCGCATCCTGCCGCAGTGCGCTCCGCATGGCAGTGGCAAAGGCTTGGGTGTCACTGCCCACCTGCCGCTGGCGGATGAGGCTGCTGCCATGCTGAAAGACGAACTCAATGGGGTCCTCTATGCTGACGATGTTGCACTGGCGCTTGGATGCGATGGTCTGCGTCATGCTGCAGAGTGTGGTCGTCTTACCTGAACCGGTAGTGCCGGTGATGAGAATGAGTCCGTCCCTCAGTTCACAAAGTCGTTCGACAGTGGGACCATGGCCAAGCTCATGCAGGGCGGGAATGATTTCGGGGATGTAGCGGAAGTTCGCCTCGATGCGACCAAGCACGTAGCAGGCATTCCCACGGAAGCGTCCGAGGTTGTCCACATTGATGGCGAAGTCCAGGTCCCACTCGTTCTCCAGCTTCGCGCGCTGGCTTTCTTTGAGCACGCCGAGCACGAGTTCTCGCGTGTCATTCTGGTCAAGGATTTCTTCTGTCAGTGGCTGGAGTATGCCGTGAATGCGGCCTATGGGAGGAGCATTCGCAGAAAGATGCAAATCCGAGCCGCCGCGCTCGATGACCATGGCCAGGTATTCAATAAGGTCGTAGCCGCGCATGAGAGTCAGGAAGGTGAAAAAGGAGGACGATACGATAAAGGGCTAAGCGAACAACCATACAGGCCCATGCTGTCTGACATTGGTGTCTGTCATGTCTGTCCATCGGTGGTAAGAAATGCGAAAGCAAGCGGTCAACTCTTCACGCCACGAGCAGCGCGTTTGAACTCAGCTTCGTTGCCGGTGGCCATGATGGCGGTGGGTTCGTCTATCAAACCCGCCTCGTATGCAGCCACGATGTTGCGCAGGAAGTTCCTGGCATTCGGGTCCGAGCCGCGCTGGAGATACTCGTGGATGCGGTCGGTCTCACGGCGTGCGATCCAGTCCCGCACGGCACCGCCGTTTTCGATGTGCTCACAGAGCAGCATGAGCTGGCCATCCACCTTTGGCACGAGCTTCTGGCAAACGATGCCGATGAGTTGGTGAGCGAGAAGGTGAAGGCCGAGATTCAACTGATCCGGTGGGAACAGATTCAAGAAGCGCTCCATCGTGTCGCTGACTCGCTCACTATGAAGTGAAGCCAACACAAGGTGGCCGGTCTCTGAGGCTTGCAGGAGCGTCAGGGCGGTATCGTAGTCACGCACCTCACCGACGAAGATGACATCCGGCGCTTGGCGCATGGCTCCTCTCAATCCCCGGGCAAACGTGTCCGTATCCCGTCCCACTTCCCGCTGGGTGAAGAGGCACTGGTTGTTGGAGAAAATGTATTCCACGGGATCTTCAATGGTGACGACATGCCGGGGCAGATTCTCGTTGAGCCATTGCAGCAAGGCGGCCAGCGTGGTGGACTTTCCTGTGCCAGTGGGTCCGGTCACGAGGATAATGCCGTAGGGACGCTGCGCCCACTTGGTGAGCAGCTCTGCGGGAGCGCCCAGGGTTTCGAGTGGCGGGATGTAGGTGCGTATGCGGCGCATCACGGCACCGAGGCGCCCCATCGATTTGTGGAGGTTTACGCGGAACCGTGTGCCGCTGGCGGAGATGAGGCCCGTGTCCTTGTCCAAATCCCGCATGAGGTCGCCGCCACAGAGCTGCCAGAGCCCGGTGATCTGTGCCAGTGATATGGGTTCCTCTCCATACATCATGATCTGTTCATTGATCTTGAGGCGGGGCAGCTCGCCTTCCTGAAGGAAGACATCACTGGCGTTGTGCTCGTCAGCAGCGGCGAGAACTTGATCTACGGTCATGGACATGTGCCGGGATTAAGCCAGATCGCCCTCAGGCAGGCAAGCTTCAAAGGCAGGTGCCCCTGCGCTTTTGCAACACCGGACATTCAGCGGCCAATGGAGCAAGGCTGCCAACGTGCGTGGTAGCCAGACTGGCCTAGGTCATGGGTCAAAGGCTCGCTATCTCAGCCTCTTTCTCAAGTCCCACGCCGCAGTCTGGCCCTACTCTTTCGGCGGTAGAAACTGGATGTCCTCATACTTGACATCGGCAAAGGGGTCCTTCTTTGCTCCATTCCCGAGGAGGTCCCAGCTGTCGAACCAAGTGACATAAAAGATGAACCCGAAGAGCAGCAGTGCGCAGGCTGTCTGGAAAATCTCCAGCCACTTCATGCTGAGCACAGGTCTGCGACGGATCATCTCGGAAATACCCATCACAATGTGCCCACCATCGAGCACAGGGAAGGGGATGAGGTTCATGATGGCCAAGTTCACATTCAGAACCACGCTGAACCAGAGCACCATGCGCCAGCCATTCTCTTCCTGAAAGAGCGTGTAGTAGATGTTGAAGATTTTCACCGGGCCGCTGAGATGCTCGAAGCCTATGCTGTCACCCGGTGTGACGAGTCCCTTGATCGTACGGAACATCATGGTCGCCGCCTGCGTGACCGAGGTCCACCAGTTGGGGTAAAGGAGAGTGCGCTTCATCTCTCCCAGCGGCTCAAAGGTCATGCCAGTCATTTGCTGAGGGTAACCCACCGGGAGGTCAGGACGGCGTGCGGTGAGTTCCACTTCCTTGATTTCTTCACCTCGCTTCACGGTTAGCTTGGCGGTCGCGCCAGGATTCTTTTCAAATAGGTAACCGATGGCGGAGGGGGAGAAGAGCGGTTCTCCGTTGAGGTGGGTTAGAATGTCATCCTTCCGAATGCCAGCCACATCAGCAGGGCTGTTCGGCTTCACATCACCCACCTTGAAGGGTAGGGCTGGACCCACACCCACTTTGCGCAGTCCGGTCCGCTTCAGCCAGCCGCCTTCCTGGATGTCAAAGCTGCTCTCGATCACAAGCGGCTCCTCCACTCCCGGACGTTGTACCTTGAACTTGATCGTGGGTCCTTGGCTGAAGGGAATGCGCTCCATCACGCTGTCCAAAGGCGCATCAAAAGAAGTCACAGGCGTGCCGTCGATCTCGAGAATGGTATCCCCTGCCTTGAGCCCGGCTTTGGCCGCTGGGCCGTCTGGCAGGACGAACCCGATCGTGGTGGAGCGGGTTACGCGGTCCGGCTTGCCCACCCACATGACGAGGATGGCGAAGGCACAGGCCAGCAGAAAACTGAACAGCGGACCCGCGAAGGCCACGATGATCTTGTCCAGTGGAGTAATGGGCGGAAGAGACTCACGATCCTCCACCTTGCCCTCGATGGAATCCATGGGAGCCATTTGCGGTAGCGCCACAAAGCCGCCCGCCGGGATGCTGCCAAGACCGTACTCCACGCCATTGATGGTCTTCCTCCAGATGGGTTTGCCGAACCAGATGTAGAACTTCTCGATCTTCAGCCCGCGCCATTTGGCGGCGAGGAAGTGCCCCCATTCATGAACGAGGATGAGAAGATTGAAGACGATGATGACCTCCAGCAGGAGGATGAGCACGCGCAGAACCGAGCCGAAGAAGCCGAGAGAAGAAAGCCATTCCATGTGAGGAAAAACGAGGTGGACGAGGGTTGGGGAGCGGGGAATCTAGCCCTCGCAGGCCGCCAGCGCAACCTGAGTGACGAAGTGAGGCAAAAGCGTCGCCTGCTGGCCTAGGAAGGCGGAGCTGCCGGGCCGGGAGGGCTGCTTGCAGGCGTCAAAACCCGTCGCAGGTCACAGCTCGGCTGCCGGAACCGGGCCTGGCGAAAGCGGCAGCCCGCATGCCCCAGGCTCGGAAGCCAACTGTCTGACGGAAACTGGAAAGCGCTCTGCGAGAGCCATGCGCCGTTGCTGGGGTTGGTTGGTGATAGGACTGCGAACTTGCCTTCGGGAGGGAGATTCTGAGGCAGTGTGCCGAAATCGTGGGTTGATCTGATGGTCATTGCACTCGATCACACGCTTTAAGTGTCAGCCTGTGGCACACGGCTTGCACGGCACGTTAGCTGCTCTACAATGCGCCTGCCTCTCACTCCTCTTCGCCTCCCGGCGCACTTCGTTTGCTTTCTTCCCATGAGTCTATTTTTTCGCACGGTTCCCTTGTTTTTCGTGACTTCGATGGTGAGTGCCGAGTCGGTAACGGTCCTGCCCGCTCTTCCTGTGGATACACCTGTGTCAGCAGCGCTGCCGAAAGCACCTGAACCTGTGGAGTCGATTTTGAGACTGCAGCTGTTTCTGGATGGAAAGCTCTTCACCCCTGGAAAGGTGGATGGCAGACCTGGCGACTTCACCACGAAAGCGCTAAAGCGCTACCAGCTTGCGCATGGGATGCCTGAGACGGAGATAGAAGGGCATTCACTGGACCTTTCTGAGGTGAAGGATCTTTACACCAGCTATGTCATACGTGAGGAGGACCGGCGCTTTGTGGGGTCCCTTCCCAGCCAGCCGTCGGCTCAGGCGAAACTAAAGTATTTACCGTATGACTCACTGCTGGAGTTTCTCACGGAGCGCTTTCACACCTCGCCAGAGCTGATCACCTGGTTGAACCGCCCCATGAACATGTATGCGCTCAAGCCCGGTGACAGCGTGAGAGTGCCGAATGTGCTGGAGCCATTCAAAATCGAGGACCTCACGCCGGTACCAGCGATGCCTGAGAACCCTGCCTTCCTGGAGCGCGTGATCCGCATCGACACGCGCGAGAAGCTGCTGGGAGTATGGGAGGGTGAGAAGCTGCTGGCCAGTATGCCAATTACTCCCGGCAGCGGCTACACGGCCACACCTCCTGGCACCTGGAAGATCGTGGGCATGACGCAGATGCCTACCTTCCGCTGGGACAAGAGCATGCTGGACTACGGCGTGCGCAGCGAGAACTCCTACAACTTGCCCATGGGGCCGAACAATCCCGTGGGTGTGATGTGGATGGGGCTGAGCAAATCCGGCATCGGCATTCATGGCACGAACCAGGGCCAGACGATTGGACGCAGTTCCAGCCACGGATGCATGAGAACGGCGAACTGGGATGTGGTGCGTCTGGCCCGGTTGGTGACAAAAGGGATGAGCGTCGTCATCGAGGGACCCAAGTCCACACCGCGCCCTGTCATGGTGGCGAAGAAGGAAGCGCCCAAACCGGCTGCTCCTGCCCCCACTCCCGCCGAGCCTGAGAAGAAAAGGTGGTTTCAGTTCTGGAAGAAGTGAGGCGTCACCTCGGAGCACTGGGCAGCGGCGGCTCAACGACATAGACCGTGGGGTCTGAGAGGCCCGCCAGCAGGAAGGCCTCCCTGCGCTCCACGCAGGTGCCGCAGGTGCCGCAGTGCAAGTCACCGCCCTTGTAGCAGGACCATGTCTTGCCGAAGTCCACGCCGAGCTCGGCACCGTGTTTTGCGATTCCGGCCTTATCCATGCTGATGAATGGGCGGAGCAGTTCCACCCGCACATACGTGCCTTCGTGCATGGCTGCTGCCATAGCCTGCATGAAAGGTTCCCGGCAGTCTGGGTAGATAGCGTGGTCCCCGGAATGCGCCGCGATGACCAAGGCCTCTGCGCCTCGTGACTCGGCGATTCCACAGGCGATGGCCAGCATGATGCCATTGCGGAACGGCACCACGGTTCGCTTCATATTCTCCTCCGCGTAATGACCGTCTGGCACCTGGCCTCCGCTTTGGAGCAGATCGGATGCGAACAACTCATTGATAAACGGCAGTTCCACCACGTCGTGCCGGACGCCGAGTTGCTGGCAGTGCCAGGCAGCGAGTGGAAGCTCGCGGTGATTGTGCTTGGAGCCGTAATCAAAGCTGACCGCTCCCACCACGCGGTGCTCCCCCGCCGCAGCGTAAAGAGCAGTGACGGAATCCATGCCGCCGGAGAGCAGGACGACGGCCTTTTTCATCGGGAGGAATCAAATGCGGACTGCGGACGGTCTTACTGACCGGCAGCCTGCTTGGCCATGGCCTGGCTTTCGGGCGAAAGATTGGCCAGCGGCACTTTGACATACTTGTTGCCTGCCATGCGGAGCACCACGGCGTCACCTTCCATGCGCTCGTAAATGGCCTGGATGCTTTTGGTTCCGTCCGCATTTTTCCAAGTAGCGATGGCGGGTGCAGCCGCACCACCTGGAGCAGCCGGGCTTCCGCCGCCTGCCTCAAAGCTTGCCCCCTCGGTAATCCACTGCTTGATGAGCGCCACCTCAGCGGGCGAGACGCGGGTGCCCTTGCCCTTCGGCGGCATGACGTCCTCATCATCGTCGGGAAGCGTGATGATCTGGATCAAGTTGCTAGCCTCCGGCTTGCCGGCGCGCACCTCTTTCTTCATGTCAGAGAGATTGTCCACGGCAAAGCTCCCCTTGGTTTCGCCCTTGGCCTCGCTGTGGCACTTGGCGCACTTGTTGTTCAAGATGGGCATGATCTGCGTCTTGAAGTCAACCGCAGCGGCCGAACCGGAAAACAGGCCGACGGTGGAAACAAAGGCGATGAGGGAAAAGTGGCGTTTCATGGAGTTGAGTATGCAACGCACGAACCTACGAAATCATAGGCTCTCTGGCAAGATTTTCCGCCGGACATTGCAGTGGAAGCTTCCGCCCATGCCACAGCGGCAGCCCCCAACCCCTGAATGCTGTGTTTGCTCTTTCCCACACGCAACCATGATGCGAGCCTAGCTTCATGAATGTAGAGCGAGTGAAATACGTGATTTGGGCCGTCAACATGGACCGTGCCGTGGGCTTTTACCGCGATGTCTTTGGTGGCAAAGTACTGAAGCAGAACGAGATCATTAGCGAGGTGGACATTTGCGGGAGTGTCATCGGCATCCACGGAGGGGGGGAAGGCGGACGCACATGGACCGGGCTGAGTTTTCAGGTGGCGGACGTCATCGAGGGAGCCCGTGAGGTCGGTCAGGCCGGCGGACTTCTCCAGCGCGAACCCCAGCCGGAGGGCGGCGAACCGCCTCACCTCGCCATGTGCGTGGACACGGAGGGGAATGAGTTCATGCTCACCAGGAAACGAACGCACTGAGTCACCCCTCCACGCAGGGTAGTTCATACCTCCGAATCGCCGCGTCACGGGTGATGAGCACCATCCTCTCCAACAGAGTCGGCGCCACCAGCACGCGGTCAAAGGGAGCACCATGAAGCGCGGGAAGCGCCGTGGCCCTCACCGCGTGTTCCATGCTCACCTGCAGTTCCAGAAAGCCGTGGTCGATCAAAGCGGCTGCGTAATCAGAGGGCATGAAGAGCTTGCCCCGTGCGTCTTCAGCCCGAGATCCCACACGCTTGCGGCGTTGAAAAACACTTCGTTGTCGGGATTCCTCAGCAGTTCTCTCGCCTGCCGGGATCTTTCCTGCGAACTGCCTGCCTTGGCCAGGATAATGTCAGCCCCTCTGACCACTTCTTCCACCAGGCGGGAGAGATGGGTCTTCGCTGCGTGAATGTTGATGAGCTGGCCCATGCTCTGGACGAGTCAAGTTGAGTCGGGTTGACTCAAGCCAGTTGCAAAACTCCAACGAAGGAATGCGGCTTTGAGGAGCGCCAACGTGGCTTCGACTTTAGTCGAAACTCGAGCGGCCCAACGCTTCGACTGAAGTCGAAACCACTTTCTCTCGTCCACCACTACAGTTCTGCAGTAGCAGAAACCTCAAAGATTTGGGGGTAACGGAACTCCGAACGTTTCTCCACCGTTCTTTTCAGCCTCCACAGGGGTTTGGCAACTGGCTCACTCATCCATCCTTTTTGGCCTGAGTATTGAGCGCCGCCAAAACCGTTTCAGCCACCTTCTCTGCAAGGTATCTGGAGCCCTCGGTGGAAAAGTGAACGTTCGCAGGAAGCTGCGCCTCAGACAGCTTCGCTTTGGCATGAGAGTGCAAGTCATTCGTTGGGATGCCGGCGGCAGCCATCACCCGAGCAGCGGCTTCATTGTATTTCAGTTCGTCACCGGCTATGCGTCCGTCTGCCCCCTCAGGCACGGGAGTGGTGTTGCACCAGATGAGTTTGGCTTCTGTGGCCTTGAGCTTGTTCACCAGTGTGGTGAGATTCTTTTCGTAGTCCGCTAGTGCCACTTGGTGATGTGCATTGGGGTCTTTGGGGTCGGCACGCTTGCTGGGATCGTCGATGATGAATTTCAGGTCATGCAGTCCCCAGTTGAAGTGAATCACATCCCACTTCGCGCCCCCGATCCATGAGTCGATATTCGCCAGACCATTGGTGGTGGGACCGCCATTGACGGGGATACGATGCACGTTGGCCTTGCCGGAGAGCATTTCGCGCACGGGGAGCGTGTAGCCCATGGAGATGGAGTCACCGATGAGTAGCACACGTGGAAGACCTGGCTGGTCGGTGATTTGCACCAAGGCGGGGTTGGGCGCTCGTTTGCCCTTCGCCTTCGCTGCGGGTGGCGAGGTCTGAGCGAAAACGGGAAGCACACTGCAGAGCAGCAAAGCGGTGAAAAGTCGGTTCATAATGGGCGTGGAAACGAGCGGCTTTCACCCCGAATTGCGGCATTCACTGAGCGGATATTCCATGAAACCGGAAGTTGGAAGCCGAAGTGCCTGACCGTAGGTTGATGGATGTTTCGTTCCATTCTCATCTTTGCCGCCCTGAGTTCCGCACTGGCAGCGCGGGCTGCCGTGGACTTCGTGAAGGACGTGCAACCCATCTTTGCCAACGCCTGCTACAAGTGCCACGGCGCACACAAACAGGAGGCGGCCTTTCGCCTGGATCACCGAGGCAGCGCATTGAAGGGCGGTGATTTCGGAGTCGCCATCGTCCCAGGCAAAGCTTCCGACAGTCGTCTGTTGGCCGTGGTGAAAGGCGAGGACCCAAAGATGATCATGCCACGCAAGGCAGAACCCCTCAGTCCGGCGCAAATCCAGACCCTGGAGCAATGGATCAATGAAGGTGCCGTGTGGCCAGAGTCGGCCTCCGTCAGCCTGGAGAAAAAGGTGGATCACTGGGCATTCAAGCCGGTCGTGCGCCCTCCAGTTCCGGGTGGAGAGACAGGGAGCAAAGCCATTGATGCCTTCATCCGGAAAAGGCTCGTGGAGGAAGGCATGGACCAGGCTCCAAAGGCAGAGACAGCCACGCTCGTCCGCCGGCTCTACCTTGACTTGGTGGGCCTGCCACCAGCACCTCATGAGATCAAGGCCGTCACCGGCGGATCATTGTCGCTGGAGGAGCTCACGGAGCGTTTGCTCGCATCGCCTCACTACGGCGAGCGCTGGGGGCGTCATTGGCTGGACGCCGCACGCTATGCAGATAGCAACGGCTACGAAAAGGACCCCATGCGTTACATCTGGTTCTACCGTGACTGGGTCATCAGCGCAGTGAACCGAGATCTGCCTTACGACCGGTTCATCATCGAGCAAATCGCCGGGGACCAGCTTCCAAACGCTACTCAGGATCAAATCGTTGCCACCGGGTTCCTTCGCAACTCCATGATCAACGAAGAAGGCGGTGTGGACCCCGAGCAGTTCCGCATGGAAGCCATGTTCGACCGCATGGACACTATTGGCAAAAGCGTGCTCGGATTAACCATCGGCTGCACCCAGTGCCACGATCACAAGTACGACCCCATAAGCCATGAGGAATACTACCAGATGTTTGCCTTCCTCAATAACGACAATGAACCTTGGCGTGTGGTCTATACACCGGATGAGCAGATGAAAATCGCGCAGCTCCATCAGCGAATCGCAGAGCTGGAAGACAAACTGAGACATGAAAATGCGGACTGGGAGTCCCGCATGAAAAAGTGGGTTGCGAGCTTAAAGGGCACACAGCCTCAATGGACCACCCTCGCCTTCGAAGACGACCCCTCCGGCGGCGAAAAAGCCCTGCGACAGCCGGACGGCAGCATCCTCGCCCAAGGTTATGCACCGACCAGGAGCGACGTGACGTTCAAGGTAAAGCTGTCCGCTCCCACGCCCATTTCCGCCTTCCGTCTGGAACTGATGAACGATCCCAACCTCCCCGCCTATGGTCCCGGACGCTCCCAGAAGGGCACTGCGGCGCTAACCGAGTTCGGAGCAAGAATCACCGTGGAAGGCAAGCCCATCGCGCTAAAGTTTGCGAGCGCCGATGCGGACTTTGGCGAACCTGAGAACACGCCCCTCGTCGCATTCGCCCGAGACAAGGAGGCCGCCAAAGACAAGCGCGTCACCGGCCCCGTCAGCTACGCCATAGACAGCAAGCCAGAGACCGCCTGGGGCATCGACGCAGGTCCCGGCCGCCGCAACGTTCCGCGAAATGCTGTCTTTGTCCTGGAGAAACCGGTCACCGTGAGTCCGGACTCAGACCTCACCATCACACTCAGTATGAAACACGGCGGCTGGAACAGTGACGACCTACAGACCATGAACCTCGGGCGCTACCGCATCAGCATCACCGACGCCCCCAAGGCCAAGGCCGATCCTCTGCCCCCAACGCTGCGCAAAAAGCTCGAACAACAGGGGCCAGAAGACGAGTGGGTGTGGAAAGCGCTCTTTGCCCACTTCCGCCAGACGGTACCCGAGTGGAAACCGGTGAACGAGGAGATCGAGGCCCTTTGGAAGCAGCATCCGGAGGGCACCACGACACTTGTTCTACACTCACGCGAAGAGCCGCGCATGACACACCTGCTCAAGCGCGGCGACTTTTTGAAACCTGGCGACCGCGTGCCGCCCGGCGTACCATCCATACTGCATCCACTCCCGCCCAAGTCAGACGGCTCCCGACTCACCTTTGCCAAGTGGCTCGTGGATAGCAAGTCACCCACCACAGCACGCACCATGGTGAACCGCGTCTGGCAGGCCTACTTCGGCACCGGTCTGGTGGGCACACCTGAGGACCTCGGAACTCAAGGAGAACCACCCAGCCACCCAGAGCTGCTCGACTGGTTGTCCGCAGAGTTCATGCAACCCACAGATGGCAAGTCTGCGCCGTGGAGCCTCAAGCACCTCCACCGTCTCATCACCCGTTCGGCCACCTATCGTCAAAGAAGCCATGTGACCGCAGACATGCTTGAGAAGGATCCCTACAATCGCCTCCTCACACGCGGACCACGTTTCCGCGTAGAAGGAGAAGTCGTGCGCGACATCCAGCTATCAGTCAGCGGGCTGCTCAACCCCCAAGTCGGAGGACGACCCGTCATGCCTCCTGCTCCCGCATACCTATTCGACAAGCCAGTCAGCTACGCACCCTTCCCATGGAAGGACGAAGTGGATACGCAGAAGTATCGCCGCGCCGTTTACACCTTCCGTCGCCGCAGCACGCCCTATCCCTTCCTCAGCACCTTCGACGTGCCCAATGGCGAGACTGGGTGTGTGAAGCGCGTGCGGTCCAACACCCCAATGCAAGCGCTCATGACCTTGAACGAAACCCTAAGCATCGAAGCCGCCGAAGCGCTGGGCCGTCGTATGGAGAAAGAAGGCGGCGAGAGTGATGAGACTCAGCTCCGTTTCGGCTTTCAGCTCTGCACCGGACGCGAAGCCACGGCGAGTGAGATCAGCACACTGTGTGGCCTGCTTCAGCGAGAGCGTGACCGCACCACTCCTGATTCACTCAAGCCCATCACCATAGCTGCCCGCGTGCTCCTCAACCTGGACGAAACCATCACCAAAGAATGAAACGCATCGACATTCAGCACGAACTGTCCGCCGAATACCGGCGTCACCTTACCCGGCGCTGGTTCTTCCAGGAGTGCGGCGTAGGCCTGGCAAGTCTGGCTGCCATGGACCTGCTGCGCGGCGCACCAGCGCTGGCAGACCCTCTTGCAGTCAAGAAGCCCCACTACCCGGCAAAGGCCAAACGCGTCATCTACCTCTTCATGGGAGGAGCGCCCAGTCATCTCGAGCTCTTCGACAACAAGCCCGAACTGACCAAATGGGACGGCAAACTTCCACCCTCAGAGTTGCTGAAAGGATACCGCGCGGCCTTCATCAATCCCAACAGCACACTGCTGGGACCCAAGTACGGCTTCAAGCGCCACGGACAAAGCGGTGCTGAAATAGGCGAACTGCTCCCACACACCGCCTCCATCGCAGACGACCTCACCATCGTGAAGTCCATAAAGACGGACGCTTTCAACCACGCCCCGGCGCAGATTCTGATGAGCACCGGCTCACAGATCTTTGGCAGACCCAGCTTCGGCGCATGGACACTCTACGGACTCGGCACAGAGAACCAAGATCTGCCCGGCTATGTCGTCATGCAAAGCGGCCAAAAGGGCCCCAGCGGCGGCCTCTCCAACTTTGGCTGCGGCTTCCTGCCCACCGTGTATCAGGGCGTGCCCTTCCGCAGTGCTGGTGATCCCGTCCTCTTCCTCAGCAATCCAAAAGGCGTGAGTGATGCCACCCAAAGGGACACCCTGGACGTGCTGAAGCAGATGAACGAAGAGCGCCTCGGCGTGGTGGGAGATCCCGAGATCGCCTCCCGCATCAACAGCTTTGAACTCGCCTACCGAATGCAAAAGACCGCCCCAGAACTCATGGACATCTCCAAGGAGCCACAGCACATCCTGGACATGTATGGAGCGAAACCGGGTGAAGCATCATTCGCTAACAACTGTCTGCTTGCTCGCCGACTTATCGAAAGCGGAGTCCGCTTTGTGCAACTCTTCCATGAGGCATGGGATCATCACGGAGGTCTCACGAATGGCTTGAAAGAGCAGTGCCGTCTCACCGATCAACCCAGCGCTGCCTTGGTGCGCGACCTCAAGCAACGCGGTCTGCTGGAGGACACCCTCGTCATCTGGGGAGGAGAGTTTGGCCGCACGCCGATGGTTCAGGGCGGAAACGATGGCCGCGACCACCATCCGAATGCCTTCACCATGTGGTTCGCGGGTGGTGGCATGAAACCCGGACTCACCTTGGGAGCCACGGATGAGTTTGGATTCAACGTCACCGAAGACCCCGTGCACGTACATGACCTCCACGCCACACTTTTGCACTTGCTGGGATTTGAACACACCAAACTGGCAGTGAAGTTCCAAGGCCTCGACATGCGTCTCACCAATGTCCACGGCGAACTCGTACACAAGCTACTGGCCTAGAAGATCCAGATTCGGCATTGTCTTGCCCAATGCCAACCTCTGGAGTGGGTGCCGCAGCTCAGCCTCCGACGCCTTCCTTCAGCACCGCCTTTCAAGCAGAACCCACTGCTGAGCGGTTGAGTGACATGGGCACCGCAGCGCCTTACGCTCGCTGTGGCCTCACTCTTGTAGGTTGCGGTGGATGACCTCAATCACGGAAGGTTTTCGAAGATGCCACTACGTCAGCAGTGAGGCCGAAGGGAAACGAGGTTTCAGGGGACGACATTGATACAGCATTCAACGCTCCAGTGCCCCAGGCAATGGGACTGGCAGCTTGATATTTCGGTCAAGAACGGCTAGCCTCATCCGCTTACTTCCCTGGGTTGGCGGTACTGCGGTTCATCCCGATCTGCGTCAGGTCCGTCCCTTCTCCCTCCCCTGACTTCTTCCCGCAGTGCACTTCAAATCATACAGGCTTCTATTGGTTCTGTTGCTTACCGTGCAGCAACTGACTGCGCAGACCAGGCAACTGGAAACGTTTGAAAACTGCCGACTGGTCGCTACGGACTGGGCGGACGGCGACAGTTTCTTAGTCCGCACGGCTGACAAACAAGAGTTTACCGTGAGATTGTATGGAGCAGACTGTGTGGAGTGGCACATCACCGATGCGTCGGACGAACGACGGCTGAGGACCCAGCGCAGGTACTTCGGCATTTCGGATGCGGGATCAGATGTCCGGAGTTCCATCGAGGTGGCGAGGTCTTTTGGCGAGGCAGCTGCGGAGTACGTCAGGAAGAAGCTCGCAAAGCCTTTCACCCTTCACACGGCATTCGCAGACGCCCGGGGAGATGGACGGCACAAGCGAATCTATGGGTTCGTCATTACCCACGATGGTCATGACATGGCGGCGGACTTGATTGCCAGCGGCCTCGCCAGAGCATTCGGTGTTTCGAGAGGCACCTACGACGGCAGGTCGCAGGAGGAATACCGGGCGTATTTGGCGGATCTAGAGCTTCAGGCAGCTTCAGCGAAAAAGGGAATCTGGGGCAAGACCAACTGGAGTACCCTTCCTGAAGAGCGGCGTATGCAGCGGATGGAGGATGCGGAACTGGCGATAGCGCTGGACACTGCACCGCTGGCAGAAGGAATGACCATCAACCCCAATACGGCGGCTCGTGATGAGTTGGATCGTATTCCCGGTCTGGGTGAAGAGCTGGCGAACCGAATCATTGAGAACCGTCCCTACACGAAGCCAGAGGACTTGCTCAATGTGCCCGGCATAGGCAACGCCAAGCTGAAAAAGATGCTGCCGTTTCTCGATTTCTCTGAGCGCTAAAACGGGCGGTGTGTCATTCGGGAGTGGCGTCCCAAGGACGACAGTTCAGGTTCTATCGCCTCCGGCAGGAATAGGAGCGCTGCCAAGCCACTGAGAAAGAATCGCTCCAAGGAAGGAATACGGCTGGATGAGCAACCATCCAGCCCTGCACCAATCCGGGTCTGCGAGTTTGCGATAGCTGCACAAGATGAACCTCAAGCCGAGCCTGGCAGCGCAGGGAGGCCTTCAGCGACTTCGTTGACTACCGTTACGCCGGAGCCGCTCAAAGCGGTGGAACTGCGGATCAAAAACCCAGCCTTTTCGCCCGAAGACCTCCCATCTGCTCACGGCTTCCAGAGACTGGCGCGCATCCTCAGGGCGGCAAGGAGGGACTGGAAACGCTGCTGGTCCTCCGAGCGGGAACCACTTACCAGCACGTACTGATACTCCTGCCAGCATGCCATCTCGTCCAGCGCATTACTGAGACGAAGAGCTAGCGCTTCCTGTGTCTCAGTGCCACGACCTGAAAGACGGGCCTTCAACTCCTCTACTGAGGGGGGGAGGATGAAGACGTCTGCCAGGCACTGCTGAATCATGGGGTCGTCACAGGCACGGATTTGGCGGGCACCCTGGACATCGATGTCCATCACCACGTCCTGCCCGCGCAGCAGGTTTTCTTTGACAGAACTCTTCAGCGTACCGTACCGGCGTCCGTGAACGTTCGCGTGCTCAAAGAACTCGTCCCTCCCAATGCGGGCTACAAAGTCCTCCTCCTGAAGGAAGAAGTAATCCCGTCCATGCACCTCGCCTGGTCGGGGTGAGCGGGTGGTGCAGGAAACGGAATACACCACCTCTCCCATGTCGCTGAGTTGGCGGCAGAGTGTGGTCTTGCCAGAGCCAGAGGGTCCGGAGACAACCATGAGAACGCCAAGGCGCTGCTGTGGAAAGGTGAGTTCAGTGGACATGGGGATGGGCCACGCATTCAAGCCCGAATGCCGGAACGCGCAATGCAATCCGGATGGCTCAGGCCCAGGGGCCAATGCGGCTGTCCAGCTGGAACACCTGCCCAGACACATGTTTCATACCGTCCAGCAGCACCATGAACCGGGCGGCATCCTCCAGAGTGTTCAGCCTGCCCAGAGCATGCGTCGCCAGGACATCGGGCCGGCGTTTCTCCAGCACCGCACGGGTCATCCTTGTCTCCAGAAAGCCGGGCAGCACGCAGTTGCAGCGCACATTGCTAGCACCGTACTCCGCAGCGAGGCTTTTCGTTAGGCCAATGAGGCCGGCCTTGGCGGCTGCATAGTTGGCTTGGCCCAGCGTCCCAGCCAGGGCGGCGTAAGAACCCACATTGATGATGTGTCCGCTGCGTTGACGGCTCATGCGTTTGACGGCCGCCCGCGCGCAGTGGAAGGCTCCTGTGAGGTTTACCTCTAGCACCGAGGCAAAGCGCTCTTCCGTCATGGTGCTCAGCAGCGCGTCGTCCACCATACCGGCATTGTTCACCAAAAGGTCGAGCGCGGGAAGAGCCTTGATGAACGTATCCACGGCGTTGGCATCCCTCACATCCATCTCACGTCTGCCAGGGGCATGGACCACCCAGCCCGCATTACGCAGACTCTCAGCCAGGACGCGGGCCAGGTCGCCCTCTCCGCCAGTGATCAACGCCGTAGGTGAAGTTTCACTCACGCGCCGACACTGGCGACGATGAGGCGACGCGTCAATCCGCCACACTCGCTATTACCACCGCATGCTTCTCCCAGCGCGCTTTGGTGCCGGACATCTCGGCCACGTAGTCGATGGCAGCGGTCAGTGGCACATCCGTCAGGGAGAGGGTCACCTTCGCAGACGCCTTATCCTGCGCCTTGAGAATGAAGTTCGGAGAGACCTTTCCCTCACTCGCGTTGCGAGAAATGATGGTGAGAGCCTCCAGACACTCCGCCAGCGTTGCGTCCTGAAGATTCAACTTTGGCAGGCGCACAGCGGCGTAGCGTTCCTTCAGTGTAGGGCCGTCCCCGGGCATTTCCAGTTTGATGCGGGCCAGAATGGCGCGGGTTTCGATGTGCCGCGGATCAGCGGCGTTCACCTGGGTAAGCAGACGCTTCGCCAGCGCCAGGTCACCTTTGTAATAGGCTGCACGACCCTGCTGAAACAGAGCATTGATGTCATCCGCAGCGGTAGAGACCGCCACAGTCAGGAGCACAGCGCACGCGACGAGCAGAGCACGAAGCGCGCGGAACAAGGAACCGACTGCTATCGTTTTCATAAGCACTGACTATTGGTGTCAGCACCCAGCATTGAACCAAAAGAATGGCCTCCCTGTCAAGCCTAGCCGTGGAATCCGCTGCAAGCTCCACCGGTTTTTAGCGTTCCAACCCTTCCCATGAACCGCCTGCTCTGCCTTTTCACCGCTGTCCTTCTACCTCTGGCTGCCAAGGCGGAACGTCCGCCGAATGTCGTAGTGTTTCTCGTCGATGACCTAGGCCAGCGGGATGTCGGCTGCTACGGCAGCACGTTCTACGAGACGCCCAACATTGACCGCCTTGCGAAGGAAGGCGTGCGCTTCACCGAGGCCTACGCGGCCTGTCCCGTCTGCTCGCCCAGCCGTGCCGCGCTCCTCACAGGACAGTGGCCACAGCGCAGTGGCATCACCGACTACATCGGTGCGGCCATGAAGCCAGAGGACTGGAAGCGCAACACCAAACTCCTTCCAGCCCCCTACAAGGACCGCCTCTCGCTGGACAGCACCACGCTGGCCAAGGCTATGAAAACCGCTGGCTACGCCACCTTCTTCGCTGGCAAATGGCACCTGGGCCCGGAAGGCTGGTGGCCCGAAAATCAGGGGTTCGATGTCAACATGGGAGGCATCGACCGCGGCGGCCCCTACGGAGGAAAAAAATACTTCTCTCCCTATGGCAATCCGCGTCTGTCCGATGGCCCTGAAGGCGAGCACTTGCCTGATCGTCTTGCGGATGAGACCAACAAGTTCATCACCGCACACAAGGACAAGCCTTTCTTCGCTTACTACTCCTTCTACGACGTCCACACGCCCCTCATGGCACGGGAAGATTTGCGCCAGAAATACGAAGAAAAGCGTAAGCGTCTCGCCCTTAAGGAAAGGTGGGGTCGTGAATTCGAGCGGGATGTGCGCCTGACGCAGGACCATGCCATCTATGCCGCCATGGTGGAAGCCATGGACCTCGCCGTGGGCAAGGTGCTGGCCAAGCTCGATGAACTGGGGCTTTCCGAGAATACGTTGGTCATTTTCACAAGTGACAATGGCGGCTTGTCCACCAGCGAAGGCTGGCCCACATCCAATCTCCCGCTGCGTGGCGGCAAAGGCTGGATGTACGAAGGCGGCATCCGCGTGCCACTCATCATCCGTTGGCCTGCTGCAAGGAAAACCGGAAGCGTTTCTGACGCGCCCGTGTACGGCCTGGATTGTTTTGGCACCATCATGGATGCCATTGGCAGCCAGCCGCCCGCAGGACACAAGCTGGATGGCGTGAGTCTGATGCCAGTGCTCAAAGGCGGCGATCTTCCCGAGCGCGCCCTCTTCTGGCACTACCCGCACTATGGCAACCAAGGTGGCGCGCCCGCCGCAGCGGTACGCCGTGGTCCCTGGAAACTCATCCACTGGTTAGAAGATGACCGCACGGAACTCTTTAACGTGGTAGATGATATTGGCGAAACCAAAGACCTCTCGGAAGAACACGCCGAACGTGCAACCGCCTTGAAAGCGGAGCTCACCAGATGGCAAAATGAAGTGGGCGCTCTATCTCCCATACCAAACCCGGATTACAACCCAGACCAACCCAGCGGACGCGCAGCGAGACGGCCCAACAAATAGCCTTTCACCCTTCGCTTAGAAACCGCTGCGGTTGCTGAGTTTGTAACCACGCAGGTCGTGATTGGCGATCTGTACCAGCTCCCAGCTCCACGGCCAACGGCCTCGCTTGTGCCAGTGAAAGACCCACGGCTCCTTGATGCGCTTGGATTCCGCCACCACCATAGGGCTGACACCGCCGCCGCTGCCCTGCACGACTAGCTTCATCTTCACAAAACCCAGTCCTTGCGCCGCCACGGCATTGGTCATGGTGCGGTCAATGCTCAGCATCATGAAGCCTCCCAGCACTTGGCGCATGGTGTCCTTCGCCTCATCAGGTCCCAGGCCCCAGTCGTCCGCATAGTCCGTGCTCACCCAAGCATCCACCTTCCCCCAGTCCCGCTTCTCCAGTGCGCTCATGAAGTCCTCCTGCACGCGCAGCATCTGCGTCCGCTCGTCAGCCGCGAAAGTATGCACCACCCACCACGCAATCCCAAGCACGACGACCCCAAGAATGACTTTCTTTAAACGATTCTGAACCATGGCTCATGTTTGTCTCAAAATCTCAACCAAAGGTCAACACACTAGCCGACCGTTGAAAGCCAAAACCCCAGCAACCTTACGCACGCGCATCCACCTGTGTCACGGAAGTCTTTCCGGAGAAAGCCTTCGACTTCATCCCAGCGCATACGAGTAATACCGTATGACATCCTCAGAGAGCAACTCCGTCATGGCCGTCTTCCTGGACCTCGACAACATCGTCATCGGCGCACGGGAGGCCAACTATCCCAAGTTCAACATCCAAAAAGTGATGGACCGCCTCCTGGTAAAGGGACTCATCGTGGTGAAGAAGGCCTACTGTGACTTCGGACGCTACGCGGACCTGAAGCGCAGTCTGCATGAGGCCGCTTTTGAAATGATCGAGATTCCGCACCTCAACCAGAGCGGCAAGAACTCCGCAGACATTCGCATGGTGGTGGATGCGCTGGACCTCTGCTACACCAAGAATCACGTGGACACCTTCGTCATCATCAGTGGAGACTCGGACTTCTCTCCCCTGGTCTCAAAGCTCAGAGAAAACGCCAAAACGGTTATTGGTATGGGTGTCAAAAGCTCCTCCAGTAAGCTCTTTATCAACAACTGCGACGAGTTCCTCTACTACGACGACCTGGTGCGCAAAGACCAGACCAAACCGACCAAACCCACTAAGCCTACACCCAAAGCCAACACTCCCAACAGTCAGACCACCACCACCTCACCAGCCGACCAGCCGCCCAAACTGCTCGATTTGATCGATGAAGCCGCGACCTCGGAATCGCCTGCACCATCCGGTCAACCGGCCAAGCTGGACCCCGCCGAGGCAGTGGAAAAGGTGCGCCTCATGCTGGAGGCACTGCTTGAGGAGAAGGATGAGGGGGCGTCAGTCAACATCTCGGTGGTCAAGGATTCACTGAAGCGTCGGGAACCAGGCTTCAGCGAAAAGGCCTTTGGCTTCAAGACCTTCAGCGCCCTGGTCATGGAGGCAGAAAAACGAGGTGCCTTGAAAGTGGAACGCCAGGACAAAGGGAACGGTGTTTGGGTGCGTCTTCCGGACACAGCAGCCTGATCCATTCAGCAACTTGGGGTCAGCAGTTTCAGAGTGATCAAGGGGAATTTTTGTTGGCTTGAGA
>CAZIGH010000017.1:0-34036 GCA_964538625.1 uncultured Verrucomicrobiaceae bacterium
ATCCCGCTGCCAGAGCGCCCCATCGACCAAGACTTCCTCATGCCCGTGGAAGACGTGTTCGCCATCGAAGGTCGTGGCACCGTCTGCACCGGTCGTGTCGAGCGCGGCATTATCAAGAAAATGTCCGAAGTCGAGATCGTCGGTATCCGCCCCACCGTGAAGACCACCGTGACGGACATCGAAATGTTCCGCAAGCTTCTGGACGAAGGTCGTGCTGGTGACAACGTGGGTCTCCTCCTCCGCGGCACCAAGAAGAACGACGTTGAGCGCGGTCAGGTTATCGCCAAGCCCGGCTCGGTGACCCCTCACAAAAAGTTCACCGCAGAGGTTTACGTTCTCTCCAAGGACGAAGGCGGACGCCACACTCCGTTCTTCAACAACTATCGCCCGCAGTTCTACTTCCGCACCACCGACGTGACGGGTTCCGTGACCCTTCCGGAAGGTGTGGAAATGGTGATGCCTGGAGACAACGTCTCCATCACCGTGGAACTCATCACCCCCATCGCCATGGAGAAGACAATCCGCTTCGCCATTCGTGAGGGTGGCAAGACCGTGGGTGCGGGCCGCGTGGCCACCATCCTTGACTAAGTTGAGTCCTCCCTTCTGCTGACGTTTGGGAATCTCCGCCGCAGGGCTTAACCGAGCCCTGCGGCCTTTCCTTCCCAAGGCGTCGTGCATGAAGCCACTTTACAGGCGTCAAATTGACGCTAAACGTCCAAGTTCCTTCAGGTGTATCACAGGTCAGTAGCTCAATTGGTAGAGTAGCGGTCTCCAAAACCGTCGGTTGGGGGTTCGAGTCCCTCCTGGCCTGCCACCCAGACACCTCAAGCCTGCATTCCCTCAAATCGTCCGCCGTCCCCACATGAGTCGCATCAAAAACTACATCGGTGAAGTCTTCCTGGAGCTGAAAAAGGCCACTTGGCCTTGGGATCCCAAAGAAAAAGGGTTCGCCAAATACAAGGAACTCAACGACTCGACCATGATGGTGTTCGTGGCCATGCTCCTTCTCGGCGCTTTCGTCTCCTTCTTCGATACCGCGCTTCGCTATTCCTTCCAAGCCCTCAACGACTGGGCAAGCCGCTGACCCGGCTCACTTTTCGATCCCTCCGCACTCTTTTTACATACCCATGGGCGCCATCCCTGCACCTAGAGATCAGTGGTTTGTCATTCACGTCCGCTCCGGAATGGAGAACCGGGTGCGTGACAGCATGATCCGTCGCATCGCCACCGAGGAGATGGGCGACTACGTCTATGAGGTGCTGCTTCCCACCGAGCGCGTATCTGAAGTCAAGAAGGGCAAAAAGACCGAGACGAATCGCAAGTTTTTCCCGGGCTACATCATAGCCAACATGCATCTGCTCGACGAAAACAACCGTGTCATCGACAAGACATGGTATTTCGTCAAAGACACGGATGGTGTGCTCAACTTTGCCGGTGCAAAGGATCACCCCATCGCCATGCGCCCCAAGGAAGTGGAGAGTCTTCTCTCCCAGGTGCGTGAGCGCGAGGAGGGTTCCGTACCCAAAATCGCCTTCTCTCCCGGAGACCAAGTCCGCGTGGCGGACGGTCCGTTCGAAAGCCAGACCGGCACCGTGGAGGAAATCGACCCCGAACGCGGCGTGTTGCGTGTTTCGGTCAACATCTTCGGTCGGTCCACCCCGGTGGACCTCGAATACTGGCAGGTGGAGAAGGCATAGTGCCGCAGCCTGGGGTAGGTCGCCGCTTCTACGATCTTCCCCGAACTCCTCAAAACCAATCAACGCTAGGGAAACAAACACATGGCCAAAGAAGTCGTCAAAGTCATCAAGCTCCAAATCAAGGCAGGCGCCGCCAACCCGTCGCCGCCCATCGGTCCCGCGCTCGGTCAAGCCGGCGTCAACATCATGGGCTTCTGCAAGGAGTTCAACGCCGCCACGCAGAAGATGGGTGGAGACATCCTGCCCACCATCATCTCGGTGTACAAGGACAAGAGCTTCACCTTCATCACCAAGCAGCCGCCAGCCTCCGTGTTGCTCAAGAAAGCGGCCAACCTCGCCTCCGGTTCTGGCGAACCCAACCGCAAGAAAGTGGCCAAGCTCACCAAGAAGCAGCTCCTCGACGTCGTGAAGCTCAAGATCGCTGACCTCAATACGGACGACCCTGAGCGTGCCGCCAAAATCATGGCTGGAACCGCTCGGCAGATGGGCATCGACATCATCGACTAAGCATCCTTACCATTCCCAACCCAAACAACCAACCGCAGGAGAACCACCACAACGTTCGCTCGCACTGCAACTCTTATGAAAAAAAGAAGCAAACGCTACGAAAAAGCCGCCGCCATGGTGACGGCAGGTAAAACCTACTCCCTGGAAGAAGCCGCCGAGCTGGTCCGCAAATTTCCTGGCACCAAGTTCAACCAGACGGTGAGCCTCTCCTTCCGTCTCGGCGTGGATCCAAAGAAATCAGACCAAATGGTCCGCGGCACCTGTCCGCTGCCACACGGCTCCGGCAAGTCAGTGCGAGTTCTTGTCTTTGCGCAGGGCAATGCAGCTGATGCCGCTCGTGCCGCCGGTGCCGAGTTCGTAGGCTACGAAGACATGATCGCCAAGATCAAGGAAGGCTTCCTTGGTTTCGACGTCGCTATCGCCACGCCAGACGCGATGACCGAAGTCCGCAAACTTGGTAAACAACTCGGTCCCCGCGGTCTCATGCCCAACCCTCGTACCGGCACCGTCACGGATGACTGCGCTGCTGCTGTCAAGGCTGTCAAAGCCGGCCGTGCCGACTTCAAGCTTGATAAGAATGGCAACGTAGCCGCAGGAATCGGCAAGGCATCCTTCGAAGTTGGGGCGCTTGTAGAGAACGGTGCAGCGCTCATCGATGCGGTGAATCGTGCTCGTCCCGCCACTGCCAAGGGGCGCTTCATCCAGACCGTCACCCTCGCTTCTACCATGTCGCCCGGCCTCCGCATCGACGTGTCCAAGTACGTGAAACTCTAATCCCCACCGCACCACACTCATGAAAGCTGAAAAAACAGAACTGATCAACGCCCTGGTGCAGAAGGTGAACGAGTCTCCGTTCCTCTTCATTGTGGACTATACCGGACTCACGGTGCCCCGCTGGGAAGAGCTCCGCAAGCGCCTCCGCAGTGCTGGAGCGGAGATCCACGTCTTCAAGAACACCTTCGTGAAAAAGGCCGCCGACAAGGCAGGCTACCCTGAGGATCTCGCCTCGGTCCTCACTGGTCAATCCGCAGTAGTGACGGGTGAGAAGGACGTCTGCGCCGCCGCCAAGGTCATGAAGACCTTCGCCAAGGAGTTTGAAAAGCCCAAGCTCAAAGGTGGCGTGCTCGACGGCGCGTTTCTCACTGCGGAAGGCATCAACTCTCTTGCCGAGCTTCCTTCCAAAGAAGTTCTTCAGGCCACCCTCCTCGGCGTGCTCAACGCACCTGCTTCCAAGCTGGTCCGCCTCCTCAACGAACCTGCTGCTTCGCTTGCACGGGTGCTCAAGGCGAAGGGCGACAAGGGCGAGTAGCATTCCGCCCAAAAAACAGAAACAACAGCAACCCATTTCCACACTTTGATTAGATGACGGCGCAAGCCGTCTGAACCCACAACATCCAATGGTTCCTTGCCGGGGTGGCAGCTGCCACCCTCAAACCCACCGGGGCTCCGGTGATCGGCGATACCGACAAACAACATGGCTGATATCAACAAAATCGTAGATGAACTCAGCGGACTGACCGTGCTTCAGATCGCTGAACTTGTGAAAACCCTGGAAGACAAGTGGGGCGTCTCCGCCGCCGCTCCTGTCGCCGCCGTCGCCGTCGCTGGTGCTGGTGCTGCCGCTGCCGCTCCCGCCGCTGAAGAGAAAACTGAGTTCGACGTCATCCTCGTGGATGGTGGCGCTCAGAAGATCGCAGTCATCAAGGAAATCCGTGCGGTCGTGGCCGGACTCGGCCTCGCCGAAGCGAAAGCCCTTGTTGACAAAGGTGGCTCCACCGTCAAGTCCGGTGTGCCCAAGGCCGAAGCTGAAGAGATCAAGAAGAAGCTCGAAGCCGCAGGTGCCAAGGTCGAAATCAAGTAAACCTCATGCTTTCACCCCTGTTCCGTCGCCCTTGCGGCGGCGGAACAGGTTCCCTCCACTCTTAAGCACCCTTGTCTCCAGCGCAGAAGATCGAAGAAATGACAGAAAAGGAGACGCTCCGTCGATCCCCCTCTGTCATCCCTTCGCCCTTCACTTTGGAAACCGCCGCTCGTCTCACTCCAGTCACCACCCCTTTCGCCTTTCGCACGATTCACCACTGAGTCGTGAGGGAGGCTTTCGCTGTTTGCGGCATCGCAGACGGCAGCCGTCACCACCCCCTCGCCCAACCCGAAGCCCCCACCACCCTGTATATGTCTCAGCGCACCAACTTCGGCAAGATCCACGAACCCATCGAACCACCGAATCTCATTGAGGTTCAGCTCCGTTCTTATGAGGAGTTCTTGCAGACCAATGTCCCCTTCGCCAAACGCAAGGACGTGGGCCTGCAAGCCGTGTTCCGTGAGGTCTTCCCCATCGACAGCTACGACGGCAAGATGTCGCTGAACTTCGTGCAGTATGAGATCGGTGAGCCCAAGCTCTCCCCCCTTGAAGCCATTCGCGATGCTGAGTCATACAGCGCGCCGCTCTACGTTACCTTTGAGCTCAGGGAAGAAAAGTCCTCCAAGCAGGAGCGCGTTTATATGGGTGAGATCCCGCTCATGACGAACCGCGGCACCTTCGTCATCAACGGAGCCGAGCGCGTCGTCGTGAGTCAGCTGCACCGCTCCCCTGGCATCTGCTTTGAGACTTCCATGCACTTGAATGGTCGCTGGCTCTACGGCTTCCGCATCATCCCTGATCGCGGCACTTGGCTCGAAGTGCAGTTTGACACCAATGATCTGCTCTACGTTTATCTCGACCGTCGCCGCCGCCGCCGCAAGTTCTTGGCCACCACGCTGCTGCGCGTCATTGGCTTCCCCAACGATGAGGACATCCTCAAGCTCTTCTATCCGCTTGAAGAGCTGAAACTGAAGGAAAACATGACCGAGGAGCAACTTGCCAACAAGGTGCTCTACCAGGACATCATGGATGGCGAGTTGGTCGTTGCACGCGCCTACGAACCTATCACCGTGGGCACCGTACGGCAGATTATTGCCAGTGGCTACAAAGCCGTGCGCGTGGTCAATGCCAGCGCCGATGACCTGCTCATCACCTCCCTGCGCAAGGATACCGCTCGTGATGAGGACGAGGCGCTCAAGGAAATCTACCGCCGTCTTCGCCCTGGAGATCCTCCCACCATCCCGAACGCGAAAGCGCTTGTGAAGCGCCTGTTCTTTGATCCCAAGCGCTATGACCTCACTCGTGTAGGCCGTTACAAGATCAACCAGAAGCTCAACAACAAGGTGGATTCGGACTGCCGCATCCTCACCGCCGAGGACGTGGTTACTGCCATGCGCTACCTCTTCAAGCTGCGTGCAGGTGAAGGCCTTCTGGACGACATCGACCACCTTGGCTCCCGCCGCGTCCGCGCCGTGGGCGAGCTCCTGGCCAACCAGTGCCGAGTGGGTCTCTCCCGCACCGAGCGCCTGGTCAAGGAACGCATGACCCTGTTTGACGTGAACATGGACACCATGACGCCCCAGAAGCTCATCAATCCCAAGGCCCTCAGCGCCGTGGTGCGTGACTTCTTTGGTCGCAGCCAGCTCTCCCAGTTCATGGACCAGACCAACCCCCTGGCCGAACTGACTCACAAGCGTCGTCTCTCCGCCCTTGGTCCCGGCGGCCTCAACCGTGATCGCGCCGGCTTTGAAGTGCGTGACGTTCACATTTCCCATTACGGACGCATCTGCCCCATCGAGACCCCGGAAGGTCCCAACATCGGTCTCATCAACTCGATGAGTTGCTACTCCCGTATCAACGAGTTCGGCTTTATCGAAACCCCATACCGCAAAGTCTCGGACGGTGTGGTCTCGGACAAGATTGAGTACCTCACCGCCGACCAGGAAGAGAACCACTACATCGCCCAGGCAAACAACCCGCTCGAAGAGGGCGGTGCCTTCGCCAGCAAGCGCGTCACCGCGCGTTTCCGTGGAGAGTTCGTGGAAGTGGAGCCGACCAAGCCCACTTACATGGACGTCTCGCCGAAACAGCTCGTCTCGGTCGCAGCTTCCCTCATTCCCTTCCTTGAGCACGATGACGCCAACCGCGCATTGATGGGCTCCAACATGCAGCGCCAAGGCGTGCCGCTCCTCCACAACGAGGCTCCTTACGTCGGCACCGGCATGGAAGCCAAAGCGGCACGAGACTCCAAGTCCGTCATCGTAGCAGATGCGAACGGCATCGTGGCCGCCGCCACCGGTTACGTCATCATCACCACCAAGGACGGCAAACTGCCCATCAGCGACCAGAAGTTTATCGAAGACTGGACCAAGGTTCAAACCGACCCGGAGAAAGACATTTTTGTCTATCCCCTCCGCAAGTTCGGACGGTCCAACGCCGGAACCTGCATCAACCAAGTCCCCCTCGTCAAGCGCGGCCAGAAGATCAAAAAAGGAGAGGTCCTCGCAGATGGTCCTTGCACCGACCAGGGTGAGCTTGCGCTCGGCCAGAACATGCTCGTGGCCTTCATGCCATGGAACGGCTACAACTTCGAGGATGCCATCGTCATCAGCCGTCGTGTGGTCAAAGAGGACATCTACACCTCCATCCACATCGAGGACTTTGAAGTTCAGGCACGCGACACCAAGCTCGGGCCTGAAGAAATCACCCGCGACATCCCGAACGTCGGAGACGAAGCCCTCCGCAACCTGGACCAAGACGGCGTCATCCGCATCGGTGCCGAAGTGAAGCCCGGCGACATCCTCGTTGGTAAAATCACGCCCAAAAGCGAGACCGAACTCGCACCCGAGGAGCGCCTTCTGCGCGCCATCTTCGGTGAGAAGGCCGCAGACGTGAAAGACACTTCCCTCCGCGTGCCATCAGGCTGCACCGGCATCGTCATGGACGTTCGCGTGGCCCAGCGTCTCGGCGGTGCCGCCGCCGGTGACCCTGGCAAGGAAAAGCTCTCCCAAGGCGAATACAAAAAGCAGGTCAAAGAGATCGAAGAAAACTACCGTGCGAAGAAAGAGGAACTCACCGAGCAGCTCACCGAGCGGCTCTCTGACATCCTCCTCAACGAGAAGATCCCTCTTGACGTGGTTAACGGCCAGACCGGTGAAATCATCATCGGCGCCAACAAAAAGATCACCAAGACCCTTCTCCGCAAGCTCGCCGAGAGCTACGACACCATCGAGATCGACCCCAGCCCCGTACGCAGCAAGATCATGGACATGATCGCTGCGTTTGAGCAAAAGTTCAGCGATGCCGACATGGAGCGCGAACGCTCCCTGGACCGCATCGAAGCCGGCAACGAGTCCGAGAGCGGAGTCGTCAAACAGGTTCGCGTCTTCATCGCCTCGAAGCGCAAGCTCTCCGTGGGTGACAAAATGGCCGGACGCCACGGCAACAAAGGCGTCGTCGCCACGATCGTTCCGGAAGAAGACATGCCCTTCCTGGAGAACGGAACACCGGTGGACATCGTGCTCAACCCCCTCGGCGTGCCTTCGCGCATGAACGTCGGGCAGGTGCTCGAAACCCACCTCGGCCTCGCTGCCAAAGCGCTGGGCCTCAAGATCGCCACACCCATCTTCGACGGGATCCCCGAGTCCAAGATCATGGATTACATCAAGGACGCCAAAAAAGTCCCCGGCTACGAGTGGATGGGCCTCAATGGCAAGTCCAAGCTCTACGACGGACGCACCGGCGACGCCTACACCCAGGAAGTCGTGGTCGGCTACATTTACATGCTCAAGCTCGGGCACCTTGTCGCAGACAAGATCCACGCCCGCGCCGTGGGTCCCTACTCCCTCGTCACGCAGCAGCCCCTGGGCGGCAAGGCCCAGTATGGTGGACAGCGCTTCGGGGAGATGGAGGTCTGGGCGCTCGAGGCATACGGCGCCGCCTACACCTTGCAGGAACTGCTCACCGTCAAGTCGGACGACGTCCAGGGCAGAACCCGCATTTACGAAGCCATCGTCAAGGGGGACAACTCCCTTGAGGCCGGCACACCAGAATCCTTCAACGTTCTCATCAAGGAAATGCAATCTCTTGGTCTCGATGTCCGCGTCCAGCGCAAGACGGACGCACACGATGACTCCAGCGACGGCACCACCTTTTCCGCAGCCTAATCCAGACACCGCAAGAACCCCAGAACTCCAAAAGACATGAGCGTTGACAACAATCTCAAAGAACTCTTTGGCGAAACCTCGCGCGGCGAGAACTTCGACATGGTGTCCATCTCCATCGCCTCCCCAGACCGAATCCGTTCCTGGTCTAGTGGCGAAGTCAAAAACCCAGAGACCATCAACTACCGGACATTCAAGCCCGAAAAAGGCGGTCTCTTCTGTGAGCGCATCTTCGGGCCCACCCGTGACTGGGAATGCGCCTGCGGCAAATACAAGCGCATCAAGCACAAAGGCGTCATCTGTGACCGCTGCGGGGTAGAAGTCACCCTCAGTCGCGTGCGTCGTGAGCGCATGGGCCACATCGAGCTGGCCGTGCCCGTGACCCACATTTGGTTCTACAAGTGCATGCCAAGCCGCATCGGCCTCATGCTTGACATGACAGCCCGTTCGCTTGAGCGCGTCATCTATTATGAGGACTACATCGTCATCGATCCCGGCAGCACACCTCTTCAGCGTGCTCAGCTCCTGACCGAGGTCGAACTCCGTGATGCCGAGGAGCAATACGGAGCCGAGACCTTCCGCGTTGGCATGGGTGCGGAAGCCATCCGCGAGTTGTTCTCTCAGATCAACCTCGCCACCATGATCAAAGATCTGGAAGCCGCAATGGAGAAAACCCGCTCCAAGCAGGTCCGTAAAAAGCTCGCCAAGCGCCTCAAGCTCGCACAGGGTTTCGCCGGCAGCCACAGCCGCCCTGAGTGGCTCATCATGGAGGTGCTTCCCGTCATCCCCCCGGACCTCCGTCCACTTGTGCCGCTCGAAGGTGGCCGCTTCGCCACCTCCGACCTCAACGACCTCTACCGTCGCGTCATCAACCGCAACAACCGTCTGAAGAACCTCCTTCAGCTGCGCACGCCGGATGTCATCATCCGCAACGAGAAGCGCATGCTTCAGGAAGCGGTGGACGCCCTCTTTGACAACGGTCGCCATGGCCGGGCCGTCACAGGTGCAGGCAACCGCCCGCTCAAGTCCCTCTCAGACATGCTCAAGGGCAAATCCGGACGCTTCCGCCAGAACCTCCTTGGCAAGCGTGTGGACTACTCCGGGCGTTCTGTCATCGTCATCGGGCCTGACTTGAAGCTCAGCCAGTGCGGTCTGCCCAAGAAGATGGCGCTCGTCCTGTTCGAGCCCTTCATCATCCGTCGCCTCAAGGAAATGGGCCTCGTCCACACCGTCCGCAGCGCCAAGAAGATGATCGAGCGTCGCACACCCGAAGTGTGGGACATCCTGGAAGAAGTCACCAAAGGACACCCCATCCTCCTTAACCGCGCACCCACCCTCCACCGCCTCTCCATTCAAGCGTTTGAGCCGGTCCTCATCGAAGGGGAAGCCATTCGCGTTCACCCGCTCGTCTGCACGGCTTACAATGCCGACTTCGACGGCGACCAGATGGCCGTCCACGTGCCTCTTTCCATCGAGGCGCAGATGGAAGCCCGCCTGCTCATGCTGGCACCAAACAACATCTTCTCCCCCTCCAGCGGCAAGCCCGTCAACACCCCGTCCCAGGACATTCCCCTCGGCTGCTACTTCCTCACCTATCTGCGTGAAATCGGCCAGGGAAATGCCGGCAAGCGCCTGCCAGCGTTCAATGACGCCTCGGAGGTGGAGTTTGCCGTCACCGAGGGCAAGGTGGAGCTCAACCAGAAAGTGCTCTTCCGCAACCCGGACTACCAGACCACCGGCCGTATCTATGGCGATCCCACCAAACCCTGGATCGAGACCACCGCCGGACGCGTACGTTTCAACGAAATCTGGCCTGCCAATCTCGGCTTCATCAACCAGACCGTTGGCAAGAAGCAGATCTCCGAAATCATCTGGCGCTGCTTCCAGGCCGCCGGGCAGAAGGAAACCGTGGCATGCCTTGACCGTCTCAAGCTCCTCGGCTTCCGCGAAGCGAGCCGTTCCGGCTGCTCCATCGGTATCACCGACATGATGATTCCTGATGCCAAAGCCACCGCGCTTACCGCCGCCTACAAGGAAATCGAAGTCGTCGAAGGTCAGTACCGCAAGGGCATCATCACCAACGGCGAGCGCAACCAGAAGGTCATCGACATCTGGACCAAAGTGGGTGATCAGGTCGCCGATGAACTCTATCGGACCATCGAGTTCAATGAAGGCAAAAAGCACCACAACCCGCTTTACGTCATGGTCACCTCTGGCGCGCGTGGTAACCGCACCCAGATCAAGCAGCTCGGCGGCATGCGCGGCCTCATGGCCAAGCCCTCCGGCGAGATCATCGAGCGCCCCATCACCTCCAACTTCCGTGAGGGCCTCAGCGTGCTGGAATACTTCATCTCCACACACGGCGCGCGTAAAGGTCTGGCAGACACTGCTCTCAAGACAGCGGACTCCGGTTACATGACCCGCAAGCTGGTGGACGTGTCTCAGGACGTCATCATTACCGAAGAAGACTGTGGCACCGTCAACGGCATCACCCTCAGCTCCATCTATCAGGGAGATGAGGAAATCGTGGACCTCAAGACCCGCATCTACGGACGCACCAGCTGTGAGACCGTTCACAACCCGGTCACCAAGGAGACCATCGTGGCCCCAGGTACGCTCGTGCTGGAGAAGGAAGCCAACGAGCTTCAGAAAATCGGCGTCGAGAAGCTCAAGATTCGCTCCGTCCTCACCTGCGAAAGCAAGCGTGGCTGCTGTGCCAAGTGCTACGGCCTGCAGCTTGCCACCCAGCGCATGGCCAAGCTCGGCGAGGCCGTGGGCATCATCGCCGCACAGTCCATCGGTGAACCCGGAACGCAGCTCACCATGCGTACGTTCCACGTAGGCGGTGTGGCCGTGGGTGCCTTCAAGCAGCCCTTCATCATCAGCAAGCACGCCGGTCACATCCGTTACAATGATCTGCGTAACGTGAAGACCATCGAGGGCACGTGGATTGCGCTGACCAAAACCGGCACCATCAGCATTCATGATGATGGCGGCAAAGAGCTGGAAAGCCACAAAATCGTCCTTGGTGCCATCATCTCCGTTGAAGACGGCGGCAAGGTCAAGAAAGGCCAGCAGTTCGTCACCTGGGACCCCTACAACGTGCCCATCATCACCGAGAAGACCGGTAAAATCGAGTTCCGCGACATGCTTTCCGGTGTCACCATCACCAAGGAGAAAAATGAAGCCACAGGCGCGGAAGAGACCGTGGTCATCGAGCACAAAGAAGATCTGCATCCGCAGATTGTCATCGTAGATCCGAAGACCCACGAGGCCCTCGCAAGCTACGCCATCCCAGCCGGCGCTCACCTTTCCGTGAAGAACAACGAGAAAGTGGAGGCAGGCACCACCATCGCCAAGACCCCGCGCAAAGCATCCAAGACCAAGGACATCACCGGCGGTCTTCCCCGAGTGGCCGAACTCTTCGAGGCGCGCAAACCCAAAGACGCCTGCGAAATCGCCCGCATCGATGGTGTCGTGCAAATCGGTGGTCTTGTCCGCGGCAAGCGTCGCGTCATGGTCACCGATCCCAAGACCGGCCAGCAGGAGGAACACCTCATTCCGCGGCAGAAGCACATCCTCGTCTTCAATGGCGACGTTGTGGCCAAGGGCGACCAGCTTACCGACGGCCCCGTCGTGCCGCATGAGATTCTGGAAATCCTCGGTCCCCAGGCCCTCCGAGAGCACCTCGTCAACGAAGTGCAGGAAGTCTATCGCGCCCAGGGTGTGGAGATCAACGACAAGCACGTCGAGATCATCATCCGCCAGATGCTCCGCAAAGTGAAAATCACCGACCCGGGCGACACCGACTTCCTCTGGGGAGACCAGGTGGACCGCACCGAGTTCGAGCGCGAGAACGAGCGCGTGCTGGAGAACGGCGGCAAGCCTGCTGAAGCCGAGCCCGTGCTGCTTGGCATCACCAAGGCCTCGCTGGAAACGGAGTCCTTCATCTCCGCAGCATCCTTCCAGGACACCACGCGCGTGCTCACGGAAGCAGCTACCCTCTGCAAGAGTGACCTCCTGCGTGGCTTCAAGGAAAACGTCATCATGGGACACCTCATCCCTGCTGGAACGGGCTTCCTCAAGAACCGCGACTTCGAAGTGTTCGAGACCGAAACTCCGGTTTACAACACCCGCAGCGCCCTGGACGATCTCGAAGCCGAACTGCTCGGCTAATCTCCTGCCCGACAACACGAACCCTCAACCCAACACCCTCCAGGTCCCAAGGCCGGAGGGTGTTTTGGTATTGGGGGCAGGCAGCCATGAACCCCTTCGGCCAGCGCAGCCCCCTTTGTTGGTAATGCGCCCAGAGCCTGCCCCGATGCCCAACCACTCGCCACAGACTCATTCCGAGCCACAGTGTGATCGCTCAGGTTTGAAAGGCTGAGAGTGCATTGGTGAATGCTCGATGCCTTTCAAAACAAGCCCAACGCCGCTAATGTGGGCTTGCAGCAAGTCGCAGTGGCGTCTCAAGAATAAGTCAGATTAAAGCATGCTGCTCTCCAGGCTCTTGACCTCTTTTTTGACTAGATTGCCCACACGGTGCTTGGCCAGGTACACTTGCGCAGCATTGATGCCCAGGACTTCGGAGGTCTTCTTCACACCCCAGCCCTTCAACACATAGCAATCAAAAATCTGAAACTGCCTCGGTGAGACGCGGCTTTTCACGCGCTCCAAAGCAGCGGCGAAAATGTTGTCCTTCCACTCCTTGTCCCACATCTTCTCCAGCTGGTTCTCTTTCTCCTGGGCTATCTTGTCCAGGATGACGCTGGTGTTGTCCTCAGTGTAGGCATCACCCTGGTCCGCCAGAGAGGGCTGGCGTTTGCGTGCACGGAACTGGTCCAGAATGCGCCAGCGGGTCATCTGGAGCAGCCAAGCCTTGAAGGAACCCGCCCTGGGGTCGTACTGGCCGCGCTGCACCTGGCGGGCGATGGCAATGATCGTCTCCTGCACCACGTCAAACGCTTCCTCCCGTGTCAGGCCAGATTTGGTGGCCACTGAATAAACCAGCCGCCAATACGTCTGGTAGAACTCATTCCAAGTACGTTGATCCTCCCAGTTGTTCAGTCGCTCGATCAGGCTTTTGCGCGTCTTCTCCCAGAGAACGCGCTCCTTCTTCGCGTCTTCATTGTCTGGGCTGAGATCGGGTTCCATGTGGGGTGGGGTGATTTCCTTTGGGGGGCGAATCGGGCGAGCTTTTCAATAATCATTCAACCGTCTGAATCTATCATCGTCAAACATTGTATTTGTGTGCTAGCCTGAGAGCGCATTTCCGAACTCGGTCCTTCTTATGAAGACGAATCTCCTCCTTCTGGTGCCCGCTCTGCTGGCCCTATCCCCTCTCGTCAGCGCCGTATCGGCGAAGACGGACAACTTAAAGTCCACCGCCAAGGCGGACTCAAAGCAATCACCGGCCAAGGTTCACTCCGCTGAACTGATCATCAATCCAGCCCAGTTCGGTCCGGACTCCACCCTGGAGCTTCGTTTTCCCACTCCCATGATTTCGGAGGAGCAGGTGGGCACCAAGTCCGCCGAATCACCGCTGATCTCTGATCCGCCTCTAGCCGGGGAGTTTGAGTGGACCAGCACCAGAAGCGGCTTTCACCGGCTCAAAGAGACGCCCAAGTTCAGCAGCAGTTACCGGTTTCGGCTTCGCGAGGGAGTGAAGGATCTGGCGGGTGACAGCGTGCGTGCGGAAGAGCTGAAGGACGTCACCACCGAGCGCTTCCGCATCGTGGACCAGCATCCCAAGTGGTACAGCCGCGAGAACATCAACAGGATCCCAGTCTTCCTGCTGGAGTTCAATGACGATGTCAACGTGGCCGCAGCGCAGGAAGGCATGTCCTTCAGATGCGAGGACGGAAACCAGCGCATACCAGCACGGGTCAGGCTTGCCACCGGGGCGGACATTTCGCGTTATGGAGACTCGCCCAAAGCCACGTGGGCCGAACAGGTGAATGGCATCACGCCGCAGTTGGAACGCGAGAGCCTTCGCAGCAGCGCCGTCATCGTACAGCCTGAGTCTCCGCTGAATGTAGGCAAGGACTGGACACTGGAAGTCTCAAGCCGCATCACCAATGCAACAGGTTCGTCACAGCTGGCCGTGGGAGACGTGATCAAGGTGGGCACCATCACCCCCTTCGTCATCGAGAGCACCAGTGCGCACAGCCCGTTTGATGCTCCGCGCTACCTTGAGATACGTTTCAGCAGGAGCCTCATGCCGGGCTATACCTCGGATGATGAAGGCAAGACAAAACGCGAGGCCCGTTTGGCAGACCTCATGAGCCGAGTCGTCGTCACCCCCACCGTGTCTGATCTCAAGCCCACCGTGGACGGCAACTCACTCTACCTCAAGGGCAGCTTCGAGCTGGGAAAAAGCTACATGCTCCAGGTCGAGCCCACGCTGACTTCAGCTGATGGACTTTCCCTGACCACCGGGCTGGATAAGGAACTCCGTTTCGAGGCCAACCCTCCTTACGTGGCAGCACCAGCCTTCGTGAATGCTCAGCTAGCTGTGGGCAAAGGAGACTTTGAACTCGCTGCCGCCAACGTCACCGGGGTCGAAGTCAGAGCCAAGCTCCTCAAAGGATCAGAGCTTCTTCAGGCGGTGGATCTCTATCAGCCCTATCTCAAGGCGGGAGACCTTGATGAAGCCAAACGCAAGGAATACGTGCCGCTCTCGCTCGATGAGTATCCCGGTGAGGTCATCTTCGAACAAAAACTCACTTTCAACAAACCGCTGGATCAAAGTAGCGTGTTCAATCTCAACTGGAAACAGATCTTGGGCCAGCGAGCTGCGGGCCCCTTGCTCATCGAGGCAGTGGGGACTGCCATGCCTGGAGCACCCGGCGGGCAGACCGTCATCGCCCAGTCGCTCATCGAGTTCACGGACATTGGCCTTTTTCACAAAGACAACTTCAGGTCATCCACCGTCTTCGCGGTATCCCTGAGCACCGGCAAGCCTATCTCCGGCGTGCGCGTCACCGTGGTGAACGAAGATCAAAAACTCCTCGGATACGGTGAAACGGATGCCAACGGCGTGGTGGAAGTGAATGGCTCCGGAGTCGGCTACATCCTTGCCGAGAAAGACGGAGACGCCACCGCCATGCCAGCGGGTGAATCTGATACTCTGATGCCTCTCTGGCATTTCAATCTCAGCACCCGCTACGAGTCACCCTGGAAGAAGCGCCACCAGTGCTTCCTCTTCGCCGACCGGCCACTCTACAAGCCCGGTGACACTGCGCACTTCAAGGCGCTCGTCCGCGAAAAGAGCGCAGACACCTTGACGCTACCGAAAAAACCAGCCACCGGCACCATGCGCATACGAGATCCGGACTACCGCATCATCCGTGAGGAAAAGATCACTTTTGACCAGAATGGCGCATGGTCCGCGAGTTATGAAATGCCCGCCACCGGCGCCACAGGCTGGTACAATGCCCAGGTGGAGTTCGACGGCGAAAATGCGGATGAGGATGGTGGTGGCGGTTATCTCTCCTTCCGCGTGGATGAATACCGACCCAACAGCTTTGAAGTGACGCTCGATAAAGAGCAGCTCGCCATTGAGGAAGAGCGCATCACCATCCCACTTCGTGCGAACTACTTCATGGGCAAGCCCCTCTCCAAGGCAAAGGTTCTGTGGAATGCACACCGCAGTTCCATGTTCGACGTACCTGCTGAATACCATGACTATCACTTCGGCGATGCACCACGCTGGGCGCACTATGCCAAGGATCGCGACCCCGAGCAGTGGGAAGACGACTCAGAAGAGCAAGAATGGTGGGACGCCTCTGGCGATCTCCTGGTTGATGAAGATGGCACCACCGTGATCGAGCTGCCCAAGCCACCCATCCACGCTGCTGGGCTGCCGCAAGTGATCACCCTAGAAGCTGAGGTGGTGGACATCAACGAGCAGACCATAGCCGCCGCTCTGGACATTCAGGTGCCGGGGGCACCACTGCTGCTTGGCTTGAAAGGTCCCACCTACTTCGCAAACGCTGGCCAGCCTACCCAGCTCGAAGCCGTGGCGCTCACCCCCCAGGGCGGCGCTTATGCTCAGGATGTTCCGGTCGAAATCATCATCGAACGCCAGAGCTACAACGTCGTCCGCGTGGAGAGCGCCGGCGGCGGCACCAGCATCAAGCACCAAGTCATCCTCACACCCGAACTCACCCAATCGGCTGTGCTCAAGTCGCCAGCGGAAGGTCGGGCAGCCTCCCTTGTCCTCGACTTCACCCCCAAGGCCGGCGGCACTTACTTCCTTACCGTCAAGTCCCAGGACCCATCCGCACAGACCGTCTTCAGCCGCATGCCTTTCTGGTCCATGGGCGGAGGAGAGTTTCCCTGGGCGCTAAACGATGGCACGCGCATCACGCTTCAGCCCGAAAAGACCACTTACAAGCCCGGCGAAGAAGCCACCATCCTGGTGAAAACCCCCATCTCTGGTGACGTGCTCGTCACCGTAGAACGCAATCGAGTCCAGCGTCACTTCCGCTCCACTGTTTCGCCAGATTCCCCGCTCATCAAAGTGAAACTCGAGGAGGAAGACGCGCCGAATGTTTACATCTCAGTCACCCTCATCCGTGGAGCCAATGACAGCACCCAGAAAACCAAAATGCCTGAGTATCGCCTCGGCTATTGTGAGCTGACCATCGAAAGCGCCGCGAATACCCTCGCCATCGACCTTAAACCAGAACGCGACACCGTTCGTCCCGCAGAGCAGGTCACCGCTACCGCAGTCATCAGGGATCAACAGGGGCACCCCGTACCAGGCGCAGATGTCACCCTCTGGGCCGTGGATGAGGGCGTGCTCAGTCTCATGGGCTTCGAGACCCCGAACCCACTCGCCTACTTCCATGCCCCAGACTCTTTGGCCGTTCGCAGCCGCACGAACTTCGAGTCCCTTCTCACGGAAGATGCTGCCGAACGGTATCGAGGAAACAAAGGCATCGTCATCGGCGGCGGAGGCGACGAAAACCTGGGCGAAATCGCCGCACGAAAAAACTTCGTCGCCACGCCCCTCTGGACCGCCTCCACCACCACGAACGAGCAAGGCATCGTTACTGCCTCGTTCACCGCACCGGACAATCTCAGCCGCTTCCGCCTCATGGCCGTGGCGGCGTCTGGAGCTGCACTCTTTGGCAGTGCTGAGTCCAGCGTCACCGTCAACAAGCCCCTCATGCTTGAACCCGCAGTGCCGCGCTTCGCCCGGCTTGAGGACGAGCTCCTCGTGAAGGGCATCGTCCACAACACCACCCCTCACAGCGGAACTGTCAGCGTCACGCTCACCCTGGACGAACACGCCGACTTCATCACCGAGAATCGAGAGTTCATCCTGACCGCACTTGCCACCGAAAACGACAAACCGAGTGGTAAGAGTTGGACACGCACCGTCAGCCTCAAGGGCATGGAAACCACCTCCGTGGCTTTCCCGGTTAAGATTGGCAAAGTCGGTGCGCTCAAGTGGACCTGGCAGGCGAACACCCTTACATGGTCGGACCCCGCGCCACAGGCAGACAAAGTGGAGTCCACCTTCGCAGTCGAGTATCCCGTGCCGGAGAACCGCGAAGTACGCTACTTCCGCCTAGCTGGGAATGCGCTTCCTGACAATCTCATCAAAGACCTCGATCCCGTGTTGCTGGAAGGCGACGGCCAGATGACTCTCACCGCTTCCACTTCCCAGCTCTACGATGTGCGTGACGCGCTGGACTACGTGCTCACCTATCCCTATGGCTGCGTGGAACAGACGTCCTCCGCCATGCTACCTTGGCTCGCGCTGGGCGGTTTTGGTGAGCTGTTCCCTGACCATTTAAGTCATGCGAAGAGCCAAGCGGCCATTCAGGCCGGAGTGAACCGGCTTCTCCAAATGGTCACGGATGAAGGCGGCCTCGGCTACTGGCCAGGCGCGCAGGAACCTTCCCTGTGGGGTAGCGCCTACGGTGGTTTCATCCTTCTCAAAGCGGTAGATGCCGGAGCCAAGGTTCCGGAACAAGTCGTCAACAACCTACTCGACTACCTGAGCAAGGAACTCCGTCATCTCGACGACGAAAAGAGCTCTTATCTTCTAACAGACGCCTGCATGGCCGTCTATACGCTAGCCAAAGGCGGAAAGGCAGAGCCAGCCTATCACACGCTCCTCTACAACAGCCGTGACCGCATTCCCACGCGCGGCAAGCTCTTCCTCTCGCTCGCCATGCTCGTCAGTGGAGGCAATGAACAGCAAGTGAAGAACCTCCTCGGTGTGCAGACACCACCACCGCCCGAGAAAGCTGGCGGAAAGAAAAAAACCGCCAGTCCCACTCGTCCGGTCGTGTCTGCCGCTCCGGGCGGCTTTGTGGACTGGTTTGGAGATCGTGTGAACACCGCCCTCAAGCTCATCGCCTTCACCCACCTTGGTCTCAAAGATGAAGCCATCGCCGCCGTGGATAAAATCCTCGCCAGCCGCAACCGCAACGGAGAATGGGGTAACACCTTCACCAACGCATGGACCCTCCAGGCCATGGCCGCCTACGAGCGCAGCATCAAAGCAAAACCCGGCCCGCTGGCAGTAGAACTTACCTGGGGAGATCAAAAGCAGACCATCGACCTGCCGCTGCCTTCTTCCGTCGGTCAATGCAGCTTCGCCCTCACTCAGACCCTCTCGGCTCAGCCTCTGAAACTCACCATTCCCCAGGACCAGCGAGTGATCGTGAGGCTCGAAGGCAAGTCACGCTCCAAGCTCCGCGAGTTCGCCGGCGTCAACCAAGGCTATGGACTCACGCGCACCTATCACAAATACAACCCAGACGGTAGTCTGTCCGGCATCGAAGACTTGCGCGTGGGCGATCAAGTGCTCGTGCGGCTTGAGATAGAAGCACCCGGCGGTGACCGCTACCTCGCCATCAATGACCCGCTTCCTGCGGTGTTTGAGGCCATCAACCCAGAGTTCAAAACTCAAAATGACGACGCCCGTCCCATCGCTGACCTTGAAGAATGGTTCTGTGACCACCGCGAACTGAGAACCGATCGCTCCCTTTTCTTCACCGACGAGTCACCCGGCAAGGGCAAGTTCGGCCTCGCCTATCTGGCCCGCGTCATCGCCGAGGGTGAGGTCACCGCTCCTTCGGCTCGCATCGAGGCCATGTATGAGCCAGACAAGAAAGGCCTCAGCGCCACGACTCGCATCCGTACCCTGCCCAGCAGCGCCGGCGGCAAAGTAGCAGCCACGCCCGGTCGCTGATAAGGTATTGGAGGCTCTTCGCAGCGAAATCCGGAGGTACTAATGGGACTTGGTGGCAGGCGAATGAAGGGGGGCTGGGACGCTCTCCACCCATGCGCACACCTGCTACGGCTTGGTCACGCAGATTGGCTGGCTGTGTATTTGCACAATCCCGCGCCACGGGAAGACGGCTCTTGCCGACTGTGAATGGCTTTTTGAAACGACAGTTCTCTGAAACACGTCTTATGTAGCTCCATGAAGCGAGCTTCCCTTTCACGCAGACATCTTCTCTCAGCCGCGTTGACCGGCGGTGCTCTCAGCCAGGCCCCCGTCACGGCGCAAACTGCGAAACCCGGACAGTTTCAGGAAGCGGCTCGTGAGATACCGCTGACTCATGATGCCGACGTGATCGTGTGTGGAGCGGGTCCGGCTGGAGTGTCGGCGGCCATCATGGCTGCGCGTGCCGGAGCGAAGGTGCGGCTGTTTGAATGGCGCGGCTGCCTTGGAGGGGTGTGGACGGCTGGCCTGCTTGGTTACTTTTTGGATTTCAATAAACCTGGTTTCGCGAAGGAGTTGCGCGAGAAGCTGGATGCTCGGGACGCCCGGGCCAAGACGGTGAGCACGAGCAGGTTCTGTTACGACCCGGAAGCGCTGAAGCTGCTGCTTGAGGAGCTGTGCCTGGAGGCGGGCGTGAGGTTTCAGTATCACACGAAGGTATGCGCTGCGTTTCGTGAGGGCACGCGTCTGACGACGATTGTGACGGAATCCAAATCTGGCCGCGAGGCTTGGAAGGCGCCGGTGTTCATTGACGCTACGGGTGACGGTGACCTTGGATTTCAGGCTGGATGCGGGTTCGAGATCGGTCTGGCGGAGGACTGTCCCTGCCAGCCGATGTCACTCAATGCGCTGCTGGTGGTGAAGGATGCAGAGGCGCTGCGAGAGTTCATCCGCTTCGGTTCACCGAAGGAAGGTGAGAATGCGGATGCGGAGAAAAAGAAGCGGATCAAAGAAGTGCTGGAGAGCACGGGGCATCACCCCTCTTACGCAGGCCCTACGATGTGGCATGTGCGGGACAATCTGGTCTTTGCCATGATGAACCATGAATACGGCGTGAAGGCGGATGACGCGGCGGCCATCACGGCGGCGACGGTGCGGGCCCGCGCAGAGATGAACAAGATGGTGGCTGGACTTCGCAGTCTGGGTGGGCCGTGGGAGGGCATCCACATCGTGGCCACTGCGGAGCAGATCGGCGTGCGCGATGGGCGCCGCATCAAGGGGCGCTACACGGTGCTCCAGGATGATCTCGCAAACGGCGTTCGGCATGAGGATGCGGTGACCAGGGTCACATTTGGGATCGATGTGCATGCACTGAGTGCGGAGGACAACAAGAAGCACGCCATCATGCCGAAGCCCATCAAGATGAAGCCCTACGACATCCCGCTGCGAGCACTCGTGGCGAAGGATGTGGATGGTTTGATGATGGCCGGGCGCTGCATCAGTGGGGATTTCATTTCTCATTCCAGTTACAGGGTAACGGGCAATGCTGTGGCGATGGGGGAGGCGGCGGGCATAGCTGCGGCCCTTGCGGCGCTTTCAAGGCGGCTGCCTCATGAAGTCGAGTGGTCCGAGGTGCAGCAAAAACAGTCGGCGCTGTGGGCAGAGGCGTGACGGCTCAGGACGGTCTCGCGTGCTGGTAGCAGAATCGCTTCAACTCACTGCTGCATGGTCCCGGTGTATCCACCCATAACATCCGTGCTGCGATGGGGTCATAGGCGCGGCGGTGAGCCACGGCTGCCTTGACGCCGATGACGGAGAGGCTGGCGGGTTCTATGCCTTGGCTGCGCCATTGGCCCAAGTCAAAGGGCGGCGTTTTGACTGAGGTCAGGAGAATGGTGATGCCGCGATGCCTGACCACTGCGCATGGCCCCATGTCAAAGGTGTCGCCACACATGGAGGCGAGGTGACTGTGTTTGTCTTCCAGGGAGAACAGGCCATCTTGTTTGGAAAGCACCTCTACTTCCAGCTCCAGTGGGCCTTCATCCAGAGGGCTGCCTTTTCCGCCAATGGATAGCAACTGAGTGCGGCCTTCGATGGCTTGGGCCACCGCTTCCGGGTCTGCGATGGCCACGGCGGCGTTGGTGACACTGTGCCGAATGAGTGCACGCAGAAGTCCGGTGCCGTCCCCGGGAGCGCCGCCGCCGATGTTGTCGGAGGGTTCCGCGAGAACGGTCAATCCTGGGGGAAGTGGATTCAGCTTCTGGAGCACTTCGTCCACTGGTGGTTCCACGACAAGTCCGAGCGGATGGAGACGATGAGCTGCGGCTTCCAGCCGAGTCAGTGCGGCATCTGCTAAGTCAGCGGCACCAGGCTCGTGAGCGATGTGAAAACATACACCTGTATTTGGTGTGTCACCGAAGGCGAAACCGGCGACCACATTGACGGACCACAGGGATGGGTAATCTGCCTCCAACGCTCGGGCCAGAGCTTCCAGGTGCTGCATCGGATCCTGAGCCGTGGCGGTGCCTGTGGGCGGCCAGATGAGGCCGGTGTGTAGCCTCCGCGTGACCGGGAGGATGCCTGTTTCGAAGTGGCGCTGAAGAAGTGCGGCGGCGGTGCACGCTGCTTCACGGGCATCGGTGTGTGGGTTTTCGCGATAAGCGACGAGGCAGTTCGCGTGTTCAGCCATCGAACGGCTGAAGTGAGCGTGCAGGTCAAAGACGCCGAAGATCGGTATGCCTTCGCAGCCTGGCGAGGAGCGGATTTTCCGCAGCAGTGCGCCTTCCACATCCGGGCAAGTGGCGGTCACCATGGCACCATGCAGGATGAGATAGACGGCGTCGAGTCCACAAGTAAGCAGTGGAGCAAGCTCTTGCCAGAAGCATTCCCACACTTCATCTGCCACGGTGGCGCTGGGCTGGGCGCGGTAGTCGATGCCGGGCACGACCTCCCAACCGAAGCGATTTGCGCATTCCAGAGCGCCACCCAGCGGGGAACTGTCGCCAGCGCAGGCAAGCAGCTGCTTTCCCCGCAGACGCTGGAAGTGGGACAGTGGGGTGTAGCCCTGAAGAAAGGTGTGGGTCTCGTGAAAGAGTCCTGCTATAAGCACTCTCGGCATCTCTACAAGACGCTCGCAGCACGGGCGGTCTTGTAGCAGGCCTGCCGCATTTACATGGAAATGGTGCGCTGGTTGACAGGCAGGATGAGTTCTTCACCCGGCCTAAGAGTGGCGTTCACGCCCAGTCCGTTGATTTGAATGATGGTTTCACGGCTGAGGCCTCGTGTGGTGGCTAGGGAGTCTAGGGTGTCTCCGGGTTGGATGCGGTAGGACGTCACGGCTTCGATGCGCTGTGGCTGGTAATAGACGACTTCAGGAGTGGAGGGTTGGGTCTTGGTGCTCACGTAGCGAGGCTGATTGTTGGCGGGTTTGACTGGTGCTTGCCCTTTTGGCGCTAGGCTGGCCACTTCAGCCTGGCTCCGTCCGGGGATGAGGAGTTTCTGCCCGGCGTAGATCTTGTTGGGGCTGCTGAGCCTGTTTGCGGCCTGGAGCGTTTGTTGGCTGACCCTGAAGCGGCTGGCGATGATGCCAAGGCTTTCACCGGACTTTACGACGTGAATGGCTGCTGGCTGGTCACTGGAGGGCACAGGAGGCGGTGGTGGGAGGTCGGGTTTTGGTGCCGGCGCTGGGCTGGGCTGGACGGCCCGTGTTGGCACTTGCAGCACCTGACCCTCCACAATGCGCTCGGAGGAGAGACCATTCAGCTCCCGCAGAGCGGAGACGCGTGTACCGTGGCGTATGGCGAGGCCCCACAGGCTGTCGCCGCGGCGGACCTTGTAGGCTGTAGTGGGGGTGATCGCTTTGGGCGCTTGAGGCGCAGGGGTGAGGGCGGACGTGTTGGCCCCGGCAAGCTGTTTGCGGAGGGCGTCATTCTCACGCTTCAGGGCTTCGAGTTCGGTCAAAGGCTTGGGGGCTGGTTCTGGTGAGGGCATCGCCGGGTAGGCGTAGGGGCCTTGCGGTGTGTCGCCAGGGGCCGTGGCAGGAGGGGGAGTGGATGGTCTTGGCTTGGGGTTCGCACCTGGGGGCGGGGTGGGGGGATAGTAGTAGTCGTAAGGGGAAGTGCGCTGCTGAGCTTGTGCTGCGAACGCGGCTAAAAACAAGCCAAGCCAGGCAAGCCAGGGAGAAACCGAGGGTCTGACGTTGTTATTATTCATAGATTGGTTATAACAAACATCAAAAATAAAGCAAGTTAAAATATCAATATTTATGGTAGTTATCACTGGATCGGCGGGTGAGGCTCGACAGCCATGGTTTTTCGGATTTGGCTTGCTGCCAACCGCCGCCCTGCGCTATTCCAATCACTCTCCCATGAAGTCTCTCCTCCAACTCTCCTTCCTCCCGCAATCTCCTGACGTGGGCCTGCTGCTGCTGCGCCTCACTTTGGGGCTGACGATGTTCTTCGGTCACGGACTGCCCAAGGCGCAAAACTTCTCTACCACGGCTCCCAAGTTCCTTCCGGTGCTTGGCAGCGGAGAGTTTGGCTTGGGGCTCGCCGTTTTTGCCGAAGTGGTTTGTGCCGCGTTGTTGGTGCTGGGGCTTTTCACCCGGTTTGCGGCCTTGATGCTGGCCATCACGATGGCGGTAGCATTTTTCGTAGTGCACAAGGGGGCTCTTAGCGGACCGAGTTCAGGAGAGCTGGCACTGATTTACCTGGTGGGTTTCCTGACACTCGTGTTTGCAGGTGCAGGGAAGTTTTCCGCCGACAAGACCTGAGCTGCCGGTGTGGTGGTGAGGTTTCGTCTTGCAAGTCAGCGGAGGTGAAGTGACACGTGGCGCATTGATGAAAAGACTCTTCCGTCACGCTCAAATCGCTACCGAAGACTCCCCGACGCTGAGCGAGGCGGATGTATTGGTAGAGGATGGCCGGATCACTGGAGTGGCTCCCTGCATTCGAGGTGTAGAAGGTGCTGAGGTCATCGACTGCGCTGGGCGGATCATTCTGCCCGCATTGTTCGATCTGCATGTCCACGCGCGGGAGCCTGGAGGGGAGGAACAGGAGGATGTGCGTTCGTGTTCCGAGGCAGCGATAGGCGGGGGCATCACCGGCATGGTGTTGCAGCCGAACACTAAGCCGGCCATCGATAGCGCAGGGGCGGTGCAGAACGTGCTGGACAGCATCCGGGAGAAGTCTCGAATTTGGCGGGGCGTGTTCACGGCGGGAGCGATCACGAAAGGTCGCAGGGGGGAAGAGCTGGCGGGTATAGCGGGGATGAAGAACCGGGGCGTAGCTTATCTTACGGATGATCATAGCTCGGTGGCGAATCCGCAACTCCTGCGGCGTGCGATGGAGTACGCGAGGCAGTTTGAGCTACCCATCGCCTCTTACTGCGATGTGAGGGAGCTGAGCGGGAAGGGTACGATGCACGAGGGCAGTGTGAGTTACTCTCTTGGCCTGCCCGGCATTCCATCTCTGAGCGAGGAAATTTGCATCGCGAGGGACATCCGCATCGCTCAGTACGCGGGTGTGCACTTGCATGTGCAGCATGTGTCCACCCGGGAGGGTATGGAAACCATCTGCCGTGCGAAGGAGCGCGGCATCCGCGTCACTTGTGAGGTCACGCCGCATCACTTGCTCTTCAACCACCGGCACATCGGCAACTACGACACACAGTATAAGGTGTTTCCGCCGCTGCGCACGGAGGAAGACAATGCTGCGCTGCTGGAGGGGCTAAAGCGGGGATGTTTCGACGTCATAGCGACTGACCACTCGCCACATACCGAGTTCGCAAAGAACCAGGACTTCGCGAGCGCGCCCTTTGGCATTACTGGGCTGGAGACGGCGCTTCCGACGCTGTACCATCATTTCATCAAACCGGGCCGCTTGGGCTGGGATGTGGTGGTGAAGCGTTTCAGCGCGGAACCGAGGCGCTGGCTGAAGCAGGAGGTCGCCGCTGTCAAGGAAGGTGCGGTGGCCGAGTTTGTCGTATTCAATCCGCAGCGGACCAGCACCTTCACGAGGGAGTTCCTCCGCTCGAAGAGTGTCAATACGCCCTTTTTTGAGAAGACGCTGGACGGTCTGGTGGAGCGGGTGATCCACCGGGGAGAAGAACTACTTTCCCGTTGAAACGAAAATGGGAATGAGGAGTCAAATACTGGCCCTCATGCGCCTGCTGCTACTGCTCTGTCTCCTCGCCTCCCTCACTTCTTGCCAGAACCGACTGGTGCAAAGACTGGTCAAAGCCAAGCCCGCGCCCGTGTCCAAGTTCCTGGATCAACGGCTGTCCATGCAGCCCATGCGCCACAGGCTGCCCTTCCACTACGCGTGGTGGAATCCGGACCCCGCCGTTGGCGCTGCCGTGAGACGTGCCACGGAAATCTACATCGCACCCGTTGACACGCGTTATCTGCGGCCTGTGTCCAAAGCGCTCGCTGCATGGGAGCTTAGGCATGGCATCACGCGACCGGAGGATGAGCGCATCGCTTATGAACTGTGGAACCGCTTCCGGCTCGCTTTCTGGCACTCCCCGGCACCGCGTTACCGCTTGGTCAACCAGCCTGGTCCGCGCAGCATTATCCTGGAACTCGCCGTGACTGAACTCAACCCTACAAGCGTACCGGGCAATGTGGTCAAAACGGCGGCGAAGTTCGTCATCGGACCACTCTCTGCGCCTCTGGGCATCTTCACCAAAGGCAACATTGCCATCGAGGGCAAGGTGACGCTGCCAGGTCCGGCACCCAGAGTCTCCTTTCTCCAGTTCAGTGACAATGAGAAGGACAAGATGACCTGGTACAGCGCGCGCGACTTCCAGCCGTATGCCCATGCCCTTGTGGCGGCGGACGAGTGGGCGCGGCAGTTTGAGGAGTTTACCCGTACGCATCCACTGCACACGGTGGAGGAGTCTTCCTTCTTTACTCTCAAGCCCTGGTAGCCTGAGGGGTTATTCCTTGACCACGGCGTGCAGACTGCCGTCTGCCAGGCGGGTGATGATCTCAGTGCCAGGCGGAGCATCTGCGGAGCTTTTGAGCACGCGCCCGTCAAGGGTGGTGGTGTAAGAGAAGCCACGGGCCAGGACGGCCTCCGGACCCAGGATTTGCAGCATTTTCGCTCGTGTTTCCACCAGATCGGCCTTGCGCTGAGTCGCCAAGGTCACAGCTTGGCGAAGCCGGTGGGCCTGCATCTCCAAGCGGTGTCCGCCATCCGCGATGAGCTTCACCGGATGATGCCGTGCTAGCACCTGCTGCTGCTGCACGAGATGGTCCTTGAGGCGTGAGAGCGCCTCCCGCGCCGCGTCCCGCCACCGCTGCTCTGTTTCATCGACCAGTTGTTCGTGTTCCTGCAACTGTCGCCTAGGCTCATGGAACAGGCTGCCGCGGGCTAATAGTTCGAGCACCTGAGCGTGCTGGAGCAGTCTTCCTTTGACGAGAGAGTCCATACGCTGCCCAGCATCTGCGAACCAGCGCAGCAGTTCGTCCGCGTCGGGAGCCACCAGTTCCGCTGCGGCGCTCGGCGTGGGGGCGCGCAGATCGGCAACGAAGTCGGCTATGGTAAAGTCAATCTCGTGACCCACGGCGGAGATGACTGGAATCTCGGAGCGGTAAATCGCGCGGGCTACGCTCTCTTCATTGAAATTCCAGAGGTCCTCCAGACTCCCGCCGCCACGTCCTACAATCATGCAATCCACTTTTGGCAGGCCATGACGTTCAGCATCATTGAGGATGTCAATGGCGCGTGCGATTTCGTGCTCCGCACCCGTGCCCTGTACGCGTACAGGAAATACCAGCAGGCGAATCCACGGAGCACGGCGCGTGAGGATATTCAGCATGTCGCGGATGGCCGCACCTGTGGGAGAGGTCACCAGTGCCACGGTTTCCGGGAAGCGGGGGAGGGGCTTTTTGTGCGCTTCATCAAAGAGACCCTCCTCGGCGAGGCGACGCTTCAGGGCCTCAAACTTCGCCTGGAGGGCACCGAGTCCTTTCGGCTGCACCAGCTTGGCTACGAGTTGATACTGGCCACGCGGCTCATAGACGCTCAGTTTGCCAAGCACCTGGACTTGTGCGCCGTCGCTAAGCTTTGGAGAACCTCTGGCGGAGAACTTGAACAGCACACAAGAGAGCTGTGCTCCCTCATCCTTCAGTGTGAAGTACTGGTGGCCAGAGGTTTGAAGCCGGTGATTGCTGATCTCACCCTCTACCCAAACCTCTCCTATCTCATCCTCCAGCAGCCCCCGCACACGGCGCGTGAGCTGCGAGACAGAGAGGATGCCCTCGGGATCTGCCATGCCGCGACTAGCTGTTGTCACCATCGAACATGCGGCCTATGCCACCAAGGATGGAACCCTCCCCTGTGGACGAGCCGCCGACGCTTGGTGCGTGAGCGATGATGCGGTCTGCAAGGCGTGAGAAAGGCAGACTCTGCAGCCAAACGGTGCCGTGACCACTCAATGTGGTAAGGAAGAGACCTTCGCCACCGAAGAACATGCTTTTCAGATTCCCTGCGCGCTGGATGTCGTAATTTACTCCGCTGGTGAAGGCGACCAGGCAGCCAGTATCCACACGCAGCGTCTCGCCACGCAGCTCCTTTTTGATGATGGTGCCACCGGCGTGGATGAACGCTAGACCGTCACCGCGCAAACGCTGGAGGATGAAACCCTCTCCACCGAAGAGACCCGCGCCGAACTTCTTCTGGAAGGCGATTCCCACGTTCGTGCCGTATGCTGCGCAAAGGAAGGCGTCCTTCTCGCAGAGGATCTCCCCACCGTAGTCACTCAGTTTCAATGGAATGATTTTACCCGGATACGGTGCGGCGAAGGCGACGCGCTTCTTGCCTACGCCGCGGTTGGTGAAGTGCGTCATGAAGATAGACTCTCCGGTAAGCACGCGCTTGCCGATGTTCTTGAGCACACTCATGAAGCCGCCACCGGAGGCCTCCGAGCCGTCACCCATCTTGGTTTCAAACTGGATGCCATCCTCCATGTAGTTCATGCCGCCAGCTTCAGCGATGACGATCTCTCCTGGGTCCAGTTCCACCTCCACGATCTGCATTTCATTGCCATGGATTTCGTAGTCCACGTCGTGCGCTTTCATCGGCATAGCGGGCGGATTTCCAGCCGGTATGGAGGGTGGAGGTGTGGCGGGTGCCGCCCCAAAAAGGTGGCCTACGGCTTGAGCGGCTGGCGTCCATTGTGCCATCCCCTCACACCAAACGATGGTCTCTCGGCGAATCACGCCGGACGCAATGAGGGATTGGAGCTGGTCTTCAGTGACCTGATGACGCTGGCGTTCGGAATCAACATAGAACCAAGGTTTCATAAGTGGATGGGCAGGGGTTGGTTAGCGGGGTCGATGAATACGAAGCCCGCGCCCTTAGCGCAACCCGGATTTCTCCGGGATGTCCGCTGCACGGACGCAAGCCGACTGGTGACAAGCCAGCGTCTGTGCTGGACAAGGTTTCAGATTTTTCACTTCACGATCATTTCGCCCTTCATCACGAGCCAGTGACCGGGGAACGAGCAAATGTAGGGGTAGCGTCCTGGTGAGGTGGGGGCTTTGAAGCGGAGTGTCTCGGCCTCGCCTTGATTGAGGAGCTTGGTCTTGTGCAGGATCTTCGGACTGTCGGGCACGAAGCCTTTCACGAAACCATCCGCCAGCTTGGCCATCTCGTTGCCTGCCATGCCTACCTCATCCGCCGCACCGGGTTGCACGATGAGGAGGTTGTGCGGCGTGACATCGGGATTCTCAAACACCAGCTTCACCGGCGCACCGGCTTTTACCTTGAACTCGCGCACATCAAACAACAAGCGCTCGGGAATGGCCTTGATCGTGATCGTCTGCAATCCCGGTTGAGCATCAAAGGGATCAGGCTTTTCGCCCTTCTTCTTTCGCGCCATCACCGCAGGCTTCTTCGGCTCGCTGTCCTGAAGGAACTTCACCAGCTCAGGATGCTGCTTCAAGAAGGCGTCGTTGTTCTTCCACAACGGCTGCAAGGTGTGGCTGTCGAGGGCAGTGCGCAGTGCATAAGTCAGATACTCGTCCATCGGATGCTTCAGCAGATCGAGTGCGGCGATGAGGGCTTCCTTTGTGCCGATATAGCTGGCCGCGATGGCGGCTTCGAGACGGACGAGGCCAGACTTGTCGTTGGCGGCTAGTTCCAAGGCTGAGCGAGATGAAGAATCAAGCTTCACCATTTGAAACTCAGGTGCCCAGCGAAGATGTCTGACTGCGGCGGCGCGAACTTTTGGATCTTCGTCAGCTAGAGCGAAAGCAACCAGTCGGAACTTCAATTCAGCGGCATCTTTCTCGGGGAGAAGACTTGGATTACGCCAAGCACCGATGCTGCTAAGCAACCAGTCTATTTCGACTGACCGACGATTGACTCTGCCTGAGGGGAACGGCCTTTTGGAAGCTTTGATTTCTGAGATTAGTTCTTCAGGTTCCCTCTCCCTCAACTCCACCTTCGCGCGATAGCGCGTGCGGTAGTTTTCACTCTTCAGCAGCTCCAGCAGTTCAGGAATGCTCGCACCCGCGATCTTCGGCGCTTCTTCCAGCGGGCGATCTTTGGCTGTGATGCGCCAGATGCGGCCGCTCTTTTTGTCGCGGCGCGTGTCACGCAGTGAGTATTGCATGTGGCCTTTCACCGGGTTGTACCAGTCCGCCACATACATCGCGCCATCGGGGCCTTGTTGGATGTCCACAGGGATGAAGCTGAGGTCGGTGGATTGAAACACGATGCCCACTTTCTTCTCCTCGAAGTGTGTGTCTTTCTCGATCCACTCATGCAGCTCCACTTCGTTGGTGGGCTTGTAGCGCACACGCATGAAGTGTTTTTTGCGCAAATCTTCCGGCCAATGACTGCTGCTGAGGAACTCCTGTCCGCAGGTGCCGCTGTAGGCTGGGATGTAGCTGCCCGCTGGCACATGAATGTCCGGATACGGCGCATTCAGCGCATGAACTGCACTGGCAAACACCGGATGACTGCCGACATGGAAGCCCCAGTCATCGAAGGTGATTCCCCACGGATTCGTGCTCATGTAGCTGCCAAAGGCGAGCAGCTTGCCTGTCGCGGGTGTGAAGCGGAAGAAGCTGCTCTCCCGTGCACGCACCGGTCCATAAGGCGTCTCCACCTGGCTGTGATGGAAGATGCTTTCGCGAAAAATGAGATCGCCTTCAGGACTCCAGACAAAGTCGTGCAGCGCATGATGGCTGTCCTCCGTGCCGAAGCCAGTGAGCACTTTTTCGCGATGGTCCGCTTTGCCATCGCCATCCGTGTCCTTGAGGAAGGTGAGGTGCGGCTGGTCGGAAACATAGACACCGCCGTTGCCAAACTCGAAGCTCAGCGGGATGTGCAGCTTGTCCGCCCACACGCTGCACTTGTCCGCCTTGTGATCGCCATTCGTGTCTTCGAGAATGAGGATCTGATCCTCTGCGTCCTGACCGGGCAAAATCTGCGGATAGGTGGTGCTGGTGCTGACCCAGAGCCGGCCCTTTGCATCCCAACGAATGGCGATGGGCTTGCGGAACAAATCGGGAAAGTCTTCTTCACTCGCGAAGCAGTTCACCTCGAAGCGCGGATCAATCTTGAAGGCCTTCAGTTCATCCGCAGGTGTGTGCCACTCGTTCACGGGACGATCTCCCGTGATGACTGGCAACGGTTCGGTCTTGGAGTCGTCGATCTTCTCCGGCACTGGCCTGCCCTGGGCGATGGCATGGATGCGTGCATCCCGATTGGCTACCATCTGCTCCAGTTTCTTCAGTTCGCCGGGAAAGTTCACCACGCCATAAGGCTCGGCGCGACCGCCCTTGATGTAGTAGTAGTTCAGCGGTCGATGAAACTGAAACCACTTGGTCTCCTTCTCCTCCACGGCTGCACGCAGCGCGGCATTCACCTGCGGAGGCGACTCCTCCAGCAGCCCGCGATACAAGGTCTCGGCAAAGGCGGTGTAGCCGCTGTCGTTGAGGTGGATGCTATTAAACGTTTGCTGGTTTTCCGTTTTCCGTTTTCCGTTATCTGCGGTGAAGAGTTCGGCGAGGGGAGTGAAGGTATCGACAAAACCGACTTGCTCGGCTTCGGCCACGCGCTTCATCGCATCCGTGTAGAGCTTGATCTGTTCGTTGAGTTTCTCATGCGGTGCCTCAGCGGGAATCGGAGAGACGAGCACGATGCGCGGAGCCGTTTTGCCGTTGTAGCGATGGCTCTTCAACTCGATGAGGAAAGCCTTCAGCAGCGTCTCGAACTCGGGCAGCTTGGCAGCGCCCTTGAACGACTCGTTAAACCCAAACGCCGCCAGAATGACATCCGCTTTTGCCTCCGTGAGATGCTGGTTCAGATCGCCAAAGCCATCTGGCCGTGGACGCAGTGAAATCTCATCCGCACTCCAGGCAAGGTTTCGCACGATGACCCCCTCCTTGGCGAACCGCTGCTGCAACATCGCCTCGAACTGCCCGAAGTCACGCATCCGGTCGAAGAGCGTATTGCCGATCAGTGCCACCCGTTCCCCCGGCTTCAGTTGAAGAGGGAGCTGGGCATGAATCGCCAGCGGCAGGCAGGCGGCGAGAAGAAGAGCTAGGTATCGCATGGTCGTAGTGAGTGAAGATTGGAACACGAATGAACACCAATGGGCACGAACCTATTTTTATTGGCGTATATTCGTGTCCATTCGTGTTCCGAATCCGAGCATCCCAACGCTCTCACTACCCACCGCATCACAAAAAACCGGACAAAAGCTGTCCAAATGGAGGTGGGTTTGCTATCCTCCATGTGTGTCTTCCATGCATCCCATTCTTGACCCCGCCGCAGCCCAAGCCCGGACCACAGCCCTCGTCAAAGCCATCAGCCAGATTGTTTTGGGAAAGGAACACGTCATTCGGCTCGCGGTTGCTACGTTGCTGGCACGTGGGCACTTGCTGTTTGAGGACCTTCCCGGTGTCGGCAAAACGACGCTGGCACATGCGCTTGCACGCGCTCTTGGCCTGAGTTTTCGGCGGGTGCAGTTCACCAGCGACATGCTGCCGGCAGACATCATTGGTGCGTCGGTTTTCGACAAGGAGAGTAACACTTTTATTTTCAAGCCGGGCCCCTTGTTCACTCAGGTGTTGCTGGCGGATGAGATCAATCGTGCCACACCGAAAACCCAGTCGGCACTGCTGGAAGCGATGGAGGAGAACCAAGTGTCTGCCGATGGCATCACGCACGCGCTGCCTGAACCGTTTTTCGTCATTGCCACGCAGAACCCACTTTCATCATCCGGCACATTTCATCTGCCGGAGTCACAACTGGACCGCTTTCTGATGCGCTTGCAGCTCGGGATACCGGACCGCGAAGCTGAAAGGGCGCTGCTTGCGGGAGAAGACCGCCGCAGCCTGCTGGCCGCGCTGCCCTCTACTTTGAGTGCGGGTGAGCTTCAGCAACTCCAGCAACTCGCACGGAGTCTGCATGTTTCTCCTGCCTTGCTGGATTATGTGCAGGATCTGCTCGCCAGTAGCCGCCAGCACGGGCATGGGCTGTCCCCGCGCGCCGGGCTGGCCATCTTGTCGGCTGCTAAAGCATGGGCGCTGATGGGGGGCAGGAAAATGGTGATTCCGGAGGACGTGCAGGCCACTGCTCCCACAGTCATAGCACACCGGCTGGATCATTGCGTCGAGGGAGTCACCGGTGTGGAGCTGGCGAGAGAGATCCTGGGCAGCACGGCGGTGCTGTGAGGCTGTCCAAAGGCGTTGGTTCTTCTGGGGAGTGAAGGACGGGCGGGTAGTGGCTTTGGACTGCGTGGGGCCGTGCTGCCGCTTTGGGCGTTTGCCAGCCTGCTGGCGGGGCTGGGGTGCGCAGCAGGGCTGCGGTTTGAGAAAGCGGCAGGAGCCTGCCGCAGTCCAAGAGGTGGGGTCTTTGGGGAGTGAAGGACGGCGGGCTAGGTCATTCGCCGTCGTCAGCAGCGATTTCGTCGAACCGGAACTGAGAGATCGTTTTCACCCATGCGGGTGAAGCCTCTGCTTTGAATGCCGCTGCGCTGCACCACTTCCACAAAGAACCCATTCTTACTAGGCCGTGATGTACCGCATTCTGATGGACGTAGTTCAAACGGGCGAGGTAACTGCGATGATAGGTCAGATGGGTTTCTCGAAAGTTTTGCCAGAGGCGAGATCTGCCGGGCAGTCTCTCTCGACGATTGAGTTCTTTGGTTGTAAGACTGTGAAGTTTTTGCACGGCTGAACTTAATCCTTCCGCGTTGCCTGCCGGGCTGTGTGCTACGAGATGGTAGTGATTCGAGAGTATCGCCCACGCCTCGAGGGTCCAGCCAGCTTGATTCATGACTGAAAAAAGTGTGGATTGAAACCAATCCTTCATCTGGTCATCAGCCAGTAGGTGTTTGCCTCCGTGTGCTCTAGCCGTAACCATGTAAACGCCTGCTTGTTGAAGCCGGTGAGGAGGAGCGTGCGGCCAGTTCCTTGTGCCCGATCGTGATTCATCATCATTTGGAAGGGCTGGGTCGTTATGTGACATGAGCCGAAGCAAAACTCGTCTGATGGAGAGTCAATCGTTTTGAACTGTGGTTTTGTTGGGAAGCGGACGTTCGGTGGCTTTGGACTGCGTGCAGCCGTGCTGCCGCTTTGGGCGTTTGCCAGCCTGCT
>CAZIGH010000017.1:34136-85953 GCA_964538625.1 uncultured Verrucomicrobiaceae bacterium
GAAAGCGGCAGGAGCCTGCCGCAGTCCAAGAGGTGGGGTGTTTTGGGAGTGAGAGACGGTGGGCAGCGGTTTTGGACTGCGTGCAGCCGTGCTGCCGCTTTGGGCGTTTGCCAGCCTGCTGGCGGGGCTGGGGTGCGCAGCAGGGCTGCGGTTTGGGAAAGCGGCAGGAGCCTGCCGCAGTCCAAGAGGTGGGGTGTTTTGGGAGTGAAGGACGGTGGGCAGTGGCTTTGGACTGCGTGCAGCCGTGCTGCCGCTTTGGGCGTTTGCCAGCCTGCTGGCGGGGCTGGGGTGCGCAGCAGGGCTGCGGTTTGAGAAAGCGGCAGGAGCCTGCCGCAGTCCAAGAGGTGGGGTCTTTGGGCGAGGGATCGTCCGGGGCCGTTAGTTTGCTGGCAGCACCTGCACGGCGTCGATGTGGACGTTTCCTCCTGCACCCTCGGTGGTGAAGACGACAGCGGCTTCTTCACCGGCGTTGAAAGTGAAGGTGCCGATGGTGCCGAAGGCTTTGTCACTCGGGGCTTTGGTCTGGTCCACGGTGAAATCTTTGATGCCGTCTGCGGTTAGGACTGAGACTTTGGCAGTTTTGGCGCGGTTTTCGTGGGGCTGCCATGCGATTCGTACTTCGTATTTGCCGCTGGTTTTGACGGCGAAGGCGAAGCGGGCGGAGGCTCCTTTTTTTGCGGTGTACTGATAGCCGTCGGCAACGAATGGATTGAGGCCATGACCTTTTGCCCATTCGCCCGTGAGTTCTGCCTCTTCATCGTCTATGACGATACCCTCGAGCTTGGCTACTGGGATGGAGGGGCTATAGCTTTCCGGCAGGGTCTTGGCATGGGCCGGTTTGTAAAGCGGACCTTCCAGAGTGTCGCGGCGCATGGCTCCGGGCTGGTTCATTAGGTCCTTGAGGATGTCGAGGTATTGCTCATAAACGCCGCGGGGCGTGGTGTGGTGGCGGATGCAGATCCAGGCTGCCTTGCCGATGACTTCTCCCATCATGCCGCAGGTGCGCATGACGCGGGTGCTCCCGAGCGCCCAGCGGTCCACGCTAATGGTGCGGCCTGCCATGAAGAGATTGTCAATGTCTCGTGCGTAGAAGCAGCGGTAGGGCACGGGGTAGCCGTTGTGGCGGTCCGTGTGCTTGCCAAAAACGGCCCGGCTAATGAAGGGGTTATCCGGATACTTTTTCATGTACTCCTCCTTGGGGTAGTGCAGGTCTTGGTCCCAGGTGGTGGGTACGCAGCCGTCCGGATGAATGATGCCTTTGACCATGTCTTCGCCGTTGAGGATGAAGTCTCCCACGATGCGACGGCTTTCACGTGGGCCGCCGATGTAGGCGAGCCATGAGAGTGTGTGGTGGGCGTAATCTTCTGGCTTGAGTTTCTTCATCGCGTTCACGGCGCCGAAAACGGCGCGGAAGTTCCAGTCGCGGATGAGTTCGAGGTCGTTGATGGGGTGCTTGTCAAAGCCGCTCTCCCAGAACCACTCTCCGTGGAGGTAATCCTGTGGGTTGCTCACGGGGGTGTAGCCCAGGTCATAACCCTGCTGCTGGTTTTTGTTTTTGACACCTACGGGTGCGAGGGGTCTGGGCAGAGGGAAGTCATCAAGGCCCAGGTCCAAGGCCCAGGGGGTCTCAGGCCAAGTTTGAGGAGCTTCCATTTTCTGCATGACCCACATGTTGCTCATGCCCATGCGGCCTTTTTCTTCCATCATGAACTCCGCTCCGGAGAGTGCGCCCACGGTGCCGTGACCGGTGCAGTCAACAAACAGTTTGCCACGGAAGGCGGTCTCCTTGCCCGTGCGGGTATCCAGTCCGATGACCGACTGGATGGTCCTTTTGTCCTTCATGCTGACGCGGTGAACGTGCGTGTTGAGGAACAAGTCGATGCTCTTCTCTGCCCGCACGGTGTCCTCTTTGAGTTTGTCGTTGTATTCGGCCGGATCAGCGGCGGGGCTGTTGCTGGCGCGGTCTGCAAACTCTTCGACGATGTCTCCCAGATGGGGGTAGAGACCGCGGCGTGTGTTGCCCTGTGCCCATACTTGAATCTCGCTGCTGCCATTTCCGCCCAGAACAGGGCGGTTCTGGATGAAGGCCACTTTCAAAGCGTGACGTGCCCCGCTGATGGCGGCACCCATGCCGGCATATCCGCCGCCGATGACGACGAGATCGTATTCTTTGGTCTCTGGTGGGTTTTCGGGCAGGCCGAGGAGTGTCCTGCGGAGTTTGTTGGTTTCCTCGTTGTCATCGGAGGGCTTGAAGGCGGGATCGGCACTCAGGATGATGGCGTCACAGCGACCGTTGAATCCAGTCATGTCGTGTAGTGCGAGTGTTGCCTTGCCAGCCTTGAGCTCGATTTCTCCGGCATTGTCCCACTGCCAGTCTTTGCCGGTGATGCCGCAGTCGTTGGCCAAGGTGGTGCCGTTCACGCTGACTTGGAAGCGCCCCGGCGCACCTGGGGCGTCCCAGGGGCCCACCCAGTTTTTTGCCCTCACCCAGACGGTGTATTTCGCATCTGCGGGCACGGTGACCTCTCCAGTGGCGTCAGAAACGGGTTTGCCAAGTCCGTGCGCCATGAGGTAGGCGCTGCCCATGATGTCGATAAACTGTGTGTCAAGCACCCAGCCGCCGTGACGTTGCATGGACTCTGCTTCCACCCAGACTTGCTGTGCGGGGAGCTGAGAGAGGGCGATGAGACTGCTGAGGGCGAGACATGCGCGTTTCATGGTGAAGGTCATTTTAGAAGGTAGCACGTCCTAAACGCCAGCCTTTTGCTCGCACAATCGGCAATCCGCTGTTACGGTAACAGGTTTCATCATGACCCGCCCTACGCTTCAGGACATCGCCGACAAACTCGGTCTCTCAAAGATGACGGTCTCTCGTGCGCTGCGGGGTGAGAGGCATGTGAGGCAAGAGGTGATGGAAGCGGTTCGAGCTGAAGCAGAAGCGTTGGATTACCGTCCGGACCCGGAGATTTCGAAGCTGATGTCTTACATGCGCCGCTCACGCCGTAGCGAGTCTCCCCGTACGCTTGCGTTCATCTGGGCGGAGAAGTCACCCGGGACCATGCGCCAATCATCGTGGTCGATGGATCTGTTCAGCGGTGCGCGGCAGCGCGCGACGCAGTTGGGCTTTGAGTTGTCGGAGTTTCACCTGGCGGAGAGGGGAATGACGGCCCCTCGTCTGTCCAGCATACTGGAGGCACGAGGCATCCCCGGTTTCATTCTCTCGCCGCTTCTTTCGCGCAGTCGGGGCCACGTTGCGATGCGGTGGGAGAAGTTCAGCAGTGCGGTGATAGGGCTTGGCTTTGCACGTCCGCCGCAGCACCGCGTTCACCATCATCACTTTCTGGGAATGATGGAGACTCTTCATCAGTTGAAGAGGCGAGGTTACCGCCGGATTGGATTCTTCTCTGGTTCGACGATCGACGAGCGCATGTTCAGGGCTTGGTCTGCGAGCTTTCTGGTGCATCATCCGCTGCCGCGGAAGGAAGCGGCGGGGCTTCTGTGTCTGGTGCGGGAGCCGACCCGTCAGGTGTTCAGTGACTGGATGGCAAAGGCTAGACCTCAGGTGGTGATCGACAGCGGGAGGCTGCTCTGGCCCTGGCTCAAGGGTATCCGTGTGCCTGAAGAACTTGGCTATGCGACGCTGAGCTGGGAGTCTGATCAACCTGAGCGCGCTGGGATAGATCAACAGGCGGGCGTGCTTGGTGCGGCGGCGGTGGACTTGGTGGTGGAGCAGTTCCACCGCAATGAGCGTGGCACGCCGGAGCATGCGAAGGTGTTGATGACGACTGGCCGGTGGAGGGACGGTGGCAGTTTGCGGAGTTTGAGGCCGTGACTGCTGGCGCTGGACTGTGCTCTGGGTGGAATGTGGCTAAGGTTTGATATGGATCCAGAGGGGTGAGGACCAGGCCATGTTGCCATCCGCCTGCTCGATGCGGAGGTAATAGCGGTTTTCACCGGGGAGTGGGTTTTCATCCGTCCAAGTGGACGCTACGGAACTGGCTCTGGGCTCGAGGACGTGATGGTTTTGCTCATTGCGGACGATGGTGAGCCGTTTGATGGGCGCGGTGCCTGCGATGAGGAAGGTGAGTGCGGGTTTGCCGGTAGTGGAAAAGACTTCTCCCATGAGGTGCTCGCCACAGCTTAGTTCCACGAAGATCTTGTCCGTAGCGGCGCAGGTGCGACGTGCATTGAGGCCAGCGATGATGCCTTCCCGGGTAAAGGCTTCCACGTACACACCGCCAAAGGAGGTGTGCGTGGCGATGTGGTCACTGGATGCGAAGACTCCGAGCTTGTGCCCTTGGGACAAGGCGGTTTGGTAAGTGCCATGGTTGTAGCCTGGCTTGGCGGGAAAACCGGCATCGAAGTCGGTGATGGGTGCTGGCGGTTTCGGATGTTCATCACCGGCGAGACGGTGTGGAGTGTATGCTTCCTCTTTGCGTAAGCCGACGGTGGGCTGAGGTGCTCCCTGTGCTTCATAGCTGACGCGTGCACCCTGAAAGATTTCGACGCTGTTCTCATAGGTGTTGTCGATGCCGTGTTCGTATTTGGTCCAGTCCGTGCCCATGCCTGTGCCGCCAGTGTGACTGATAACTGCCACGGGTCGGTTGTGGCGCTTGAGTACGTCCCAGAGTTCCTGCGGCTGGATTTCCTGGATGCCGGGTGCCACCGGAAGCTGTTCATTCCACTGTGACTGGCGGTAGATGGCGCGGTTGATGTAAATGATGGGACCGCCTCTTTGTGCGAAGACCACATTCCGATGTCCCCAGGGGAAGCGCTGCTCACGTTCGTAGGCGTAGAGGGATGTGAACTTGCCCGGTGCGTGAAACAGATCCACCTGCCGCTGCGTGTGCCACCATTCGTAGGGCGAGTAAATTTTCCCGATGTCGGTGTGGTCCGAGGTGCCGAGGAAGTCCAGTCCCGCGAGATCGTAAGCGTAGCGGTAGTGCTCATTCACGCAGCCGTCGAAGCCGGTGCGGCAGTTGGAGATGTCTGTGTGCCGGTGAAGATCTCCCCACACAAGGCGGTAGGTTTTTCCACCGATGGTCCAAGTGTGATGTTCGCTCAGTGGGCGCGGTGGTGTGGGTTCGTTGAGATAAGGTTCTGGTTCGGGAGCTAGGGAGATGGTGGCGTCTGCTTCTTTCGGCAGCTCCTTCCACTCTGCGGAATGAGAGATCATGGCAGAGTGAACCTGAGCGATTCCACTGGCCTTCGTCGTCCGTTTGTCGGTGGCCCATGTGACCCAGAGGGCGCCTTTGGGTCCTACGTGAAGCTCCTCTCTGCGATCCTGCCCCATGGTGGAGTCTGGCAGGGCAGCGGGTTCCGCCCAGGCTCCTGTAGCAGGATCAAAGCGTGCCACTGCTGCCCGCCAGAAGACTCGTGAGAAGTAGCGGTAGCTTAGCCAGACCTGACCGTCCCCGCGAACGGCTACGCTGGGCACATTCACGGCGAAGCCTGGACTCGGATCCGGTGCAGGGGTAGGGCGCCCGCGATCTGGTACGGGGACTTCGGTGAAGGTTTCTGCAGCGATGTCGTAACGACCAAGGAGGATGCGCTTCTGCGCATTCAGGCCCATCGCATCCTCGTGTCCTCGCGAGTCCAGTCCCCATTGTTTCCGCCCGCGCTCCGCTGCTATCCAAAGGCCGCCTTTGCCATCGGCTGCTAGGCTCGCCCGCGCTTCGTAGTCCGGAGTGTTAGTCAGCAGACGATCTTTCACCAGACCTTCAGGTGTGATGTGAGCAAGGCGTAGGTTGAACTCGCTGCCGCTGGAGCAGTCATAGACAATCCACGCACCCGCCGCGTCGGAAAAGGCGATTCGCGGCTCCCAGTTTCCACCCTCGCTACTCGTGGAAACACGCACGGCCGATGACCAGTTGCCGTCCTTCCAGTACCGCGTCCACACCTGCGACCTGCCGGGGCGAATCTCCTGCCAGGTGACCCAGACGCGTCCTGCGGCATCTGTGCCCGCATCCGCGAAGCCGCATCCGGCATCTGGATGGGCTGCAATGGGGGTTTCCGCTTCCAGCTTTCCATCGATGAAACGGCGGCCTCGCAGCGCCATGACATCCGCTTCATTCACTTGGCTCCAGAAGCACCACACGCCGCCGTTTTGATCTGTCGTGATGGCGGGCTGATGCACGACGCCGGGCGAGGAAACGTCTGCTACAGTGGTCCAGGTGCCGTTTGAAAACTTGGCGAGCTTGAGCGTGTCTGCCCTGTCATCATGCTCCACGAAAGTCATCCACAGTTCCAGCGCCTCAGAGATGGTGAAATCCGGGAAGTCGCGATGCAACGTGTCGTCCTTGATGATGGTATGCCGCTGAAGTGGCACGGTGCTTTGCGGCTGGACCACCTGCGCACCTTTGGCCTTGCCTTTGGATTTTGGTGCTGGCGTCTGTGCTGATGCGAACAAGGCGGCGAGCAGCCCTGGAATGAGAAAACGAGACATCATTCGCTGACAACGCAGCCATGACGCGCAGCTTTCCATTTGCTTGCCTTGCAGGAAACGGTTCTGGGTGACGTTTTCGATGGTCTCACTATGAAAACACTTATCGCTCTTCTTTTGTTTCCGCTGTCAGTGCTGGCTGATGAATCTGCCTGGACTGATCTGTTCAATGGCAAGGATTTCACCGGTTGGTCGCAGCACAGTGGTAAGGCGGAGTATCGTGTGGAGGATGGCTGTGTGGTGGGCAAGACCGTGGTCGGCACGGGAAACTCCTTTATGTGCACGACGCAGGAATACGGTGATTTCATTCTGGAGTTCGAGTTCAAGGTGCCAGAGGGGATGAACTCCGGTGTGCAGTTCCGCAGTCTCATCTCGGCTGGGGAGACCGAGGTAGAGATCAATGGCAAAAAGAAGAAGTTCGCTGCGGATCGTGTCTATGGCTACCAGTTCGAGATAGATCCGAGTCCACGGGCCTATACTGGCGGTGTGTATGATGAGGCACGTCGTGGCTGGCTGAAGGACCTCAAGGACAATGAAGCAGCGCGGAATGCCTTCAAGCCGGGGGAGTGGAACCAGGGCCGCATCGAGTGCCGAGGTGACAGCATCAAGACCTTCATCAATGGCGTGAACGCGGTGGACATCAAAGACTCCATGACGACGAGGGGCATCATCGCGCTGCAAGTGCATGGCATCGGCAAAAACGCAGAGCCGGGCACGGAGGTCCGGTGGAGGAACATTCGTATCCAGGAGCTGAAGTAAACTGCTTAAGAACCTCTCAAGACCAGCAAAAGCGGCTATGGTCCTGCGGGGTGGAGGTGCTCTCCACGTTTGGCGGCTTGGTGTGCCTGGTGGGTATCAAGCAAAACCCCAGGATCGGCCTGCGAGGTCAGCCAGCGGTCCAGCTCGGCGGATAGTGAGGCCTTGATGTCGGCGTGAGCGGGATCCGCTGCCAAGTTGTTCATTTCGGCGGGGTCTGCGGCGGTGTGATACAGTTCCTCCGCCGGTCGGCGCATGTAACGTTTGACGAGTTGGTAGGTGCGTGGGTGATCGAAGGCGGTGGCCATCCATGAAGACCAGTAGGCATTGTGAATGGTGGCACCGCCGAGGAGGCCCATGAGGTGTTTTTCGATGAAGATCTCCTCTGGCAGGAGATTTCGGATGTAACGCCATTCCCCATTGCTCACGCTCCTCACGGGGTAAGCAGGCCCTTCTGGTATGTTGTTGTGAGCGGCGTAGGCGTAGCTGCGGTGCATGTGGGTTTCTCCACGCAGTACGGCAGCAAAGCTGCTGCCATCGAAGCGGTGATCCGTCTTTATTCCTGCTAGTTCCAGAAGAGTAGGAAGCACGTCGGCATACTGCACCAGCGCATCGGTGCGGGTGCCGGGGGAGATTTTGCCAGGCCAGCGGGCGACGAGCGCGGTGTGGAGCCCGGTATCCCAGCAGGTCCATTTGTTGCCGGGAAACTGAGAGCCCTGCTCGCTCGTGAAGAGGACGAGCGTACTGTCTGCCGCACCTGCCTCGGTTAGCGTGGTCAGGATTTGTCCCACTTGCGCATCCATGTAGCTGACCTCGGCGAGGTAAGCGGAGAAGTCTTCGCGCGTCTTAGGGGTATCTGCCAGGTTCGGGGGAAGCTTGAGCTTGCGTGGTGGATAAGGTGTGCGGTCGCCCATGACCCATGGGACATGGGGCTCGGTGAGGCCGACGACGAGACAGAAGGGCTGTCCCTGGTCCCGTTGAATGAACTCCTTCACGCCAGCTAGGTCATGTGGTTGAGTGGGATTGCGCACGGCGTTGGCATCAAATCCCGGCACATCTTCAAAAGGGAAACACTCCTGCGGCGTGACGTGGACTTTGCCAGCGATGCCTACCCTGTAGCCCGCGGGTGCTAGGTGATGAGGAAGGCTTTTGGTTCCGGGGCGGCTGGCGCTGTGGTTCCAGGCACAGCCGTTGCGCATGGGAAACAGCCCGGTGTAAAGTTCCGCACGGCAGGGCTGGCACATGGCGGCGCTGACGTAAGCTCGGTTGAAGGTGAGTCCCGTGCTGGAGAGCTTGTCAAGATGGGGAGTGTGAGCATTGGTGCCGCCATACATAGGCAGGTCGCTGAAGGTGCAGTCATCTGCCAGGATGATGAGGAAGTTCGGGCGCGGGGTGTCTGCAAGGCAGCTTGCAGCCAGCAGGGTGAAAAGGAGTGCGACGGTGCGTAGCATGGGTGGTATTACGAATGCAAACGTTGGTGACCAGGCAGGTTTTCGCCGCTCCTGCACGTGGGGCTATCCGAACCACACACCTGTGGTCAACCTGCTGCCTTGAATGCCTTGAGCGCCGTCTGCAGCTCTCCTCGGGAGGTGGTGGCGCGGAGTTTTGAGATGGCTTCTGCTGCCAAGGTGTCGCAGCGCTCATTGTCCGCATCACCGGCGTGGCCTTTCACCCATTTCCAGGTGATCTGGTGCGGAGCGGAGGCGGCATCCAGAGCCTGCCAGAGATCAGCGTTTTTCACTGGTTGCTTGGTGGAGGTCTTCCAGCCTTTGGCCTTCCAGCCAGTGATCCACTCGCTGATGCCTTTGCGCAGATACTGGGAGTCGGTATGGAAATCAATGCGACAGGCTTGCTTGAGAGAGCGCAAGGCTTGAATGGCCGCCTGAAGCTCCATGCGGTTGTTCGTGGTGGCTGGCACGGCACCGCTGATTTCTTTCACATGAGGGCCGTAACGCAGCACGGCGGCCCATGCTCCGGGGCCTGGGTTGCCTTGGCAGCCCCCGTCACTGTGGATGATCACGTGTTTCAATGTAGTCTGGCGAGCACGTGCTCGATTTCGCTGAAGGTATTGTAAAAGTGCGGGCTGAAGCGGAGATAACTCGTGCCTGCGCGGTCAAAACGATGTGAGACGATGATCCGTTCTTCAGCGAGTCTTGCGAACAATGCGCTCATGGCTTGCTCAGATGTTTTACGCGGGCGGGCGGTGACGATGCCACTTGGCAGGCAACCGGGCGCGATGGGCAGCACTTCCCACCCTATGGACTCCAGCCCTGCGGTGAAGTGCTGGCGAAGGGAGAGAAGTTGGTCGCTGATGTTGGCCACTCCTGCCTCAAGAAGGAGTTCGATGCCGGCCTTCATGCCGAGAATGCCCGCCATGTTCATAGCTCCTGGTTCGAACCGGCGGCCACCGTTTTCAAAGCTGATGGCTTGTTGCGCGATGAAGTTGGGGCTGCGCACGTTCCATGAGCCAAGCAGCGCGGGGCGCACTTGGTCGTGAAGGGATTCCTTCACATAAACGATGCCGGCGCTCATGGGGCCGAGCATCCACTTATGCGAGTCTGCGCTGAGGAAGTCCACATGCTCCACGAGTGTCTCAAACGCACCGACGGTCTGAATGGCGTCCAAGCAGAAGTAGATGCCGCGCTCCCGCAACATGCGACCTATGACCTCGATCTGGATTCGGTTCCCGCTGAGAAAGTGGCAACTGGCCAGAGCGACGAGCCTGGTCTTTGGAGTGAGCACTCTCTCCACCACTTCAGGGGTGATGCCGCCGAGTTGTGCGGGTTCCAGATAGCGTACGTGGACGCCTCGGCGTTCCAGCTCCATCCACGGGTAAACGTTGGCCGGGTAGTCGTCCAGGTAGCAGACCACCTCATCCCCCTGCTGCCAGGGAAGGCCGAGAGAGATGAGATTCAAGCCAACCGATGTGGGACCGAGCAGGGCGATCTCATGGGCCTTTGCGCCGATAAGCTTGGCAGCCAGAACGCGTGTCTCAGTGACGGCGCGCCAGGCTTCTGTGTATTCCTGGTGCCGGAGGCAGCTCTGCTCCAGATAGTCCTGCATGGTGCGTACGACACGACGTGGAAGGATGGTCACGCCGGCGTGAGCCATGAACACGCTCTCCGCGCACACAGGAAACTCCTTCTGGCGGAGGTCTTCGTCTTGCTGAAGATGGGCTACGAGTGACATGGGCATCAGCTCACTTGCGGCCCAGCTCCTGGGCGCGTTCGGTGGCTGCTCTCACCGCTTGCATGAGGGCAAAGCGCAGCCCGTTAGCTTCCAGTTGCTCCAGCCCGGCGATGGTGGTGCCTCCCGGGCTGGTGACTTCATCTCGCAGAGTGCCGGTGTGTTTGCCAGTCTCTAACACCATTTTGGCGGCGCCGATGAGAGTCTGGGCTGCCAGTCTCACGGCAGTGGCGCGTGGTAGGCCCATGAGCACGCCGCCATCTGCCAGTGCCTCTATGATGGCGTATCCGTAGGCGGGTCCGCTGCCGCTCAGGCCGGTGACGGCATCCAAAAGTTTCTCCGGCACTTCGTCCACGATACCTACCGCACCGAGGATGGTGCGGGCGGTGGTGGCGTCCTCCTCCGTGGCCTTGCTTCCGCGTGAAAAGGCAGCCGCTCCGGCCCCAACGAGTGCCGGTGTGTTGGGCATGGAGCGGATGACGCGCTGCGAACCGCCAAGCCAGTTCTCCAGGTCCGCGAGCGTAAGCCCAGCGGCGATGGACAGGAACAGGCGGCTCCCTGGCTGTGATGCCACGCTCTGGCAGAGGCCCTTCATGTCGCCGGGCTTGACGGCGAGAATGACCACGTCCGCAGTCTTGACGGCAGCCTCGGCCGTGGGGGTGATGCTGGCCCGGCCGCCGAGGGCTTGTTTCAGTGCCTCAGCAGCGGGTGCATGCACATCGCTGAGAAAAAACGATGCGTCCCCAGGAAGCGCAGCGGCCACTCCCTTCAGGAGTGCGCTACCCATCTTACCACATCCAATAAGTGCCAACTTCATGCTCGGAAGAAACGCCGGGGCTGGCCTGGTGGCAATGACGAATGCGGATTCTTGTTCAGCAGGTCACGGCTTCAGAGGTTCTTTCTCGAAGTCGGTGGGCTCCACCCAGCCTGCTTTCACGTTTTGTCCTTTCATGAACTTTTCATAAAAGCCTGCTCCGTTGGTGGCCGGATATTCGTCAAACACTTTGCCGTTCCCAAACATGCGCGGATCACCCTGAGCTTTGAGCAGGCTTTCCATTCTGTCCCTGAGCTGGCTGGTGGTCAGTTGATGAACGGATTCTCCGGCGAGGTTCTGCGCACAGTGTGGATCCACGGTCAGATCATAGAACTCCTCTGCGGGACGCATCCCGAAGTTCAGCTTCCAGAACTTGTCCGCACGGTCCTTGCGACCGCGTTCCAGAATGAGGGTTTTGGTAGGGCTGCCGTCGGTGTCCAGGTAACCTGTTTCAGGATTGCCTGCCGGCCAGCGTGTGGGCTCGTAGTTCTTCAGATAGAGGTGCTCCGCCGTGACGATGCCACGGATGGGATAACCCCAGTCGTGGGGGCGTCCCACGTCGGTGCGTTCTTTACCGATGAGGGTGTGGTCCCGCTCTGGGATGATGCGCCCAGACTTGTCTGACTCCAGGATGGGGCGCCAGCTCTTCCCCGTCACTGGCAACATGCCGCTCTCTGCCTGCGAGACGCCTGCGTAGTCCAGCAGGGTGGGAGCCAAGTCGGTGAAATCCACGAAGTCCGAAACGATACGTCCAGGGTGCTTGATGCCGGCAGGATACCGCACGGCGAGGGGCACGTGATTGCTGTCCATGTAGGCGTATCCTTTGCAACGTGGGAAGGGCATGCCGTGGTCTGCGGTGACGATGATGAGTGTGTTCTCCAGCAGTCCGCGCTTCTCCAGCTCGGCGATCATTCGGCCCAGATGCCTGTCCGTATGCTCTACCTCGAAGGCGTAATCTAGCATATCATGGCGGACCACTTCGTCATCTGGCCAGTAGTCAGGCACTTCAGGAATGTCGGAGAGCTTCTTGCCGCCTTTAGTGACTCCAGACTGGTATTCGTAGCCACGGTGAGGTTCCAGACTTCCATACCAGAAGCACCAGGGCTTGTCTGCGGGAGCGGCGTCGAGAAAGTCGGTGAAGTTGCCGGCGTAATCATTGTTGGTCATGCCCGATGCGGGCGGGGGTGCCTTGCGGTTGTTGTAGGGGATGCCAGTGATCTGACGGGGCTTTCCTTCGGCGTCATTGGCTATTCCTGGACCCCAGCCTTTTCCCGTGATGCCTACGTTCCATCCTTTGTCCATGAGGACCTCTGGCCAGCTTTTGAGCTTTGCGGGAAAGTATGCCATGTGGTTGCCTGCCTCTTCGTTCTGCCAAGCATGACGGCCTGTAAGCACGATGGCGCGCGAGGGGGCACACTTGGCTACGGGTGTGTAAGCATTGGTAAAAAGTACGCCCTCTTTTGCTATGCGGTCAAACGCTGGCGTCTGGACCCAGGTGGTGCCATAAACGCCTGCATGAGCGCCCCAGTCATCTGCGATAGCGAAGAGGATGTTTGGAGGCGCGGCTGCGAAGGCACTACCGGAGAAGATGGCGAGGAATGCGAGAACCTTTTTCATGTTCATCTGTATCAACGTTTGGTGAGAGTGATGTGCTTCAAATCGGGTCCAGGAAGATTCATGGCCTGAAGTATGAGAGTGGTCATTCCTTTTTGGAGCTTTACGGTTCCCGCGTGGTGAATGGCCCAGTCTCGGTTCCGGTAGCGGGTTCTGCCTTCTTGGTCCCGATGAGGAAGGGGTATCTCTCGTGCTTCAGCACGAGGCAGTTCCGCATGGATGGTATGCCCGGCGATTTGAAGGAGAACCGGGCTTGGCACGGGTGATCCGTAGGCGATTGCAACTTCATAGTCGCCGGCAGCGGCGACGTCGATTTCGAAGCGGACCTGGGCCGCCTTGTCACTCCAGCCGGTGATCCAGTCGTTGGCAAAGCCGGGCCCGCTGGCGAAGTGGAGCGGTGTGGAGATGAAAGCCTGCGGCGCATGGAGTTCGACTGGGTTGTGTTCCTCATGCCCGACTGGAAGGGGGAGCCGCCTGAGTCCCTCGCTCGAAACCTCGGCAAACCAGCGGTCATAACGCGCAGAGAGTTCCTCCACGACGTCTGGGTGAAGGGCTGCGACATCCTTTTCCTGACCGGGATCATTCTGCATGTCGTAGAGTTGCCACGGCGTGGCGCTTTCATCATTGGCGGTGGCTTTCGAGCCACCAGCGGGGCCTTTGATTTCACGCACCAGTCTCCAGCGGTCTGTGCGTACCGCCCCAGGGTATTGGTTGGTTTCACTGATGGGGTTGTGCGTGAAGAGGGTACGCTCTGGCAGGGAACCGGTTTCAAATAGGAGGGGCTTCAGGCTTATTCCATCCAGTCGGGCGTCAGGAGGGGTGACTTCGCACAAGTCAACCAGGGTGGGCAGGATGTCGATGTGTGAGGTGAGTGTCTCGATGATACGCGGCTTCCATTTTGCAGCGGGCCAGCGGATGAAAAGAGGCACCCGACTGCCGCCCTCATGCACGCTGGTTTTTCCGCCTCGCATGCCGGCGTTATAAGTCTTCACACCGACGGTGCCACCGTTATCGGTAAGGAAGAGAACGAGCGTGTTGTCTGTGAGCTTGAGCTGTTCCAGGTGAGCGAGAAGACGTCCTACGTTGTCATCCATGTTCTCAATCATGCCGTAGAAAGCGGCCAGTTTCTCATCGAAGCCCATGGCTTTGAATCGGTCGTAGTAGCGGTCTGGCAGCTGATACGGTGAATGCGGTGCGTTGTAGGAGAGGTAGCAGAAGAAAGGCTTCTTTTGGTGGTTGGAGATGAAGCGCATGGCTTCGTCGGTAAGAACGTCGGTGATATAGCCTTGCGTGGTTTCAGGTTTGGAGCCGCGCAGGAGAGTGGCGTCAAAGTAGTCATTCCAGTGTCCGTTGTTGAAGCCGAAGAACTCGTCAAATCCTTGGCCTTGTGGTGTGAAAGGGAACTGTTCTCCATTGTGCCACTTGCCCACGTAGGCCGAACGGTAGCCAGCCGGCTTCAGCGCTTCGGCTAGGGTGATCTCAGCTGGCCTCATGGCCTCTCTGTTATGGGTCACCCCGTGGCACCCGGTGCGCAGTGGCCAGCGTCCGGTGAGAAGGGCGGCCCGTGTGGGGGCGCAGAAGGAGTTCACATAGAAGCGGTCAAAGCGCACACTTTCACTCGCAAGGCGGTCGATGTGCGGGGTTCTGAGATGAGGATTGCCATGCACAGAGAGATCGCCGTAGCCCTGATCATCCGTGATGATGAGCAGGATGTTTGGCGGTGCAGCGTGGAGAAGACTGTGCAGCGCGAGGAGAAAGAGCCAGACACGGATCATCTGCGGGTAACGCAGTGGCTCGTCCAGGCATTGCGCCTACTTCATCTGCCAGCGGTCTTTTTCCTCCATGAGCTTGCGGGCTGCCGCGCCGGTGAGCCAGGCTTTGGCCTCGGCTTCTTTTCTGAGGTAGGCATCCCAGAAGGCCGTGCTTAGGGCCAGAATGACACGGTGGTGGTTGGGATTGCGGGGGTCTTCTTTCTCAAAGTCGGGCCTGTCTGTGAAGGCGAAGTGAGCTGCGTCGTTCAGCAGGAGCTCGTATTTGTCTCCAGGCGGCAGGGCGGGATAGACGGCAAGCCGGGACTCCACGTCAGCCGCTCCGATGGTCTGGGGTCCTATGCGCGCTACATCCTTGGTTCCAGTCATCAGAAGCCAGGGGAGCTTGACCTCGGCGAAGGCGCGCTGGGTGTCTCCACGAGCGGGCTTTGAGGGGCTGAAGATGATCGCCGCCTTGATGCGGGGTTCGAGCGTGGCCGGGCCAATGGGGAACCGCTGTCCGCTCACGGCCTGCGTGGTTTGTGCGCCAAAGGAGTGCCCACTCATGCCCACCTGGGTGAGGTCCATGCGCTGGTGCAGTGGGTGCTCTGCGTTCTTGTTCCACCGCTCGAGTTCGTCCAGCGCTGAGGAAACGTCCCTTACGCGGAGCATAAGGTTCTGAGCGTTCGCTGCTTGCATGAGTGCCGCAGTGCGAGCCGGGAGTGGCTTGTCTTTCCACACGCCTTCATCACTGCCGGGATGCTGGAGGAACACGCACACGTAACCTCGAGCTGACCAGTGCCGCCCCAGGAATGCGGATCCTTCACGGCTGCCGCCGAGTCCGTGACTGAAGAGCACCACAGGCGACGTCTGTTTTTCGGCCGGCAGATAGACCCGCACTGGAATGTCTCGGGCGCGGCCCGTGTCGTGGATGGTGAAGTCTTTTGGCGGTAGGTCCAGCTTCGGTGCAGTGAGCGGGTCATAGGCCCGGGCCACGGAAGTCATCGTGAGCAATGCGAGAAGGAAGAGGCGTTTCATGGGGATGTGGGATGAACCGCAGTGCGTGGAGGAAGTTTCAGTGCGACCTCTTGGCCGGAGATGAATACGCGTTTGACATTCAGTCGTCGGCTCAGGAGCAGGAAATCGGCGCGTTTGCCTTTTTCGATGCTTCCGGTGTGGGCGGCAAGGCCCGTGAGCTCCGCTGGTGTAAGGCTGGCCATGCGGATGACGTCAGGAAGCGTGGCGGATGTATCGCGGAGCATTTGGCGCACCATGTGATCCATGCCGACAATGCTGCTGGCCAGGCTCGTACGCTCGGGTGCCCAGCCTACGTGACCATCACTCTCAAACCACGAACCGTCATCTTGGTTGCCGAAGCGGTATCTCCCAGGTGGCATGTCTAAGCCACGGTTGCAGTCGGTCACTAGGCACAGCTTCTTCGAGCCCTTCATGCGGAAGGCAAAGTCTAGCAACTCTGGTGCGAGGTGGCAGCCATCTGCGATGACCTCCGTGCTCATGTCCGCGTTTGCAAGCACGAACTCCAGCATGCTGCCGCGCATGGGCACGCCAAGTCGGCTGCGCACGGAGGAGACATTGCTCATGGCACACCAGAAGTGATCCACATGCCTCATGCCGAGACGAAAAGCCGCAGCCATTTCTGGCCAGCTTGCGTTGGAGTGCCCGCAGGTGATAAAGCATTTCCTTCGCTTGGCTTCACGGTAGAACTCTCCTGCACCGGGCAGCTCGGCAGCACAAGTGGCTATTCGAATGATGCCTTTGGCAAAGTAAGCGCGGTATTCACCCGAAGTCGGAGAACGGCATCCGGCTGCGGAGTGACAACCCACCTTGTCTTTTGCGAAGAAGGGTCCGTAAAGGTGGACACCAGCGATCTGCGCCCCGTCTGCGGGGCTTTGGGAGCTGCGCACGGCTTTCACTGCATCCAGCATGGCGTGAACTTGCTCCGGAGACCCTGTGGTGGTGGTAGGAAATAGGGTGGTGGTGCCATGACTGGCGTGTGCCCTGCAGATCCTTTTTGCAGCTTCCACGGTGCCGTCCATGAAATCCGCACCAGCTCCACCATGCACATGAATGTCGATGAAACCCGGAGAGAGATAGGACCCACCTCCGTCCACTGTCACCGTATTGGGCTTCAGTTTGGGAGCACGGGCCGAGACGGAGAGGATGACTCCATTTTCGCATAGCACGTTGGCCTGCTTCATCAGGGCGTCCGGCAAGATGGCGTCCACATTGGTGAAGAGAAGGCGGCTCATGGGACGAGGTGATACTGCTTCATCCACCAAGACACCTTTTCGGTATCGGAAGGCTCTTCTTTTCCGAGGCGCTTTTTCCAGGTACTGCGTGAGGTGGCACGTTTTTCTTTTTGGATTTCAGGCAGCGGCGGCTCAGTGGCGGGATCACCCGTGGCGCCCGCATCTTTGGTGCTCAGTATCCAGGATTCGAGCTGCTCATTGAGCGCGGCCCAGTTTCCTCCCGTGGCCACGTTGTGCAAGCCCAGAGGATCGCTCTTGAGTTCGTAAAGCTCGTATTCCGATCGTTGTGATTCAAGCCAGGTGCCCTGCATGGCGTCCAGCTTTCCCCCGTGATGCAGTTCACGAAGCAGCGGCATGGCTGGGTATTGATCCTCCTTGTAGCTGGACCAGTTTACATGAGGCAGGTGAGGGAAAAAGTTTCGCACCAGCCACTGATTCTTGGTGATGACCGCGCGGATGCGATCCATGGCGTCACCACAGCGATCCCTTGCTGCGAACACGCGCTCGCGTTTTGAAAGTTCGCTGCCGAGCAGGTCTGTGCCCTGCATCCACTCGGGTGGAGTCATGCCCGCCAGCTTGAGGATGGTGGGTGCCAGGTCGATAAGGCTGGCCAGATTCAGCTCCACACTTCCGGCCTCGATGCCCGGCCCTCGAACGAGTAGCGGAACCTGCAGACCCTCCACCGTGAGCCACTGTTTCCCCCAAGGCATCGGCCGACCGTGGTCCGCAAAGAAAAAGACATAGGTGTCCTCCAGCACGCCTTCAGAGCGGAGTTCATCAAGAATAGCCCCCACCCGCTGATCCACCACCTCTACACTGCGCTGATACGCATACCAATCCCGCCGCACAAGCGGATGATCCGGGTAGTTCGGCGGCAGCTTGATGGACGCCAGGGCCGCCTCGTCGTAGCTTTCAGGAATAGGGAAGGGACGATGTGGTTCAGTGATTTGGAACTGAGCAAAGAAGGGTTGTCCGGCTTTGCGCTGCTTCCAGTCCTCCCCGTCGAAGAGCAGCTTCGCATCGTGGGTGAAGTTGTAGTGCGTCTTACCCCTCGTGATCTTTTTGCCGTTCCGCATCGTATTCGGAGCGGCGGCATTGGTTACAAACCAGCCCGCTGCGCGCAGCAGACTGGGTAGCGGCTTGTACGGAGCAGGGAGAGGCTGTGGATTCTCTGTATCATGCGGATGCAGCCCTGTGGTCGTCTGGTAGCAGCCCAGAATGAAAGCGGAGCGCGAAGAGCTGCACACCGGTGCAGTGGCATAGGCGCGTTCGTACCGTCTGCCCTCGGACGCCAAACGGTCCAGGTGGGGGGTGTGGACTTCCCTTAAACCATAGGCACCTGTGTCCGGGGACATGTCATCAGCGATGATCCAGACAAAGTTAGGTTGAGCGGAACAAGTGAGCGCGGCCCAGGCGATGAGATAAAAAGGCAGCAGACGAATCATGGCGGACGATGTCACAACAAGTCGAGCTCACCACTCTAAATCGGCCACTGCTGAAGCAGAGCAATGAGGTCGAAAGTCCCCCCAGCTTGAGAGCATGAATCAGAGCATGGTCGGCGAGCAATCACGGGGTAGGAAGTCCTGCTCCTTCCCCATGCTGGACTGGACAGGTGATAAGCGCGCTGAACTGGTCCAGGAGCACCAACCCGCGCACTCGCTACTCCTTTGGCGGGTAGGGGGCTCGATGCCTGCCTGCTGCTAGAAGCTGATGCGGCGGTTGCGGGCGGTGATGGGCCAGGTTTCCACGACGCGTCCGCCTTCCACCACGTGGGCTTCGCCGTGCATGGAGACAGTGGGGCATACGTGACGGGGTATGCCGTGCAGTGCCTGGCCGATGAGGAAGCGCTCGCGCTGATAGACCTGGAGGACGAGATGTTCCTCACTCTGCATGATGACTTCTGCCTCGTCTAACTCCTCGAAGCGGACTCTGGGATGGGCATTCTCGGGAGCTACGGACTTATGCCCGAGGTCGAGAGTGATGCGGTCGGTACCGGGCTTGCTGATGACGCGCGTGAGCAGCACGGCGGCAGGCAGGAAGGGGAGGTCCTGAAACTTGTCGCCATAGCCAAAATCCCACAGCACGGTGGTGCCGGGACTCAGGGTGCGGTCAGCATGGCATGCGTGGATGGCAAAGGTGGGTGAACCGCCGGCGACCAACTCCTTCACTATGACGCCTTCGCCGTTCAGTTGGTCTCTGAAAGCGAGCACGGGTGCATAAGCCTCTTCACAGAGCCGCTCCCGCTCCTCCAGCGCGGCTGCGTGGATGTGACCGTCGTAGGCATGAAGGCCTGCAAAGCCAAGACGTGGAGTGTCCTTGATGACCTTGGCGAGGTGGAGCGCCTGTGCGCCGGGGCTGATGCCGGTGCGGCCCATGCCGCAGTCCAGTTCCAGGAACACGCCCACGTTGACCTGAGCTTGCTGCACCGCTGCTGCGAGGATGCAGATGGTTTCCTCATCGTCTGCGATGGTGGCGAAGCGGACATTCGGGAAGGCTTTGGCCAGTGCGGCAAATCGGCGGGCATTGGCTCCCACACACGGCATGGCGAGCAGGATGTCGCTCCCGCCGGCTGAGGCGGTCATTTCTGCTTCTGCGATGGTAGAGCACTTGAACTTGGTGATGCCTAGCTCCACTTGGCGCGCGACGAGGGGAGCGAGCTTGTGCGTCTTCACGTGGGGACGTAGGCGCTGCGGCCCGCCCGCTATCTCGAGCATGAGACGCAGGTTGTGCTCGATGCGGTCTTTGTAGAGGACGAGACTCGGGGTGGGTAGTTCGAGTTCGTTTTCGATGTGGAACCAGGCGGGGGAGAGATCAGGGTGTGACATCACTGGTTTAAGTTTGCCTGCGAACGGAACTTGTCGAACTCATCTGCGGCGTTTTTGGCGGCCTCGAGGTAGTTGATCATGGCGTGCATGTTTTTGACGAAGATGGATCCGTCGATGACATTGTCCTTGGTCCATACACCTTCCTTGTTCTGATCTGCGAGGGCGGTCACGGCCTTTTTTGCGGCGCCTTTTGCTTTGGAGAGCCAGGCGCGTGGAGTCTCGGGCAGGGCACGCTTTTTGAGCTGTTCCTCGCGGGAAAGGACGATGAGGGCTTTGAACTTGTCGATGTCTTCCTGGAGTTCGTCGGACTTGAATCCGTAGTGGGTGGGTAGGTTTGAGTCGTCATAGGTCATTTCATAGGTGTCCTTGACGAAGTAGAGGGGTTTGTTGGTGTGCATCTCATAGAAGCGGGCGTAGAGATTGCCGGGCAGCTTGGAACGTTCCAGCCAAGCGAGTGCCGACTGGTAAGGCGTCTGGTATTTGTTCTCGCCAGTAACGAGCCAGATTTCGTGCAGGGTCTCAAGCGCCCAGAGAGTTTCGTGACCGGAGATGGCGGGGGGTTCAAACTTGCGCGCCCAGGTCGGCTCCATGTTTGCGTTGTACTGCTGAGCCCATCCGGGCTGGGGCTCGGGGCACTGTGCGAGAAGGTGGAAGTCCCCCAACTTTTTGAGCGCTGTGAGGTAGCGGTCATCCTTGGTGAGTTCATGTGCACGGGCCAAGAGCTTCGCTATGGAGAAGAGGTTGCCGTCGTTGAGGGTGACGTAGCCGGTATAGTTGAGCTCAGGCCAGGTGCGTGGCCATTCGGTTGGGAGGGTCGGCTTTTTCACTGGCAGCTTGGGGTCTGCGGGGCCTGAGAATCCTTGCGGCCAGCCACCGCTGGGCATTTGCGCGGCGAGCAGGCTGTCTAAGCCAAACTTCAGGGCGGCGTGGAGCTGGGTGTCCTCTTTGGATTCCGGCAGATGGGCCAGCTCTAGCAGGAACCTGAGTGCGAACTGGGTTTTGTCGTCGTCCAGCGTGGTATGGGCGTGGCGTGTGCCGCGTTCGGTATCTCCGGCATCGAGGTCGCGCCGGTAGTGGCGCTTTCTTGCAGCGGCCGGGGCGTAGTCGTGGGAAGTTTCCCATCCGCCCGAGGCGAGCTGGGTCCAGAGCAGAGCCTGTTTGACCTCCTGAGCTGCCTGGAAGTAGAGCTTGTCTCCGGTCACTTCATAGGCTCTCAGCATGACGAGGCCTATGGATGGTGTGCCGGGATCCTCAATGGATATGATGGTGGGAGACTGGCTGTCTGAGGTGCGGTATTCCTTGAGATCGCGTGACCAGCGTGTGGCGTAGCCTCCGGCAAAGGAAAGGCTGGTGCGGGCGAAGGAAGCGGCTTTTTTGATGGCCTTGCTGACGGTTTCCACGTCGGGGTAGGGCTCAATGACCGGCTTGGGTGCGGCGGTGGAGGGCGGAGTCGAAGCGGCGGGTTCCTGAGCTTTCAACGAGGGGAGCAACGTGCACAGTGCAAGAAAAACGGAGATTCGGTTCATGACGCTTAAAACACGTGCGGCTGACAGTTCCTTCGAAAAAAATTTGGAGTTCAAACCTGATCGAGCTTAGCAGGTGGGAACGTGGTTTCAGAGGTGCGGCGTTTCGGATGGTGATGACGCTCAGTCTCAACGTGGCGAGGGTGAGCTATCGTGAAGGGTCATGCTCCATGCAGAAGATAGGCGAACTTCAGAACCCCTTGGCGTGCCTTAGCTTACACCGCGATGGGTGCCTTGATGGCTGGCCACGGATCGTAGTTCTCAAGGGTGAAGTCATCGTATTTGAACGCATCGATGTCTTTCACTTCAGGATTGAGCTTCATCGCAGGAAGCGGCCTGGGTTCTCGGGTGAGCTGGAGCTTGGCCTGTTCCAGGTGGTTGGCATAGAGATGCAGGTCGCCAAAGGTGTGGACAAACTCACCGGGCTGGAGTCCGCAAACCTGGGCGATCATCAGGGTGAGCAACGAGTAGCTGGCAATGTTAAATGGAACGCCCAAGAAAAGGTCTGCACTCCTCTGATAGAGCTGACAGCTGAGGCGCCCGTCTGCCACGAAGAACTGGAAGAGCACGTGGCAAGGTGGCAGAGCCATTTCGTCCACGCGAGCGACGTTCCATGCGCTGACGAGGTGCCTGCGGCTGAAGGGGTTGTTCTTGATGCCGTCGATGAGTTTGGTCAGCTGGTCAACGGGCTGGGAATCGGGGCTGCCCTGCCAGCGTCTCCACTGTGCTCCGTAAACGGGGCCTAAGTTTCCATCCTCATCCGCCCACTCATCCCAGATGGTGACGTTGTTCTCCTGGAGATACCTGATGTTGGTATCTCCTTTGATGAACCAGAGCAGTTCATGGATGATGGAGCGCAGGTGACACTTCTTGGTGGTGACGAGTGGGAAGCCTTTTGACAGGTCGTAGCGTGACTGCTCTCCGAACACGGAGTAAGCGCCGGTGCCGGTGCGGTCCTCACGGTAGCTGCCGTGCTCCAGCACCTTTTTCAGCAGCCGATGATACTCCAGCATGGATGTGCTTTTGGGGCTCAGTTTTTGATTTCCTCGCCGGCGGCAGTGGTGATGACCACCTGCTCACGTTTGAACGTGGGGTCAGTGCGGAAGGTGAGGCGTGCTTCAAACCGACGCTCCAGGTCCACGAGGAGGTTGCCATCCTCACTGCGAAGGCGCTGCATGACGTCGGGGTGCACGTTGACGACGAGGCTTTTGTGATCTGGCCTGCCGCGTCCTAGGATGGCGGAGAGTCGGCGCTGGATTTCGACGCTCATGGTGAGAGGGGTCTTCACTTGGCCGTGGCCATTGCACTCAGGGCATGGCTCAAAGAGCGCGGTGTTGAGGCTGTCGTTCAGGCGCTGGCGGGTCATTTCCATGAGGCCAAACTGGGAGATGGGCAGCACTTGGGTCTTTGCCTTGTCACGCTTCACGCCATCCAGCATGTGTTTGTAAACGGCTTGTTGATCCCGGCGGCTTTTCATATCGATGAAGTCCACCACGATGAGACCACCCATGTTGCGGAGACGGAGTTGCCTCGCCACTTCAGCCGCCGCTTCCAGGTTGGTTTCCAGAATCAGTTTTTCGACATCTTTGTGCCCTTTGTTGCGGCCAGTATTGACGTCGATGGCCACTAGGGCTTCCGTCTGGTCGATGACGATGTAGCCTCCGCACGGCAGCCACACCTGACGGTAAAAGGCATTGTCGATCTGGTTCTGAATGAGATAGGCATCGAAGATGGAGCCGGGGCCCTGGAAGTAGGTAATGCGGCGCTTGGCGCGCTTGGAGATGGCGGCTGCCATTTCCTGCATGCGCTCCACCGTTTCCTTGTCGTCGCAGGCGACTTCATCCACTTCGTCGGTGAGGAAGTCCCGCACGGTGCGCTCGATGACGTCTGGCTCCTGGAAGCAGCAGACGGGTGCGTTTTTGTTGTCTCGGACCTCCACGATGTCATTCCATTGCTCGATGAGAATGCTGAGATCTCGCACGATGTGGCGGGCGCGTTTGCCAATGGCCTCTGTGCGCATGATGACGCCCATGCCCTCTGGAAGATCGAGCTTTTCGAGAATGTCGCGCAGTCTGGCCCGTTCCTTGGGGTCCTCTACCTTGCGGGAGATGCCGAACTGGTCGTTAAGCGGCATGAGTACTAGGAGGCGTCCTGCCAGCGAGATATTGGTGGTGACGCGGGGTCCTTTGTTGCCGATGGGGCCCTTGGTCACCTGAACCATGATCTCGGAGCCTACGGGGTAGAGGGTGGGGATGTCTTTGGCCTCGATCTTCTTTTTCTTACTGCCTCCTTTGCCGCGTCGCACTTCTTCAAAGCCTGACTCGATGGCGGCGGGTATGGCGTCCCAGAAGTGGAGGAAGGCATTCTTCTCGAAACCAATGTCCACGAACATGGCCTTGAGTCCCTGCTCGATGTTTTTGACACGACCTTTATAGACGCTGCCGATGAGGGTCTGCTGCCCTACGCGCTCGATGGTGTATTCCTCAAGCCGCCCGCTGTCGAGCAGGGCTACGCGGTTCTCGAGGGCCTCGCAGTTGATGACGATGCGGGTGCCGCTTTTGATGTCTTTCTTGCCGGTGAAGAACTCTTTCAATCGCTTAACGAAACTTAATGCCATGGTTGGGTGGTTGGTGGGTAAATGGTTGGTGCCACAAGGTCAGTCTCTGCGGAAGAAGCGCTGGAGGAAGTTGCGGCGTTCGGGTGGGGGAGGAGGAGGGGGTGGGGGAGCGGCGGCCGCCTTGGCCTTGGGCGTGGAACGTGCGGCACCTTTTCGGCGTATCATGGACTCATCCACGCGCATCTGGCTCTGCTCAGACTGAACCTGCTCCACACCACCGCCTGCGTTGCCGGTGTCCGCATCGTCATCGGAGGCCACGATGAGCGGACCGGTGTCGGGAAAGGTGACGCGCTCGACGAAGTTGAAGTTGCCAGCCACTTCCTTGGTGGGTGCGATGGCCACTTGGTAGCCTTTGTCTAGCGCGAGTGCCTGCTCGATGACGCGACGGGCGATGGGCGCGGCGCAGGAGCCGCCGCGATAGCCGCCCTGAACAAGGGCACACACGGCGAAACGGGGATTCTGGAATGGAGCAAAGCTGATGAACCAGGTGTTATTGTCCTTCACCTTCACTTTTCCATTCATGCGCCAAGCTTCGGCTGTGCCGGTCTTTCCAGCCAGTTCGATACCGTCAATCTTGGCCCCACGCGCCGTGCCTGCCTCGCCGTGCACTACTTTCCACATGCCTTTGCGAACGAGTTCCACCTCCTTGGCCTCTATGCCTTCAGCCAGCAAGTCTCCGCTGAGCTGTGGGAGTTGCTCATGCACTACGGTGTCTCCGTTGGTCACGCGCTTGAGGAAGTGCGGAATGAACGCCTTGCCACCATTGGCCACGGTGGCCGTGACGGATGCCATTTGCAGGGGCGTGGTCATGACATAACCTTGACCGATGGAGGTGTTCGCCGTGAGGCCTTGGCTGCGCCAGTTCTCTTGGGGGCGATTGGTTTGCATCCAGCGTTTGGAGGGCAGGATACCAGTGGACTCGTCATCCAGCTCAATGCCGGTTTTGCGTCCGAGGCCAAGGATATTGCCGATTTTTCCGATGGCTTCGATGCCGGCACTGTTGCCGTAGTCAAAGAAGTAAACGTTGCAGGAGCGCATGATGCCATCCACGAGATTGAGGGTGCCATGAGTGCCCATGCAGCGCATCTGGGTGCCTGAGTACGTGCGGCTGCCACCACAGCTGAAGGTGCGGCCCTGGACGCCGGCGGCGCAACCTGCCAGCGCTATGGGTATCTTATAGATGGAGCCGGGCACGTAAGCTCCCACGGCACGGTTGAAGAGGGGGTTTACTTTGTTGTCGAGATAGGCCTTGTAATCCTCCCACCTGATCTGCGGCACGAACTTGTTGGGGTTGTAAGAGGGCACGGATGCCATGGCCAAGACCTCACCGGATGAGGGATCAATGACCACGACGGCTCCGCGTCCGATGCCAGACTCCCGCAGGGCGCGCTCGGCGATCATTTGAATGCGGACGTCCAGAGTGAGGGAGACATCGTTGCCCTTCCGGGGGGGCACGTATTTCTCCTCGATCTCTCCCACGTAGGCACCCTTTTCGTTGCGCCGCATGACGCGCATTCCAGGGACGCCGCGCAGATAGGCGTCGAAGGACTTTTCCACGCCGGTCATGCCGAAGTCATCACCCACGTAGTAATCCCACTCGGCCCTCTCTTCTTTGGATGCGCGGGATTCATCTGGCAGGCGGACGTAGCCCAGGACATGGCAGGCCAGCGAGTCATAGAGATACTGCCTGACCGGGCGCACCTCAGGGAAGACACCGGGAAGCTGGAGGTTGTTCTCAGCGAAGCGGCTAAACTCTTCGAAACTCAGGTCTGTGCGGTACACCCAGGGTACGGCACCGCCTGGATTGGAGCGGTAGTGAATGCGGAGCTTCTCAGTCTCTTCTGCGTCGTAATCCTCACGCGCTAGCCCCATAGCCTTCAAGGGCTGGATGACGAGTTCATCCAGGATGGCCACGATGTCCGTCTCGGTGCGCTCGCGGATGAATCCGTTGTCTTTGATCTGGTAGTGGTGCTTTGGAAGTTCGCGCTCCTTGGGGTCAGCCTTGAGGCGCAGCTGGCGCTTCTTTTCCTCCACGACGTCGTAAAGGTTGATACGCACCTCAAAGGAAGCCTTGTTGCTGGCTAGCACGATGCCGTTGCGGTCCTTGATCTCGCCACGGACGCCAGGGACGCGGGCCTTGAGCTCCTGCTCGCCTGGCACGCGTTTGACGAAGTCCTCATGTTTCTCGATCTGAAGGTAGTGGAGGCGATACACGAGTGCCACGAAGCAGGCGAGCACCACCAGGCTGAAGAAGTAGAGTCTAAACTTGTATTTAACGACCATCCAATCTCGACCGAAGCCCCTCGTATTTGATTTCGTAGTTCGTCACCTTTGCCAGCATGTGTAGCACCAGAAAGATTACTGGCGCGGCCAGCATGGCCAGCAGTGTGTCAGTGATCAGTTTCGACAACACGTCGAACTGGAAGAAAATTTCGCCCCGCAAGAAGGTGAGCAGCAGATACTGTGCGGTGAGCCACAGTGCAGTGACCACTCCCACCATTAACACCGGGAGCTCCCAGCGTACCCTTTTGAACAGCGGACGAATGCCCTGCATGATGGTGCCTATGACGCCGAACATGAGGATGGACATGCCGAAGCGCAGATCCATGCCGGCGGACATGGCCGCGTTGTAGCCGGCTCCGGTAGAGGTGACGCCAAAGCCCGCTACTGCCTCAGCTATGGAGTCTGGAGTGGTCACCACCAGGTAGCGTGCGTCCCACATAAAACCGGCCATAAAGGCGAGTATGAGCATGACGGGGAAGGGCACTGCCACGGCGGCTGAAAAGAAGAACACTGGAGCAAGGAAAAGCCTGGCGTGTTGTGCGATGGAGATAGCGGGCATGAACTCCTCCACGACAAAGGCGCACACCATGAAGATGATCACAATCAGGTTGAAAAGCATGGCGTGTTGCTCCTACTCGGTTCGTCGCGGAAGGACAAAGACGTCTTCCACGATGGAGAAGTCCACGGCGGATTCCACCACGGCCTCTCCTGAGATTTCACCGTTCTCAAAGCGCTTCACCTTGCCGAGAAGCACCCCTGGCGGGAACACCCGTCCGTCGCCCGTGGAATAGACACTGGCCCCTGTAACGATGGGTGCGTTTCGGCTCAGAAACCGGAGTCTCAGGTCCGGCCTTGCATCAAGCCCTGCCCGCTGTCCGCTGAGGATGCCGCGCTCGCGCGTGCCTTCCACGCTAGCGGCGACTTGGCAGGTCTCGTCCGTAAGGAGGGTGACCTCTGCCATCTGTGGCGCTACGCGAAACACTTTGCCTACGAGGCCTACATCCGTGATGACTGGGCTGTCCACCTGAATGCCGTCGTTCTCACCCTTGTCGATGACGAGTGTGTTCCACCATGTGGAAGCCGTGCGTTTCATCACTCGTGCAGCCACTAGGTTTTTGAACGGCGCATTCTCCTTGTAACCTACAAGACGCCGCAGTTTGTTGTTTTCGGCAAGCAGATCGTCATGACGCTGCGTGGTGATGCGCAGCTTTTGCACTTCCAGACGCAGCCGCTCGTTCTCACGCATGAGTTCTCGAGGGTCCACGTTCGGAGACATGACTTCCTTTGTGGTGGAACTCATGGTGGAGCTGGCATGGATGAACGGCGCAAAGATGCTCATCACCTTGCCCTGAATGGAGCGTGTGGTCTCCGTATCCAGTAACAGGACTGCTGCGCCGCCGGTGAGAAACACCGCGAAGGCGATGATGTTGAACGTCTTCATCAGTTCCGTTTTGAAACCCTAACAGTGAAGTGCAACCTGAATGAATACACTGTTGGCAGGTTTGCGGTGAGGACTAGACATCGGTGGTGCCCACTTTGCGCAGGAACTCAAGTTCGCTCAGCACACGACCGGTGCCCTCCGCCACCGCGCTTAGGGGATCCTCCGCTACGTGTACCGGCAGGGCTGTCTCTTCCTGGAGCAGCTTGTCCAGCCCGCGCAGAAGGGCACCGCCACCTGCGAGCATGATGCCGCGGTCCACCAAGTCAGCAGCGAGCTCCGGAGGGCAGCGCTCAAGCGTGGTGCGTACTGCGTCGATGATGGTATTCAGCGGCTCCAGCATGGCCTCACGCACTTCTTGGCTGGTGATGGTGATGGTCTTTGGCAGGCCGGCTACCATGTCACGGCCCTTCACCTCCATGGTGGTCTCCTTGCCCAATGGAAAGGCAGAGCCAATGCGCAGCTTGATCTCTTCTGCCGTGCGCTCACCGATCGTGAGGTTGTAAGCGCGCTTCATGTAGTTAATGACGGCCTCGTCTAGCTCATCACCTGCCACGCGGACGCTCCGTGCATAGACGATGCCGCTGAGTGAGATGATGGCCACTTCCGTGGTGCCGCCACCGATGTCCACAATCATGTTACCAGCGGGTTCCTGCACCGGGAGACCCACGCCAATCGCCGCCGCCATAGGTTCTTCCATGAGATGTACCTCCCGCGCTCCGGCCGCTTCCGCAGACTCTTTCACCGCACGCTTCTCCACTTCAGTGATGCCGGATGGCACCGCTATGACCACGCGCGGACGCACCATGGCGCGACGGGTGTGAACTTTTTTGATGAAGTGACGCAGCATGGCCTCCGTCACGCGAAAGTCCGCGATGACGCCATCCTTTAGCGGACGAATGGCACGGATGCCGCCCGGCGTGCGCCCGAGCATCCGCTTGGCGTCGTCACCGACGGCCACCACTTCATTGCTGATCTCTTTCACCGCCACCACAGACGGTTCACGCAGAACGATCCCGTGATCTTTTACATAGACCAAGGTATTCGCCGTGCCGAGATCGATACCAATATCATTCGAAACAAAACCAAAAAGACGTCCAAACATGGGGAAAACGAAGAAGAGAAAAGGGTTGGAAAGGGAGGGAAAAAAAGAAAGTCGAGGCGGATCACGGACCTTTGCTCGCTCTCGAAAACTCTCGCTTTTTTAAGAATCACAAGAATCAGAAAAGGCTCTGACCCACCATTTGGTCGATGCTAATCCCCCGCCGATAGAGAATCAAGGAGTCTTTTCCCCGCTGATTCTATCTACTGGCTATGGTATTTCAGTTGCTCCGAGGCTTCAACTCTGCGCTTTCCACTTCGAAAACCTGACCCTCCGGGCATGACTGAATCCAGTCCCCTCCGGTAGTCGTGATGATGCGTTGGGAGCCAGGGGGGAGGTTCTCCATGAGCAGGGTCCGGCGCCTAGCATCCAGTTCACCGAAGACATCATCCAGCAGCATGAGCGGGGGTGCTCCCTTTTTGGACTCTAGGACGCGAGCCTGCGCTAGTTTCAGTGCCAGCGAAATGGAGCGCTGTTGCCCCTCCGAGGCGAATGACGCCGCATCTCTGCCGTTCAAGATGAGCCTGACATCATCTCGGTGAGGTCCGCAGGCTGAGGTGCGGGTGCGATCTTCCTGCGAACGCTGCTGAGCCAACGCGTCAAAGAGGGACTCACCCTCCCAGCCCTTCTCAAATACTGCCTCTACGCGCTCACTGCCGCCGCTAAGCGCTGAAAGAGATGCTTCTGCATGAGGCAGAAGGGCGGCAAGCAAAGCTGCACGATGTGCTTGGATGACGTGCGCATGTTCTTCCATGACTCGCGCGTAAGCGTCTGCCTGTCGCCAGTTGACGACGGCGTCTCGCTTGAGCGTGTAGTTCCGCGAGCGCAGTGCTTTGTCATAGGAGCGCAGTGCCTCAAGGTAGCCTGGCTCTGACTGACCTGCTGTGAAATCCAGGTATCGCCGCCTGCACTCCGCGCCGCCGCGCAGCAGATTCATGTCTGAATAATCCATCCACACCACTGGGAGGGAACTGGCCAGGTAATCTGCACCGCGTGCGCATACCGCGCCGTCCAGTGCCAGACGGCGTTGAGAGGCTGTGAAGGCATGACGCATCTGGCAGCCGCGCAGTTTACCCTCCACCACGGCGGTGTTCGCCTCGTGCCGGATCAGTTCCGTCCGCACCGTGGTGCGCGGAGATTGCAGCCGCAACAAGATGCAGACCGCCTCGAGCAGGGAAGTCTTTCCCTGTGCATTGCGCCCCATCAGCACCGTCGTCCCAGGGTGCAGCTCCATGTGTGCCTCTGTAAAGCAGCGAAAGTCCCTCACCGTGATCCATTTCAACATCGCTGCGTCTTAACCGAACTAGATTTTCGAGATTGAAGCCCGGCTGCTTGGCGGCACCTTGCCCGCTCCATCATGGCAGCGTTCAAAACAGTCAAAGGCTTCCGCGACTTCTTCCCCGAAGACATCGCTCTGCGCAACTACATCTTCGACACCTGGCGAAAAGTCTCCCGCCGCTACAACTTCGTCGAATACGAAGCACCCGTCGTCGAGTCCACTGACCTCTATCGGAAGAAAAGCGGAGACGAGATCACAGGCCAGCTTTTTTGTTTCCGGGACAAGGCGGAACGGGAACTCTCCCTGAGGCCCGAGGTTACGCCTTCACTCGCACGTATGGCCACCGCGAGGCATCGGGACTTCCGCAAGCCGCTGAAGTGGTTTCAAATAGGCTCCTGCTTCCGCTATGAAGAGCCGCAAGAGGGACGCAGCCGCGAGTTCATCCAGTTCAATGCAGACATCATCGGCGACAACAACATCGCCGCAGATGCCGAACTCGTCGCCATGGCCATCGACGTCATGAGAGAGTTCGGTGCCACGCGCGAAGACTTTGCCATCCGCCTCAGCACGCGCACCCTGTGGACCGAGTTCCTCCAGAGTCACGCCATCCCCGCAGACAAGACGGGAGCATTCCTTCAGATCATCGACAAGATCGAACGTGCTAGAGCCGAGGAGACCGAGGCCAAACTCTCCGCGCTGGGCCTATCCACCGGCGTCGTCCGTGCCTTCATGGACACCGCAGATGAGAGCCACCCAGCCTTTGCTGAACTGCGCGCCAACCTCGTCGCCCGCAGCATGTGGGATTACGTCCGCATTGATGCCACCATCGTACGCGGACTTGCCTACTATACCGGTACTGTGTTCGAAGTCTTTGATCTCAAGCACGGCCTCCGCGCCGTCGCAGGCGGCGGACGCTATGATCAGCTCTGCGCCCTCATGAGCAACGGCTCCGTGGATCTTCCTGCGGCAGGCTTTGCCATGGGTGACGTTGTCCTTGGTATCCTGCTGAAGCGCCTTCCCGGAGCCCAGTTCAAGCTCATCGACGCCATGAACGCCACCTTCAGCATCGACGCTGCCGTTATCGTGGCCGATGAAGCGCAACGCGCCCACGCACTTGCCGCTGTGCAGGCTCTGCGTGAGGCTGGTTTGCGCATCGACTACAGCTTTACTCCGGCGAAGATGAACAAGCAGTTCCAAAACGCCGAGGCGCAAAAAGCCCGCGCCGCCATCATCTTCGGCAGCGAATATCCGCAAGTCGCCATCAAGGACCTAGCCAACCGCAGGCAGACCATGGTGGCCGCAGAAGACCTGAAGACGGAAACGCTTGCCCTGCTCGCCACCCCGGCACATGGCCCGCTGCTTGCAGGTGAGACGGGTGGGCAGTCTTGAGCGTTATCGGCAGCGTTCGCGGGCAGAACTAGGCGAACACTCACTTCTTCAGTGTCAGGGTCAGCGCGCGGAAATCCATCACCGACTTTCCGGGCATCTTGATGGCTTGAAGGACGAGCGGGGCCTGGCCTTTGGTGAGGCTGATGGTGCCGAGCTTCAGCGGGCGGAACTCTTTCATCTTGGATTCCGCCGGTGGACGGGGCAGCGTGTCCTGGTTGGTATAGAGCGGCGGGTCCCAGGCAGGGCCCACCCTTCCGGTCAGTTCACCGTCCCCGCAGCTGAGTTTGATTTCGGAGCCTTCGTCGCCCTCTGGGCAGGTGTAGAGGATCTCGGCCTCGTACTCACCTGTGGTGGCTACCTCCAAGTTCCAGGTGATGCGGTCCTCGAGAGACTTCCACTCTACGAAGTAAGAGCAGTTCGGCGCACTGGAGCTACGCTTGATCGTGGGGCCGGAGGGCTCTGCGTCACGAGCTGGCAGCCACGTTCTGGGAAACACGGCATAACCCACAGGTATGGGCCGAGGATCCACGGACTGACCGCGGACTTTTGCCCCCTTGCCCTTGGGTCTATTCGGCCCCGTATCGGCGGCGGTTCCGCCAAACATCTCCTTTTTCCAGGCAGCCACTTGAGCAGAGAGCTGAGCGGCGAGTTCGGGCTGCTTTTCCTGAATGGGAGTCGTTTGACCGGGGTCAGCCGTCATGTCGTAGAGGTTGCCCTGTGCGTCGAGCCGATGGGTCTGGGTGCGGGCGCTGACGCTACCTGCCCATGTCTGAAACAAAGTGCGGGCAGGCCAGTCTTTGCTCGTACCTTTAAGCAGAGGAGACAGGTCGCGGCCATCCAGCGGCTTGTCTCCCACGCGGTTGATGCCGGCCAGCGCGGTGAGCGTGGGCAGTAGGTCGATGGCTCCGGCTATCTCGGTGCGCACGGCACCTGCGGGCAGCACGCCCGGCCAGCGGATGTAAAAGGTGCTGCGTACGCCCCCTTCATCAGTGGTGCCCTTTTTGCCCTTCATGCCTCCCGTCCAGCGGCTGGTGTTTGGCCCGTTGTCTGAGAAGTAGATGACGATGGTGTCTTCCGCCAGGTCATACTGGTCAAGCAATTCAAGGACGCGGCCCACGTTGCGATCCTGGTTCTCCATCATGGCCAGCACGCATCTTGTTTCATCCCGCACTTCCCTGTCAGAGTCCGTAGCGGTTTGTGTGATGGGTTTATCCTTGAACCGAGCCCAGTCTTCTTCCGGTACGCTCCATGGGCTGTGAGGTGTGGTGAAGGGGATGAAACAAAAGAACGGACGTTCCTTGTTGCGGCCCATGAAGTTGAGCGCGTGGCCAGTGCAGAGATCCACGATGTAACCCTTCTCACGCACAGGTTTGCCATTGTGCTCCAGTGGCGGGTCGAAGTACTCTCCCCAGTGTCCGGAGGTGTGGCCGTAGTATTCGTCAAAGCCGCGTGCCATGGGATGATACGGCCATTGAGAGCCGTTGTGCCACTTGCCAAAGGCGCCCGTCTCGTAACCTGCCGCCTTGAAGGCATCTGCAACAGTGCTCTCATCTAGGGCCATGCGTTCCTGCCCGGTGGATACACCCTTCACGCCGGAACGCGGATGGTAACGCCCGGTGAGAAACTCCGCCCTGGTCGGCGAACAGACAGGGCAAACGTAAAAGCGGTCCAGGGTCACGCCCTCCTTGGCGATACGGTCTATGTTTGGGGTGGAGACCATGCGGTTGCCATTCTGGCTGTAGTCGCCCCAACCCGCGTCATCGGCCAGGAAGACGACGACATTTGGCTGCTGGGCAAGGGCGCTGACAGACACTCCGGCAAGGAGGAATGGAAGAAGGAAACGGAACATGCACACCGGAAACGCAACAAGCGGGTAGAATGTTCAGGAAAGTGCAGGCGCGGAGACCTGCCTTGGGGGTTCAGTTTTTCGCAGCAGCCTTCCACGCGGGCCAGCCGCCGGTGAGGACCCAGACTTCAGGCAGGCCTACGTTTTGGGCGAGGTAGTCGCGCATTTTGTGGCTGGCCTCGCAAGTGGCGGCGTCGCAATAGACGACGATGGGTTTTCCGCTGACTTGCAGTTTTTCAAGATGCTCAAGCAGGAGGTCATCCCGCTCGTATTCGTTCAGCAGCAGTGCGCCGGGGATGTGTTCCTCGTTGTAGCGCTCGCGGACTCGGGCATCAATCCAGAGGACATCTCCGTTCCAGCGTTCCTGCACCTCTTTGATGGTCACTTCCCCCTCTCCTGGTGATTCGTCGGCGAGGTACCAGACCGGTGCATTGGGATGCCAGACGTGTGTGGCGACGGCGGCTGCGGCGCTGAGCGAGAGCAGGATGAGTGCTTGTCTGAGCGCCTTCACGGTTTTTCTCCTGCTTTGGTCTCATCCTGCCGACTCTCGGGCTTGCGGACGATGCTGAAGAAGGCGAGCTGACGTGCATACTTCTGCACCTTGCTGTCGGTCTCGATCTTCAATGCCCCAATCACTACATCCTCAGTGGTCTTGGGCGTCACTGTTACCACGTATTCCCGGCCTGGTTTGACTTCCTTCCAGGCGAAGGAAACGGACTCGCGGGTGGAGGTGATGTTGGTGATTTTCATTGCCTCTTCACCGGTCATCTTGACGAGGATGGGTTTGGGAGAAGGGTCTTCGCCGACCCACCACTGAACGTTTTTTGGCTCGATGGAGACGACTTCTGGCACGTGCAGGAGAAAGGGGACGTCCCAAGTGGTTTGCTCGGGATCATCTGTGGTGATCCTTACGATTTTTTCATGCTCACCCACGAAGGAGCCGACCTTGAACTCCGCCTTGCCAGTGCCGACCTCCCCGGGTGCGTAGGTGCGTTTGTCAAGCGAGGCACTGAGGCAGGCACACCCGCTCTCCAGGCTGAGGATGGTAACCGGTCTGTTCCCCGTGTTTTTGAAAGAGAACTCCACCTGCACGGTTTCGTCCTCGGGCTGCGGGTTTACGGGGATGCGCTCCATGTCGAGCTTGAGCTCGGCTATGGAAGGCTGGACAAGGAAGAATGCAAAAAGACTGAAGACGAAAGCTCGTTTCATGGCGCGGAACTTACATCATTTGTCTCGCTCTTCCCAGTTCTTCCTTTCACACTCCCTGTCATGCGCTTCGCACTGCTTATCGTTTATTCACTCTGCCTTCTCCAAGCCGCATCCGCAGCGGAAAAGCTGAATGTGCTGCTCATCATGGCGGACGACTATCGCCCGGAGCTGGCATCCTATGGTTCGCCCGCCATCACGCCTGCGCTGGACCGCTTGGCGCAGCGCGCGCTCCAGTTTCAGCGTGCCTACTGTCAGCAGGCGGTGTGCAACCCTTCTCGCTCCTCCATGCTGACTGGGCTGAGGCCCGATACGTTGGGTCTGTGGAACAACGGTACGCATTTCCGCGAGTTGAAGCCGGAAGTCACGACGCTGCCGCTTTGGTTCAAGGAGCACGGCTATGCGACGCACTGCGTGGGAAAAATTTTTCACAACTGGCACACGAAGGAAAAGGGGGACCGCCGCTCATGGAGCAGTGACGAGTTTTTGCACTACGCGAACCACGGTGCTGACCTGCCACAGGTGGAAGGTGAACTGCCGCCGAATCACGCCACTCTGACTCCGCTGAAGTATGGGGATACGCTCATGTGCGAGGCCCGTGATGTGCCGGATGAGGCCTACTACGATGGGCGGGTGGCAGCTGAGGCGGTGAGGCGCATCGCCTCACTCAAGAAGGATGAACCTTTCTTTCTCGCTGTCGGCTTCTGGAAGCCGCATGCTCCGTTCAACGCGCCTAAGAAGTACTGGGATCTTTATGACCGGGATAAACTGCCGCCACTCAATCCCGCCCGGCCGGAAGGTGCTCCTGAAATAGCCTTTCACCAGAGTACGGAAATCCTGGGCCGCACCAAAGAGCGGTTCACGCCAACCGCAGAGCAGGAGGCGGAGATGCGGCATGGCTACTTTGCCAACATCAGCTACCTGGACGCGATGCTGGGCAAGGTGTTGAATGCTCTGGAGCAGCATCCTGCGGCCAAGAATACGATCATCGTTTTTGTGGGGGATCACGGCTACCACATCGGCGAGCACGGGCTATGGGGGAAGACTTCCAACTTCGAATACGACGCCAGTGTGCCGATGTTCCTCTCTGTGCCGGGTGCTCCGGCGAATGGAAAAACGACGACCGCACTGGCTGAGCTGGTGGATTTGTTTCCTACGTTGGTGGACCTGTGTGATCTTCCCATGCCTGAGAAGTTGGACGGCAGCAGTTTGGCCGTGCTCATGCAGAAGCCAGGTGCCACTCCTGACCTAGCCGCCTACACTCAGCATCCGCGGCCGGCGTACTTTGACCGGGAACCATCGAAAACGCCTACCCACATGGGCTACTCTGTGCGGACTGCCCGGGTGCGCTACACTGAGTGGCGGGATTGGAAAACAGGGGAGGCCACTGCACGCGAGCTTTACGATCATCAGAACGACCCGCATGAGCTCAAGAACGCGGTGGATGAGCCGGCGCTGGCCCCTGAGCAGGAGGAGGCTGTGAGGTTGCTCCTAAAGCAGTTTCCAAAACAGGCCCGGTAAGCACTTGATTTCTCTGCGTCTCGCTGGAAAGCTCCCGCCCCTTTTTCAACCACCCAACCCGAATGAAGTTCGCCATCTTCGGAGATATCCACGGCAATCTCGAAGCACTCCAGTCAGTGCTGGCGGATGCGCAGGATCAGGGGTGTACGCATCACATCTGTCTGGGTGACATCGTGGGGTATGGAGCAGACCCGGTGGCTTGCCTAGAGAAAGTGCAGGCACTCGGCTGCCCCACGGTGAAGGGGAATCACGATGAAGGAGCCTCGAACCAGTCCCAGTTGGAGGACCTGAATCCGCTCGCTCAGCGGGCGCTGCTTTGGACGCGGGAACAACTCAGCGAGGAACAGCGGGACTGGCTGTCCCAGCTGAAGCTGATTCGGCAGGTGCGGGATTTCACGATTGTGCATGCCACGCTGGACTCTCCCGGGAGCTGGGCTTACGTGACCAACCGCTTCGATGCGATGGCTTCCTTCAGCTATCAGTTCACGCAGCTCTGCTTCTATGGGCACACGCATTCGCCGCGCATCTTTGAGCGTGATGACACGGTGCGTGGGGCGCGCGGACTGGAGGTAACCATTCAGCGCGGCACGAAATACTTCATCAACGTGGGTTCCGTGGGCCAGCCCCGGGATGGCGACTGGCGGGCGGCTTATGCGGTGTACGACATTGCCGCTCAGACGGTTCAGATCCGCCGCATCAACTACGACATCGAAACCGCACAGAAGAAAATCATCGACGCCGGCCTGCCTTCTCTGCTCGCGGAGCGGCTGGCGCTGGGACGTTGATCTGCATGGCAGCGCTGCCACCACTCAGCGGCTTCCGCTCGGCACTGATCGTCAAACCCTCGTCCTTGGGTGACATCGTGCACACTCTGCCGGCAGTGCATCTCATCAAGCAGGCTCATCCGCACCTGCACATTCGCTGGATCGCGAATCCCGAATGGCTGCCATTGATACAGGGTGCACCTTGTGTGGATGAGGTGCTGGAGTTTCCGAGAAAGGCGTTTCGCGGTTTAGCTGCACCATTGCGTTATGCAAGCTGGGCTGGGGAGTTCAAGCGGCTGCCCAGGCAGGCTCCGGAGGTGGTGCTGGATTTTCAGGGGCTGCTCCGCAGTGCATTCATCAGCCGTGCGAGTGGGTCCAGGCCTGTGGTGGGACTCTCAGACTCCAGGGAGGGTGCTCGCTGCTTTTGTGATTTTGTGGTGGAAGTCGATCCTTCTGCGCATGCCGTAGATCGTTACCTCGGCATTCCGGAAGCATTCGGCATCTCCGTCAAGCGCGACGAGTTGCACTGGCCGTTGCCGCCCGGCGAAGGGCTACCGGGGAAGGAGCTTCCGGATGCCTTTGTGCTGGTGCATCCTTGGTCACGGGGGGAGGGCAAGTCGCTCTCGCCTGCGGTTCTAAATAGGCTGCTGGAGGGGTTGGCTCCCCGTCCTGTGGTACTGGTGGGCAGGCATGATGAGATACCCTCGACGCTGCCGGCTCATGTGATGGATCTGGCCAATCAGACCACGCTGGCCCAGCTCATCTGGCTGATGCGGCGGGCCACTTGGAACATCAGTGTGGACAGCGGCCCCATGCACATCGCTGCGGCGGTGAATGATCGCACTCTGGGCATCCACACCTGGAGCGATCCGAGGAAAGTCGGCCCTTACAACCCGAAGGCGCTGGTGTGGAAGGCGGGGCGCATCGCAGCGCGCAAGGAGTTCACAGAGAAGGAATGCACGACGGAGATGCCGGTCACGTCGGCGGCGCTGGAGGCAGTCCTAGCGGTCGTGAACGGTGGTGCGAAGGGCGGACCGTAGTCCTTTCCACCTCGGCGTCACCGGGTGGAAAGACTGTCTGCTCAGCCCGCAGACACGGCTTGCTTTCCTTCCTCTGGAGAGGGGGTGGGCACGTCTTTGAGAAGGCGCTCGAGGTCGGGGTTTGGTTTCACGCCTTTTTTGAGCGCTTCTTCGTAGTTGGTCCGTGCATCGTCCCATTTGGGCGGTTCCCAGGTGGCGTAGAGCACTGCGAGGTTGAAGTTTGCCTCGCCGTAGGTGGGATCAATGGCGAGGGCGGTCTTGAATTCTTTCTCTGCCTGCTGGGGCTGCTTCATGGCGTTGGCGATGACACCCAGGTAGTGGCGGGCGCGGGCATTTTTCGCGTTGAGCTGGAGGCTGCGCTCGAAAGAGGTCATGGCGTCAGGGTAGCGGTTTAGCCGGAAGAGGCTGACTCCGAGCATGTAGTGTGCGGTGGCGTTTTTGTCGTCATGGGCCAGAGCTTTGCGCATGGTCACTTCCGCGTCGGCGAGTTTGTTCTGCTGCACCTGCGTCCAGCCCAGGCCGAGGAAGGCATCGAGATTTTTGGGGTCTGCTCGCAGTGCATCCTGGTAGGCGGCGGATGCTTCGTCCAGCTTGCCATCCTGAAGGTAGGTGTTTCCTTTGTTGAGGAGGTCGTTGAGTTTTTGCCGGGCGGCTTCTTCGGCGTTCGCTGTAGCTGGGGATCCGGCTGTGCCGGTGGCCTTTGCCACGATGGTGGCCTGAAGGCCCTCCGCTCCGCCCATGATCTCCTGGAGCTGCGGTGTGGTGAAGAGCTTCTGCTCGTCCTCGGAGAGGGTGAAGCGGTTGTCATCCAGCGCTTCCACCTGTTGGATGAGGGTCTTTGAAGCGTTCTCCATTTTCTGCACTTCGGCGATGACGGCGCTGTTCTGCGCTTGCTGCCTGGCCTGCTGGCGCAGCTGACGGAGGATGATGCCGCGCAGGAGTTGGTTTTCGGCGGCGATGGCGGGGTCTGAGCCTGCTTTGCCTGCGTCTGCCATTTGGGCGCTGATCTCCTTGATCTTTAGGGTGAGTTCCGCCACTTGGGTCTCGTAGGCGGCGTTTTCTTTTTTCAGTAGGGCGAGTTCTCCCTGGAGTTTGGTGAGGTCTCCTTTGAGCTGGGTGATCTCGGTGTCTTTCTTGCCAATGTCCGCCTTGAGTGTCTCCACCTGCTTCTGTGCGGCCTCCAGGTCTTTTCTGAGGCGCTCATTGTCTGCGAGCAGTTTTTTGACGTCGGCAGGTAGGCTCTTGCCGCCGCCCATGGCCTTGAGCCCCAGGACTTCGGTGCTGAGAGCATCCCGCTCTTTGGTGAGGGAGGCTACGTCGCTGGTGGCTTTGTCCAGCTCACTCTTCATGCCGGAGTTGGCCTTGGCCAGTTCGTCCCGCTCTTTCTCGAGTGCGGCGATTTTGCCGTTCACGGTCTCCAGTTCCTTTTGGACGGTGTTCAGCTTCATGGTGCTTTCCATGAGCTGCTTGCTCTGGTCCATGACGGTTTTCTCGGACTTCTGGACGCGGGCTTTCGCGTCGGCGAGCTGGGCGTCGGTTTCCTGTTTTTCGGTGCGCAGTTTTTCGAGTTCGGCGCGGGCAGCGGCACTGCCTTCGGCCTGCTTCTCGAGTTCGGTGATCTTGGCCTGCTGCGTTTCGGAGGTTTTGGTGAGGGTCTGGTAGGCGGAGACATATTCATTGAGCCGCTGGGTGGCGGCTTCGTAGCCCAGGGAGTATTCTCCCACTTTGGCGAGGAGCTGTTTGTTCTGTTCTTCGAGTGCGTTGCGCCCGGCGAGTTCGTTGCGGATGACTCCCAGTGCCTCTTCCAAGGCGCTGCTGCCGGTGCTGCTGGCGATGGGCGCAGTAGTGGCGGAGGCGGCTGGCGCAGCAGTGGGTGGTGGCGGTGCTGGTGCTGGTGCGGTTGCAGTTGCCTTTGCCTGTTTGGATTTGGCGTCTGCTTGACCATCCAGGATTTTTCCGCGGCGGAACTTGACCATGTCACTCTGCCAGGTGGGGTGGGTGCGCATGAGGCCGTCGATGATGGTGAGCGCTTGTTCGTACCGCTGGGCGGCGCGGTCAAACTCGCCTGCGGCGGCGAGTTTTTCAGCTTCGTTGCCGAGCATGTAGCCGCGGAAGAAGGTGTCTCCCGGATCCTCCGGCGGCACGGCGGGCTGCGCGTTCAGGAGCCCGCTGCCCAGGAGGGCGGCGAGAAGGGGGAGAAACACGAGGCGGAAGGGGTTCATGGCGGCAAAAGGGCTGAGACATTACCCCCTGTGGAAGAGCTTGTAAATGGCTCCTTAGCCTACAATGAGCCAGCTTGCCGCCACGGTGGTGAGCAGAAAAAGCAGCCATTCAAAGGGTTTTTGGGGTATGCGCTTGAGGATCCACCAGCCCAGGAGGATGCCTGCTACGACGGCGGGGAGGAGGAGCAGATTGGTGAGAAGGGAGGGGCCGTTGATGATGCCTAGATGCGTGGAGAAGGGCACTTTGAAGAGGTTGATGAACAGGAAGAACCGGCTGAATACACCCAGCCACTCTTTTTTTTCCAGCCTTTGGGAGAGGAGGTAAACGGTCATGACCGGACCAGCGGCGTTCGCCAGCATGGTGACTACTCCGGCTAGCCAGCCCATGAACCAGGCGAAACCGCGATGCTCGGTAAGGGCTAGGAACTCCTGCTTCTTCCAGTCCAGAAGCAGTTTGAATCCAAGCAGGGCTGCGATGAGCCAGCCGATGAGCGGGCGCGCGGCTTGGGTATCGATGTGGTCCAGCAACCACCAGCCGATGATGACTCCCGTGATGGCCGGCGGTGCCATGCGCCACACTGCGGACCAGGAGCCGCCTTTGCGGTTGATGAGGTAGCCCATGAGGTCGGCAGCAATGAGTAGCGGCAGGACTAGGCCCACGCTGGGTTTGGCGCCGAAGGCCTTTGCCATGAGCACTACGGTGAGCGTGGCGGTGCCTGCCAGGCCGGCCTTGGATAGGCCTATGCAAATGGCGGCCAGAAAGGCCAGCAGCACGAGGGAGCCTTCCTGAGGCAGAAGCGAGCGCTCGTGCAGCCAGAGCAGCCAGGTGGAGTCAAGCATTGGCTTCCAGCAAGGCGTAGTCGATGGCGCGCAGGCGCTCTTCTTTGGCTCCCATTTTGGGGATGCAGTCTAGCAGCGCCTGGGTGTAGGGATGCTGCGGTGCTCGCAGGATGTGTTCCACTGGTCCCTCTTCCACGATGCGGCCCCGGAACATGACGGCCACCCTATCTGCCACGTCGCGGATGATGCCGAAGTTGTGGGTGATCATGATCAAGCTCATGCCGAGTTCCTTCCGCAGTTTCACCAGTAGCTCCATGATTTGTTTCTGGATGGTGACATCGAGAGCGGTGGTGGGTTCATCTGCAATGAGAAGGCGTGGATGGGTGCAGAGCGCCATGGCGATCATCACGCGCTGTTGCATGCCGCCGCTGAGTTCGTGCGGGTAGGAGCGCAGCCGCTTGGCTGGGTCCACGATGCCCACTTTGTCCAGCCAGGAGATGATTTCTGAGTCGATGTCCTTCACCTCTGGCCGGTGCAGTTTCAAGGATTCAGCGATCTGGGTGCGGACGGTTAGCACGGGGTTGAGGGAGGTGCTGGGCTCCTGAAAGACGTAGGCGATTTCTTTTCCGCGGACTTTGCGCAGTTGGCCTTCGGTGAGGGAGAGTACGGGGTACCCTGCGACTTCCATGCGGTCTGCGGCCAGGACTGCGGGCGGCTCTGGCAGCAGACGTGCAAGTGCGAGCGCGGTGACACTCTTCCCTGAGCCGCTTTCTCCGACGATCGCAAGGGACTCGCCTTCACTGAGGCTGAGGGAGATGCCTTTGACGGCTTGAAACGGCTCTGCATCACGGCGCTGGAAGGTGACGCGCAGGTTCTGAATGTCGAGCAGCGTGGACGCCATGGTGGGTGCGGAGGGCGATGGTACACGGAGAGGGATTCGAACCCCCGACCAACTCGGTGTAAACGAGCCGCTCTACCACTGAGCTATCCGTGCAGTGAGGTAAGTGCATTCATGGGCTGAAAGGCGCACGAGTGCAACGGATTTTCCAGCTTAGAGCAGTCCCTTGCGTTTGAAATACCAGATGGGTACGGCACCGAAGATGATCATGAGCAGGATGGCCATGGGATAACCCAGCATCCACTCCAGCTCCGGCATGTGCTGGAAGTTCATGCCGTAGATGGATGCGATGAGTGTGGGCGGCATGAAGAGCACGGAAGCGACGGTGAAGATCTTGATGATCTGGTTCTGCTGGATGTTGATGAGGCCGAGAGTGGACTCGAGAAGGAAGGTCATCTCCTGGGTCTGCTGGTTGGTGTAGTCATCGAGCGAGCGGATGTCACGCACGACGGTGCGGAACTGCACGGACAGGTCTGCGCGCATCCAGGACGCCGAGTTGTTGAGGAAGAACTGCATCATGCGGCTCAGGCTCAGAAGGCTCTCGCGCAGGTTTGCCACCAGGGCGCTGCGGCGTCCGAGGAGCTTCACCACATCTGCCAGGTCGCGCTCAATGGCGGCGGTGTTCCGCTTGGTGTCCACGTTGAAGACTTCACGACTGAGACGGATGAGGTCAGCCTCGACGTTCTGGAGCGCGTCGGCGATGCGGGCCACGAAGAGTTCCATGAGCACCAGAAAGACGGCATCACTGCTGATGGGGGTGCTGCATTGGCGGCGCACCTGATCATTCACAAAGCGGAAGGCATGAGGGTCCGCGTACCGCACGGTGGTGAGGCAATCCTGCCCGAGAACGAAGGAGATGGCGGTCGTCTCGGGGTCGGGAGTCTCGAGACCCACCGGCACCCACGCTGTCATGTAGAGGACGCCGTTCTCGAGATACAGGCGGCTGGATTCCTCGATCTCCTGCATTTCTTCACGAGTGGGAAGTGTGTACTCAAGCCACTTTTCTGCCTCCAGCTCTTCGGTGCGTGAGGGGTTGAGCAGATCCAGAAAGACAAGATTGTCCGGGAAGGGGGAGACCTTCTCGTCATTCCAGTCGATGAGCTGTCCTTGCTGTGTGATGAGGCGTACCATGAGTCTGCGGACACTAACCGCCGCTTTGACTGTCGCCACCATGTTTTGTTGCAGAGTGGGTTTATCCCGCCTTGGTGTGACGTTCATGTTGCGCGCTTTGGTTTTACTGCTGGTGCTTGGCGGCCTCTCTTGGTGGCTGTGGGGGGAGCAGTCGCGCGGGCGATTTCGGCAAGTGGATGCGGCTTTCCTTGAGGTTCTTTTGGCCAATACCAGGGATCGCTTCGTTCCGGACGCGGCTAAAGCGGATCAGGTGGTGTTTGTGCCGCTTCAGCAGAGTGATGCCTCTGAGTTCGCCGCGTGGCCGCCGCAACCTGTGGATTATCAAATGGTCCTTAAGGGTGCGCTGCACTTCAAGCCTTCGGTGATCGTGCTGGTGGATCCGATGCACTGGCCTGAACCAAAGCCTCCCATGGTAGCCAGTCTTGCGGAGGTGATGCTGCCACTGCCAGCCGTGGTGGTGACCGCCTGCGCCAGCAGCGGCAGCGACTCGGCAGATGAAGCTGCGGCCGCGCTGCTTGCAGGGCGTTTGGGCAGGCTGGTCCTTCAGCGTGGTGACAGCGCCTCGTTGCCTGTGTTCGCCAGCGCTTTCACGGTGCCTGAACTGCCGCTGCTGCGGGCTACGGATCCCGCCCTGCTCCCAACGCCGCCTCAACAGGACGGTGCGGTGCCTGTGCTATGCGTGAGGGGCGGCAACATTCATCCTTCACCCGGCTTGCTGGGGGCACTTCGTGCACTTCAGATTCCTCTCAGCAGTGTCTCCGTGGCGCTGGGAGGCGGTGCGGGCGTGCTTTCAGACGGCGGGTTTTATCTTCCCGTCGAGGAGAATGGCACCATCTTGCCTTCGGTGCCGCTCGTCACTCAGAATGCGCTCGATTTGATGACGGTCACGATGGTGGATGATGCTGCGGAAGACATCTCCCGCAGCATGGGTACAAACCGAGTGCTGGTGATAGGCATGGATGGTCCGGAGCACGGGGCGGCTAGGCAGCAGGCTGAGGCCCTGGCCCACGCGCTGGCGCTGCCCCGGGTGCAGATGTTGACCGGGCTGGTTTACTATGTGCCGTGGCTGGTGGCGGTGCTGCTCGGTCTCTCGCTGCTTTCGCTGCCTCGTGACAAGGGGCTTAGCCGCTCGCTGATCTATTTGCTTTTCGGCATTGTGGCCTGCTACCTCCTTTTTGTCCTGAGGACGCTCTGGTTCTCCCCCGTGGTGCCTGCTTGTCTTCTTATAGCCAGCGGCCTGTTTGTCAGGTGGTTTGGAAAACGTAAACTCGAAGCCCCAAATGGATGATTTGAATCAGCTCTACTTTGCTGTGGGTGATGAGGCTCTGCGGCGTATGGTATCGGTCTTTTATCGGCGTGTAAGGACGGATGATCTGATAGGCCCGATGTACCCGGAGCAGGATTGGGCGGGCGCGGAGAAACGTCTGGCGGACTTCATCATCTACCGCCTTGGTGGACCGCAGACCTACCTTGAGGAACGCGGTCACCCTAGGCTGCGCGCACGCCATTTGCCCTTCGCGATAGGTCTTGCGGAGCGGGATCGCTGGCTGGAGCTGATGGGACAGTCCATGCAGGAGGTGGGCATTTCAGATGACCACGCGTTTGTGCTCGGCAGCTTCTTCGCGCAAGTGGCGGACATGATGCGGAACCGCGAGGGCTGACCAGAAAGTGGTCAGATCGTCCGGCAGGGGTGCGGTCCAGCAGAGGCCGCTCCCATCTGCCAGCTCGAGGTGATACGAGTGCAGGGCCTGCCGCCGCAGCAGCAAACGCCGCTGCAAGTCCTCTGTCCAGCCATGATTCATGAAGTCGAGATAACAGTTCTCGTCATGACCGTAGAGTTTGTCCCCAAGGATGGGATGTCCGAGATGGGCAAGATGCACGCGAATCTGATGCATGCGGCCCGTATGAGGAGCGGCCTTGATCAAAGAAAACATGCGGCCCTGCGCGTCACAACGCCTCTCCAATACACGGAACGTCGTCTCGCAGGGCGCGCCATCGGGATGCACCATCTGCTTCACGTAGATAGGGGACTGAGTGACTTCACCTTTTCGCAGGATGGCTCCGGTTTCCAGAGTTTCCTCCCAGCACGGCCACCCGTGGACGATGGCCAGATAGGACTTTCGAAAGTGCCGCGCCATCATGGCCAATCCAAAGCGTCTGGCACTTTCCGCAGTCTTGGCCACCAGGGTGACGCCGCTCGTCTCGCGGTCGAGGCGATTGACGATGGAAACTTGGCCACCGTTTGCGAGTTCGTAAGCCAGCAGCCCCTTCAAACCATCATACAGGGTCTCCACACCGTCGAGCGAACCGGGATGCACTTTGAGCGGAGCCGGCTTATTGACCACGATGTAGTCCCGCGTCTCATCCAGCACGGAGAACCGGGTGTTGTTTGCGATGACAGGCATGATGCTCGCCGCACCATGCCTGTAAATGCGGGGTAGCTCAAACGCGTTAGATGGAATCTTTCGGCCGCTTGGGTGGCTCCGGCGGTGCATCACCGCCATCCGGTCTGCGCGGCATATCACGAGACATTCTCTCCAACTCCTCAAGTTTCCCCATGAAATCGGCGGGCACTTTTTCCCGCTGTTCAGGAGTGTTGAGTTCGAACCGTTGCTCCTCCCCCTCCTTGGGCCGAACGATGAAGACTTTCTCGCCTCCACTGCTGCGCAGGGAATACTCACCGGCTTCGTCACGCCTGGTGACAGAGCGTTCTTCATTGTGGTTCTCGTAGCGCATGTTCGAGCGTGCATCCCGTTCGTCTCTTTCTCCTCTGGGGTAGGGAGGACGTCCACCGCCTGGACCTCCTTCACGACGCTCTTCATCAAAACGGGGCATCTCGGGCTGCGGCCTGTCCCTGGGGCCGCGCATCCAGTCCTGAAGCCGCTCCTGGTATTCGCGCATCGCTTGGTTGAAGCGCTCCATGCGCTCCCGGAAGTCGCTCCCCCACTCGTGCATCTGGTGGCCAAAGGAGCGGAAGTCAGGGAACCCACCGGGCGGGCCACCGTGGCGCCGCTCCGAAGGCATCATTTTCTCCTCGATTTTCACCGTCACCACCACGTCTTGCCCGGCGCGGCGCACGGTGAGCTTTACGTCACTGCCCTTGCCGGCAGCCCGCACGAGCGCAGTGAGCTGCTCTACGTTGACGATCTTCTGGTCTTCAAACAAGTGCAGCAGATCATGCTGTTGCAGGCCGCCTTTAGAGGCAGGGCTGTCCTGCATGACTTCCTGAATGAGCAGGCCAAAGCCTTCCTTCAATCCAGCTTGTGCCACCAGTTCAGGACCGGGTGCCCGCGTCATAATGCCCAGATAGGCTGAGGGCTTCATTTCCGGCTCGCCGCGCGGGGGATGTTCCGGTCCTCGCGGACCCCGCTCAGGACCGCCACCACCCCTGCGGCCATCCCGGTCCTTTCCCGGTCCACGCTGTGGTGGTGGTGGTGATTCTTCAGGGCGGCGGGCCTGCTCCCGCTGTTCGGTCGGTGGCTCCTGTGCCTGGGTCAGCGAAGTCACTCCCAGGCTTGCGAGGAGTGTAAGGCAGATGATGGAGGGTTTCATGGTATGCGAGTGGTTTGGTGGAGTGCAGAGACTTGTTATTGAACGCTTACCGGCAGATACATGGACTCTTGGCGTGGAAGCTCGATGACGTATTCGGCACCGTCTTTGGGGTCCACCCACTGATGGCGCTCCACGCTGGTGACACTGACCAGATGCTCTGGTTCTCCGGCTTCGGAGTAAACGATGCCGCCGTCATCCATGGAGACCCATTCCCGTGAGCTGGTCACGACGGGGGCGTTCAGAGAGGGCGTGGTGATGCTGGCCACCACCGGCGACACCGAGTCCGGACGTTGCAGCACGCTGGAGATCATAAGTGCCGCAGCAGCACCCAGTCCGCACCATGCGGCGCGGCCCGCCCAGGCGGCGGTGCGCCGCGATGAGGTGGCAGCCTCGGCAGCACCCTGGCGGAACATCTCCGCCAGCTGCATGTCACGCTCTACTCGCTGCTCGAACGAGGCGGAGAGACTCGCCGGGGTCATGGAGCGGAGCAGGTTTTCGATTTCAGTTTCTTTCATGTGAGTCAGGAGTGGGGGACGGGCACTACGGCCAGTCCGGGGGTTTCAAAAAGATCTTCACGCAGGGGATCAAGCGCACGCTGAAGCGCCTGGAGAGCGTAACGCCAGCGTCCGGCGACAGTGTTGATGGAGATCTGTGTAGTGTCCGCTATTTCGGCAAAGGTCAGCCCACCCCATACACGCAGTGTCACGACCTCTCGTTGCTCGGCCGGCAGACGCGCCACCGCCTGCTCGAGCAGCCGTGCGGTCTCGCGATTCTCCACGGGGGGATCAAAGTGCGGTGCGTCCTCTGAGAGCAGCGCCACATCTGAGGCTGTCTCGCGTCGCAGTCGGCGCTCGTCACTGCGAATCGCATCCAGGCAGATGGTCCTCACTGCGGCATAGAGCAGCGGCACATGAGTGCGGTCTCCTCCTGGGTTGTGCTGCCACCAGCGGACAAAGGCCAGCTGCACAGCATCCTCTGCATCTGCCATGCACGGCAGCCACTGGCGGGCATACAGAACCAGCCTGGGGGCGAGTTCCCTGAAGCAGTTTTTCCAGTCGTTTTCAGCAGCGGCCATGTGGTGATTCAACCCCCACAACGCCACCTGGATGCGGTTTTGTGTGCCGCGCTCAAGAAAAATGTGCTCCTCCTACGGGATCAGTTTTTCCGCCGGGTGCTGCACACACCCTTCCGCGCCAGTTCCTCACAGTGCGCCTCGATGCGGATGCTCTTGTTCGATGGCTTGAAGCCGAGTCTGCGGGTGATGCAGTCTTCCAGTATCGCCAAGTTCTCGTCCTCAAACTCCACTACCTTGTCGCAGTCCATGCAAATCAGGTGATTGTGCTCGGGCTTGTCCAGGAAGTTCGGATCGTAGTATGTCTGGTCGCGGCCCAAGTCGATCTCATGGATCAACTTGCCTTCCACCAGCAGGCTTAGAGTGCGGTACACCGTCGCTCGTGATACCGAGGGATCAATCTTCTGTGCCCGGTCAATCAAGTCCTCCGCCGTGAAATGCTCGTCTGACTCAAAGGCAGCATCCACCACCACCTCGCGCTGCTTCGTGCGGCGAAGTCCTTTGGCTTCGATCAACTGTTCAAGTCGTTCCCTAATGTGGCTCTCCATGGGCGCGGAGAGCATAATGAAAAACTGGATTTCACCAAATGAGAAATGCGCCCATCCCTCCTTCACTGCCTACGCGGCAAATCGGTCGCTTCATCCATTGAATACCCGGTGCATTTGTGCTCAGCTACTGTCCCCCCGTAACACAACCCCCATGAAAGTTTACATCGACGGACAACTGCTGGACGAAAAAGATGCCAAGATCTCCGTGTTTGACCACGGACTGCTCTATGGGGACGGCGTGTTTGAGGGCATCCGCATTTACAATGGCCGCGTGTTCCGACTCACCGAACATCTCAAGCGGCTCTACTCCTGTGCCAAGGCCATCTGCCTCACCATTCCCATCTCTTTTGAGGAAATGGAGAAGGCCACCGTCGATACCGTGGCCGCCAATGGACTGCGCGATGGCTACATTCGCCTCGTCGTCACCCGCGGTGTCGGCTCGCTGGGCCTGAATCCCTACCAGTGCCCCAAGGCCAGCGTCATCATCATCGCCGCGAACATCAAGCTCTACCCGCAGGAGGCTTATGACAACGGTCTGAAACTCATTACCTGCTCCACCCGTCGGCCCGCGCCCGCCGCGCTCAGTCCGCAGGTGAAGTCCCTGAACTACCTCAACAACGTGATGGCCAAGATCGAGTGTCTCCAGGCTGGTTGTGACGAGGGCATCATGCTCAACGAGCAGGGCTACGTGGCCGAATGCACCGGCGACAACGTCTTTGTCATCAAGGACGGCTCTGTCTATACTCCCACCATCGCCTCCGGTGCGCTCGATGGCATCACGCGTGGAGCGGTCATTCAGATCATCAAAGGCATGGGCATTCCCGTGCATGAGGTGACCATGACCCGCTTTGACATCTACACCGCAGATGAGTGCTTCCTCACTGGCACCGCCGCTGAAGCCCTGCCCGCCGTGAGGCTCGATAGCCGTGACATTGGCAACGGCAAGCCCGGCCCCATCACGCTTAAGATCATCGAGGCTTTCAAGAAGCTCGCCAACTCCGAGGGCACACCCGTGCCGCTCTGAGCTTGCGCTCAGAGACATTCGCGGCAACAGGCGGCGGCTATGCACCGTTAGCATCGCCACGCCCAAGCCATGAAAACCGCACTTCTGCTGCTCTTCGCCTCCGCCCTCTCCGCCGCTGACTTTCAGGGCTGGACGGCGGAAAGCCCACGAGATGAAATCCGTCCGCAGTTCAGCAGCGGGGAAGGCGGTACCCTCATCATCACTCACGACAAGCGCGATGGACTCGACGGTTGGTTTCAAAAGACCTTCGCGGTCAAAGGCGGCACTCATTACCGCTTCTACACCCAGCGTAAAACCACTGCCGTGACGAACCACCGCCAGAGCTGTCTCGTCCGCATCGTCTGGCAGGATGCGGAGGGCAAAGGCGTCCGCATGGACAGCGCTCCGGACTATCCCACACCTGGCCTGCCGCTGCCCAGTGCCGAGCCTGAATATCCCGTGGACGGACCCACGGATGCCGAAGGCTGGACCACTGTGAGCGGCGTGTATCGAGTGCCATCCCAAGCTACGAAGGCCATCGTCGAACTCCACCTGCAATGGGCAGCCGGCGGCCGCGTCGAATGGCGTGGAGCCAGCCTCACGCCCGCAGACGCTCCCAGCCCTCGTAAAGTCCGCCTCGCCAGCGTGCATCACAAACCCACTGGAAAATCCCCCGCTGAGAACTGTGCCGAGTTCGCACCGCTCATTGCGGAGGCCGCAGAGAAAAAGGCGGACCTTATTGTCTTGGGAGAGACCGTCCCCAGCGCCAGCCTGAAAGCGAAACCCGAAACCATTGCCGAGCCCATTCCCGGTCCCTCCACGGATTACTTTGCCAGCCTGTCGAAACAGCACCGAGTCCACATCGCGCTCAGCCTTTACGAACGCCACGAGCATCTCATCTACAACACCGCCGTCCTCCTCGGGCCGGAGGGTGCACTCCTTGGCAAGTATCGCAAAGTCACCCTTCCGCCCAGTGAAGCCGCCAAAGGCATCGCCCCCGGCAGAGACTATCCCGTTTTTGACACTACCTTCGGCAAGGTGGGACTCATGATCTGCTACGACGGCTTCTTCCCCGAAGTCGCCCGTGAGTTGACCAAGAACGGCGCTGAGGTCATCGCTTGGCCCGTGTGGGGTTGCAATCCGCTGCTGGCTCAGGCCCGGGCTGCCGAGAACCGCATCATCATCGTCAGCAGTACCTTTATGAAACCGGAAGACAGCTGGATGCTCTCCGCCATCTATGATCAGGGTGGTAAGCCCGTGGCCAAAGCGGAAAAGTGGAGCACCATCGCGCTTGCAGAAGTGGATCTCAGTCAGCCGTATTACGGCCCGTATAACCTGGGAGACTTCCACTCCATGATCGAAAGACATCGCCCACCACTGGTCGGTGAGCGGTGACCCTGACTGCAACAGTTCTGCGGGGTTTCAGTGCAAAAGCTGCCACAGCGAGCGTTTTCTTCTCTCCATGACTTTTCCCCTACGCTCTTTGTTTTTCACGCTCGGCGCGGCATTGCTGACACCGGGTTTCCTCCCAGCTTCAGACTACAAGGGCGTAAAGGTGATCGCGCACCGTGGTGCCGGCTTTGAGGCGGAGGAGAATACGGTAGAGGGTTGCAGACAGAGCCACTCACGCGGCATCCTGGGCTATGAGGTGGATGTGCGCCGCACGAAGGATGGGCACTTGGTGCTCATGCATGACAAAGATGTAGCGCGTACCACGGACGGCTCCGGCAGCGTGGAGGAGATGACCCTGGCGGAGGTACGCAAGCTCAAGACAAAAACGAATGGCTGGGCAGTGCCCACGATTGAGGACCTGTTCACGTTTTTCAAAGACAAGCCCGAGGTTTATCTGATGCTTGAGATGAAGACCACCGACATGAAGGCGTATCCAGATGAGGCTATCGAGCCCTACTGCCGCCAGCTTCATGACACGGCCAAGAGGATGCTGCCGCCGGGCACGTTTTGTTTCATCTCCTTCGATCGTCGTGCGCTGGGTGCCATCCGAAAAATCGCTCCCGATGCGTTCACTGGATACCTCAGCGGCAGCGAGGCAACGGACGAGATGATCGCAGAAGCCAAGGCGCTGGGCTGTGGTCGCATGTCCGTGCCCATCGAGAAGACCACGCGGCTGATGGCTCGGAAAATTAAGGAGTCTGGCCTCCAGCTCTCCCTCTGGCCCATCCGTGAGAAGGAGGATGCGGAACTGGCTGCGCTCTGGGGTGCCAGCATCATCTGCACTGACACGCCAAGCGATTTGCTGGGAAAGTAGGTGCGGGTCGGTCAGGTGGACATCACTCTGCGCCTTCGATGAACGCGAGGAGGTCGGCCAGGCCAGGCGGCGTGAGGCCGGCTTCGAGGCCTTCGGGCATCAGGGAGAGGCCCAGGGAGCGGAGGCTGGCGACCTCGGTGCGGGAGATGACGCGCTCCTGGCCGCCGGGCAGCACCAGGGTGACGGCGGCGGTGGTCTCGGCACGGATCACGCCGGTGAGAGTCTCGCCGCCTTTGGTGGCGAGCACGTAGGCGGTGAACTGGGGGAGCAGCTCGCGGTTGGGGTCGAGGATGCCGGTGAGGAGCTTTTCACGCCCTCCAGTGCGGGCGGCGGCGAGGCTGGGGCCGAAGTCCGCGCCGATGCCGCCCAAGCGGTGGCAGGCGGCACAGCGGGTCTCGAAATGGGCGCGGCCTTTCGCGGGATCACCGGTCATCTTCAAGGCGGGCAAGAAGCTCTCGAAGACAGCCTGGCGGCTGGCTCCGGATGCCTGGCCGAGGAGGGCGGCTGCTCGTTGGCGGATTTTGGGTTCGCCATGGCGGCGGAGGGCGTCGGCCTGAGCGGGGCCGAGGTCGGCAGGGCGCAGGGTCTGGTTTTCCAAGGCGGCGAGCAGGGCTTCAACGCCGTCAGTGCGGCGCAAGGCCGCGGCCGGCGCGGCGGCGCGCGGCGCGGGGCCGAGGGCGGG
>CAZIGH010000018.1:0-85058 GCA_964538625.1 uncultured Verrucomicrobiaceae bacterium
TCTCAAGCCAACAAAAATTCCCCTTGATCACTCTGAAACTGCTGACCCCAAGTTGTTAGGGGCTACCTCAGTGGTAGGCCGTGCTGCATCCAAAAGTTCTGCAATGCGGCGTGGGAACCGTTGAACACGTTGCGCTCCACGGGGCGGTCTAGGTCGCCAAAGTAGAGGGGAAAACGATACGAGCCGTGGTTGTAAACTTTTGGCCGGGAACGTCCGCCATGCCACTCCACACCGCCGTACTGCCAGAGCGTCCAGTTGGACCAGACTTGGTACTGGCTCACCAGGCCGCGCGGATGGCCGGGCGCGGGATAGACCGGTCCTGCGCCGCTGTCATGCGCATAGAGGGCAAGCCAGTAGGGCATTCGGCGCAGCCGAGCTTTGGATGAAGGGTCTGCTCCGCTGAGGGTTTGCTTGAGTTGCTGACTGTTCTCCAGGTAGGCGACGGGAACAATGCCTGTGCGGCTCTCCACCCGGTCCATGAAACGCAGGATGGCTGAAACGGACAGATCGCCATCGAAGTCACCGCAGAGCAGCAGTGAGGGGGCATTCCACGCACGGCTGCGTGCGAGCGAGAAGGCTCGGTCCACAAACTGATCTGCCTGGCGCACGGCATCTACGTGACGCTGCACTCGATAGTAAATGCCAACGTTCATGCCCGCACGATCTGCGGCGGCGAGGAAGCTGGCGCATTTTTCATCCAGGTTGCCGCCCTTTCCCGCGCGTGCGATCAAGCCCACCGCACCATTGGCACGGAGAGCAGAGACGTCCGTGGGAGAGTAGCTGCGGCCGCTGCGCTGCTTCTCCTTCGGGTCATAGGCGGAGACATTGATGATCTGCGGCATGACGCCGGTGGGCTCGAAGTGCAGCGGCGGCTGCATGCCTGCCTGGGGTAGTGGGGTGCATGCGGTGAGGGCAAGCGCTGCGAGCGTGAGTGAGGGGAGCTTCATCATGGTGCAGGGAGGTGTCACCTCGCTGCCGGGTGATTGCAAGAGGCCTCAGGCAAGCAACTCTTTTACCACGTTGCCGAAGACGTCGGTGAGACGGAAGTCCCGGCCGGCGTGGCGGTAGGTGAGGGTCTCATGGTTGAAACCGAGGAGATGGAGGATGGTGGCGTGCAGGTCATGCACGTGCACTTTGCCGTCGGCGATGGTGAGGCCGATGTCGTCGGTGGTGCCATGGGTGTAGCCGCCCTTGACGCCGCCGCCGGCCATCCAGATGGTAAAGCCGTCGGTGTGGTGGTCGCGGCCTACCTTTGGGGTGAGGGGGAGCTGAGCGGTGGGAGTGCGCCCCATTTCTCCGCCCCAGATGACGAGGGTGTCCTTGAGCATGTCTCTGTCCTTGAGGTCTTGCAGGAGTGCGGCTATGGGGCCGTCGCACTCGCTGGCGAGACGTTTTTGGTTTTCATTCACGTCCTGATGACTGTCCCATGGCTGGCCGGCTCCGTGGTAGATCTGGACGTAGCGCACACCACGCTCGGCGAGGCGACGAGCCATCAGCATCTGGCGGCCTTGGAGGGTGTCTCCGTACATTTGGCGGATGGACTCGGGTTCTTGGTTGATGTCAAAGGCGTCGGTGGCTTCGGTCTGCATGCGGAAGGCCAGCTCCATGGACTGGATGCGCGCTTCGAGCTGGGGGTCACCTGTGCGTTCCCTGCGGTGCATCTCATTGAGCTGCTGGATGAAGGCGAGCTGTTTCCGCTGCTGACCGGGCAGGATGAAATCGTTCCGGAGGTTGGCGATGAGTTGATCTGGATTGGTCTCTTTGGTGTCGATGTGGGTTCCCTGGTAGATGCCTGGGAGGAAGGCGCTGCGCCAGTTGGCACTTTGTGCGGTGGGCAGTCCGCTGGGGCACATGACGACGAAGCCGGGCAGGCTCTGGTTCTCGGTGCCGAGTCCGTAGAGCACCCAGGAGCCGACGCTGGGACGTGGCAGGGTGAAACTGCCGGTGTTCATCATCATGAGGCCGGGTTCATGATTGGGTACGTCGCTGAACATGGAGCGCACGATGCAGAGGTCATCAGCGTGGGCGGCGAGTTTGGGGAAGAGTTCGCTGATCTCCACGCCGCTCTGCCCGTGTTTTGCGAACTTGAAGGGGGAGCCTAGGGCGGCGCCTCCAAGACGGCGGTCGTTGCCGAGTTCTTTTTTGCCTGGCAGGGGTTTGCCGTGGTATTTCTGGAGGAGGGGTTTGGGGTCAAAGGTGTCTATCTGCGACGGGCCTCCGTTCATGAAAAGGTGGATGATGCGCTTTGCCTTGCCGGGGAACTGCGGTGTGCGCGGTGCCAGCGGGGAGAGGCTTGCTGCATTGGCTGCGGTGAGGCCGAGGTCACTGAGCAGGGTGCCGAGGGCAAGGCTTCCGATGCCGAAGCCGACGCGGTTGAGCGCCTGCCGACGCGTGAGGGTGAATGGGGATGCGTTCATGCTGCGGAGCGGGTTGAGTTAGTCCACGAAGAGGAATTCGTTGGTCATGAGCAGCGCGTGAGCCACTTGCTCAAGGGGTTGAAGTTTAGGCGGTGGTGGCGGGGCGAAGTCGTTCTGGGAATCCCAAACGGTGCGCAGTCCCGCAGGGGTTTCCTCAGCGCGGATGAGGAGGGTAATGGTGGGTGACCAGCGGAAGGCGTCGGAACTGGGGCTTTCTCGGCAGTCCACGGCGAAGTCCAGCACTTCTCCGGCGGCGAGACGAACGCGCTTCACCTCTGTCCGAACGGAGTTGCCGTCAGCGATCCACTCTCCTTGTAGGCCGCCTTTTCCGGAGATAAGGCGCGCCCTTACACCATCGCCTTTGTTTTGCCGGCTGAGGCTGAGTTCGCCCGTGATTTCGTATTCTCCAGCCTGCGGTGCGATCCAGCGGCGGATGGCGGCATGGTCGAGGTCTCTGCCGGGGTTGCCGCCGATTTCGCTGAGACTGACGTGGCCGAGCTTCTCGTGCGGGAATTCTCTGCCGCCTTGGTAGCGCTTGGTGCGTGTGTCAAAGTAGGTCAGCCGGGTGAAGGCTTCTGCACGCTTTACGCTTGGGTCTGCGCTGCCGTAGCCGTAGAGCCAGTCACCGCGCTGGGCTGGGGCTTTGATTTCTGCGGTTTCCTGGAGGAAGGTGGCGGCAAGCTGTTCCTCCTGTGGCTGAGGTGCGCGGAGGAAGATGCGACGGTAGAGGGTGCGTATGGCTTCTGGAGCTGGGGCGTCTTGTCGGAGTGTTTTGGCCAGTGCGCGTGCTTGGCTGATGATGAAGGCGTCATTCAATGCGAAGAGTGCCTGCTGCGGCACGAGGGTCTGGGAGCGCTCGGTGGCCGAGATGTCTGGAGAGGGAAAGTCAAAGGTGGTGAACAGGGGGTCCAGGTTCACACGGTCCACGAGGCCGTAGATGGTGCGGCGGCCGCTGAAGGGCTCTTCTGAGAGGCTTACGGCGCGGCCTCCTGTGGTGCGATCCAGCTGGCTGCTCGTGGCCAGCATGGCATCTCGCATGGCCTCGAAGTCCATGCGACGGCGGTTCGCTCGCCAGTAATGGGTGTTGTCCGGGTCTATGGCTGCGGCCTCAGGTCGGTCGGCACTGCTTTGTTGGTAGGTGGTGCTGAGCAGGATGTCGCGCACGAGCTGCTTGGTGGACCAGCTTCGTTGCATGAGTGCGGAGGCAAGCCAGTCTAGCAGTTGTGGATGAGAAGGTGGTTCGGATTGCAAACCGAAGTCCCCGGTCGTTTTGACGAGCGGTGTGCCCAGGAGGTGCCGCCACACTTGGTTGGCCCAGACGCGGGGTGTGAGGGGATTGTCTGTGGCGGTGATGCGCTCTGCCAGTTCTTTGCGCCCGCTGCTTGTCTCTGGGAAGGGCTTTTTCTCTCCATCCAGCACGGAGAGGAAGCGGCGGGGTACGGAGTCTCCTTTTCTGGTGGGATCACCCCGCACGAAGATGACGGGTTCAACGGGTCTGGCGAGATCCGTGAGGACCATGGCGCGTGGCGGTGCTCCGGGATGGGTGGCCTCCACTTCGGCGATGGCGGTGGAGAGGTCATTCAACTCGCGGCGTCCGGTGCCCAGGAGGCGATAGGCGCGCTCCACGTCGCTGGTGCGGAAGTCTAACCAACCACCGGGGCCGGAGATCTTTTTGGCAAAGTCTTTTTGGTCTGCGCTGCCCTTCTTTGCCTCTTCCAACACTTTGCCGTAGAGGCGCACGAGGGCCTCCTCATCTTTGGGTGGGTCGGCTTTCAAGGCTGCTGCGAGGGCGGGGTGTATCGTTTCCTTGCCGCCGGGCACGCGGCCCTTGGAGACGATGGTTTCCAAGACGGCGGGTTTTCGCTGTGGGGAGGCACCGGCCACTCGTGCAAGCGGCCCCATGATGGCGTCCTCCCACCACTTTTCGCTGTTGCGGAAGGCTGCCCACTGAGTGCTCAGTGGGGTGAGTGCGGTCTCGGTCATTTTTTTGCCCGTGATGAGCTTGCGGACGTCTGCGGTCTTGGTGACTTCCATTTGCACCAGGGCGTCGAAGTAGAGCACCGGTTTGGCAAGGATGTCGGCCACGGCTTTGTCTTTGAGGTTCTGGATGAAGTCTTTCAGTGCCTTTTCAGCGCTGGCTTTTTTTGCATCGTAATCAGCGCGCTGAGCCGGGTCGGGCTGGAAGGTTCTGGGCGTTATCTCTGGAAGGGCTTCGGGGATCTGGGTGCTGTTGAAGACGCCGTAAAGTGCATAGAAGTCTGCGGTTGGAATGGGGTCGTATTTGTGGTCGTGGCAGCGGGCGCAGGCGACGGTGAGCCCCATGAGACCGCGTGTCACGACGTCAATGCGGTCGTTGATCTGTTCGTCCTCGCGGCGTCGGAAGCGGGGCCCTACGGTGACGAAGCCAAGGGCTGCCAGTCGCGGGTCGTTCTCTGCGAAGCCGAGTTGGTCGGCGGCGATTTGCTCGCGAAGGAACTGATCGTATGGCTTGTCTTCGTTGAACGCGCTGATGACGTAGTCTCGGTAGGTCCATGCGAAGGGGTAGCGGAGATCCGCCTGGGCCTGGAAGTCCTGGGTGTCTGCGTAGCGGGCGATGTCCAGCCAGTAGCGCCCCCAGCGCTCGCCGAAGTGTGGCGAGGCGAGCAGTTCATCCACCTTCCGCTCCAAGGCGGTGCTGGGGTTTGTGGCGTAGTCTGCGGCAAAGATGTCGAGTTCCTCGGGCGCGGGTGGCAGGCCGGTGGTGTCAAAGTGGAGCCGCTTCAGGAGCGTGCGCGCATCCGCACGCGGCGAGGCGGTGAGGCCCTTGGTTTTGCGAGCTGCTTCGATAAGCGAGTCAATGGTGGCTGGTCCCGCCTTCAAGGTGTGTGGGTCCGCTTTGATGACCGGCTGGAAGGACCAGTGAGTGGCGGCCTTCTTGAAAAAGGCGTCCTGGTTGCCGAGCGCCACCCCTCCATCTGCCGGTGTGGCTTTGGCTGGCCACTTGGCGCCCTGATCTATCCAGGCTCTCAGTACGGCCAGGGCTTCTTCCGGCAGCATCTCCTCGTCCGGCGGCATCTCCATGTCGGGCTCTAGGTGAGCGGTGAAGAGCAGCAGTGGACTCTCAGTGCTTTTTCCTGGTACGATGGCTGGGCCGTAGGAGCTGCCGCCTGCCAGTGCGGCCTCCAGTGAGTCGAGACGAAGCCCGCCTTTTTGTTTCTCTGGTCCGTGGCAGGAGACGCAGTGCTGAGCCAGGATAGGGTGCACGTCGCCGAAGTATTTCACAGGGCGCTGGATGGGTTCCGGAAGTGCGGACATGTCGATGGCGGCACGCTTTTTCGAAGCGGCATGTGCGGACACAACGGTGAGCAGCGCGAGGGCCAGGGGCCATTTGAGATTGAAATGGGGCATGGGGCGGGGGGGCTGAACCGGCGACGAATCGCACGTCACCGCTCCGCCGGAAAACGCTGGGGCCGGGATATTGTTTCAGCCGTCCGCAAGGGCAACGGGACTTTACGCAAACAGTTCCGTCACCGCCTGACCGTGTCCGTCTTCTGTCACGTAGAATGGACGGCCCTCAATGGTGAACTCCGTCTTTGGGCTGATGCCCATGGCGGTCATGATGGTGGCGTGAAGGTCCATGACACTGATGGGATTCTTTGTGGCAACGAGCGGGCGCTCGTCCGCCGTTTCGCCATAGACAAATCCCTTCTTCATGCCGCCGCCAAACACGACCACGCTGGTGCCGCCGGTGAAGTGACGATGCAGGCCGTAGTGCGCCATTTCCTCTACGCGATCCACTTTGAACGTCGCCTGATCATTGGCGTTGGATCCGGGCTTGCCCTCCATCATGGCATCCCGGCTGAACTCGCTGGCGATGATGACCAGCGTGCGCTCCAGCATGCCGCGTTCTTCCAGGTCCCTGACGAGGGTGGCTATGGGCGCATCGATTTCCTTGTGCAGGCTGGCCACGGTGGAGTGTCCGTCCTTGTGAGTGTCCCAATGGAGGAAGGGAACATACTCGGTAGTCACTTCCACAAATCTGGCCCCGGCTTCCACCAGCCTTCGGGCCAGCAGGCATCCGCGTCCGAAGCGGCCCGTGTCATACTTCGCCTGCACCTCTTTTGGCTCCAGGGTAATGTCAAATGCCTGGCGCTCCTTTGAGCTGAGCAGCCGATAGGCATTGTCCATGCTCCGCAGCATGGACTGCTGCTGATAATCGCTCATGTATTCGCGGTGCGGACTATGATCGACGAGCTTGCGGAAGAGTTTGTCTCGACGGCTGAAGCGATTTGCGTCCATGCCCTTGGGTGGTCGCACGGAGGCGGCGGCCTCTTCTGGGAAGGGCAAGTTCATGGGCCCGAACTCGCTGCCGAAGAAACCGGCCGTAGTGAAGGCTTTCAGCTCCTCGCTCTCTCCCACGCCCTCCAGACGCTGGCCGATGTTGATGAAGGCGGGCATGACGGGATTCCGAGGACCCAGCACTTTCGCCATCCAGGAGCCTATGTGCGGACAGGCTACGGTTTGTGGCGGCACATAGCCGGTGTGCCAGTGGTATTGATGGCGGCTGTGCAAAATGCTGCCCAAGTCCGGCTGCACCGCGCTGCGGATGAGCGTGGCCCGGTCCATGATGGCGGCTATGTTTTCGAGGCCCTTGCAGATCTTCACTCCATCCAGAGCGGTGTTGATGGCGGGAAAGGTGCTCAACATCCTGTTGACCTCCATGCCCTTCTGGAAGGGCTCGTAGCGCTTCGGGTCAAAGGTGTCCGGCGCGGCCATGCCACCCGCCATCCAGAGGAGAATGCACGCATCTGCCCGCGGAATGGGCTGGGAGAACCCGGCTGCCCGCACAGCTCGTGGTTCTCCTGTAACCCAGGCCGCCGTGCTGGCAGCGGCGAGCTGCCGCAAAAAGTCGCGGCGAACGATGGACTTGGGGGCTTGTGGATCAAACTCGTACATGGCTTCTCAGCTACAAACGCAGCGACGAACCTCAATGATGCAGCGCATAGGGGCAATACCGGAGTGGCTACCGCGTTGTCACAGACCAGCTATGAAATCCACCCTCCTCCTCCTCCTTGCCCTCACGGGTCCTTTGGCCCACGCCGCTGAAAACGATCCTATGCTCGCCGTCCCAGGCGCGGTCATTTATGAAAGCAAACTTGACTCCGCCCCGGGTGCGCCATGGAAGGCAGCCAAGGGGAAGTGGGAGCTCTCTGACGGTGCATGGAAGGGCAGCGAACTTGTGGAGGACAAGCATGGTGCCGTCATCCGGCTGCCGAACCAGCTCCAGGACTTCGTGGTCGAATACGAGTTCAAGTTTGAGGGAGCGCGTGCGACGAGCCTGAGCATCAACGCGGTGAAAGACCACATGGCGCGGATCAGCATCACGCCCAAGTCGGTCACCATTCAGAAGGATGACAACGATCACGAGGGTCCTGACAAGGCAGTGATTTTTGCGCGCTTCAGTGTCGATCTCGCTCCCGGCGTGTGGCACAAGGTGCGTCTCGAAATGGTGGGGGACAAAATGGTGGGCCGTGTCAACGACTTGGTAGCGTGGGGCAGTGATCCGCTCTTCCTCACGAAAAAGGCCGCGCCGGGCTTCACCGTGAGTGGAGAATCTGTGGCGTTCCGGAATCTTAGCATTCGCGAGGCCACGCTGAACCCGAAGTGGGAAACCGTCTCCGCCGGTCTGCCGAAGCCCGGTGAGAAGCTGGCCCCCCTTGCCACGGCCAAAGGTGCCGGCAAAAACAAGGGCAAGAAGAAGGCGGACTGAACCTCACCGCACAAAGAGAAACTCAGGCTGCATCACGACGGCCCAGAGCAGGTCCTCGATCTGCGCAGGGCCTCGGGATGCAGAGAGTGCCTCCTCTGCGGCGCTCAGTTCCTCCTTTGTCGGAGCGCGGCTGAGGGCATGGGTATAGAGCCAGGTTGTCAGTTCTGTATTCGACTTCCATGCTCTGGCGGCCAACTTATCCGCCCCCAGCTGAAGCGTTGTGGCAAGGGTTTCCCCATTGGACAAATCCAGCGCCTCCAGAGTGGTTAGTTCCGTGGGTCGCATGGAGACGATTTGGTCTCGGTTTGGCCGACCCAACGAACGCATGAGGAAGTCACTCTTCATGAGCGCGGCCCGGACCATTTGTTTACTGGCGGAGAGACCTTGCGCCAGCAGGGCAGGGCCCTCACGCTGGAGCACGGCGGTCCAGACCGGTGCTGCGGGGACCACCGTCACGGGGTTCCAACCGTTCTGCGGCAGTGCGCCGAGGCGTCCTTCCCTCCCCTGAACACGCGCCGGGTTCCACTGCCAGCTTTCATCACTGTTGATGGTGACTTCACTCCCATTCATGAGCTTTAGCTTGGCCTGAAAGTAGAAGCCTGCCGGGTTCGGGCTACTTCCCGCATTGGTGGCCACTACGACCACTTGGTTCACACCCTTTTGCAGCTTGCCCTGAAGCGGCACCGTGGTGAGGCGCTCCCAGTTGTTGGAGGATTGAACCTTGCGCCCACCGATGTAGAGCGTGAACTCATTGTCGCAGGTCAGGAGTGCAGATCCTTGTTCGACTTCATCCTCCAACTTGATCTGTCCACGCAGCACAATGGTCTCTCCCGCCGGCGGCACCTTTCCTGCCGCCGCCGAGCTACCCCAGATCCACTTGCCGGTCAGGGGAACGTGTTTCCCCGCCTCCGGGTCAAGCTTCCCACGAAAGACCGGTGCATCCATGCGTGTGGGTGCCGCTCCGGTGAGCTGCCACACGGCATCGACGAACTGCTCTGCGGTGAGGCGCTTGGCGCGTGGACCTTTGAAGGCGTAGTCTGCCTCTCGGCTGTCGGCAGCCAGCACCTCGCCGTGAGACTGATAGGCCTGCGAGGTGGCGATGTGCTCCAGGGCTCTTCGCAAGTCGTAACCACTGCGCTGGAAGTGATCCGCCAAGTAGTCCAGCAGGTCCGCATTCCATGGCTCGCTCTGCATCGCATCCAGCGGATGCACGATGCCATGCCCCATGAGCCGGTGCCAGAGCCTGTTCACGATGGTACGGGTGAAGCGGCCATTCTCGGGACTTGTCATCAGGGCAGCGAGCTGGCGCAGGCGCTCGGGCTTTGGCGCAGTGGCATCCACCTGCCCGAGTTCGGGGAAGAGCCACGCTGCCTTGGCCTTCCGTCCCACAGGCTTGTCGCAGCGGTGGATCTCCAGTGGCGCTTCGGCGTAAATGGCCGCCAGTCCGTAAGCCTCGTCCAGCTTCCAGCGGTCGATGAAGCTGTCATGGCATGAGGCGCACTTTAGGTTAATACCGAGAAAGGACTGGCCCACGCTTTGGGCAAACTGAATCTCCACCGTCTGACCGGCGCTGACCTCGCCTCGCCACTTGATGCCGTCTATGAAGCCCCGGCTCTCATCACTGGGCGGAGCTATGAGTTCGCGGGTGAACGCGTCGAAAGGCTTGTTGTTCACCAGCGCTGCGTAGAGCCATTGGCTGATTTGTTTGCGCCCGCCGGTGATGAAGCCAGTACCGCCATAGTCATTGCGGAGGAGATCGTTCCAAAAAGTCAACCAGTGCTCGGCGTAGTCCACGTCCCGTGCCAGCAGCTCACGCACCAGACGGATCCGTTTGTCTGGAGAGGTGTCCTTCACGAAAGCAGCGTGTTCCTCCGGCGTCGGCAGCAGGCCGATCAGGTCCATGAAGGCCCGGCGGAGAAAGGTGTCGTCGTCCGCATTTGGCGGGCGGGGGAGACCTTTTTCTGCCATGTGTTTGTCCAGGAGCCGATCCACTGGGTGCTCGCGCCCCTCCACAGCCGGGGGCAGCGTCACCTGGCGAGGCTTCAGCGGCGGTTCATAAGCGGCCTTGTTGAAGGCAAAGCCGACCTCCCACGGCACGCCCTCCTTCAGCCAAGCCTCCAGCAGCTTCACCTCCTCTGTGCTCAGACCTGCGCCTTTGGGAGGCATGCGCATGTCCTCATCATCCGTGGTCACCACCTCCAGAAGCCGACTTTTTGAAGGCTGCTTTAGATCCACCACTGGGCCGTTCTCGCTGCCGTGCATCAGTCCGGCACGATCGTTCATCGAAAAGCCCCCCTTCAACTTGTCACCCGTGTGACACTCCGCGCAGTGCTTGCGAATCATGGGCACGATTTGGTGGTTGAAGTCCACAGCCGCTTGCGCCGCAGACAACGAAAGAATCAAAAAGACAAAGCACACTCTCATGCGCCCTGAGTAACGCCCAAACCCCAGCCGCTCTACCGCGTGAACACGGAAATCGCAGCACGAACCACGCTCAGTGGTCGCATTCTCCATTCAAGGTGCAAGGAATGAGCGGGCTGTGAACCGTATGGTAGGCGCGATGATGTTGCGCACTTCTTTCCAAGCCTTGCTTTTGCTACGGCTCCTGACCCCTGTGGATGCAGGTGCGGAGCCGGTGAGCTTCAGCCGTGAAGTGCTGCCCATTCTCTCAGACAACTGCTTCGGCTGTCATGGTCAGGACGAGTCCCACCGGAGCGCTGACTTGCGGCTTGATACACAGGAGGGTGCGCTGGAGGTCCTGACCTCCGGCGAGTTCCTGGCCCGCATCGTTTCGGACGATCCCCAGGAGGTGATGCCGCCGCCGAAGTCTCACAAACCCAGGCTTTCGAAATCGCAGATGGATACGCTCAAGCGCTGGATCAGCGAGGGGGCGAAGTGGGGCAAGCACTGGGCGTTTGAGAAGCCGGTCAAGCTGCCAAGCAGCGGCCACCCAGTCGATTACTTCGTGCAGAAGGAGCTGGCAAAGGCTGGGCTCACACCGGCGAAGCAAGCTCCAATCCACACCCTTATTCGGCGCCTGAGCTTCGCCATTACCGGCCTGCCCCCTCATTCGGCGCTCGACACGCGATCCTCCTCACTCGAAGCCACGATCGACCGTCTGCTTGCCTCTCCACACTTCGGCGAGCGCATGGCCATGTGGTGGCTGGATGCAGCCCGCTACTCGGACACAGACGGCTTTCAGTCGGATGCGACGCGCACCAACTGGCCATGGCGTGACTACGTGGTGGACTCGTTCAATGCGAACAAGCCCTTTGACCAGTTCACGATCGAGCAGTTCGCGGGTGACCTGTTGCCTGATGCCACGCCTGAGCAGAAGCTGGCTACTTGTTTTCACCGGAACCACATGACGAATGGCGAGGGTGGGCGCGAGAAAGAAGAGTCTCGCATCGACTACGTGCTGGACCGGGTGAACACCATGGGTACCACGTGGCTGGGATTAACACTTGGCTGCACGCAGTGCCACACTCACAAGTTTGATCCCATTACCCACGCGGACTACTACAGCCTGACTGCATTCTTCAACAGCATTGACGAAGACGGCTCGGCAGGGACCAAAGCGCAGCCGTACCTCAGCTACACTTCTCCCTATGCCAAACGGGCCGTGGCCGAGGCGCTGCAACTCGTAGAGCAGCGCAAACCAATGGAGCTGAGAGCGCGTGAAGAGGCCCAGACGCCGTTCACCGCGTGGCTGAAGTCCCGCGAACAGGAGTTGGTCTCAGGCTTCAACGCTTGGCATGTATTGAGAGGCAGGCTGGAGGCGGAGGAGGGGACCGTCTTGAGGCAGGAGCAGGACGGCCGCGTGATGACGGACGGACCCAACCCCAAACAGGATGACTACCGCCTCATCGCACCAGTAAAACTGGGCCGAATCACCGGATTGAAGCTGGAGGTACTGCCAGTGAATGGCCGTCTGTCTCGTGGAAAAACGGGCGAGTTCATCCTCACCGACATCAAAGTGCAAGTGAGGCAGAAGGGCAGCACTCAGCTCCGTGATATTGCGGTGGCGAGGGCTGTCGCTGACAAGGAGGCGGAGGGCAAGGTGCGTCAGTACGGGGAGGTGGCGGGCACGCTGGATGATGATCCGCGCAACGGCTGGACCACCAAGGGACACCCTCAGGATAAGCCCTGCACCGCGCTCTATGAACTGAAGGAACCGCTCATTCTTGCTGAGGATGAGGAGCTGGTCTTCGTGATGCTGCACCGCTCCACGGATGGCGATGCCAATGTGGCGAGCTTCCGGCTCTCAGCGACCGATCAGCGAGGGCCGGCCGTTCGGGAGATCGGTCCTGCGCCGCTCGAACAACTCGCTGCGGGCAAACCGAACCGCGACAGACTGTTCGCTCAGTTTCTGGAGGACCATGCTCCTTACCAGCAGGCCAGGGCCTCGCTGGAGCGTGCCGAAGCCCAGTGGAAGGAGGTCTCAGCCGCAGCTGGCAAGCTGAACGTGCAGGTGCTCGCTGAGCGCAAGGAGCCACGAGTGACGCAGGTACTGTTGCGTGGTGTCTGGGACAAAAAGGGTGAGGAGGTGAAGCATGGCGTTCCTGCCGCTATCGCGCCTTGGCCAGAGGGTGCGCCACGTGACCGGCTTGGCCTTGCGAAGTGGATTGTATCCAAGGACAACCCTCTCACCGCCAGGGTCACTGTGAACCACATCTGGCAGATGTTGTTTGGTGCGGGACTGGTGCGCACGCCGGATGACTTTGGACTGCAAGGGCAGCGTCCTACTCATCCTGAACTGCTGGACTGGCTGGCTGTGGATTTCATGGAGAGCGGATGGAATGTGAAGCATCTCATCAAGCGGATCGTCACCAGCGCTACCTATCAGCAGGAATCCAGCGCCGGTCCGCAGCTGATCGCACTTGATCCGGAGAACAGGCTCCTTGCCCGTGGACCGCGTTTTCGCCTCCCTGCATGGATGATTCGGGATGCGGCACTGGCCTCATCTGGCTTGCTAAACCCTGCCCTCGGCGGTCCGCCAGTGCGCCCCTACCAGCCAGAGGGTGTGTGGGAGGAGATCTTCATGGGCCGCTTCACTTATGAGCCGAGTGAAGGTGCGGCGCAGTTTCGTCGCACACTGTATGCCTTCTGGCGTCGCAGCATCGCGCCTACGTTCCTGTTCGACAGCGCCCAACGCCGCGTGTGCGAGGTGGGCATGACGCGGACGAACACCCCGCTCCAGGCACTAACGCTGCTCAATGACCAGACCATGCGCGAGGCCTCACAGCACTTGGCGCGCGGGGCGCTGGCGGAGAGAGATGACCGTTCGAGAATGAGCTTCATCACCAGGGCTGTCCTGTCACGAGAGGCGTCAGATCGAGAGCTTGCAGTCCTGCTGCGGGAAATGGAACGCGCGCGCGGGCACTATCGCCAAGCACCGTTGGATGCCGCAGCCTACCTCGGCAAAAGTTCACCCGGTGCTGACACGGCAGAACATGCCGCGTGGACTGTGGTGGCCAGTCTCGTTTACAACCTGGATGAGGCTATCACGCAGGAGTGAAAGAGGTCTTCGAGGCTTGAGGCACCCGGCCAACTACACCCCCATGATGTTCCCTGCCTCATCCACGTCCACACGTTCCGCAGCAGGCACCTTGGGCAGGGCAGGCATGCGCATCATTTGACCGGTGAGCGCCACGAGGAAGCCAGCTCCGGCGGCGATCTCGAAGTCCCGGACGCTGATATGAAAGCCGCGTGGGCGACCGAGTTTGGTGGCGTCATCCGAGAGAGAGTTTTGTGTCTTGGCCATGCAAAGCGGCAGCATGGCATGGCCTGACTTCGTGAGTGAGGCGAGCTTTTCCCGGGCTGCATCCGTGAGTATCACTCCGTCGGCTCCATAGATGCCAGTGGCCACGGCGTGAAGCTTTTCTTCCATAGACTGCGACGGTTCATAAAGCATCGGCAGTGGGCCGGAGTCCTTTGCCGCCGCCTGCACGACGATTTCCGCGAGCTGTGTGGCACCTGCTCCACCCGCACCGAAGACATTCGCCGTGGCGCTGGGTACACCACGCAGCGCACAAAACTCATGCACGGCCTGCATCTCCGCCTGCGTGTCGGCCGTGAACTCATTGAGGGCTACAACCACGGGCCGCTGAAAATGTGAGGCTGCGTCGAGATGTGCCGCGAGATTGTCCAGGCCGCGCGTCACGGCTTCGACATCCGGCTTGGTCAGATCTTCGAGCGCCGTTCCGCCATGCATCTTCAGCGCACGAATGGTAGCGACGATGACGATGGCACTGGGTGCCAGGCCGGACTGACGGCACTTGATGTGCATGAACTTCTCACCTCCCAGATCAAAGGCGAAGCCGGCTTCCGTCACGGCGTAGTCGGCGTGGCTTAGCGCCATACGTGTGGCCAGAACGCTGTTGCAACCGTGTGCGATGTTTGCAAACGGCCCACCGTGGACAAAGGCGGGCACGCCCTCCATAGATTGCACGAGGTTTGGGTGCATGGCATCGCGCAGCAGCGCCATCATGGCTCCGATACAGCGGAACTCCTCCGCCAGCACGGCGTCACCCTTGGCATCGAAGCCGACCACCATTCGTTTGAGCCTGGCACGAAGGTCGCTCATGGACTCCGCCAGACAGAGCACGGCCATGACCTCGGAGGCTGCGGTGATGTCGAAACCGGTGGCACGCTCCACGCCCCCCTTGCCAAGGCCTATGCGGATGTTGCGAAGCGCCCGGTCATTCACATCCAGCACGCGCTTCCAGAGCACTTGTTTAGGATCCAGGCGCGTGGCTTGGTTGTAGAGCGCATTGTCCACCACGGCAGCGAGAAGGTTGTGCGCACTGGTGATGGCGTGGAAGTCCCCGTTGAAGTGCAGATTGATGGAGTCTCCGGGAACAATGCGGCTCAGTCCACCCCCCGTGGCACCGCCTTTGCGCCCGAAGACCGGACCCATGGACGGCTGCCGCAGAGCCAGCGCCACACTCTGACCGATCCGCTTGAGGCCTTGTGCCAGCCCGATCGAGACGGTCGTCTTTCCCTCGCCTGCAGGAGTAGGCGTGATGGCTGAGACTAGAATGAGTTTTCCCTGATGCGTTCCCTTCGGAATGGCCTCCAGCCGCACCTTCGCCTTGTCGTGACCAAATGGGAGCACGTTGGCGGCTTCGATGCCGAGTTTGGATGCCACTTGAAGAATGGGTGCCAGGTGAGCCGGTTGAGACATGGCCGCCAGCTTCGCCAGTGGGCCGCACTTGAAAAGGAAAAACTCCCGTCTCACGCTCCGGCATGTTCCGGATACTACTGCTTTTGATGGTTGTGTCTGCCGCCCCGGCGCAAGGTATCAAACCCGATTGGTTTGGCTTTCGCGTCGTGGACGAGCAGACAGGTCGAGGCATCCCGCTGACAGAGTGGCGCACGGTCAATGACATCCGCCTTGTCACAGACAACGCGGGCTGGGCCAGCTTCAACGAGCCCGGCCTCATGGACCGTGAAGTGTGGTTTTATCTCAGCCTCTCGCCCGGGTATGAAAAGGAAAAGGACGGCTTCGGCTACACAGGGGTGCGTCTGCTGACCCGGCGGGGCACCACCACGGAAATCAAACTGAAGCGCATCAACATCGCCGAGCGCATCGCACGCCTCACTGGTCAGGGCCTTTACCGGCACAGCGAGTTGCTTGGCTTGCCGCATCCTCTGCCAAACATGAACAATGCGGGCATCATGGGCCAGGACAGCGTTCAGGCCGTGCCCTATGGTGACAAGATCTTCTGGCTCTGGGGGGACACCAATGTGCCCCATTATCCGCTGGGCAACTTCCGAACCACTGCCGCATTCACCAGCAGCAACATCCGGCCAGAGGAAGGAATGGTGTTCGACTACTTCACAGACGACTCAGCGCCGTCAAAGATTCGCGCCATGCTGCCCATGGATGCACCTGGGGCTGTCTGGCTCTTCGGCCTTCTGAATATGAAGGATGACAACGGAGCGGAGGTCCTGCTGGCTCACTACTCAAGGCACAAGTCGCTCTCAGAAGTCGCCGAGCATGGCATCGCTCGCTTCGACCGAGCACTGGGTCGCTTTCTGGTGGTGAAGCAACTGGATGCAGCGAACAAATGGCGCTTCATGCGGGGCCACGCTGTGAGGGACGGAGAGCACTTTTACTTTTCGGAGGGTTTCCTCTACACGCGGGTCAAAGCGGAGCTGGAGGCACTGCTTGATCCCGGGCGATATGAAGCGCTTTGCTTTGATGAAAACTCATCTAGTTGGCAATGGCAGACCGAGCAGCCGCCCACGACGCAGATCGAAGAAACGAAGCTCCTTCTTCAGGGAAAAATGAAAGCCACGCAGGCCCGTTATCGACTTCGAGACATAGCTTCTAACAAGCTGGTGCAGCTTCATGGCGGAAGCATCACCTGGAATCCCCACCGCCAGCGCTGGATCATGATAGGGCTTGAGCTTGGAGACAAGGATGCGCCCTCCCACCTGGGTGAGGTTTGGTACGCGGAAGCGGAGAAGCCTGACGGCCCATGGACGAAGGCTGTAAAGGTGGCGAGCCATCCCCGCTATTCTTACTACAACCCGGTTCATCACGACTTTCTGGATGCTGAAGGCGGGCGCGTCATTTATTTCGAGGGCACCTATTCCCTGGAGTTTTCCGGCAACCCGCTCGCTCCCGCTCACTACGACTACAATCAGCTCATGTACAGGCTGGACCTCGATGACCCCAGATTGGCTGAAGCACGGGTACCGTAGCCTGTCGCGTCAGGTGACACCAATGTCGCATGAGTCGAGTGCCGAAGGCGGGTAGGATGTGCCCTGCTGGTCCGGCTGCTCGTACCGGACGCACTTGCATGAATGCCGACATCACAACTTCGGCGAGCCGTTCTGGCATTGGGCGTGCCAGAGGGTGGTCAGCAGATAGGGACTCACTCTTTAGCCAGAGCCGCACGGCCTGTGTGGCGTGGTTCGCGGGCGGGCACTTCATGCTGCCAAATGAGTTCATCCACCTTGGCGGGCTGCTGTTTCTAGCGGTGCTGGCATCGCTCTTGCAACGGTTTGAGAGGTCACAGGTGAGAGAAATGGATACGGCCTTCTGGATGGTAGTCGCCTTTCTGACTTGGATGACAATGAGATCGCTGATCTGGCCGCCCTTGGATTTTGCACTCATCAAGCATGAGGTGATTCGTGGCCTGCTGGGACTCGTTTTGCTTGCGGCATTGGCGTTGATGGTCTGGTGCGTAGCGCACTCCGAGGCGCAGAGGAATCGCGTCGGTTGGATTGCCTGCGGCTGTGCGGTGGTGGCGGCATTCACCAGCGTGGCGGGTGTGCGTGCGCCCCTGCTGATGGAACTTGGCTCAGACGTCAGGCTTTCCAATCCCTTGGTTCACGGTGGTCTGAATGCGGTATGCACCGGGCTGACGTTTGGCTTTGCGGCTGTGTGGTTGAGCGGGCTTCAGCAGTGCACCCTGTCTGTAGCACTCCGGCGGTGGCTGGGGCTAGCAGTGTTTCTGTTGAATGTTTGCGTGTTTGCCACGGGCAGCCGTGCGGCGATCTTGGCACTCTGCGTGGGACATGCCACCCATCTGATTGCTGCCGGTATTCCGAAGGCGAGGGCGGGGCTCATTCAGCTTGCCGCAGCCGCCATGCTGGTGCTGGCCGTGCTGCCCGGACTGGAGAGATGGTTCTACACTGTGGAGACGAGTCCCGCTCCTCATGTAGTGGTGCAGCTCATTGAGCGCGGTGACAGCGGGCGTTGGGAGATTTATCAGGCTGGCTGGAGTGTACTTACGAACTTTGTCGCGGGCACTGGGCAATGGGGGGCGCGTGATCGGTGGATTTGTGGACTGCAGAATCACTGCGGTGAACTTATGGGGCATTTGCATAGTGCATGGTTTGCCACGCTGATTCACGGCGGAGTCATAGGTCTCCTGTTGCTGGCGGGTGTGCTGGCCCTGGCGTTCAAGCGAGCTCTGCGGATGAGTTTCGCAGGAGAGCACCTTTGGCTCTCACTGATGGCTTACGGCTGCACCGGTTTGTTGTTCGACGGGGAGTCCCTTACTTCACTGGCCACCGGGCCGCGTTTTGAGGGTCTGCTCTTCTGGCTTCCAGCCATGATGGCGCTCTCTGCGGGACGGGAGCGGGTTCCATCTTCGGGTAATCAAAAGAGATGATAGCTTCCGCCGAAGAGAGTGCTGGAACTTGTGCTGGATTCTAAAAGTATTTGGCGAGGGGGCTGCGCCGGTCTGGTGCCCTTGGTGTGAACACTTCAACTTTTACATCGGTATGAAGCCACTCTGTTTCGGGTTCGTGATTGGGCTGCTCGCTGTGCCTGCCCACCTCGTTTTTGGGCAAAAGGCCGCATTCTCAGGTTCCGAGTGGAAGTTCCTGCGGGGGCAGGTAGAAGCGGATTTGCATTCATTCAGGCGCTCTGGTGAGCAGTCGTTGGTGGCCCCGAAAAGCCGGGTTGGCCACGTTGGCAGTGATCAATGCTGTGGAAGTGGACCCAGCCACGGGTCACTATGTGATCCTGGGCACGCTTAGAGGCGCGGCTCCCTCCCGAAATCAGGCTTTCTGGAGGGGGTCAACAACGCTGGGAGACGACAACACGCAGCAGCACCTGCGCAAACCCGTCATGGTGCTGCGCAAGGGTGGACTCTACCGCTCCGTATTCACCCCAAGCGGAAGCATCAAAAGCATCCTGTTCAGGCCACCTGCTGAAACCACGGGTGCTGGAGGACGAGGTGTGGGTAGGGCTATCAATGACGACGGGAAGGTTGTCTTTACGATCACAGGCGACAGGGCAGCGCAGGAGCTAATGGTGCTCGAATGAATGGACCTCCAGAATGGCGAAGTGCAGTGGCGCACCTACGGCTCAACATCGCCAACAGGGAGAACGCTTTCGTCTGTGATTTATAGATGGTTACGTCGATGTTGCCTGCGCCCGCACACAGCATTTCCAGCCGCCGCCAGTGCAAACAGGGCTGCCTGTACGAGGACGATGCAGGAGCCTGGAGAGGCATCCAGTTTGAAAGCGATCCAGAGGCCGGAAAGTGTGGCGGTCACTGCCGAGCATACGGATAGAGCCAGCATGGCGTCCAGCCGTTTGGTGAGCAGGTAGGCCGTGGCCCCGGGAGTGACGAGTAGGGCTACAACGAGGATCAGGCCCACCGCTTTCAGCGCGGTGACGATGGTGACGGCCAGCAGCACCAGGAGTGCGTTCTCCCAGAAAAGCACTCGTATGCCGAGCGCCTGTGCGTGTGCACGGTCAAAGCCAAGCAGCAGGAGATCGCGCCGTTTGGCGAGCGTCATGATGAGCGCTGGGAGGCCGAGTGCAAAGGTCTCTAGCATTTGACTGCGGGAGAGGCCCAGGATGTTGCCGTAGAGAATGTGATCCAGATGCAGGTCACTGGGTGTGCGGCTCATCATCACCAGCCCCAGGGCGAACAATCCCGTGAAGATGACGCCCATCACGGTGTCTTCCTTCACGCGGCTCGTGGATTTGATGTATCCTGTGGCTGAGGCGCAAAATAGACCGGATGCGAACGCTCCCAAACTGAGCGGGATGCCAAGCGCATAGGCGGCCACGATTCCAGGCAGCACGGCGTGAGCGATGGCGTCTCCCATGAGTGCCCAGCCACGGAGTACGAGGAAGCACGACAGCAGCGCACAGGCTGCGGCGATGACGCTGCCGGTAAGCGCCGCCTCGCGCATGAACTCGAACTGCCAAGGGCTCATGGTTGCGCCTCCCTCCTCTGCTTCCTGGCCGCTAGTAGGCCGTGCTTGGGCGCTAAGCACCATACCAGCACGAAGATCAGCGCCTGAAGCGTGACGATGCAGCCCCCGGTGGCACCGTTGAAGAACCAACTGGCATAAGCGCCCAGTGTTCCAGTGGTGAGTCCGAGCGCTGTGGCGAGCACGATCATGCGGCCAAAGCGATCCGTCAGCAGATAAGCCGTCGCTCCTGGGATGATAAGCACACCTACTACCAGAACGGCACCCACGGTTTGCAACGCCGCCACTGCCGTGGCTGAGAGCAGGGCCATGAGCAGCACTTGAAGTCCGGTGACAGGAAGCCCGATGCTGCGCGCCTGTGCGGGGTCAAAGGCCACCAACATCAGATCTCGCCACTTGGCCACCAAGACGAGAACCGTGACGGCGCTGACGAAGATGAGCTGCCATACGTCTGCAGGTGAAATGCCCAAGATGTTCCCGAGAACAATGGTTTTCAGGTCCACTTGCGCGGGATAGATGGAGATGAGGAAGAGGCCCGCAGCGAAAAAGGTGGTGAACACGATGCCTATCACCACGTCCTCCCGCAGCCTAGTCTGCTGCTTGACGAGCGCCATGGCTCCTGCCGCCAGCAGTCCAGAAAGAAAGGCACCAAGGCTGAACGGCCAGCCCAGAAGGTAAGCGGTGGCTACTCCTGGCACCACGGCATGAGACAGCGCGTCCCCCATCAAGGACCAGCCCCGCAGCGTGATGAAGCACGAGAGAAAGCCGCCCACTGCGCCGACAAGCGCGCTGGCACTGATGGCGCGGAGCATGTAGTCGTAACTGAGCGGCGCGGTGAGAGCCGCGAAGCTGAAGGACAAGAGGTGGGATAGGGAGTCCATCCGTCAGGCGGTGCGGGCAAGCAGTAGGCGGTTGGCTTTCGCTTCCGAGGTGTGCCGGCCGAAGCGCAGTGAAGCGCCCGGGCTTCTTTGACCAGACTTCTCAAAGGATGCACCTTGCATGTGACTTCGTTTCGCTTCCGTTTTCATCTCATTGGGCTTCCATCGCTTAGCTGTTCCCTACGGCCCCACTTCCTCCTCTCGGGTTTTCACCAGTGCTTCGCGTTCGGAGCGGTCTTTGTATTCGAGGTGGCCATGCTTCCCGAATACGAGGGGACGTTCGTCATCCGTGAGCAGGCGCACTTCGTGACCGTCGTGCGCCTGCACCGTCGAGGTCTCGAAGTGGAAGTGGCGCAGCACGCCGCCGAAGGCTTCGCTGAGATTGTCCAGCGTGAAGACCTCCTCCGTTCTGCCGTAGGCCAGCACACTTTTGTTGAGAAGCACCACTTGATTACAAAACTCAGGTACGGAACCCAGATTGTGGGTGGAGACGAGCATGAGAGCCCCCTCGTCCCTCAGCTCGCCAAGCAGGGTGATGATGGCTTCCTCGGTCTTCACATCCACGCCGGTGAATGGCTCATCCAGCAGAATCAAGCGACCTCCCTGAGCGAGGGCACGTGCCAGGAAGACCCGTTTCTTCTGTCCACCTGAGAGCTCGCCGATCTGGCGGTCACGGTACTCCCACATATCTACGCGGCGAAGGGCCTGCTCTACGGCGGCCCTGTCCTCAGAGCGTGGCATGCGCAGGAAGTTCATGAAACCGTAGCGGCCCATCATGACTACATCCCACACGTTGACAGGGTAGTTCCAGTCCACTTCCTCAGCCTGTGGCACATAGGCCACGATGCCTGCCTTTTGAGCTGCCTTGACCGGGCCACCGTTGATTCGAACTTCTCCCGCAGTGGGCTTGAGAAACCCCATGATGCTTTTGAATAACGTACTCTTTCCGCTGCCATTGACGCCCACGAGTGCAGCGATGGTGCCGCCCTTGAGCTCAAAGCTGGCTTGCCTGAGCGCTTCGTGTCCGTTGTTGTAGCGGATGGTGACGTTGCTGACTGTGAGCTGAACCGGAGACATGATGGATTGGTTTGCGATGCGTCAAGAATGCGGGCCGGAGCTGTCTGCCGCAGCGGCGATACTTGAGTTGAGCAAAAAGAAGGCCGGCTTCATGGGAGGAATCCCTTCACAATGGTGCTGGCGTTGTACTCCAGCATTTTCAGTAAAGTGGGTGCCGGGCCGGTCTCGTCGGTGAGTGAGTCCACAAAGAGCACCCCGCCGTAGCGCGCCCCTGTTTCCGCAGCCACTTGCTTTGCCGGTTTGTCACTCACTGTGCTCTCGCTGAAGACCACGGGCACTTGGTTGGTCCGCACGTAGTCGATGACTTTCTTTACTTGCTGAGGTGTGCCTTGAGCATCCGAGTTCGTGGGCCAGAGGTAAAGCGGCTTTAGATTGTAGTCGCGGCACAGATAGGCAAAGGCCCCCTCACTGGTGACCAGCCAGCGCCGGTGCTCTGGAATGACAGAGAGTGTCTCACGCACCGGCTCCTCTACGGCGCGGAGCTTCTCGCTGTAAGCCTTCGCATTCGCGTTGTAGGTGGCCTCGTTGGCAGGGTCTAGCTTGACTAAGGCTTTGCGGATGTTCTCGACGTAAAGGACTGCATTTGCCGGAGACATCCAGGCATGGGGGTTTGGCTTGCCTTGATACGGCCCCTCCGTGATGCTGATGGGTTCAATGCCTTCCGTGAGCAGCACACCCGGCACGTCTTTGAGATTCTCGAAAAAGCGCTCAAACCAAACTTCCAGGTTCATGCCGTTCCAGAGAACCAGGTCTGCGTCCTGCGCCCTCACGATGTCCAGCGGCGTGGGTTCGTAGCCGTGGACCTCCGCACCGGGCTTGATGAGGCAACCCACTTCGGCCGCGTCGCCCGCCACGTTTCTGGCCATGTCTGCTAGAATGGTGAACGTGGTCATGATCTTGAGCCGCCCATCGTCTCGCTTTGCGGTAGGGGAGGGACCGCAGCCGCACAGGGAGACGACCAGCAGAAGGAGCAAACCAGACGGCAGAAATGTTTGTTTCATGGAAGAGAGTTAGGCTGGACTAACTTGGAAGCGCATAAGTTAGTTTCAACTCACTTTTTGAGACTCGTTGAAAACACCCTTGACCTCTGCCAGTAATGCTTTCGTGCCCGACCTCGCCACCAGTTCCACCGCCGCGCAAGACTACCTTGAGCAAATACACCGCCTCATTGGAGCGAAGGGCTACGCCCGGGTGGCAGACATCGCCGCAGCACTGGAGATCGCCCCGGCGAGCGTGACCGCCATGATTCAGCGCCTGGATGCGGACGGCCTCGTGGTGTATGAACGCTACCGCGGCGTCGTGCTGACGGCGGAGGGGCGCGTCATTGCAGAGGAGGTTGTGAAGCGCCATGAGGTCCTGGCCAGCCTGCTGCGCAGCTTTGGCCTGGATGAAGCCACGATTTACCGGGATGTGGAAGGCATGGAGCACCACATCAGCAAGGCCACGCTTAAAGTGCTCATCACCATTGTGGAAGAACTGGAACAGAACCCCCGGCTCCTCGCTAAAATGAAGGCACGCCTCTGATTGGAGGACCCTGCCGCAGAGTGGCTTAGCCCTACCGAAAAAAACTCACCCGGATTCGCATTGACTGGCGAGACCGTTTTGCCCTAATCTGCAAGTCGGCACGGAAACTTCCAGCGTGCTCCCCAGCCCCAACCGCCCATCATGAAAAATCTTCGCCCACATCGCAGCACTGCCGCCTTTACTCTCATCGAGATGCTGATTGTCATCGGCATTATCGCCGTGCTCGCAGCGCTCGCCATTCCCACCACTGGCATCGCCATGAGAATGGTGAAGAAGGTGCGCACTCAGGCCGTGCTCAAGGACTTGGTGCTGGGCATCAAAGGTTATGAGACCGAGTATGGCCGCTACCCCATGCCCCCAGACTACAAGAGTGAAGAGCCGGTGCAGACTTCCGAAGGCTCCGGTCTGCTGAAGGTGCTCATGGGCCAGGATGAGCAGGGTCTCAATACTCGCGGCATCGTTTACATCGAGCCTCCTCCCGCCAAGAGCGGAGCCGGTGGTCTCACCGGCAACGTCGGAAGCTACGGACTCGCCGACTTCTGGGGAGAGCCCTACGAGGTGGTGATGGACTTGAACTATGACAAGCGCATCAAGAATCCCGACGCGATGAATGAGGACCGCATGATCTCTGACGATGCCCCGCAGGAACTCGTCATGGGAGCCATCGCCTACAGTTTGGGAGAGGACAAGAAGCGTGGCACCAAGGATGACGTTGCCTCCTGGCGCTGACCCATCCTTTTCCTGCTGGCGCGTATAGCGCCGGTCGAAGGGCTGAGGATCCGCCCGTCGGCATCCACCGACCAGTCGGAAGTAGCGAACAGGCGCTGAGAAGGACTTTAGCAGAGGCCGTTCTTCCCATTCCCAACCGCTTGGAAGGGGACGGAACTGCGTGCCATCGAGTCAAAAATCCAAATCCGTGTCAGCGAGTGTCAACGCCGGGAGAAAATGATGCCACCGGCTCGTCCCCAAGGTGCCCCGGTGGAAGTCTCCGCGCCCGGAGCATCGGCCCTTGGAGGCTTCCCAATGGGAAGTATTGACAAAAGTGACCATTTTTCGGTAAACTCGAAACTCGTTCATTTTCAAAGAGTTACTTCGAGCGTCGGTGCTGCTCCCGCACTCGCAGTTTCGTTGATCCCAACCCAAATGAAACCAACCAACCGTTTCAAAGTCTCCAAGCTCGCAGCCGGGCTGCTGGCCTTTTCACCGCTGGCTTATGCCGCCACGGACGACTTCAGCACCGGCCCAGGCCAAGGCAGTCCTGATGGGATGTGCGACGTCTGGCAGGCACTCTACAATGGCTGGGGCCTCAACCCGAATGGCGATGAAGACAACGATGGATGCACCAACCGTGTTGAATCCGTGGCGGGTACCAACCCTCGAGTGCCTGGCGACTGCCTGCGAGTCGGCGACACCGTTCTAAGCGGCAACCAAGTGATCTTCACCTTCCGTGCAGAGGGGGGCAAACGGTACCGGATTCTGAGTGACAGCTCGCCTAGCGGCAGCTTCTCCACCGTAGTGCCGCAGACCTCCCCCGTGAATGGTGCCACCCAGTATGTTCCCGGCAATGACACAGGTACCCAGGTCATCACCATCACCAAAGGCCCGGGAGACGAGCGGAAGTTCTACCGGCTTGAAGCATCCGACATCGACACCGACGGAGACGGCGTCTCAGACTGGGCTGAAATGAGTCTGGGGCTCAACCGCCTCGTTGCCGATAGCGATGGCAATGGCATCCCCGACGGACAGGAGGTCGCAGCAGCCGTGTCCGTGCCCGACGAAGTTTCCATTTTTGCCAGCAAATCCAGCGCCTCCGAGGACGGCCCTGAAAGCGGCATGTTCACCGTCACACGGAATCGCGCGTTTTTCCCGCTGCAAGTAGGACTAAGCATGTCCGGCACGGCAGAGATTCCAGCCGACTATACTGCCAGTCCCGGAGGGCCTTTAGCCTTCGGGGTGGGGGAAAAGAGCAAGGTCGTTCACATCAACCCCGTGCCCGACGCCGCCGTGGAGGGGCAGGAATCCGTCACCGCCACCATCGTGTCAGCACAGGCGACGATGAATGATGACTTCAGCCAGCCTCAGATTGGCAACGCCTCTGCCACCGTCATCATAGGGAACACCGCCGCACCCAGCGGCACCGGCCTCACCGCCCGTTACTACGACAACGCCAGCTCCACGGCCAATAGCTTGCTGAACTTTGGTGACACGGCCAACTACGCCTTCACGCGCCTCACCACCACGACCGGCACCATCGTCATTACCCCCACCTCTGGCGTGCTTGCCAGCATTCTTAATGCCGTCTCGGTCGGCACCCAAGTGCAGATCACCTTCACCGGTGGCAACCTCAACGCCACAGCGTACAACAACCTCCCCTACACCGTCACCACCAAAACAGCCGCGAACTTCACCGTCGCCATCACCGGTGCCTCCCTGCCCACCTCCAGCAGCAGCACTTGCAACTTCCAGATTCAGCCCATGCACCCCCCGGTCGTGGAGCGCGTGGATGCCACCGTCGCCCACGACTGGTTCACGGGCACCCCGAATGGCAACACCATCAGCCCTCTCAACTCCCCCGACAACTGGTCCTCCGTCTGGGAAGCCTACCTCCACCCTACGACTGCCTCCACCTCCGGCTACCGCTTCCAGCTGGATGCAGACGACAAAGCTCGTGTGCTCATCGACCTCAACCGCAACGGCACCTTTGACCTCCCCGGGGAGCAAGTCATCGAGCACGGCTGGGACGGACCCGCCACCGTGGGGACATTCAAAATCAGTTCCTCCTACAACCTCGCCGTTCCTGCCACACCCGCCGAGCGCTATCGCATCCGGGTCGAGCACGTCGAGACCACGGGCGAAGCGCGCTGCCGCCTCCAGTGGAGTGTCAACGGCGGCACCTTTGCCAACATCCCCCAAGCCAACGTCTATTCCCACACCCGTGCCATGGACGCCAACTACACCTACACCCGCACCGACGCCACCGCTGGTGCCATGGCTGGGACCATCCTCGTCACACACAATGGCCACGGCCTTACCGTGGGCACTCCGGTTACACTCTCCTTCTCCAGCGGAAACCTCTTCACCCCTGCTAATGGCAACTTCCACGGCACCTACACCATCTCCGTGGTCAACAGTGCCAATACCTACACCGTGCCTATCACCGGAGCCAGCCTGCCGGCCAACGGCGCTGGGGCGGGCTTCATCTTGAACGTGCCAGCCTCCACCACCCAGACCTGGTACAATGTCGTCTGGCAGAACACCACCTTCAGTGGTGCCCCAGGTCGCATCGGCACCAACAACGCCGGCACCAACGACAGCAACAACGGCATCTACGGTACCGGCACACCAGATCCCGCGCTCATTGGCGTTGACACCTTCACCGCTCGCTGGACCGGTCAGCTTCAGCCTCAGTTCACGGAGGAATACACCATCTCCGTCCTCGCAGATGATGGCGTGACCCTCCGCATCAACGGCCAGATACAGGAACTCAAAACGCTCCTCGCCACCGAAAGTGACGGCAGCACCTACACTTACGATTCCGCCAGCGGTGCCACCGTCGTCACCTACTCCGGTGCCCGCATCAAGCCCGGCAGCGTCGTCGCCGGAGAGACCATCCGCCTCAACCCCACCAGCGGCAACCTCAACTACAGCTCCGGAGCCACCTACACCTACGACGCAGGCACCGGTGAAATGGTGGTGACCTACACCGGACTCACGACCATCTTGGCCAATGGATTCCAGGTTGGGCAGACGGTCTTCCTTGACCCCACCAGCGGAAAGATAGCTGACCTCGCCAGCCTCCCCTACGTCATCACCGCCGCCACAGCCACCACCTTCACCGTCAATGTAGGCGCAGGTCTCTTCCCCAACAACACCAGCGCGCCAAACGGCAACCTCAACGTCCTCGATACCTTTGACCTCGTCGTCACCGCCGCCACGCCCACCACCTTCACCGTCACCTTCCCGCCAGCCCGTCATGCAAACAGCACGGGCAACTTGAACATCGACATCGTCAACAAGCCTCTGAAAGACTGGTCCTCCTTGACCAGCGAGCGCTACGTCCGCCTACCCCTCGTTGGCGGCCACCGCTACGACATTCAGCTCGACTTCTGGGAGAACACCGGTTCAGCCCGTTGCAATCTCTACTGGTTCAGCCCCAGCCAGACGAAGCAAATCATTCCCACCGAGCGCCTATACCCCTCCAGCGGCCCGCTCGCGCCACCCGTTCACACCAGTGACACCACCGCCATCGCACTTGTAGGAGGAAGCTTCTCCCACACCATCCAGGCCTCCAACGGAGCGAGCATCAGCGTCTCCGGCCTTCCCGCCTGGCTCACCTACTCAAACGGAGTCCTCAGCGGCACACCGCCCCCAGGTGCAGCCGGCAAGTATCAGCTCCTCGTCACCATCACCGATGCCAACGGCACCAGCCAGTCCGTCATTGATCTCGAAGTCCAGCAAACCGGCGGCAGCGTCACCCGCGAGGTGTGGACCGGCATCCCAGGCACCAGCATCGCCAGCATACCTGTCGGTACAGCGCCCTCCCTCACCACCACGCTCAGCAGTCTGGATTTGCCGGACAACTCTGGGGACAACTACGGCACCCGAGTCCGCGGTTACATCACCGCCCCCACCACCGGCAACTATTACTTCTGGCTCAACAGCACCGACACCGCCGAGTTCTGGCTCTCCAACGACCATGAAGTGGTCAACAACTTCAAGCGTGCCGCCGTCACCGCAGGCAGCCAGCGCTCTCCATGGATGGCGCTTGAGCAGGGCAAGCGATACTACTTCGAGATTCTCCACAAAGCCGGCACCGGCACCGCAGACGATGCCTCTCTCAGTTGGTCCAAACCCGGAGAATCCACCACCAGCCCCACAGAAGTCGTTCCCGGCCACGTGCTCACCGCTTACACGCCGCCGCCACCGGGCAGCTCGCCTGGCACCCTTTACATCGCCACCATGCTGGCCCAGGGCAGCGCCATCACCAACGGAGTCGGCAGCGCCACCCTCCGCGTGGATGAGACGGAGACTTACGCCTACGTCACCTTCGACATGGCTCGATTCCAAAACCCACCCTACGGTGGCATGACCGGACCCGTGACCGACTGGCATGTGCACTCCGACGCCTTCCTCACGCACCCCAGCATGATCATCTATGACGGTATCGAACCCGCCACACCTGGAGATGGTCTCATCACCAACCCCGCCCATCCGCACTACGGCAGCCATCGCTGGACCATCGCACCAGTAGGCACCCTCTCCGCGAATGAGATCCGCGAGCTTATCAAGCAGGGCAAGGCTTACATCAACCTCCACACCGCCGCTTACCCTGCTGGAGAGATCCGTGGAAACTACACCCTAGCCAACGGATCCCGCACCTTCACTCCCCCTCCCCCTCCCCCCGCGTGGACGGATGACAGCAACACCGACGCGGGCGCAGCCCGTTTCCTTACCCAGGCCAGCTATGGCCCGAACATCGCCGACATCACCGCGCTGAAAGCCCTCACCCCCAGCAGTAGCTCCGGCCTCTATCCTCCCAGCCGCTACGAGACCTGGATTGACAACCAGTTTGCCACCCCCGCCACCACCTCGCTCGAGGAAGTGCTCCGCACCCGAAGAGCGGATGCCCAAGGCGGCTCCCAGCTGGATGAAACCCTGTTCTTCAACTCCTGGTGGCGCAACTCCATCACCGGCCCAGATCAGCTCCGGCAGCGCATCGCCTTTGCCCTGAGCCAGATCCACGTCATCTCCGGCCAGGGTCCGCTCGACAACCGGGGAGAGGCCATCGCCTACTTCTACGACAAGCTCAGCACCGGCGCGTTTGGGAACTTCCGCACCATCCTGGAAACCACCACCCTCACCCCCGCCATGGGTCGTTACCTCGACATGCGGAACAACGACAAGCCAGACCTCGCCGTGGGTCGCATCCCCAACGAAAACTACGCCCGCGAGATCAAGCAGCTCTTCTCCGTGGGCCTCTACCGCATGTGGCCAGACGGCACCCTCATGCTCACCTCCAGCGACTCACCCATCGACACCTACACCCAGCGTGAGATCGTGGGCTATGCTCACGTCTTCACCGGCTGGACGGACGCCTACACCGGCATCCGCACCACCCTGGGTGCCCCGGCCAACTGGCTGGCCCAGATGATACCCGTACCTGCCCGGCACTTCACCGGCCCGAAGCGCATCCTCAACAACGAAGTTCTTCCCGGCCTGCCCACCTTAGGCAATCAGCCCCTGGACCCGTACGCTACTCACAACACCACCCACTTCAACCAGCCCGCCTACCAAGCCCTGCCTGACCAAGAACTGGCCGCCGCGCATGACCAGCTCTTTTACCACCCCAACACAGGGCCCTTCATCTGCCGTCAGCTCATCCAGCGCCTCGTCACCAGCCACCCCTCCCGCGACTACCTCTACCGCGTCGTCCAGAAGTTCAACGATGACGGCACCGGAGTCCGCGGCAACATGCAGGCTGTCCTCAAAGCCATCCTCCTGGACTACGAGGCGCGCAGCCCAGACATGATCTCCAAGCCCGCCTATGGCAAGCAGCGCGAGCCCCTCCTCCGCGTAGCCGCCGCTGGTCGCGCCTTCCGCCCAGACACCTACTCCGGCACCTACAGCCAGAGCGGCACCCGCACCATCACCATCACTACAAGCACACCGCACAAGCTCGCCAGTGGCAATACCGTCATGCTCGACTTCACCGCCAGCTCCGCAGACGAGACAGCCGGCATCCCCGCACCCTGGTCCGGCACCTACAGCGTCACCGTGGTCAATGCCAACACCTACACCATCAACGCCGTGAACCACGTCGCCGGCACCTACAGCATCCCGGCAAACAGCACCACCTGCACCGTCAGTTTGACCAACCACTGGCTGCAAGTAGGCAACCAGTTCTTCATGGACTTCACCACCGGTGCCGCAGATGGCGTGGCCGGTCTTGACCGTGCCGTTTACACCGTGGCCACCAATCCCAGCCCCCTCAACAACGGCGACAACGGCTCCACCCTCACCTTTGAAATCCCCGCAGGTCAGGTGACCACAAGTGCCCGCAATGGCAACTGCGTCATCCCACGGTTCAACCCAGGCAGCATGACCATTACCAACTCCGGTCTGCCTGCACCCAACGATCGCCGCGTCAACATGCGCACCAACGAGGACCACCACCTCAAGGTAGGAGACCAGGTGCAGCTCAACATCTTTGGCACCCAAGCCACCCCGCAGCCCGTCGATGTCGTCGTCACCGTGGACGCCATCAATGATCTCAAAGGCTACTCCTTCCTCATCTCCAGCGCCACCACCGGCTGGAGCAACGGCCAGGGGAACAACTCCGTCTATCAGTTCCCCCTCCAGAGCCAGCCCATGAACCGCAGCGGCACCATCGGCTCCCGCTCCAGCACCTTCCAGGTAGGCAATACCGACCTGCCGCTCGACCAGTCACCAGTCAATGCCGACACGGTGTTCAACTTCTTCCTCCCTGACTTCAAGTTCCCCGGCGCACTCGCCTCCCAAGGCATCACCACCCCCGAGTTCCAGCTCACCGCAGAGACCGGCGTCATCCGACAGGCCAACTTCATCTACGACGGCGTATTCAACAGCAGCACCACCAACGGCTTCAGCAGCTTCACCACCGGCAACGGTGCCATCACCCTGGACTACGTGCCCTGGGTCACTGGGAACGCCACCAACCTCGGCCTCGGAGCACCCACCTCCACCACGCTGCCCTGGACCCACAACCAGAACCTCACAGCCCTCATCGACCAGCTCAGCACCCTGCTTACCGCGGGCCAGCTCACCTCCGGTGCCAAGACCATCATCCGAGACCTCATTTCCCTACCCATCACCTCCATCAGCACCGGCAACCCCTGCACCGTCACCACCGCCAGACCGCACGGCTACACCACCGGGCAGTCGGTCTGCATCAGCGGCGTCACGGACGGCACCTTCTCCAACTCCGTCAGCAGCACCTCCACCGCCCGCGCCATCACCGTTACAGGAGCCAACACCTTCACCTTCCCCTCCAACTGCACCATCGCCCCCACGGCCGGAGGGCTGGCCAATGCCCATGCCTCCCAGATCGTCTATAACCAAGGCAGCACCACACCCAGCGCTACCGAGCGCCGCGACCGCATTCGCGCCATCCTCCACCTCATCCTCACCAGTCCGGACTTCAACGTTCAGCGCTAACCTGATTCTCCCCACACCACCCATGAACAAGGCACCCAACATCATCACCCGCCGCAGCCTTCTCCAGAGGTCCGCCCTGTTGGCTGGAGCCGCCGGATATGCGAGCACCATCCGGGACATGCGCCTCATGAACAGTCTCATGGCTGCGGACACCCCTAGTGATTACAAGGCACTCGTCTGCGTCTTCCTCGCCGGGGGGAATGATGCCAACAACTGGATCGTCCCCACCGACAACACCACCTACGCCGAGTACGCCGCAGCCAGGGGAAACCTCGTGCTGCCAGAGTCCTCCCTCCTCCGCCTGCGCACCGGACCCAACTCCAGCGACCCAGATTACGTTTACCAGGGCCGCACCTACGGTTTTCACCCCGCCTGCCCACAGCTTCAGACCCTTTTTGGCGAGAAGAAGCTCGCCGTGGTGCAGAACGTGGGCACCCTCGTTCGCCCCACCACCAAAGCCCAGTACACCTCCGGCATAGCCGCTTACCGCCCACCGCAGCTCTTCTCCCACAGTGACCAAGTCACCCAGTGGCAGACATCCATCCCCGACCAGCCACCGGCCACAGGCTGGGCGGGTCGCATTGCCGACATTTATGATTCGATAGCCAATCCCTCCGGACAGATCTCCATGTCCATCTCCCTCAACGGAGCCAACACCCTCCAAATCGGCAACCTCGTGGCGCAGTACCACGTCTCCACCTCCGGTGCGGTCATCTTCAACGCAAGCGGCAGCGGAGGTGGCCTCATGGGAGCCAACGGAGTGCGTCAGAAGGCCCTCCAGTCCATCCTCAACCTCACCCACCCCAACCTCCAGCGCAGAGCCTACGCCAGCGTGCTGGACAACGCCATCTTCACCGGGGACCTCCTCAATACCAACATCGCCTCCAAAGCAGACCCCACCGATAGTCCCTCAGGCGGCTATACCAATGCCCAGCAAGTCACCGGCTTCGCCGCAGGACAGACCTTCAAGTGGAACACCGGCCTCACCGGCATCTACAACCCCGCTCTCGGCGGTGCCTTTGCAGACGGTCTCGGCGGCTTCCCCAACACCAGCCTCGGCATCCAGCTCAAGATGATCGCCCGCCTCATCGCCGCCTCCGGCCCCTCCGGTTTCAACATGAAGCGGCAGATCTTCTTCTGCTCCCTCGGCGGATTCGACACCCACACGGCCCAGGTGGATGGCAACGGCTTCACCAATCAGCCCACCAACCCTGCCGGCACCCACTACACCCTCCTGCGCACTGTCAGCGAGGCCATGTTCGCCTTCCAGCGCGCCATGGTCCAGCTTGGCCTGGATGACAAAGTCACCCAGTTCACCGCCTCAGACTTCTCCCGCACCTTCCCATCCAACAGCCAAGGTTCTGACCACGGCTGGGGTTCCCATCACATCGTCGTCGGCGGCGGTGTGGACGGTGGCAAGTTCGTGGGCAAGCTGCAAAACTTCGCCATCTCCGGGCCAGATGACACCGGCATCGGCCGCTGGATCCCCTCCACCTCGGTGGACGAGCACACCGCCACCTTGGCCAAGTGGTATGGACTCAGCAACAGCGACATCGATGCCGTCCTGCCCAACCTCAGCCGCTTCCCCACCCGCGACCTCGGCTTCATGAAGCCCGCCTAGTGGATGAGCGCCAGAGTCTGGTTTCTTACCCTCATCGCCGCCATCGCCGTGCTGGCCTGGTGGCTGAGCCGCGTACCGCCTGCACCATCCGGAATCTCCGTGGCCGCACCGCCTCCAGCCCCAGCTCCCCCGTCAGAGCCACCCCCTACGCCGCCCACCTTGCCCTCGCAGGCAGAAGCGGCAGCGCCCAATGCCGCCCGTCCCCCCGTGCCGGAGCAGCCCATGCCCATCGCCGCCCCCGCACCGCCGCCGGTGGCACCACCACCGGGATACTTCGAGATGGTGCGCTCCAGCCCTGAGTTTCAGCAGGTGGAAGAACTTGCGCTGAGCATCCGTCACTTTGGTCAGCGCTTCGGCGGCAACCCCACCGGCAGCAATGCCGAGATCACCAAAGCCCTCAACGGCGGCAATGAAAAGCGCGCCATCTATCTGCCCCCCAACGCGAAGATCAGTGAACAGGGTGAACTCCTCGACCCCTGGGGCAACCCCTACTTTTTTCATTCCAACTCCGCCACCGACACCGAAGTCCGCTCCGCCGGTCCAGACGGCATCATGCACAACCGCGACGACCTGGTGACGAAGTAGAAGCAAGAGGGAACCTTCGGCACTCGAGTTTCACCCTCCCGTTCCAACACCGGTTCGCAGCTTGCGAGCTCCAGCGCTTCGTCACTCCGGTAGATTGCCGAGGAAACGCACCACTTCCTCCGCAAGGGCTGGACCTATGCCCGGCACTCTGGCGATCTCCTCCGAGCTTGCTTTTCTGAGCCGAGAGACGGACCCAAAAGCCTTCAACAAAGCCGCTTTCCGTGCCTGACTGATGCCCGGGCAGTCGTCCAGAAGGCTTTCCGCCACGCGGCGCTTTAGGAGCAACTGGTGGTAGCCATTGGCCCAGCGGTGCGCCTCATCCCGGATGCGCTGGAGCAGTTTCAGAGCGCCCGTTTCGTGCGGCAGCACCAGGGGTTCCGACTCTCCGGGAAAGAAAATTTCCTCCCGCTCCTTGGCCAGGCCAATAATGGGCAGCCCACCCAGACCCAGGCGCTGGAGTTCCGCCACTGCCATACCTAGCTGGCCCTTGCCGCCGTCCACAATCACCAAGTCCGGCAGACGCACCCACTTTGAAGATTTTCGTTTCCCGTTCTCCAGTTTCCGTTGTGGTTCCGGGCGGAGCTGGGTGGTGGAGCCATCTGGCAGTTCCACCTCGTCAAACGTGTCTGGCTCCTCCGGCTCCGGGTCCGGCGGGTGGGTTTGCTCCAGGCGGCGCATGGCGTCCATCACGTTCTCCTGTGAGAAGTCTGCATCATCCTCACCGAGCTGCGCCCTGCCTTCCAGGAGGATGCGGGAGTAGCGGCGGCGCACCACTTCCGCCATGCTGACAAAGTCATTCTGGCCACTGACAGCGCGGATGCGGTAGCGGCGGTAGTTGGCATTGTCCGGCACACCGTTCTTGAAGCGCACCATGCTGGCCACACAGTGAGCGGTGCCAATGTTGGCAATGTCAAAGCACTCCATGACGAGCGGCGGATCTTCCAAACCCAGCGCCTCCTGAAGCTCTGCCACGTCGGCCATGGGGTCGATGGTACTCACCACCTTCGCCCTGGCTCCGCGGGTAAACATGCGGGTGGGTTTGAGCGTCTTGCGCAGGTCCTGGATCATGTCTCGCAGTTCCGCCGCCTTTTCGAAGTCCATGCGTTGCGCCGCACCCTGCATCTCCTCCTCCAGAGCCTCCACGAGTTCCTTGCTCTTCCCGTCCAGAAAGGCGCAGGCCTCGTCGATACGGCGCTTGTAGTCCTCACTGCTGATGCGGCCTATGCACGGCGCGGAGCAGTTTTTGATGATGTCGTTGGAGCAGTGCTTGTAGTCCTCCGCACCAGGTCTGGCGGGGCGGCAGACGCGCAGGCCGAAGTGTTTGTTCAGCCAGTTCAGCGTCGTGCGTAGCGCACCGCTGTGGGCGAAGGGGCCGAAGTAACGCGCCCCATCATCCTTCTTCAGCCGGGTCAGGGAGAACTTAGGGTAGGCGTCAGCCATCTGCACCCGGACCAGCAGGAAGCGCTTGTCATCGCGGAAACTGATATTGTAGCGCGGGCGGAACTCCTTGATCAGCCTGCCCTCCAGCAGAAGCGCCTCAGGCTCATTGCGGGTGAAGTGCAGCTCAAAGTCCCAGATGCTCTCGATCAGCGCCCGCGTCTTGATGTCCACCCGCCTGGCGCGGCTGGGCTGGAAATAGTTCCCAAGCCGCTTCTTCAGGTCTCGCGCCTTCCCCACGTAGATCACCCGGTTCAGCCGGTCGCGCATCACGTAAACGCCCGGCCGGTGGGGCACGTCGCGCAGGCGGGCGAGGAGATTGGGCTTTTCTCTGGCAGATGACATATCGGGTACGGGGCAGTCTGCGGCTTGCGTTCGGGATTGCAAGAGCGCCGCTGCATACTACTCTACGCCCCCAAATGCCTTGCCAATCCCTCCTTCTCGCGGCGGTTCTGCTCGCCGCCAGTTTCCTCGCACCCACACCAGCGGTCGCACAGACCGCCCCGGCCAGTCCCGGCGTGGTCGTCACCGACGCTCCGCAGCCTGTGGAAAACGTCTCGCCCACGGAAGCGCTCACGTTTGATACCTTCATCGAGCGTGCCGGCGTCATGGCCTGGCCACTCATCATCCTCAGCATGATCGCCGTGTGCCTCATCGTGCTCTATGCGCTGACCGTGCGGCAGGGCACCGTGGTCTCGGATGCGTTCATGAACTCGGCAGACGCACTGATCCGGAAACAGGACTACCTGGGCCTGCTTGCCGTGTGCAACCGCAGGAATGAGTGCATAGCCCGCATCACGGCCAAGACTCTGGACTTTGCCACCCGGAACCCTACCGCCTCTTTTGAAGAAGTAAAAGAAGTCACCGAGGCAGAGGGGAACCGCCAGTCTTCCCTGCTTCTCTCACGCATCGCTTACCTGGGTGACGTGGGAGCTGTGGCCCCCATGCTCGGGCTACTTGGCACCACCCTGGGCATGATCACCACCTTCCATGAGATGACCAATAAGACTTACGGTGCCTCAGGACAGATCGGCCTGGCAGAAGGCGTCTCTGAGGCGCTGCTCTGCACCGCTTCAGGCCTCGTCATCGGCATTCCGGCCCTGATCTTTTACTCCATCTTCCGCGGGAAGGTGAACCGTCTCATCTCCGAAATGGAGGCTGCCACCACGCACCTCATGGCCCTGCTTGCAGTTCAGTACAAGCGCGCTGCCCGTGCCGTCTCTGGCCCGCCCGGCTCCAAAGCACCGGGCAGTGAGACCGCCATGTAGCCCTGCCGCCTCCCTCACCCACGCATGAACTTCCGCAAACAGCACTCCATCGACCCCGTGCCCATCCAGCTTGCACCGCTGGTGGATGTCTTGTTCCTGCTCGTCATTTTCTTCGCCGTCACGTGGAAGGCAGGTCTTCAGGAGAAGCTCATGGATGTCTCCGTGCCCGCCGCTGAAGAGGGGAAGGACCGAAAGCAAACCTCCGTTGGTGAAATCATCATCAACGTGAAGAAAGACGGCGGCATCGTCGTCAATGGCCAAGACCTCACTGTGGGCGACTTGCTTGGCAAGCTTCAGAACATCTCCTCCATTTATAAAGACCAGGCCGTCATCATCCGGGGAGACGTGGCCACGCCGTATGACCAGATCATCAAAGTGCTCGACACTTGCCAGAAGGCCGGCATCTGGAACATCGGCTTCGCCACTCGCGACCCGAAGGACGTGCCACCCCCGTGACATGACACTTCCTTCCACCAGTTTAGCTCTAGCCATTCTCTGCATCCTCGCGCAGACCGCCGCCGCACAGCGTGCTCCCCGCGCCGAACCAGTGGAGGATGACGTGCCGCGCGCCGTGCCCGTGCCGGCAGAAGGAGCAGCCCGGCGTGCGCAAGTAGTGGAGGATGCACCTCCCCCAGCGCCCCGCCCCTCAGGCCCGGATGAAGACCTCTTTGATTACGCCATGCTTGCCTACTCTCAGAAAGAGTACGGCATGGCAGCGCAGAACTTCGGCCAGTACCTCGCCACGTATCCGAACGGCCGCCACATCCCGCAGGCGCTTTTCCGCCTGGGAGAGTGTTATCTCAACACCCAGCAGACCGACGATGCAGCCCGCTGTTACTCTGAGGTGGTGAATCGTTACGCCCGTGACCCCATGGCTCCCTATGCCGGTCTCCGCCTCGGAGTCATCAGCTACAACAGGCAGGACTTCAAGGCCGCAGTTACCTACTTCAACTTCTGCGAGACCAAGGCCACCATCCCCGCCCTCAAAGTCCAGTCCGCCTACTATCGCAGCATGTCGCACCTCCGCCTGGGCGACACCAAAAAGCAGATCGAGGCGCTCAAGACCGTCATCGCCGTCAAAGAGAACAACGACTTCAGGCAGGACGCCTTGCTCAGCCTCGCCACAGCTTATCAAACTACAGGCGCCTCCAAGGAAGCTCTCCCCATCCTCCAGGAGCTCGCTGGTGCCGCCACCGATGACCAGATCCGAGCCGATGCCGCACTGAAGGCGGCCATCATCCTTGGAGAGCAGCAAAAGCCTGACGAGGCTGCAGCCCTCTACCAGACCGTTCTCAAAAGCGCCACCGCCACGGCCGAACAGCGCGGGGCCGCCCTCGTGGGCTACGTCTCTGCGCTCTACGCAAAGGGGGATTACGATGCCGTCATCGACACTTACAACCGCAACGCCAACGTCAGCCCGCCCAAGGAACTCCAGGCCCGCCTCCTCATGCACGTAGGAGACGCCCAGCGCATGAAGAAGAGCTACGCCCGTGCGGTGGATCTGTATAACATGATCGAGCAGTACCACAACGACAGCCCGGTCGCCTTTGAAGCAGCCTACTGGCGCACGTATTGCTTTTATCTTTTGGAGGACAAAAATCTCCACTCCACCATCGCCACCTTCCTAGGCCGCTACTCCTCCTCTTACGCAGACCATGAGTTCATCAACACGGCTCGGTTGCTCCTCGCAGATCATCACTTTAACCGGCAGGAATACAAGGAAGCCGCCGCCGTTTACCAAGAGCTGAACCTAGCCAAACTTCCCGCCCGCCTCCGCCCGTCCACCCTCTTCCACAAAGGCTGGTCTGAAAGCGAGTCTGGCCGCCACGCGGACGCTGTGGCCACTCTGAGCCTTTTCATCAAAGAAAATGCCAACAGCCCGGACTTGCCCAAGGCCCTGGCTAAACGCGGCCTCAGTGCGAAAGAAAACAACGACAACAGTCAGGCGCTGGAAGACTTCGCCCGCATCATCAAGGACTACTCCAAGTCTGAGGCCGTGGAACTCGCCTTCTATCTCTCCGCCCTCATCTACGAAAAGCAGAACAACAAAAAGGCCATGCTGGAAAACTTCCAGGCCCTGCTCACCAACTTCCCCTCCAGCGCAGCCGCAGCTGAAGCCTCCTTCAAGTCCGGCATCGCCTACGCAGAGCAGAAGGAGTTTGAAAAAGGCATCGCCGCCCTCAAGCAATCCATCAAGCTGGATGCCGCCACCTACGCAGACCAAGCCATCCAGCGCATCCTCCTCTGCTACTGGGCCATGCAGGACGTGGATAATCTCGGACGAGAGGTGGATGACTACCGCAACAGCAACGCCAACGCCGTCGTGCCGCCCACCATGCTCGGCTTCCTGGGCCTCAAGTACTTTGACCGCAAAGACTTCGCCCGCTCCGCTCGCTACCTCACCTGGGCCTCCACACCTGACGCGCCGGACAATACAGACTCCCGCGTCTGGAACTACCTGGCCCAGGCGCAACTGGAAATCAAAAGCTACGAAGACGCCCTTCAAGCCATCGAGCACTTCCTCAAAGCCAGCGCCGATTCCCTGCCCAAAGCGCGCGGCTTTGAAACCAAGGCCCGCGCCCTCATAGGACTCGAGCGTTTTGATGAGGCCGTGGCCGCAGCGGACGAAGGTCTCCGCATCGTCAAGGACGGCGTGGTACAGGGGCAGCTCCTCATCGCCCAGGGAGATGCCCTGCTCGCCGCTGGGGACAAGCTGGAAAAGGACGGAGACCTCAACTCTGCCAAGGAAAAGTGGCAGTCAGCTGCGGGCAAATACGTCGTACCCAGCCAAGTCATCGACAGCCCGCTCGTCACCCCCATCGCGCTTGAAAAGGCGGTCAAGGCACTGGAGCGCATCGGTGATACCACGAAGGCGGGGCAGCTCCGCAACCAGCTCGCCACCAAGTATCCCGACCATCAGCCGGGGCAGTGATGGAGGGACTCGCAGCGCATGAGCCTCCTGTCGTCCCGACACCTTGCCGCTCTGCTGCTCGTGGTTCAGCTCCCCTGCGCCGGTCAGCTCCGAGCCAGCAGCTTGAGTGAGCTGGCAGACGTTCAGGCCCAAGTCCAGTCTGCCCTCCTTCATGTGCGTCCCGCATTGCTCGCCCTGCGCACCGCCACCGGCTCGGCAAGTGGTATCATCGTCACGCCAGACGGGCTCGTACTCACCGCCACCCACGTGACCGTAGAGGAGGGAGAAGCTCCCAGACCCGGCAAGCGCCTGAAAGCCTACCTGCCCGCTGGCACGCTCGTCATGGCCACCGTGCTTGGCATGGACCTAGCCACTGACGCCGCCCTGCTGAAACTGGATGGCGAACGCACGGACTGGCCCTTCGTTCCCATGCAGCGTGCTGAAAAGCCGGCCGTCGGAGACTGGTGTTTCGCACTCGGACACCCGGGTGGTTATGACCCCGCGCGTGGTGAAGTCCTCCGCGTGGGCCGCATTTTGAAAGTCATGCCCAACGGGTTGCAAACGGACTGCGTCCTCATGGGCGGGGATAGCGGCGGCCCCCTTTTTTCGTTGGATGGCTCGTTGATCGGCATCCACAGCCAGATCTGGGAGGGGAGGGATCAGAATGTCCACGTCTCCATGACGCCCTTTCTCCGCTCTTGGGACGCCATGAAGGATGGTGCTATCGTCCGTGAGTGGGGCAGGGGAGCTGGGGGCTGGCTGGGCGTCATCACCCGCGTCGGCGCGGCGGGAGAACTGGAAGTGGCCGAAGTGGCTTCAGACTCACCTGCCGCTCGTGCCGGCCTGCGCGCCGGAGACCACATCGCCTCGCTGGATGGAAGGAAGACCAGCACCGAGGCTGATTTTTCGGATCAACTCGCTGGCCGTGCTGCCGGTGACCCGATCGTCCTAACTGTCCGCAACCGTTCCGGTGAGCGCCACCTCACCATCCGCCTCGGACACCGTCCAAAGCAGTAGAGGCACCAGGCTGCCGCAGTTCAAGAAAACGACTGGCTCTTGGCTCTCTCGAGGACGTAGGCCAAGGCATCCCCGCATGGGATGAGACCCAAACGCGAAACGCCAAACCGGTGAGTCCAGTCGTTGCCCGGGGACTCTATGCGGGGTACTTGGCCAGCACTTCAGACACCTTGCCAGGCTCTACTTTCTCGTGCAGATCATCTTCCACCAGGCAAACGGGCGCTGTGCCGCAACTGGCTAGGCACTCCACGAACTCGATGCTGTATTTTCCGTCAGCTCCCACACCGATGGGGTGGTGGTGGTTGATGGCGCTGCGGTCGATGCCGGCCGCTGCGCAAAACTTGTCCATGAGTTCGTAGCTGCCCGCCATGGCACAGGCGAGCGTGCGGCAGACGCGGATGTGCACCCTGCCGGGGGCCTCCTGGCGGAAGCCGGGATAGAATGTCACCACTTCCAGCACCTGGACGGGTTCGAGGCCCAGTTTGGCCGCTGTCCAAGTGACTGCCTCCTCGGAGATGAAGCGGTAGTGCTCTTGCAGCAAGTGCAGCACGGGGAGCACCGCGCTGCGCTTCGACACCGGGTAGTGTGTGATCGCCTCGTCAATGCGGGCTTCTAGCTCGGCGGGGACTTGCATGGACATGAACAGGACTGTGACTATCCGCCCCGGTCGGGGAGCAGCAAGGCGATTTTGTGAAAAATTTCACAAGCTCAGTCCATCGCGCTCCGGACGGGCTGCGGTAGGTGGGTTCAGGCTTTGCCCTCCTCGAAGGCGCAACCGTGCTTGCTGGGCTCAGGTTCCACTTCCTCGATGGCGGCATTCTGCTTGAGGAACTCCAGCGCGTTTTGCAGGCGCAGGTCTTCCATGAGGCGGTTGATGAGCCCGTCACGCTTAGCTTCGGACATGAACTTTTTGGCGGGTTTTCCGCTGCGTACGGCTAGCTCGGCCAGGGCCATCTGGAGCTGGCCTGGACTTGCCTGGATGTTTTCCTTGGCGGCGACCTGCTCCAGGATGAAGCTCACTTTCACGCTCTGGCGGGCCTGCTGAGTGGCGCTGTTCACGATTTCATCCTGGTGCTTCATGATTTCCTCGTTGCTCATGCCTTGACGCGCGGCGCGGATGGCTAGGTCATTGGTGCGGCGCTGGGCCTCGCGGTCCACGGCCTCTTGCGGCAGCTCGAAGTCCAGCTTGTCATGGAGGTGGGCGATGACCTGGTTGGCCAGCGAGGCATCACGCGCCTGCTCGCGGCGGCGCTGAATGGTCTCCCTCACCTCGTCTCGAATGCGCTCCAGGGTCATGTCTTCACCGAACTTTTTGATGAACTCTTCGTTCAACTCGGGGATGCGCTTTTCCTTCACTCCCAGGCACTCGGCGTTGAACTCAATGTTCTTGTTCTGCATGGCTTCGTGGTGAAAGTCTGCGGGCAGGGCTAGGGTGAACTCTTTTTTGTCACCCTTCTTCATGCCGGTCAGCTCGGCGTAGAAGCCGGGGATGAAGTCATCCTCCTTGTCCAGGGCAAACCAGTTCTCTTCCACGCCGTGAAAGTACTTTGGCAGTTCTGGCTGAAGCTGCTCAAGCGGTTCGCCGTCCATGGAGACTTGGTAGGAGAGCACCACCACGTCCCCGAGTTCTGAAGCACCGTCTTTGTCCTCGTAGCGCATGTGGTGCTCCCGCAGGTGAAAGAGTTCATGCTCCACGTCCTCGTCTGTCACGATGACTTTCTCCAGCTTGACCGGGATGCCTTTGACCTCGGGCAGCTCGAACTTGGGTGCGGTGTCCACCTCTGCGGTGAAGGTGAAGGTGTGGTCGGCGTTAAACTTGCGGTCGGTCACGGAGACGACCTGGATGACCTCCAGGTTCTCACGGGTGATGGCCTCGCGGCAGCCTTCATTGATGAGCTGATGCTGGAGCTCGCCGTCCACCTCCTGCTGATAGCGCTGGTTCACCACATGAGCGGGGATCTTGCCGGGGCGGTATCCGGGGATCTTTGCCACCTTAGAGAAGTAGCTGATGATCTCGCTGCGGCGCTTCTTCACCGTTTCCGCAGGTACTTCGACGTGCAGCTTGACGCGGCAGTTGGGTTGATGATCGACGTTGATGTTCATGAATCTCGTTCTAAGAAAAGGCGGCCTAAAAGGGGGGCCGATGGTAGGGCATCCTGGCCGGTTTGACAACGACGTATCGCTTCTTTTGACAAGGTGAAGGTTTTTCAGCGCTTTGAAGTGTGGGTGCTGCTCCTGCTGGCTGCGGGGGCAGGGGTGTTCGTGCTGCTCACGTCTCGCCCGGTGGACCCGGATGAGATACCGCTTCTTCAGAATGCACGCCCTGCGGCCCGGGACCCATCTCCCAGGTTGCTGCGGGTGTTCCTGGAGAGGGACTTTGGCAATGCGCGGCTGGACCTGGAACTGCGGGTAACCAACCCCCACGAGAGGAAGGCGCAGCTTGTGCCGCCCTTTGCCCGGCTGCTCAATGCGCGAGGAAAGGAAGTTCCGGCATTCTTCCTGCCCATCGAGCCGCCGCCCACCCTGGAGCCGGAGACCACGGCTGACGTGCGCCTGCGCTACTGGCTTGAGGCGGAGGACCTGAAGGGCGCGCTCACGCTGGAGCTGGATGGCACTCAGGTTCCTGTGAAGTCGGACCAGGCATTTGACCTTGATACCCTGGAGAATGCTAAGCCTGTGCTGATGGAAGGTGCCCCGTGGGCTGTGATGAAATAGGCTCTCTCACTTCGCTGACATCCACGGGCACCAGTTGAGGAGGTTCAGCTCCACGGCGTGCTTCTTCTCCGGCTGGATCTCTACGGTGGTAATGCCAGCGTAGTCGATGTTGAAATGCGACATCTTGCACAGCGGCAGATCGAGCAGCAGGGAAAGCAGCACGCGGATGATGCCACCATGGCAGACGATGGCGATGCTCTGGTGGGGGTGGCTGGCGAGGATGTGGTTCAGGCATGGCGCGGTGCGTGCCTGCACCGCAGCGGCGTTCTCGCCATTCGGGATGCCCTGATCTTGCAGCACTTGCAGCCAGTCGTAGGCGCTGACGCCGAACTTCTCATGCACCTCCTGCCAGCGGTGGCCGGTCCAGTCGCCAAAGTCCATCTCCCGCAAGTCTTCCATGATGACCGGACTTATCTGGCGGGCGTCTAGCAGCGGCTGCATGGTCTGCCGTACCCGGCGCATGGGGCTGGCATACACGGCGTCCACGGGCCACTCACTGGTAGCTGAGGCCAGCGCCTGTGCCTGGCGCTGACCGAGCGGTGAGAGGCCCATGTCGATGCGTGATCCGCCGAATACGTTGTGATACATTTCCTCCACCTCTCCGTGGCGGATGAGATGAAGCAGGGTGGGGTGTCCAGGTAGGTGCAGTGTCATTTCACAAAAGGAAGGTGTGTCTGAAGCAGCCGGACAAGCTCACTCACGGCGCTGACGGTGTGGGTGGCGGTGACGCTGGGTGCGTGGTGGCCGAGTACGCGCACGGTTGTGGGTACTCCTGCATTCAGCGCCATCTGGATGTCGCGATCGTGATCTCCCACCAGCCAGGAGCGGGCGGGGTCCAGGCCGAGTTCACGCGCGGCTCTCTCGATCATCTCCGGGCTGGGCTTGCGGCAGGTGCAGGTGCCTTTGAGATGGGTGCAGGCCAGGATCAAGTCAAAGGCGGCACCTTCTCGCGCAAGTGCGGACTGCATTTTGTCATGAATGCCATCTAGGTCCGCTTGTGTCATCAGACCTTTGCCCACACCCTGCTGGCTGGTGACCAGCACCAGTGCATAACCGCGTTCCCGGCACAAACGCAGGGACTCGACGATGCCAGGACTCAGCACGAAGTCCTCCGCACGCAGCACGTAGCCCTCACCGGGGGAGACATTTACCACCCCATCGCGATCAAAAAATACCGCTGCCCGGTTCATGCAGACGGGGGAATGGGCGGCGGTTCGGTGGCTGGCGCAGACCACACCGGCGTCCCCACAAAGCAAACGTTGTCCCCGATGGGCAGCACTTTGACGGGGTCCAGCCCCACGGAGGAGGGGAGCGGCATTCCGGCGATGGAGGGCCGCCCACCACCGCAGAACCTGGGTGCGACATACCAGTAAACCTCGTCGATCATTTGCGTGGCGAACGCGCGCCCGAGGATGATGCCGCCGCCTTCGACGAGGACGGAGAGCACGCCGCGCGCACCGAGTTCCTTCAGCACTTCGGGGAAATCCAACCCCCGCATGACCAGGGTGCGGGTCCGATGCTCGTCTGTGAAAATCTTTGCCGTGGCGGGGAGCACTCCGGAGCGCGTCATGACCACGCGCCAGGGTTGAGTTTTCCCCTGGCTGGCATCTCCGGCGCGGAGGGTGAGCATGGGATCATCCCGGCGGATGGTTTCGGCTCCCACGATGATGGCATCCACTCTCATGCGGAGCCGACGGCCATGGGTTCTGGCGGCTTCACTGGTGATCCACTGGGACTCGCCGGCGGGCCGGGTGATGCGTCCGTCCAGGCTCTGCCCCGCCTTGGCGATGACGTAGGGGATGCCGGTGGTGATCCACTTCGCGAAGGGGCGGATGAGTTCTTTGCACTCCTGCTCCAGTATGCCTGATACCAGCTCTACCTTCGCACCTTGCAGCGCCTCTTCTATGCGGCCTGCGTGTTTGGGGTTTGGATCAGAGGTGCCATAGACCACGCGGGAGATCTTTGCCGCCTTGATGGCATCCGTACAGGGCGGAGTGCGTCCATGGGTGGAGCAGGGTTCCAGCGTCACGTAGAGCGTGGAGCCGGGGAGTAGTTTGGGGAAACGGGCCACTGCATCGCGAATGGCCTCCACCTCGGCGTGGGGTTCACCCGCCTTTCGGTGGTAGCCTTGGCCGATGATGGCCTCATCCCGCACGATGACGGCACCGACAGGTGGGTTGGGACTGGTGAGGCCCACGCCACGTTTCGCCTGGTCCAGAGCTGCGGCCATCCAGCGCTTGTCAGCGAGTGATTGTTGAGTGGTGACGGGCATCGGGGGAGCGGTTATAGTGTGCCATTCTCCGGTCTGCACAAGTTTCCTCTTGGGTGCGTCCGCCCGCTAACTCCATGAGCGCCAAAGCGAAAGCCCATCTCTATCGACAACTCGCCCAACTCATCGGCTCTGGCTTTCATCTGGACCGGTCGTTTGCGCTTTTGCTTGGCCAGCAGCCGGAGCACTCGGTGAAGAACCTGCTTCTCCAGCTCCAGGCCGGGGTGGCTGCGGGGCAGAGCTTGAGCGGCGCGGCCTTGAGGCACATAAGTCCGCTGGAGCATGCCATGCTTTCAGCAGGGGAGCGCAGCGGCAGACTGGCAGAGGCATGTGTGCATTTGTCTGACAGTTTTGAAGCAGACCATCGTGCTCGTGAGGCGGCCATCAGCGCGCTCATTTACCCTGTCATTCTGGCCCACGTGGGAGTGCTTTTGCCTTTGCTGACGTCGCACTTTCAGGCATCCCTGGCTGGGAACAGCATCGCCATTCTGCCATCGCTTGCGCTGCGCTGGGGCATTCTTTGGGTGGGCATGCTCGCGCTCGCCCTCTTGTGGCGTTGGGCCTCCAAGGCTGCGGAAACCTCGCCTGCAGTGGACGGCGTGCTCCATTTCTTGCCCTGGATTGGCAAAGTCCGCAGCCACTGGGCGCTGGCGCGCTTCTGCCAGGTGTTTCACAGTGGGCTCCATGCAGCCATGCACATCGCGGAAGGACTGCGCACCGCCGGAGCTGCTTCACGCAGCGGCTCACTGCGCCATGGCGCAGACTCCGCCGCCCGCGCTGTGGAAGGCGGGCAAACGCTCGCCGCTGGACTGGCCAGCACGAATGCCTTTGGGAAAACCTTCGTGGATTCCATGCACGCCGCTGAGGAGGCTGGCACCCTGGATGCCGAAGTGCAGCGCTGGGCGCACAGTGAGAAGGAGTTCGCCATCAGCAGCCAGCGCCGTGCGGCAGAGACCCTGCCCAAGGTGGCTTACCTGCTGGTGGTGCTCTATGTGGCCTCTGGCATCATCCGTTTCTTCCTGGGCTACTTTGGCGAGATCACCCGCATGGGCGGCGGCGGATAGCGCCGGTTCCAAAGCGGCAGCGCCAGCACACTGAGAACGATGACTCCCGCAGCGACGTAAAATCCGGCGCTCATTTGCTCGCGTTCGCCAAACACGGCCGCCGCAAGCAGGATGCCATACACCGGCTCGAGGTTGTAGGTGACATTGATGGTGAAAACCGAGAGTCTGCGAATCAGCTCCCCATAGCCCGCGTAAGGCAGTACCGTGCAGACCAGTGCGAGCAGCAGCAGCCACACCGCGTCCATGCCGGCCAGGGCCTCCGGCAGCGCGCGCCCCGTGGCTAGCGGCAGCGTGAGCCAGCAGGCCACGAGCGCGCCGAGCATCTGCCAGCCCATCAGCACGGTGAAATGGTGTTTGTGTGCCAGACGCTTGTTCCCCACGGTGAAGAAGGCGGCAAACCACACGGCACAAAGCCCCACCGTGAACCCCTGCCAGTAGCGGAACTCCACTTTGTAGATCATCCATACCGCACCCACAATCACCACACCCAGCGCCAGTTCTGCCCGCTTCCATCTCCGTGTGCCATCTACCAGCGGCTCGATGAGCGAGCAGCAGATCATGAGCAGAGGCATGGCCGCCAGCGAGACGGTGGCGGTTGATAGTCTGGCAGAGAGGAAAAACAAAACCCAGTGCCAGCCCAGCAGCGCTCCCAGGCCCAGAAGTTGCCAGCGCTCTCGCGCGGGCAGGCTCAGTGGCACCTTCAGCAGCCGGGCCCAAAGGGCAAAACCCACCGCCGCGACACCCGTGCGCCAGACCACCATATCCAGCGCCGGAAGCTGGATCAGCTTGCCCAAGATGGCCGTGAGGCTCCACAACAGAATGATGAGGTGGAGCTGGAGGTAGTCGCGCACGGAGGAGGTCGGAAGAGGTGGGAGTTACGGCGGCTTGCGTCTTTGCGCAATCCCCGGCAGGATGTCTTTCGCATGACTCGCCTCGCTTTTCTTTTTTTTATCAGTTCATTCGGTGCATCAGCACAGGTAACCTCCTTCGATGACCCTGAGCCGCAGGCTTACCGGCTCACCGCCCGCGCCTCCAAGCTGGATCCCGAGGCCCGTGAACACCCTGAAATCGACTTCGTGTTTCAGAAAAAGGACAAACCTGCCGATGAACAGCACGGCTGGGTGGACACACGGGTGCCGCCGCAGGGCAAGTTGGTCATCTGGCTCATGGGGCACAACGCGGGGCTTTTCGAGCGGCTGAACAGCTACGGGCTGCACGCCATTCAGGTGCACTATGCCAACGGCTGGTTCGGAAAACTCTCCAAGCTCGCTCCCGCTGATGACACGACTTATCTCGGCCGCATTCGTCTGGAAGCCGCGACGGGGGAAGACTTCAGCACCGCTGTGGACATACCCAAGCCGGACGGCATGAAGCACCGGGCGCTGGTCTTTGTGAAGTGGCTTGCCATGGAGAACCCCGCCGGCCAGTGGCAGCAGTTCCTCAATGCGGATGGCACCGATTTGCGCTGGGAAAGAATCATCGTTTCCGGAGCTTCTCATGGCTCCACCACAGCGGCGCGCTTTGCGAAGCACCAAAAGGTAGATCGTGTGGTCATGCTGTGCGGTCCGCGGGATCAAACGGAGACTTGGCAGTCGCTGCCTTCTGCCACACCGGCGAATCGCTTCTTCGGCTTCAGCCACGTGCTGGATGGTGGCTGGACGGGCGACCACTACTGCCGATCCTGGGAGCTGCTTGGGCTGCATGAGTTTGGCCCCGTCGTCAACGTAGATGGAGCGAAGCCGCCGTATGGCAACAGTCGCCGCCTCATCAGCGCCGCAGACGTGAACAATGACGCAGGCAAGGCCCACAGCGCCGTCACGCCAGGTAAGGCAAGCCCGGCAGATACCCAGGGAAAGCTGCTCTACGAAGATGTCTGGCGCTACCTCTACACCCATCCCGTCGAACAAGTGGGTGCAGCCACGCCTCCAGACGCAGACTGCGAGAAGGATCTGAGCAAGAAATAGAAGCCTGCACCATGAAGCTCCCTCGACGCCAGTTTCTTCACGCCGCCTTAGCCAGTGCCGCAAGTGCCGTCTTTGCAGAGGAAGACACATCGCTGGTTGCCGCACTGACCCGGGAGATCGTCGGTGTGCCGCCTGTGCCCGGCGGCACCTGGTTTCACCCCCGCGCCTGCATGATCGGCGGGAGGGCGTTCATGACGCTGCAGCACATCAAAGGCTCAGACTACTTCGGCCCGGTGCACTGGATGACCTCGGAAGACCTTGGGCGCACCTGGACGGAACCCGTTCCAGCTCCACCGCTGGGTTGGGAGAAAGTGGAAAACGGCCACGAGGCTGTGTGTGACGTGACGCCCGAGTACCATGCACCGACTCACAGCATTCTGGCGCTCGGCCACAATGTTTATTACCGCACCACCAAGTTCGAGAAGGATCAGCCGCCGCGCTGGCCTGTGTATGCCGTGTGGAGAGACGAGAAGTGGGGGCCTCGCCGCAAGCTGGAGTGGGAGGACCCTCGTGGCAGCTACATCTACTCCAACAACTGTGGCCAGCGTGTGGTGGCACAGAACGGGGATGTCATGATGAGCTTCACCTTTGGGGTCAAAGACAAGCCGCGTGCGGTCTGTGGCGTGCGTTGCAGCTTCGACGGCGAGGAGCTGCGTGTCGTTGAAACTGGCAATGCGCTCACCAACTCCACCGGGCGCGGTCTGCTGGAGCCTTCGGTCACCTTTTTCCAGGGCAAGTATTACCTCACCATCCGTGCGGAGGATGAACGCGGCTATGTCTCTACCAGCTCTGACGGTGTGAACTACGAGCCGCAAACCGCATGGGCTTGGGATGACGGGGAGCCGCTCAGCATGTCCACCACGCAGCAGCACTGGCTCACGCACTCGGACGGGCTGTTCCTCGTTTACACCCGCAGGGACGCCTCCAATCTCAAAGTGATGCGCTGGCGTGCCCCGCTTTGGATGGCTCAGGTGGACACGACCACGCTGCGTCTCGTCCGCTCCACCGAACGCACCGTGCTGCCGCTTGTTGGAGATGGTATCAACGAGCCGGACAAGGTGGCGTTCTACGGAAACTTCGGCGTCATGAACGCAAGCTCAGACGAGTCATGGATCACCGACGGCTCCTGGGCACCGAAAGACAACAACCGCGGAGACCTTCATCTCGCCCGAGTGAAGTGGACCAAGCCCAACCGCCTCTTCACCCCCGGTTAGGCCGTCGTTTGCAGCGCGTGAATCATCTTCGTGGCCTGCCATGCCGCACGCACGTCATGCACACGGAAGACATGCGCACCACGCAGCATGCCAGACACAAGACAAGCGATGGTGCCCGCGTCACGCTCCAGTGGATCTGGCAGGTCCAGCACCTGGCCGATGACCGTCTTGCGTGAGATGGGCAGAAGTACCGGACAGGCAAACTTCTCAAGCCTCTGCAGCTCACGATAAATGGTCAGGTTGTCCTCCCGCTGCTTTGCGAAGTCGATGCCGGGATCCAGAATGATCTGCTCCTTGGTGAGTCCAGCCGAGAGCGCCAGCTGGATTCTGGATTCAAAAAACCCATCCAGCTCCTGCATGATGTCCGCATACCCCACATGCGTATGAGGCACCTTCGGCTGGCCCACGCTGTGCATGATGAGCAGAGCCACACCGTGACGCGCACAATGTACGGCATTGTCTGCCACGGGCAGTGCACTGATGTCATTGAGGAGGTCCCCGCCCTCTGGCAGCACACGCTCCACTACGCCTGCCCGCCATGTGTTGATGGACAGCAGCGGCGGCCACACTTGATCCGCACAGCGCGGCGTGAGTTCGGCGTCCGTGAAGAGCGAGTTCCAGGCCCGCAGAAACGGCAGCAGGCGAGCCACTTCTTCGTCCTCAGAAATCGGGCCACGATTGGTCCTCGCGCTCTCGGCACCGATGTCGATCACATCCGCACCGTCGAGCATCTGCCTGCGAGCTTGGTCAAGCGCTGCGGCAGGATCCAGCGTGCCATCACCACAAAAGCTGTCGTCATTGATGTTGACGATGCCCATGATGAGAGGGCGACGGGGAAAGACAATCTCCCTTCCTCTGGCGCGGAGGATCATACGCTGGCCTGCCATGTCTCGGGAAGGGGAACGATCTTACGCTCACGCTGGTGAAACCGCACCGTCTCAGTGTAACCCGCCGCACGCGCGGCACGGAGAGCCTTGTCAAACTGAAGGCCCACTTCACCCGGAGCATGAGCATCAGAAGAGATGACGATCTGCACCCCGGCCTCAAAGGCCAGCGAGAGGAACTCTTGGCTCGGATAAAGCTCCGCGCACTCCTTGCGCAGACCGGCAGTACTTACTTCGATGATGCCACCCGTGTCCGCCAGCGCCTGAATGGTAGGCTCGTAGTATTTCCTCAAATCTCCCGCAGGGCGCAGACCAAACTTCTTGGGCAGATCCGGATGACCGTGAAAGTCAAACAGTCTGCTGCGGACCATTTTTTCATACAGCACCCAGTAGCGCTGCCAGATCTCCTCCACGGCACCCTCACCGCGCCAGCGGGAGAGATGCTTCGGGTCATCCACGGCAAAGCCTCCACCCACGTAGTGAACGGAGCCGATAAGGTAGTCGAAGTCCGCCATTTTGGCCTGTTGTTCGATCCAACCTTCGCCGCCCTCCAGAAAGTCACACTCCAGCCCCAAACGGATAGGCAAGTCTGGGTGCGCCGCCCGCGCCTCCTCCACCATGTCGAGATAGGTTGGAAAATCGCAGAGAGCCATGCGCCAGTCGTCGTACTGCTCTGGCATAGGATTGTGGTCAGAGAGGCCCAGTTCGGCCAGGCCTGCCGCCTTTGCCTGAGCGGCGTATTCGACGGGGTGTCCCACAGCATGGTGGCAGAGCGGCGTATGAGTATGATAGTCAGAGAGCATGACGAAGGGAGCCACACCGAACCCTCGGGGAACGACTTCGCAAGATCGGGAATGAGGTCCCACGAGATAGGAAAAAAATCCAGAATGGAAGTGACCTTGCATGAACGCCGGGACCAGTGTACGGTCGTAACGTTATTGGAATGAGCGCCCCTGAAGAATCCAAAGACTCCCGTCAGAGACAGGCGGAGAAGATCGTGCATCACCCTGAGCAGTACAAGGTCTGCGAGGGGTGCGGCTCCATCGTGGTGGCCCGCGCAGTGACCTGCCCGAGCTGTCACAGCTACCGCTTTGACACCACAGCGGCCCGCATTGTGTCCCAGGCACAGGCGCTCGCCCTGCGCAACCCGAGTTCCGTGCTCTCTTCAGACCTGAGCTAACTGGGCGCACCGTTGCATTCCTCCTTGTGCCGTAGCACAAACGTCCTACCCTTGGCGTTTCCCTGCCCCTTCCGGGCTGGGGCTGCATATTGAAATGAGGTTCCGCAATCTGACGCGCCGCCGGGAAATCGGGGCAAACTGTTACCTGCTTGAGTCTGCCGGGAGTCGGCTGGTCATTGACGCGGGAATGCACCCCAAAATGGTGGGCATGGATGCGACGCCCAACTTGGCTGCGGTTCCCTTTGGCGAGGTGGACGCCGTTCTGGTCTCCCATGCTCATCACGACCACATAGGCGCCCTTCCCCTGCTCCAGCGACGCCTCCCAAATACGCCGGTGTACATGACAGAGCCTACGGGTGAGGTGAGCGCCGCCATGCTGCACAACTCTGTCAATGTGATGACCAGCCAGCGGGATGAGCTGAACCTCACGGACTATCCGCTCTTCACCCACCGCGAGGTGGATGAACTCAAGCCCATGTGGACCTACGCGCCGCTCAGGCGAAACATCGAACTCCCAGGGGCAGATGATCTGGAGGCCACCTTCTACGATGCAGGTCACATTCTCGGCTCAGCGGGAATCATGGTGCGAGAGGGCGGCAAGTCACTCTTCTACACCGGGGACGTCAGCTTTGAACCGCAGACGCTTTCCATGGCGGCGGATTTCCCTGCCGAGCGTGTGGATGTACTCGTCATGGAAACCACCCGCGGCCATCACGTGCGCCCTGCGGATTATTCCCGACGCGCCGAAAAAGAGCGTCTCGGAAGGCTTATCTGCGACACTTTCGATGCCGGCGGCTCGCTGCTCATCCCCGTCTTCGCGCTGGGCAAAACGCAAGAAGTCATGCTCATGCTGCACGAGCTGCATCAGCACGAGCTCATCCCCGAGATGCCGCTATTCATCGGCGGCCTGAGCACCAAAATCACCATCCTGCACGACCAGTATGCGGATCGGTGGAGGAGGAACTACCCCGGCTTCAGCCTCTTGCGTGACATCGACATTCTGGTGGCGCAGCGCAAGAAGCGCAAAGAAATCACCTACCAGTCCCGCTGCATCTACGCCCTCTCCAGCGGCATGATGAGCGAGAACACCACGAGCAATGTCTTTGCCCAGAAGTTCCTGGACAACCCTCGCAACTCCGTGGCCTTTGTCGGCTACACCGACCCAGATTCACCAGGTCATAAAGTGCGCACCGCAAAGCCAGGTGAAAAAGTGCAGCTCGACAAGCGCCAGCTTCCCGTAGAAGTGAACGCCCGGTTGGAGAGCTTTGACTTCAGCGCTCATGCCACCCGGGAGGCCATCATGGACTACGTGGCCAAAGTCTCCCCCCGCAAAGTGCTTCTCGTACACGGTGATGAAGAGGCGCAGCTTTGGTTCGAGGCCAGCATCAAGTCCGCGCTGCCGCAGACGGAAGTGATACGGCCTGATCCCGAGAAGTGGGTGGACCTCTGGTAGGTGCCACAAGCCCCGTCACCAAGGTGCCTCGGCTTTTCTTTGCACTCGAAACGCTTTGTTCTCGAAGTGAGAGATTTGCATAGCCAGCCGCTGGCCCCGTCGTAAACGCCTTCATGTTCACCGCACTACACCCCCACCTCGCGGACTGGTTCCGGCACAGGTTTGGGACAGCTACTCCGGCTCAAGAGCAGTGTGTGCCTCACGTCATCGCGGGCCGCTCAGTGCTCCTCTCCTCACCCACGGGCAGCGGCAAGACGCTCGCTGGTTTCCTCGGCGTGCTGCATCACCTGTTGATGGAAAGAGACTCGAACACGCTTCAAAAACCGGGAGTAAGAGCGGTTTATGTCTCACCCCTGCGGGCGTTGACTTATGACATCGAGAAAAACTTGGCCACCCCGCTGCGAGAAATGGAGCTGGAGAGTGAGATTCTCATCGGCCTGCGCACGGGAGACAGCACCGCGAGCGAGCGCGCCAAAATACGCCGCAAGCCACCACATATCCTACTCACCACACCAGAATCGCTCGCCATCATGCTGCCGCAGAGAACTTGGAGTGAGGCGCTGCAGAGCACCCGCTTCGTGGTCATAGATGAGCTGCATGCTATTGCCGAAAACAAGCGAGGCCCCCATCTGGCTCTCTCCCTTGAGCGGCTCGCCGCCCTCCAGGAACGGAACACGGAACCGGGAAACCGGGCAAACCTGGCCCGCATCGGTCTCAGCGCCACCGCCGCTCCGCTGCCGCTTCTCGCTGAACTGCTCAGCGGATCAAACCGCCCCTGCGAGATCGTCAAGGCCACCGCTGCACGCAGGAGGCGTGTGGAAGTGCTGTCCCCTCTGAAGCGAGATCCCTATCCGGCGTCTGGCTGGACAGCCGCCCGCGTGCTGCATGACATCGCACGCATTGTCGAGCAGAAGCAGTCCGTCATCATCTTCTGCAACACACGCAGCACCACAGAGAGCCTGGCCCTCCGACTGAAAAACGCCCTGCCTAAGCTCGCCTCACAAATCGAAGCCCATCACTCTTCGCTGGATCGTGACGTGCGTCTTGAAGTGGAAGACAGGCTCAAGCGCGGTGAGCTCCGTGCGGTTGTGTGCAGCACCAGCCTGGAGTTGGGCATCGACATCGGGGCCGTGGACGGCGTCGTCATGATCTCCACACCGAAAGGCATATCCCGAGCGCTTCAACGCATTGGACGCAGCGGCCACAGCATCCATGAGGAAAGCCACGGCATCCTGGTAGCCACGAACATCAATGACCTCATGGAGTGCATCGTCTGCGCGGTCATGACTCGGCGTGAGCAGCTGGATGAAGTGCGTGTCATGGAAGCGCCGCTGGATGTGTTGGCTCAGCACCTCGTGGGCATGGCCCTGCATGGCGGCATCACGCCAGACGAGGCTTTCAGCCTGGTGCGGCGCACCTTGCCCTTCAAAGCGTTGAGCCGACAGTGCTTTGATTCCGTGCTCCGCTACCTCGAAGGCGGGGGTGCATCCCTGGAAGCGCAGTATAGCGAGACCTTCGGCAAGATTTGTGTGATCGATGGCCGCCTCAGCGTTCCGCATAAGCGGGTAGAGCGTGACTACCTTGTAAACGTAGGCACCATCCACAGCGACGGCATGGTCAACGTGCTCCTCGGCAAGCGACGTCTCGGCCAGGTGGAAGAAGGTTTTGTGACGGGCCTCAAAACGGGTGACATCTTCGTGCTCGCTGGCCGCACCGTACGACTGGTGGAGACTGGCGTGGCGGAGATTTATGTGGAAGAGGCACGCGGAGCGCTGCCCACGGTGCCCTCATGGAATGCGAACAAAATGCCGCTCTCATCCGGCTTGTGCACAGAGGTCACTCATCTGCGCACCGGGCTGGCGGAAAGGTTTGCGCGGGGGGATTCACCCGAGGCCATTACGGACTGGCTCGTGGAGGACTACCTCATTTCATCGTCAAATGCAGCGGCTATCGTGAGACACTGTACTCATCAACTCCGCGTGTCTGAGATTCCTTGCCAGGGACGCTTTCTCATCGAGCGCTTTCAGGAAACTCGGCCAGACGGGACACCGGATGATGTGGTGCAGTTCTTTTTCCACTCCCTCATAGGGCGAAGCGCAAACAATGCTCTCTCACGCATCATCGCGCATAGACTGAAGGAGGCTGTGGGCGGGAATGCGCTTGTCACCATCGACGACTACGGGTTCCTCCTCGCACTCAAGCACTTTCAGGACCTGGAGCTGGACGCGTGGAAAGAGTTGTTCCGGTGTGAAGATGCCATGAAGAACCTCCGTGCCGCTCTGGAGGAGAGTGATCTCGTGCGCTGGCAGTTTCGTGGCGTGGCGCAGACGGCATTGATGGTGCCTCGCAATCTCCCAGGACAACAGCGCCGCATCAAGCAGCTCCGCTTCAGCGCGGACATCCTGTTTAACGTCCTGAGGGATCATGAGCCGAACCACCCCGTGCTTCAGCAGTCCATCAAGGAGGCGACGCACAGCTTCCTGGATACCGACCGGGCGCTCGCTTTCCTCAGTGAAGTGCAGACGATGTCATGGAATCTCATCCACGTGCCGGTCGTGAGTCCCTTCTCCTTCGGCATCTACGCGTCCCGCATCCGCGAGAGCCTCATGCTGGAGGACCCCGAGGAAGCCATCGAGCGCCTCTGGAGGAACTTTGAACGCCATCTGGCCGCAGAAGGTTTGACAGAATAATCCGTGCGGCGGTGGACTCCTATCTTACGTAACATCTCGTCGATGCGCCTCACTTGTGTCATTTCCATGCTGTTGCTGCTGCTCACCCAGAGCGTGCAGGCAGATTGGTTTTCGCATGGCGATGGCGGCTGTGACATGGCGTGTTGTGCGGAGTTTACCGGTGAGGACGAGTGCCTCTGTAACGGGCCGGAAGCTCCACGGGATTCCACCCCAGCGCTCCCGCCTGCTGAGTTGAGAGCGGTGTGCCCGGTGGCGACATGGCGTGGCGAGGTGGTGCTGAACCCGCCACCAGTTCTTGACTCGGGGAATGTCGGCATCAGCCGCACATTCGTCCATGGGCCGCACTTCCCTTCTGTGGGACTGCCGGTGCTGTTCTGCTCGTATCTGCTCTGAGTCTGCGCCTGTCACAGGTGCATTGTGCCCAGCCGTCGCGCGTGGTCTGACACAGACGCTGCGGTTGTAGGCCTCCGCTGAGCTTCGAAGACGCAGACTGCCATGAAACAACTTGTCTCATTTTCTATCTTGTCGCTCGCCCGCCTGGTGATGGCGTGCGAAGACTGCAAACCCCAACCCTATGCCGGCCCCGTGGTGGAGTATGATCTCACCATCTCGGAGCAGCGCATTCCATCCGCCGGGGGAACTGTGATGGCGCTGACCATCAATGGTTCCATACCTGGGCCTGTGTTGCGCTTCCGAGAGGGAGACGTGGCCCGTATTCGTGTGCACAACCACCTTCGTCAGGGGGAGACATCCATCCATTGGCACGGCCTTCTGCTGCCGAATGAACAGGATGGCGTGCCACACCTTACGACGCCTCCCATCATGCCTGGTGGCACCCACACGTTTCAGTTCCAGCTGCGTCACAGCGGCACTTACTGGTATCACTCCCACACCCATCTTCAGGAGCAGCGCGGAGTGTATGGGGCCATCGTGGTCACACCTCCAGGAGGGGAGCGCATAAGGGCAGACAGGGATGAAGTGCTGGTGCTCTCTGACTGGACCAACGTGCACCCTGACCAAGTGATGCGTATGCTCATGCGCGGCAGCGAATACTTCGGCATCAAGAGGGGAAATGCACCATCCATCGCAGGAGCCATACGCGAGGGACGATTTGGCGACTACCTCCGGCGGGAGTGGGACCGGATGCGCCCCATGGACCTCTCGGATGTGGGTTACGATGCCTTTTGGATAAACGGAAAGCCGCAGATTCGACTCGGAGGCAAACCGGGAGAGCGCATTCGCTTTCGCATCGTAAACGCTTCTGCTGCCACCTACTGGTATTTGCACTCGTCGGCAGGTCCCATGACCATCGTCTCAGCAGACGGTCCGGAAGTGGAACCGGTGGAGGTGGGGCGATTTCTGATGGCCATCGCAGAGACCTATGATGTCATGGTTACGGTGCCGCCCAGCGGCGAGTATGAGCTGCGCGCCACGGCGCAGGACGGCAGTGGGCACACCTCCGCTTTCTTCGGCAGCGGGAGGTTTCATCCCGCGTCTGATCCACCGAAGGCGGACTTGTATGGGATGGAGGAAATGGTGACACTGGCGCTTGAGGAGCAGGAGGACGATCCGCGTGCTTCTTTGAATCTGCCACGCCCCGGAAGCCCTTACCGCGTGTTGAGTGCGCTCCATGACACTTCGCTACCGGCGCATCTCCCCAGGCGGAAGATCACCCTACATCTCACGGGTGACATGGACCGCTACGTTTGGAGCTTCGATGGGAAGACGATGGCTAGGGAACCCTACATCCTCATCAAGAAGGGTGAGATCATCGAGCTGGAACTTATCAATGACTCCATGATGCACCACCCCATTCATCTGCACGGTCACTTCTTTCGTCTGCTGACAGGACAGGGTGGCCGTTCACCGCTGAAACACACCGTGGACGTGCCACCCATGAGCAAGCGGGTGGTGGAGTTTGAGGCGAATGAGGAAAAGGACTGGCTGCTGCACTGCCACATCCTCTACCACATGATGAGTGGCATGGGCCGCGTGTTCCGCTACGAGACCGGGGCAGAGATGAAGGAACATGCTGCCGGCCTTGGAGAGCATGGCCATGATATGAGTTACCTCTGGGGCACGGCTTCGGTGCAGACTCACATGAGCGAGGGCTTGATCCAGTGGATGAACCCTAAGAACGACCTGCTGCTAAGCTGGGAGGCGGGTTGGGGAAATGTCGAGCGCATGGAGTATGAGTTGGACCTGCTCTACCAGCGCTACTTCAGCGCGAACTTACAGGCATTTGCCGGGGTGCGTTTCACTAATCACGAAGATGCAGAGAACCGTGCGTTGACAGGCATTCAATACCGCTTGCCACTCTTTGCGTGGTTCACCGCGAGCGTGGACAGCGGGGGTGATACACGCTTTACCCTGGCCAAGAGCTTCCAGATCACTCCCCGGTTGGCCATGTTTGGAGAGGTGCAGTATGACACGAACACCCAGTGGGAGTGGAGCGCCGGGGCAGATTACACACTGACGCGCCAACTCTCCCTCATCGCTCAATATCACGCGGATTACGGCTTTGGTGCCGGTCTGCAACTACGCTTTTGACGGCAAAATGCCGCCACATCAAAACCCAAACAAACCGCATACCATGAAAACACTCGCAATCCTCATCACACTCGCAGCAGGCAGCGCACTTCACGCGGCCGACTCCAAGCCATATCCGCTGACGACCTGCATCGTCACCGACAACAAGCTCGGAAGCATGGGCAAGATCATCACCAAAGTGTATGATGGCCAGGAGGTGAAGTTCTGCTGCAAGCCCTGCATCAAGAAGTTCGAAGCCAATCCGGCGAAGTTCCTTGGCAAGCTCAAGAAGTAGTCAAACCACACATCATCGGCACAATGCAGGATAACCGCTGCGAAGACGCGGCGGTTATCCATGCGTAGGGTTGCCTCGTCAAGCCATGCACTCTCACTCTCCATCCCAAACACCGTCGTGCTGCCACTGCGGAGCGCATCACCGCGATGCGGCCATCGTCGCCTCTGCCAAGGCGAAGTATTTCTGCCCCATGTGTCCAGGCGTGGAGTCAGACCGACCCGGCATCTGCCCCAAGTGCGGCATGGCGCTGGAGCGCAACTTGACGTTTGGTCCTGAGGATGACGGAGACAACCCCGAGCTGCGTGATATGACGCACCGCTTCTGGTGGGGATTGGCGCTGACACTGCCCGTCTTTGTCACCGGCATGGCGCATCTGATCCCGGCGTGGAGCCACGCGGACTGGGTGAGTGGCAGTGCATCTCGCTGGATGCAGTTCCTCCTGGCGACGCTGGTGGTGCTGGTCGCAGGGGCACCGTTTTTCGGGCGCGCTTGGTCTTCGCTGAAGCATCGCAGCATGAACATGTTCACCCTCATCGCCATGGGTGTGGGGGCCGCATACTTCTTCAGCGCGGCGGTGATGCTGGTGCCGCAGGTCTTCGCAGAAAGGATGCGTGACGCGCATGGCAATCTGCCGCTCTACTTCGAGGCAGCGGCGGTGATAGTGGTGCTTGCCTTGCTCGGGCAGGTGCTGGAGCTGAGGGCTAGAGATCGCACCGGAGGTGCCATCCGCGAACTGATGGGGCTTCAGCCAAAAACGGCGCGGCTGGTGAAGCCGGAGGGAGAGGTGGATATACCGCTGGAGGACGTACGAGTGGGAGACCTGCTACGGGTTCGGCCTGGCGAGAAGATGCCTGTGGACGGTACGGTGAAGGAAGGCAGAAGTCATGTGGATGAGTCCATGCTCACCGGCGAGCCAGAGCCGGCGGAGAAGCAGCCTGGAGATGAGGTGTCCTGCGGCACGCTGAATCAGCACGGAAGTCTCATCATCGCGGCATCGCGGGTGGGTCCTGAGACCACGCTGGCCCAGATCACGCAGTTGGTAGGTCAGGCACAGCGGAGCCGGGCACCGGTGCAGGAGGTAGTGGATCGCGTAGCAGCGTGGTTTGTGCCCGCAGTGCTTGGCGTCGCGGTGCTCGCTTTTGTTGGCTGGTGGTGGCTGGGTCCTGAGCCTAGGCTTGCTCATGCGCTGGTGGCTGCGGTGTCGGTGCTCATCATCGCCTGTCCTTGTGCACTCGGTCTTGCCACTCCGATGAGCATCATGGTGGGCATAGGCAGGGGAGCAAAAGAGGGCGTGCTCTTCAAGGACGCGACCGCTATCGAGAAACTGTCGGACATGACCCTGCTGGCGGTGGACAAGACGGGAACACTCACTCTGGGGCGTCCAGAGCTGGATCGTGTGGTGCTGGATACCAGGTCTAGTTTGACCGAGGTGGAGGCACTGCGTCTGGCCGCCGCAGTGGAGACTGGCAGCGAACACCCGCTTGGCCGCGCGATCGTGCAGGCGGCCGCCGGGCGTGAACTGGTGCCGGCGCTGGCGAGTGACTTCCACAGCGTGCCTGCGGGAGGCGTCAGGGCCACGGTGGATGGCAGGGCCGTAATCGCGGGCAAAGCGGAGTTTCTTCGCGAAGTCGGCGTGTTGGGCGTGGATGAAATGGAGCGGGAAACGGAGCCACTCCGAAGGGAGGGACGCTCCGCCGTCTATCTGGCAGTAGATGGCGTGGCGGTGGCGGCGTTTCTGGTTACAGACCCTGTTAAACCTACGTCCAAGGCGGCGGTGGATGAGCTTCGTGCTCTCGGAGTAGAACTTGTCATGCTTACCGGTGATCACCTTCACATGGCGGAGCGTGTGGCGCAGGCGGTTGGCATTTCGACATACCGGGCAGGCCTGACGCCGCAGGAGAAACACTCCATTGTGGAGAGCCTGAAATCCCAGGGGCAGGTGACGGCCATGGCGGGAGATGGGGTCAATGATGCGCCCGCGCTCGCAGCGGCGGATGTGGGAATAGCTATGGGCACGGGCACGGACATCGCCATGCAGACGGCACAGGTGACGCTGATGAGTGGTGACTTGCGTGGCATCGTGAAGGCCGTACGCCTGGCGCGTGCCATGCGGCGGAACATCCGGCAGAACCTTTTGTTTGCCTTCCTGTACAACGCACTTGGAGTTCCGCTGGCCGCCGGGGCACTGTTTCCGTTTTTTGGAGTGTTGCTCAGTCCCATGGTGGCGGGTCTGGCCATGAGTTTCAGCTCCGTGTCGGTGGTGGCGAACGCGCTGCGGCTGGGCAGACAGCCATTGTGACATTTTCTTCACATGGGCCACTTTGCCTGTCCTGTCCGTTCAGGTCACTGATGGGCCGCCTTCAAGACATCACCAACCTACGATAGCCTCAACATGAAGCCCTATTTTGCCACTCTCTTTCTTGCCGCCATCGGCCTTACCAGCGTGCGCGCTGCGGAAAAAATCTCCGTTGATCCTGCCATCGGTGCCTACCAGACGGTGAGCGGTGTTTCCGGAAACCTGAACTCCATCGGTTCCGATACGCTGAACAACCTCATGACGCTGTGGGCTGAAGGTTTCAAGGCTCGCTATCCGAACGTCAACATTCAGATCGAGGGCAAGGGCTCCGCCACTGCACCACCGGCCCTCATTGAGGGCACCGCGCAGCTTGGACCGATGAGCCGTGCGATGAAGCAGGAGGAGATCGACGCTTTCGAGAAGAAGTTCGGCTACAAGCCCACGGAGATCAAGGTGGCGGTGGATGCGCTGGCGGTGTTCGCACACAAGGACAATCCCATCAAGGGTCTGACCATGCAGCAGGTGGACGCCATCTTCTCCACCACGCGCAAGAGCGGTGGACCAGACATCACCACTTGGGACCAGGTGGGCCTCGCAGACTGGGCCGGCCGCGCTATCTCGCTCTACGGCCGCAACAGCGCCTCGGGCACTTACGGATTTTTCAAGGATCACGCATTGGCAAAGGGTGACTTCAAGGCCACGGTGAAAGAGCAACCAGGTTCCTCGGCGGTCGTGCAGGGCATCAGTTCCGATCAGTATGGTCTCGGTTACTCCGGCATCGGCTACATCACCCCTGGCGTGAAGGCTGTTCCTCTGGCGGCTGAGGGTGACCAGTTCGTGGAGGCAAACTATGCCAACTGCCTCAGCGGGGACTATCCCCTGGGCCGCTTCCTTTTCATCTACATCAACAAGAAGCCCGGTGCTCCGGCTGACACATTGACCACGGAGTTCGTGAAGTTCATCGTGTCCAAAGAAGGTCAGGAGGTGGTGCTCAAAGATGGCTACTACCCCATTCCTGCTGAGGCTGCTACCGAGACTCTCGAAGCGCTGAAGTAAGACAAGCCTTATTCCACCCCCAAAACCGGCGAACCCGCAGCATGAAAGTGCTGCGGGTTCTTCTTCGTCGAAGCACTCAAAAACCTCGGGATCAGTGGCATCCGCAGCCCTCGCCGCAGCCGCCCTTTTTCATCACCTCGTCCTTCGTGGGAACTCTGCCGGTTTCCAGCGTTCTGGAAACAAAACCGCTGACAAGCTCTGCCACGCCCTGCAAGACGTCCTGGGCTTGGTGAAAGGCAGCTATCCCGTCGTGGTTGTCTGCCTCAGCCTTCAACTCCACGAGCTCCTGCACCTCCTCATCGGCTATCTCCTCGCCGTGATGCTGGCGGTGCTGCATGGAGCGGGACTTGGTCATCAGGGCGCGGTAGAGATTCACCGCATCTTCGTCGGCGAGAAAAGCCTCTGCCTGCTCGCGGGCCGAGATGAGCTGGCTGTCTTCAGCGATGGCCACGCAGAGGGCCTGGAGTCTTTCTTCAATGAGTGTTGTCATGGGAAGGTCCATCGCACACTCCGCAGGTGAAAGCCAGTGCATCTTCAGCGCCATTCCTTGAGCCGCTCCGGGAAGGGGCAGTCCGCGCAGTTGCTGTCATCCTCCAGGCAGAAGTCTTCATACAACTGAAGCAGGCCCTGCTGGTGGAAGACGCGCTTCTGGAATACGCAGGCAAGCGGCGACTCGCCGAAGAGCCGGGTCCGGGCGAGATGGACCTTCTTGTTGTCCAGACGCGCAGGCAGCTTGCAGAAGCTATCCCACAACTCTTCCCGCTCCGGCATGAGGAGAGGATAAACCACATTTGCCAGCATCTCCTGAACCCTTGTGCCACCTATCAGCGCCACTGGGCGCTGCGCTGGGTCGGCCAGCAGGGTGTAATGGCGGTCCCAGTAGTCATGGTGAAGAGCCAGAAGGCACGCGCTCCATGCGGAGGCATCCCACTTGGCAGGATCGCGCAAGGGTGCCAGGACAGACTTCCACCGGCTAAGAAGAGAGGCCAGCGCACCGAGACGGCGCTGTGGATGATTGCCGGGTCGGCTGCCGGAGGTACGCCAAATGAGGCGCTGTGCAGGGTCGTTCCAACGGCCAAACTCCGCCCTTTGCTTCCACCACGTTTCCCAAAGGCTGCGGAGGTAACCCTTGGTATCTTCACGCGTTTCGTCAAAAGCCACGGACTCCAGAAAGCCTGAGACTCCAAACAGCAGGGACTCACGTTCCGCTGGGTTGAGCGCCATCAAATCGCGAACAGGCAGACGCTGTGCCAGCATGAGAAAGGGCGTGGCGTTGCTCCGGTAGCCTAGCGCCTGGCTCAGCGCTTGATACACCGCCTGCTCTCGTCCATGGGCGGTCACCCACTGGTGAATGCGGCGGGACTTGCGCTGCATTCGATAGCGGGCTGCGCATTGAATCAGTGAGGTCACTTGGTTTTCGCCCATCTCAGCCAGCGGCGCGGCGCAACGCCCCAGTCTCGCGGCAGCCTGCCGCGTGGGACGGGCCAGTCCGTCGGTGAGATGCTCCTGCCGCAGAATCACCTGCGCCACTTCGCGATGCTCGGAAGTACGGGTGAAGAATCGCCCTTCCTCAGGCTCTCGAACAAACAAGTGCAGAACAACGCGGTTGTATGCTGGATTGGCACCGTGTTGATGACGCTCCCAGTCCCTGGCATCCGGGTCCAGTTCTATGTCTCCGTGCAGTGTCTGACCGCCGATCTCGACGGCGCACCCGGTGAAGTCCGGCCCTGCGCCTGAGTTCCACACGCCCCATTCTCGAATGACGACACGCCGCCCGTCCGTGCTAGTGAAGTCCGTACCGAACTCACCGGCAAACCACAGGCTCTGCAACTCCATCTCCGGGCGCTCAGTCAAGGAGCGTGGAACAAGCGGCTCATCCATGCCGGAGAACACGTCCGCATGGAAGGCCTCATAAGCCCTGGCTTGTTGAAGACTCATGCCTTGTGAAAGCGCTCGCAGAGGTGCGGAATGGACAAGTCAGCTAGGGAATCCACCTGCATCCACGCCGCACCGAGATCCAGATGCCGCGTAGTGGGGCCAGGTACAGACACGCACTTCATGCCTGCTGCGAGCGCTGCATGAAGGCCATTGAGTGAATCCTCCAGCACGATCACATCCTCCGGCACCACCGAGAGTCTTCCCGCAGCGTGGAGGAAGAGATCCGGCGCTGGCTTGATGCGCTCCACATGATCCCGGCAGGACACGTTTTGGAAGGCGTAATCCAGCTCCAGGTAATGCAGCCAGCCCGTGACCCATGAGAGCGGACTGCTGGATGCAACGGAGCAAGGAAGGCCGTGAGCACTCGCGTCGGCAAGCAGCTCCCGCACTCCGGGCAGTGCGTCGTAGTGCGTGAGCAGCTCCCGCACCCGTGCCTCGAGCTCCCTTTCCACCGCCGCCCAGTCGAAGCTCCTCCCGGTCAGCTGTTCCAGCTCGGCCTTTGGATTGTAGTCACCGAAGTCCGTGCCCACACATTGCGCCCAAGTGGCGAGTTCAAGCGGCTGGTCATGGTATGCGTAGAACTCTTTCCACGCCTCGTAGATGGCGCTTTCGGTGTCGATGATGAGTCCGTCGAAATCAAAAATGAGGGCGCTCAGCGGCATAGGGGATGAAGACTCGAATGGAAGGGAAATCAACCTGCTTCACGATGCGGAAAGGCTGATCTGTCGGTCCCTTGTTTCGAGCCGATTTTCTCGCCAGAACGGCCTGCACTTGTTGGATCGTAGTGAAGTTGTGAGGATGCCCCATGGCATGTTTTGCCCTGATCGTCAGCCGCGATCAGCCTCTCCATCCACTTGTCCAGCAGATACATGCCCGCTCGTTAAACCTCTCCTCAGTGTCACCCCGAGGTTGATCATGCCGTTGTTTGCGAGAATGCGTTCCCAGGTCGTCATCTCGAGATTCAGATCAATAAGGGACAAGTCAATGCGAGCCGTTGGGTCCATCTCAGGCTCAAGCCGACTGAGATCAAAGCCGGGCGGCACCTAGTCTGCCTTTTGGTGATTGGCGTTTTCAGTGATGCTCATGGGACGAATGAAACGACGATTCTGGTAACCGCGCTTTGCCTCTCCCACAAAAGCGGAAAAGCAGCGTTCGGAACCGTGCGGGCCCACGTCTCATTTCAGCCAGTCGCATTGGTTGTGGCAAAGGTGCTGATTTCGCTTCAAGTTGAGCGCATGTCATTGTCATCCATCCAGTCAGCGGGGCCCAAACTGGGCGTCATCTTGGGATCCGGGCTTGGAAGTGTGGCAGAGTCTATGGGCATGGAGGCGGCCGTTCCATACACGGAGGTTCCCGGGCTTCATGCCTCCACGGTGCCTGGGCACGCCGGACGCTTCGTGCTCTCCAGGGTCGATGGTGTGCCGCTAGTCATAGCGCAGGGACGCAGTCATCTGTATGAGGGACTGAGCGCTTACCAGGTCACGGCGCAGGTGAGGTTTCTTCACTCCATAGGCGTGACCACGCTGCTCCTCACGAATGCAGCGGGAGCCATCCACGCCTCCTACGCGGTAGGACATCTCATGATGCTCGCGGATCATCTCAACCTCACCGGTACCACGCCGCTGCTGGGCGGGCCGAGCTTCCATGACATGACGGAGGTTTACTCCCGGCGGTTGCGGGGCGTTTTGCGAACTACCGCTGAGGCTGCGGGAGTGCCGCTGCACGAAGGCGTGTATGCAGGGTTGCTTGGTCCTCAATACGAAACTCCCGCTGAAGTGCGGATGCTCCGCACTCTGGGCGCGGATGCAGTGGGCATGTCCACGGTGCTGGAGGCCATCCAAGCCCGTGCGCTGGGCATGGAGGTCGCGGGCATCTCCACTCTGACGAACTGGGCGGCAGGCATCGGCGGTTCAGCGCTGGACCATCATGAAGTCATCGACATCGGCAAGAGTGCTGCCACCCACCTAGAGGTGCTGATACGCGGGCTGGTGAAGGCCATGGCGTGAAAACAAAAACCCGCCGCAGGTGCGGCGGGTTCTGGGAAAAGATCTGCCCCCCGGGAGCGGGTTACTTCTTGGCTTCGCTGGCCTTTTTGATTTTGCTGGCGAGGCGGCTCTTGAGGCGGGAGGCGGTGTTTCTGTGAAGGACTTTGGTCTTGGCGGCCTTGTCTGCTACGGAGGCGAAGGCGCTGAGTTCGGCCTCGGCTGCTTTGGTGTCGCCCTTTTCCACGGCGGCCAGCACGCGCTTGCGGGCGGTGCGGATGCGGCTCTTCACGGTCTGGTTATGGGCCGTGCGGGCTTTCGTTCTGCGGATGTCTTTCTCTGAGGAGCGGATGTTGGCCATAAAGTGGGGTGGGGGGCGGAAAAAGGGCGGAGCATATCGCCTGTGCGGTGCCGCTTGTCAAGCTGGGTTATTTCCAGCCGGTCGTCATGGCGCAGGCGAGGTCTCGCTGACCCTCCACCTGCTGGATGGCCAAGGCGTAGAGGCCGGTTTTCTTCGGGGTGGCGGAGACGACGGCACCCCAGCCGTCTGGGTGGAGCCAGGTCTTGCTGATGACCTTTCCCTCGAAATCAAGCAGCACGGCGTTGACTCTGCCTTTCGAACCTACGGGTATGCCCACGCAGAAGCGGTATTCATTTCCTTTGAAGAGCTGCACCCGGACGGCGCGGCCCATTTCCGGCTTCAGTTCGCCGTGCCAGAACTCGGCACGAAACTGAAAGCCTTCCTTTTCCAGCGGAACGGTAAGCGCCTTGGCGGAGGCCTGCGCGTCATCCTTGTCCCGGGCGGTGGCAGGGCAGGCGACGCCCAGAACCAGGCTGAGGGCAAGAAAGGCGGAACGGAAGGCTCGCATGGACGTTGTGTTCATTGTCACTCTCATTATAGTCGGCGGTCACGAAATCTTCCATGGAAGGTTTCAGATTCCTTCACAACCCAAAAGACAAGCCCTCAAGCCCTGCATGGCCAGCATCGTATTCACCCTAGCCGACGGTTCATCCTTTTCTGCGGATCTCGACTGTGAGCTGCTCACGGTGGGGCGGCATGAAGACAGTATGGTCCCGCTGGACTCGCCCTCCGTCTCCAGCCAGCACGCCACTTTGCAGCAGCGGGACGGCCAGTGGTATGTGAGGGATCTCGGCTCCCGCAACGGCACTCGCGTGAACGGTGCTGAGGTGGAGGAGGCGCTTCTGCGAGATGGTGACCGCGTGGCGTTTGGGGACATTCAGGCCATCTTTTTTGAGGGAGATGCGGTCATCGCCGTGGCGGAACCTGTCACCACTCAGCCGTTGGTGGCCATTCCGGAACCCGAGGCCCCGCCGCCAGCCGCGCCGGTAGTGGGCCTGCCCTACACCGCGCCCAAGCCCATGAAGAAAGGTCCGCGCAAGGTCCGCCGTGAGGCAAACCTGGCCACGGGTGACGGTTGTGTGAACGCGGTCATCGTCATCATTCTGTTCCTCGGTGCCTTTGCGGTGGGCCTGAGCTTGCGGCACTACACGGAGACCGGACGCTTCTTCTTCAATGATGTGGCGGACCGCATCTTCAAGAACGTCAAACGCATCAAGATCGAAGCTGCACCCGAGGAACCCTGATGCGATCCGTCCGCAGAAAGCTCTCATTTTGGTCATCTATAAGGGTGCAGAAATGAAAGGACTTCGTAACATGCCGCCTTCCGTGGGCGTTACACCACGCCCTCGGACATCCATTTAACCCCCCACCAACCCAAACTCACACCTCATCATGGCCTCATCTGCCCTCTCTCGCCGCCGATTCCTCGGCACCACCGCCGGACTCGCCGCCGGAGCCTTCGCCACTGGACCCAACATCTTGCTTCGCGGCCAGAACGGTGCCGGCAAGCGCCTGAATCTTCTGCAAATCGGTGCTGGCGGCAAAGGCCAGTCTGACACCGGCGGCGTGACGCTGGATCACAACATCGTGGGCCTGGTCGATGTGGCTCAGGATCGTCTGGAAGCGGCAGCCAAGGGCCGTGAGAAGCACCACCTGGACGCCGGCCAGAAGGCCCCTCCCGCGCCGAAGCTCTACAAGGACTTCCGCAAAGCACTGGATGAACTGCACAATGAGATCGATGGCGTCATCGTCTCCACCCCGGACCACACACACTTCCCCGCTGCTATGTGGGCCATTGGCTACAAAAAGCACGTCTGTGTGCAGAAGCCGCTCTGCAACACCATCTGGGAAGTGCGTGAACTCCACAAGGCTGCCAAGGCTGCTGGCGTCGTCACCCAGATGGGCAACCAGGGCCGCACCATGGAAGGCCAGCGCTTGGCCAAAGAATGGATCGAGCAGGGTGCCATCGGCAAACTTCAGGAAATCCGCCTGTGGACGAACCGCCCCATCTGGCCGCAGGGCAATCTCAAAAAAGTCCCCGCCCAGGTGCCACCGACCCTCGACTGGGATCTCTGGCTCGGTCAGGAAGAGCTGGAGCCTTACTTCGAGTTCGAAATCCCAGCAGGTGTCGATGGCAAGCGGGGCAACTCCGTGCATCCCTTCAACTGGCGCGGCTGGTGGCAGTTCGGCTCCGGTGCACTGGGAGACATGGGTTGCCACATCATGGACGCCACCTTCAGCATCCTGAACCAGGTCATCCCCACCAAGATCGAGGTCGAGTCCGGCGAGACCACCGAACTCTGCGCTCCCATGTGGTCGCACCTCAAGTATCACATGCCCGCCTCCGACAAACAGCCCGCCGTCGTCGTCTCCTGGCATGATGGCAAGCGTGATGGCGAGCCGTTCAAGCCAGAGCGTCACCCGGACATCCCGGAAGAGACCTTCAAGAAAGCTACCTCCGGCATGATGTTCATCGGCAGCGAAGGCGTGGTGTATGAAGGTGATGCCTATTGCGGCAGCCCCTCCATCTACCCGCTCACCAAGTTCACCGAGGTGCGCAAGGCCATGGCCTCAGGCGAGATCAAGAAGACCGAGGCCCGCAGCCCCATGCCCAACAACCCTCAGGGCGAGTGGGCGCACTGCATTGTCAACGGTGGCACCCCGAGTTCCAACTTCGACTACTCCTGCCCGCTCACCGAGTTCGTCCTCCTGGGCAACCTGGCCATCCGCTCCGGACAGGCCATCTCCTGGGACAAGGAAAACATGAAGGTCAGCAACGTTGAGGCCGCGAACCGCTTCGTCAAGCGCGCCGCCTACCGCGAGGGCTGGCTGAAGGCCTGATAGCGCAAGGCGCTCCATTCAAGAACCACCGCTGGGAAACTGGCGGTGGTTTTTTGTGCCCGTACGCCTGGAGGCTCCGCAGCAGTGTACCGGACTACGCACCCTGCTCGCTGGTATGGAAGTCCGGGTAGGCGTTGGCCGAGTGCTCGGCGAAGTCCAAGCCGTCTTCCTGCTCGGTCTTCGAAGCGCGGAGTCCTACAAAGACATCCACGGACTTGAAGACGGCATATCCCGCGCCGAACGCGCAGCCTGTGACGACAAAGGTGCCTAGCACCTGGATGCCAAGCATGGAAGCCTGGAACCCCGTCTCATTGAACAAAGCCACACAGATGGTGCCCCACCAGCCATTGACCAGATGCACCGGCACCGCTCCCACCGCGTCATCCAGCTTCAAGCGCTCGAGCATGATGGTGGCGAACGTGGTAAGAAGACCGGCTACGATGCCGATGACCAGGGCCGAGCCGGGCGTCACATTCGCACAGCAGGCCGTGATGCCCACCGCGCCGCCCAGCGCTCCGTTGAGCGTGATGCCCACATCTGGCCTGCGCTGTACGAACCACATGGAGAGCATGGCTGCGAGTGCACCCGCCGCAGGAGCGACCGCCGTATTCACCGCGATTCTACCTATGGCGGCCGAAGCCGTCAGCGTGGACCCTGCATTAAACCCAAACCAGCCGAACCACAGAAGAAACGTGCCCAGCGCGGCGAGAGGGATATTGTGACCAGCGATGAGAATGGGTGTACCGTCCCGTGCGAAACGCCCCTCCCGCGGACCCACGACCATGATGCCAGCCAGCGCACAGGCACCACCCACACCGTGAACCACGGTGGAGCCTGCGAAATCGATGAAACCCAGGGACTCCAGCCAGCCCTTTTCCCCGCCCCAGCCGAAGCCTCCGGCGAAGCTGCCCCACGCCCAATGACCGCAGATGGGGTAGATCAAAGCGCCCAGGATGGCCGCATAGACAAGGTAGCCCATGAACTTGGTGCGCTCAGCCATGGCTCCTGAGACGATGGTGCAGGCAGTGCCGGCGAAGACGACCTGGAAGAACCAGAAGGCCCACAGCGGGCTGTCAGCCGGAAGATCTGAAAGCCAGAACCCATCCGTACCGAGCCATCCGTTCCATGACGTCCCAAACATGAGCGCAAAGCCGACGAGCAGAAACGCGACCGTGCTGATGCAGAAGTCTAGAAAGTTCTTCATCACGATGTTGATGGAGTTCTTCGCGCGTGCCATACCCAGCTCCACCAGTGCGAATCCGGCCTGCATGTTGAACACCAGAATGGATGCCACGAGGATCCAGACGAAGTTGATGTTGATCTGAAGCGTCTCCAGCGCGGTCTGCGAGTCCGGTGTGGATGGCGCGGGGGACTCCGACTTGTCAGCCCCTTGTTGCGCGGCAGGGATGGCCTTGTCCAGCTTCTCGATGATGACGTCCAGCTTTTGCTCGATGGGGGAAGGTGCTGCCGCCGCCGACTGGGCGAGTGTGGAAGTGGGAGAAAGCAGGAAGCAAAAGCTGCACAGACGGATCATCAAGCGGGCGGGCAGAGTCATACGAAGAGGTGTTGAGTGCGTGCGGCGTTCAAGTGTGCAGCTCCTCCCAGAGTGCGTTAAGTTCTGCCTCCAGTGCACGCTGCCTGGCTACATTCGGCACTTGCTGAAGAATCTGGCTGCCGAGGGCGCGGAGCTGCTCGCGGGTCATGCGATATGGGTCCGACACGCCGGAGGCGGAGATACAGCGGTCGATGAGATTGACTGCTTGGGCGCGGCCCATGACCTTCCCCAGCAGACGCTCAATACCCTTTCTGGCTGCGGGCCAGACATTGATGGTGGCCTCTGCTTTCTCGACGAGGACCTCAGCGGCGCGCGCCTTGGTGACGATGAGCTCCTCCACGCCATCCGCAGTGGGTTTGAAGGTCTCCAAGGAGAGCTGTGAGATCCGCTCCGAGTGTTCGTCAAGAAAGACCGACGCAGCACCGAGCACGGTGTCCGTGTCAGCTTTTGGTGAGAGGAGCAGGACCAGACAGGCTTCCTGCTTTTGCACCAGAGCCACGCGCACGTGCTGAAACTCCAGCCAGACGAGCGATACCTCGCGCTTTACCTGACGGTAGCCGTCTGCCAGGCGCTGCACTGCAGCCACCAGTGCTTGGGTTCGTGACTCAGGGAAGGGGACATTCGACGCCACAAGGGCAGTGCCCTTGAGCAGAAGTAAGCCGCTGACCCCAGTGAGCCGGTGCAGGGCCATGGCGGCCGGGATAACGAGGTTGGCATTCATCGCTCTCACGGTTCGCGTTTGCCGAGTTCACGCCTCAGATGGGAGAGTCGGCGGCGCCCGAGGCGGGAGACGCCGTAGAAGATGGTCTCGTGACCCGTGCCCGTGACACGCCGGAAGCCGGACTGGGTGTTACTGTCCTCCAGCGCCATGACTTCCACACTCCCGCTGCTCAGCGCCTCACCGATCTCTCGGGCGTAGAACTCAAGGTAACGCAACTCATTGACCAGCCTCTGGGCCTCGCTCGGTCGAGAGACGCCTTTAACCACATCTCCCGGAAGCACCTGAAACACCTCTGCATCCCCGTCTGCGACAGGGAGGCCGATGTGCTGCTGACCAAGGACACGGGTGGATTCGGATTCCATTCTCCAGCGCCTTTCAGCAATCGGCGTGCCAACGCGGGGAGGTCTGCTGGCGCAAGTCTGCAATGGAGCGATAAAAGCCAGGAGGCCTGCCGTTAGACCAGGGACTCACATGAAAACCCTGTATGCACTTCTCTTTTGGCTCGTTGCTGCGTGCCACACGCTGCACGCCCGGCAGCCGAACATTCTCCTCATCGTGGCGGATGACCTCTGCTGGCGTGACCTCGGCTACCAGGGACACCCTGATGTGAAGACGCCAAACATCGACAAGCTCGCCAGCGAAGGCATGAGACTGGACGGCATGTTCTCACCCGCAGCGACTTGTTCTCCCATGCGGCACACGCTCTACACCGGGCTGTTTCCTGTACGCAGCGGAGCGTATCCAAACCATACCCGCGCGTATGACGGCACGAAGAGCGTGTTCACTTACTTCAGGGACATGGGCTGGCGGGTGGCCCTGCAAAACAAGACCCATGTGGGTCCGGCGGCATCCTTCCCCTATGAGGCGCTGGGAGATGCGGATGACTTCTCTTCCACACGGGCGTTCATCCAGCGGGACAAAGCCCAGCCGTGGCTGCTCTCGTACTGCTCCAATGATCCTCATGGTCCCTGGACACGTGGCCCAAAGTATGAACCCACCACTCTCACCGTGCCGCCTTACATGCACGACAACGCTGAAACACGCAGTCAACTCGCCGCCTACTTCAGCGAGATCACCCAGCTTGACACGCAGGTGGGTGAGCTGATGAAGCTGCTGGATGAGGCGGGACAGCGGGAGCATACCCTGGTGCTCTTCGTCTCAGAGCAGGGCTGTTCACTGCCTTACGGAGGAAAATGGTCTCTCTACGACACTGGCGTGCGCGTCTCTGCCATCGTACGCTATCCCCCGCTGGTGAAGCCCGGCAGCCGCAGCACGGCGCTCATGCAGTACGTCGATGTGCTGCCCACGCTCATTGAGCTGGTAGGTGGAGAACCCTCAGGACTCGATACCGGATGTCCAGACGCATTTGGGAAGCGGGGCTTTGACGGACGTAGCTTTCTCTCCGTGCTCAAAGGGGATGCCGCCACCCTGCGGGACTACGTGTACGCCCAACACACCACCGTGGGGGTGAACGGATTCAAGGAGCCCTACCCAAGCCGCATGGTGCGGGACAGCCGTTACAAACTCATCCGCAACCTCACTCCCGAGAACACCTTCACCATTGGTGGCATCCACAAGGGCCAGCCGATCGAGTCTTGGCAGGAGGATGCAAAGGCAGACCCCAAGCTCGCTGCCCGTGTGCAGTGGCTTTTCAAACGGCCCGGTGAAGAACTGTACGATCTTGAGCAGGACCCATTTGAAATGAACAACCTCGCGGCGGACCCTTCCAAAGCGGAGCTCAAAGCACGTTTGCAGCAGGAGCTGGACGCCTGGATGAAGCAGCAGGGTGACAAAGGGCTGGAGACGGAGATGCTGGCACCCACCAGACAGGGCAAGTCTGACGAAAAGCCGCGCTCTGGCCCTGGCAAAAAGAAGGGAAAGAAGAAAGCGGCTGCCAAGTGACGCACCTCGCTGCAATGCCGGAGTGGGCTTGAGCGTATGCCTGCCATGCGCCTGCCACAGATCCTTGCTGCCATTTCCTCCCCGCTGCTTTTCGTCTCTGCCGCGCTGGCGGAGGTGAAGATAGCCACCTTCGACGTGGATGCCACGCCACCACTGGGTGCACCCATGGCGTATGATCCGGTGAAGCGACTGGATGAGATGACGCTTCGCTCCCGTGGCATCGTCATTCTGGGGGCCGAGAAGCCCATCGTTCTGTGTGCGGTGGACTGGATAGGCATTGCCAACGAAGGCCACAGCGCCTTTCGCCAGGCGCTTGCAGACGCTGCAGGCACAGACTTCGCACGGGTGGCGGTGCATGCCCTTCATCAGCATGATGCACCGGGGTGCGATTTCACTGCGGAGAAGATCATCAAAGAACTCGGCTTGGAGGGTTACTCCCGCTTCGAGGGCACGTTTCATCGGCAGGTCATCCAGCGCACCGCAGACGCCATCCGAGCCGCCCTGCCGGTGGCAAGGACAGTCACTCACTATGGCTACGCCGAAGCGGTGGTAAAAGAGGTGGCCTCTAACCGCAGAGTGGAAAAACTACCCGGCGGACGCATCGGGCGCATGAGAGGCAGTTCGTGCAAGACTCCCGAACTCCGTGCTCTGCCAGAGGGCACCATCGACCCTGAAGTGAGCGTGCTCGCGTTCTGGAACGGAGACGCACCCGTGGCCGTACTCAGCGCCTACGCCTGTCATCCGCAGAGCTACTACAGACTGGGCATTCCCAGCCCAGACTTTCCCGGCATAGCCCGGTTCATCCGCGGGCAGGATGTCAATGCGGCACTGCACGTCCACTTCGCCGGAGCGGGTGGGAATGTGGCCGCCGGAAAATACAACGACGGCTCGCAGCCCAACCGCATGATTCTCGCCACCCGCCTGGCCAATGCCATGAGAGAGGCCTATGAGAAGGCCGAACGCAAACCCCTGACAGAGACTGACATAGGCTGGGGCAGCGTTCCCGTGCACCTACCTCCCGCTGCGCATCTGACAGAGGAGGATCTCATAGCCAAACTCCGCGCCGAGGATGGGAAGAAGGGCTATATTTCCTACGCGGACCAGCTCTCATGGCTCCGGCGGGCCAAAGCAGGCATACCCATCGACATCACCTGCCTTCGGCTGGGGCATACCCGGATGCTGCACCTCCCCGGTGAACTTTTCGTTGAGTACCAGCTCGGAGCCAAGGCCATGCGGCCAGATCTGGAAGTGTTCATGGCCGCGTACGGAGACTATGCCACGGGTTACATAGGCACCGCCGCCGCTTATCCCGAGGGTGGCTATGAAGTAGAGCCACGCTCTTCGGGGGTAGGGCCAGACGCGGAAGCCATTCTGGTGGGCGCCATCAAGACGCTTCTCGAGGTCAAGCCCTGAAGGCTGCGGAAAAGACACATTCATTCCCGGCCCGATTTCTGCGGCCCAAAGTGCTGCGAGCACGTAAGCAAGTGCGCCGCAGGCACCTCTTGTTGAAAACGGCGTCCTCCTTTTCATGGAGGGAGCACAACCCCTAGACCCCAAGCCTCATGACAGCCACGCCCATCGAACTCCTTGCCACCGTCCTCTTCGGCCTCGCAGTGCTGCACACCTTCTTCGTGAAGTTCTTTGCGCGCCTGGCCCACAAGTATCCGGAGGGCTCCATCCAGGAGAACTTTCTTCACTTTCTCGCGGAGACGGAAGTGGTGCTGGGACTCTGGGCTGCGGCGTTGTTCGCAGGCATAGCGGCCATGACTGGGGGGTTCAAAGAGGCCGTCTATTACATAGAGGGCTTGAACTACACAGAGCCGAAGTTCGTGCTCGTGGTCATGGTGGTGGCGGCCACCAAGCCGGTCATACGACTTGCCGAGACGCTCATCAATGGCTTTGCCCGCTTGCTGCCGATGCCGGAGAGCATGGCATTCTATGTATCCTCGCTTACCTTCGGAGCGCTCCTGGGCTCCTTCATCACTGAGCCTGCGGCCATGACACTGCTCGCCATCTTGCTGAAGCGTCGTTACTTTGACCGCGGCATCAGCACCCGGTTCGCCTACGCTACGCTGGGCTTGTTGTTTGTGAATGTCTCCATTGGCGGCACGCTGACCCACTTTGCCGCGCCGCCGGTGCTCATGGTAGCGGCCAAGTGGCAGTGGGACACACCCTTCATGTTCACTCACTTCGGCTGGCGAGCGGCGCTGAGCTGCATCGTCTCCACTGCACTTGTCACCTGGACCTTCAGGAAAGAACTGCTCTCCCTGGAGGTGCCGGAACAGAAGGCATCATTCATTCCCGGCTGGCTGACGGTGTTGCACGTGCTGTTTCTGGCATCGATCGTTTACTTCGCCCACTACCCGGATGTCTTCTTTGGCGTGTTCATGATGTTCCTCGGACTGGTGACAGCCACCAAGGAATACCAGGAGAATCTGAAACTGCGGGAGGGCCTGTTGGTAGGTTTCTTCCTGGCGGGCCTCGTCACGCTTGGCTCGCTCCAGGCGTGGTGGCTCAAGCCGCTTCTGGAGGGCATGGAGGAGACTGCGCTTTTCTTTGGAGCCACGGGACTCACCGCCATCACGGACAATGCGGCGCTCACCTACCTCGGCTCACTGGTGGATGGCTTGAGCGATGAACTGAAGTATGCCCTCGTGGCAGGTGCGGTCACCGGTGGTGGACTCACAGTCATCGCCAACGCTCCGAACCCGGCTGGCGTGGGCCTGCTTCAGGGTGCCAAGGTCTTTCAGGGTACCGGCATCAGCCCACTTGGACTCCTTCTCGGTGCGCTGCCACCTACCTTGGTCGCCATCTTGTTCTTCTGGATTGTCCGCTGAGCACGCAGTTCGCACGTTTGTGCGTAAGGCACGCCTTCGCTGCGCGTTTTCGGGCACATGATGATGTGCGTCCGCAGACTGTTGATGGTGGGTATGGTTTCGTTGGCTCCGGCGCTTGCGGCGGAGAAGCCAAACATCATCCTCATTCTCGCAGATGATCTCGGCTGGGCTGACTTGGCCTGTTACGGCAACACGTTCAACGAAACGCCCAATCTCGACCGCATGGCAGAAGAGGGGATGCGGTTTACCCAGTTCTATGCCGGGCCAGTTTGCTCGCCAACGCGGTGCAACTTGCAAAGCGGACAGGACCAGGCGCGCTTCGGCATCACACAGCACATCCCAGGGCACCGGCGACCTTTCGCGAAACTCCTGGATCCAGCAGTGCCCTTGCAAATGCCGCTGGAGGTAAAGACGTTCGCTGAGTGCGCGGTGGAAGCTGGCTACCGCACTGGCTACTACGGCAAGTGGCATCTTGGGGGCGAAGGCTATGGCCCTGCGCAACAGGGCTGGCAGGAGGCGGAAGAGATGAAGGGCAATGTGCAAAAGATCGGCGGAGAGAGCCGACGTACCACCGAGGTGCTGGCAGAGAGAGGGGAGAGTTTTATCCGCAGGCACAAGGACCGGCCCTTCCTACTTCAGCTTTCGCATACTGCCGTGCACATCCCACTCTCCACTACGCCGGAGCTGCTCGCCAAATACCAGGCCAAGCCGCCCATGCCCGGCTATCCGAGTAATCCCGAGTACGCAGGTTTCGTAGAGGAGCTGGACGCAGCCGTGGGTCGCATCGTGACCGCTGTGAACCAGGCTGGGATAGCAGACCGGACGCTCATCCTTTTCCTCAGTGACAACGGCGGCCTGGAACACGAGCAGAGCGGTAGGGTGGTCACCTCTAACAAGCCACTGCGGGGTGAGAAGGGCACTCTTTATGAGGGAGGTGTCCGCATTCCGGCCATCGCCCGCTGGCTAGGCACCGTGCCGAAAGGCAGTGAGTGCAGCACGCCTCTCATCACCATGGACTTCTATCCCACTGTGCTTGAAATTGCGGGTGCCGCTGCGCCCGCCGGACAGCCACTGGATGGCCTGAGCCTGCTGCCCGTGCTGAAGGATGCGCAGGCGGCACTGGCCCGCACGGCCCTGCACTGGCACCTGCCGCATTATCATCACAGCACGCCGGCCAGCGCCATCCGCGCCGGAGATTGGAAGCTCATCGAGTTCTTTGAGGACGGCAGGCGGGAGCTATTCCACTTGCGCTCAGACCCCGGTGAACAGAATGACCTCTCTGAGGCTGAACCAGCGCGTGTCAAGGAGCTTCACGCCTCTCTCGATGCCTGGCGGAGCCGGGTGAACGCCCTCCTTCCAGTGCCCAATCCTGACTACGATCCCGCGAGGGCGCTGCAGCTTGCAAAGGGTGCCCGCGGGGAATGATCTAGCCTTACACACCCAGGTGCATTTGAGTACCTAGCTCATTCAGACGGGCGAGAAAGCGCGCCGCTTCATCCGCCTGCGTCACCACATAGAGGTACTCTTTGTTCCGCAGGTGGCTGATCTTGCCCACCTTTTCGCCCTGGGGATTAAAGATTCCTATCTGGGCTCCGACGTAGCGTTTGTAATCGTTTTCCAAGGTGGTGACCACGGCGCTGCCGTCCCACAGCGCACCGAGACAGGCCTCCATGTCCTCTCGGGTGATGTAGCCTTCGTTATTGAATGAGACGACGAGAGTGCGTGCCCTTACGGCAGAGAGCATCTCCTTCATGGCGGCTGCGAACTGGCGGCGTGAGTTGAAGATGCTGCTGCGCTCTCGGCAGTCGATGCGTTTGCAGGCGATGCCGTACACCTCTGGCTTGTCCCAGCGGACGAGGGACTCCCAGATGTGGTAGTTGCCCAGGTAAGAGTGCTGATTGTAGGGCGGGTCGATGTAGGCAATGTCGGCCTCCAGGGTTTGCGCGGCCGTGAGCGCTTCCATGCAGTGCGCCTCACACTTGCCATTCACAGGGCGAGGAAGTAACTCTGGCATCCGGAGGTGAAGATCGTTGTAAGCACGGGCTGCCCATTGCTTGAGATAAGCCATCTGCACGCCGGTGGTGGAGTCCACGCGGTCTGCGGCCTCCATGAGAGAGACGAGCATGATGGCCTCCAGCTCGGGTGGCAGGGCTTTCTGCGCTATGGCCTCGCGGATGGCATCCACACGCGCTCCGTTCTTCGGCTGAAAGAAGCGGGAGCGCTCGCAGAAGGTCTGGGTGAAGTAGCCCGGCTCGCCTCGCATGGCGTTGAACTCACGCAGCAGCTTCTCTGCATCTGCCAGCCAGTCCTCCCTGTCTGCCTGTACGTAGCACCTGGCCAGGGTGGTGGCGTAGGCGTTGTGATCGTTGGACAGGACTCGGTAACCTGCGGACTTCAGGGCGTGGCCCACCCGCGACGTGCCAGAAAACAGGTCGATGACTGAGGTGGCTGCACTGAAACGGCGCACCACGTCGAGAATGGCGGGAATGAGCGTGCGCTTGCTGCCGAGGTACTTGATCATCGTGCTCGAGCGGCGTGGCGCGGGGTGTTCTCAAACAACCACTGCATGAGGCTGGTGGTGAAAAGGTGGTAGCCGTTTCTGGTGCAGTGGTGGCGCATGTGGAACCAGGGAAAGACGGAGAGGCGTTCCGCCTGGATCTGGAAGTTCACGTGGTACTTGTTGCGAAAACGTACGAATGCGCTGTTGGCCATGACCACAAGACTGCACGTGGGAAACTGCGTGGCTATCTCCAGATACTGCATGATCTGGAAGCTCAGTCGCTCATGCGCATTCCCGTCGATGCGACTGTCTCCGCTGGACTTGGCGGACTTGTATTCGAGGAGGATTTTTTCGTGGAGCTTCCCCTTTTCAGTGAGGGTGATGTTGTCGTCAAACTTCGTGCTCAATCCCGCGTAGATGCCGGGGTAGGCGTCGCTGGCAAAGGACCCCTCGTGAGGTGCGAAGTGCTCCACCACGTGTTCTGTGCCCGGATGAGCGGCCACCATGTCGCTCACCAGAAAGGTGGTCTCCAGCCAGTTCGCCTCTCCTTCAAATACGACGCACTCGGAGTCCGGCACAGTGGAGGGCAGAAAAAGGGAGCGGTCGTCCACAGTGAGTTTTGCGTAGGCCTTGCCACGCGGAGTGCGCACATGGTCCAGGGCGGCTCCGGCTTTTTTGGCATCCGCTCCCAGCAGCTCCCACATTCTGGCTATGGACTTCTCAAAGCTCTCTCCGTCCCGCCGTGTTCCCGCGCCGGTGTTCGCCACGCTGTCAGCCGCTTCAAAGTCCTCAATGACTCTGAAGAGCGCAAGCAGTGACTTGCTAGGTGGCGGGGTGGCTGGCATGGCGGGGCGCGGGTTGAACGTGGTCGCCCCGGAGAAAAGCAGGGAGCAGCCGATGATTCAAATCCTTATCCCCCCACCACGCAAGCGCTACAGACCCCCGAGCACTTGATTGGCTATCTCAGCGTCCGTCAGGCGTGGTATGGCTGGGCTGGGCCAGCGTGCGCGGAAAGTGTCCACAATGATCTGCGCTATCTTGGCCTGCGCTGCACCGGCAGGGTGGAAGCCATCCCCGCTGAAGGCGTAACGCGGGCGTGAGTTCGCATCCGCCTTGCGGTAGATCTCCACTCCATTGAGGTAGAATGGGCTGGTGATGAGCGACTTGGTAAAGGTATAAACGCCGCTGGCGAAGGCTACTCCGCGTGAGTTTGCAGCGGCGGCCAGTTGGCTGTTGAGCGTCTCTAGGGCGGAGCTGACGCGCGCCGTCTTCACACTGTGAGTGGGGTTCTGCCGCTGGATGTCAGGACAGCAGCCTACGTGCGGCACCGAGACGAGGACGATGGGAATGGTGGACTTCACCGAGCGCACAAAGTCCACGATGTTGATCAGATTGTCCCGGGTGGTCTTGATGTAGTTCGAGGCGGACTTGCCGTTATAGACGTCGTCATACCAGTCATCCACATCATTGCCGCCGGCGAAGATGACTACGCGCTCGACGGTGCTCTTGATTTGGGACTTCAGTTCATTTTGCCACAGTCTGTCCTGCCAGGACGAGCTGCGGAGGGCATTGCGGATCTCGGAAGTGGTGGCACCTGGGAAGGCCCAGTTGTGCTTGTGGCCTATGATCCGGTAGTCTGCATACACGGAGAAGCCGCCTTGATCGAACCAGGACTTCCGCCGCTCATGCAGCACCTCAATCCAGTTGCGCGTGTCCCATGAGTCGCGGTTGGATGGGTAAAGGATGGGAAACTCCACCTCGTATTCCTTGGTTAGACTGTCTCCGATGACGAGACACTGCTGCGCGGCGTGGAGAGGAGCCGCAAAAAAGAGCGCAGCGAGGGAGATGCGCGTGAGACGGTTCATGTTGGAAAAGTAGTTCAAAATGGTAAAAACTCAACCTCCCGGCCATGGCGGAGGACTTGGAGGTAATCTTTGCCTGCCTCTGACGTTGTGTGTAGTCTCGTCATTCAAACTTTTCCACCAGTCACCATGCGACCTCTCCTGTTCTTCGCCGCAGCCCTGCTGACATACACCGCCACGGCGCGGGACTTTTATGTGGGCCGCAATGGAGATGACGATGCCGCGGGGACGCGGGCTGCGCCGTGGCACAACATTCAGGACGCCATCGACAAGCTGAAGCCGGGTGACACCCTGCACATCAGTCCCGGTGTTTATCGTGAGAAGCTCTACATCAACGTCTCGGGTGAGCCGGACAAGCCCATCACCATCCAGGGCGGCCCAGGCGTCATCATCAGCGGGCGGGGAATCGAAGGGGAGAATATCATTTACATCGAGGATAAGAGCCACCTGCGCATCATCGGCCTGGAGCTTCGTGAAAACCTGGGTTGCAAGGATGGCTCGGGCATCCGCGTCGTGGGTTCTGGCACGGACATTGAACTGCGAGACAACCGCATCCATGAGATTCGTGGCAAGGACGCCATGGGCATCACCATCTACGGCACGGACGCCAAGCGAAGCATCAGTAAGCTCGTCATCCACGGCAACCACATTTTCAACTGTGAACCCGCCCCCAGCGAGGCGCTGACACTGAATGGCAACGTGCAGGGCTTCGTGGTCTCGAACAACGTCGTGCATGACTGCAACAACATCGGCATCGATTTCATAGGTGGTGAAGACTGGATCTCGAAGCACCCTGAGGCTGTCACACGCGATGGCGTCTGCCGGGGCAACCGTGTGGCACGCTGTCGTTCCAACTATGAAGACGGCTACGCAGCCGGCATTTACGTGGACAGCGGAAAGAACATCACCATCGAAGACAACTACGTCACCGAGTGTGATCTCGGCATCGAAGTCGGTGCGGAGAACAAGGGCTTCACCGCTTCTGGCATCATCGTGCGGAACAACACCATTTATCACAACGACAAGGCCGGCATCGTCTTTGGCGGTTATGAAGCCAAGGTGGGGCGGGTGACAGAGAGCCAGTTCACCGGGAACACCTGCTACGAAAACGGACGGCATAAGAAGGATCACAACGGCGAGCTCTGGATTCAGTGGGCCAGTGGCAACCAAGTCACCGGCAACATCTTCGTCTCCCTGCCGGGTAGGCCGCTTGTGAACGTGGAACCCGGCGGCCAGACCGGGAACGTGGTGGACTCAAACCGTTATTACACCAGCGCCGGGGCAGGAGAGGCGGAGTTCCTCTGGGGCGGGCACGATGTCACCGGATTCGCCGCGTGGAAAGCTACAAGCGGCTGGGACGGAAAGTCCAGTTTCGGCGAAGTGGAAGTGCGCCTGCCTACCAAAGCGGAGTAAAAAACGTTGAAAGCTGCGGGACAGCACCCCGTTTTGAGGGCGAACCTGAAATCCCCGCCCATGTCAGACCTCCGAGATTCCTTTTCACGTCGCACCTTCGTCAACGGACTGGCGCAGTCATTCCTCGGCGTCACCGCGCTGAGTCAGTTGGGTGGCAGAGCCCTCGCTGCAGGCAAGGATGCCAGCGTGGCGAAGCAAGTCGCCACCGCCCGCAATGTCATCTACCTCTACATGAGCGGCGGCATGAGCCACCTCGATACCTTTGACCCCAAGCCCGATGCGAAGGAAGTGACCGGCCTCACCACCGCCATCAGCACCAAGGCTGACGGCGTCCGCATAGCCAGCAACCTGCCGCTTATGGCGCGGCAGATGGACAAGGTGGCCCTCGTCCGCTCGCTCAACTCCACACAAGGCGCACACGAGCAGGGCGTTTATTACCAGCGCACCAGCTACACCCTGCGCAGCAGCATCCGCCACCCCAGCATGGGCGCGTGGCTCCAGAAGTTTCAGGACAAGGGCAATCCCACCCTGCCCGGCAGTGTCCTCATAGGCAATGATAGCCGCCACCCCGGAGCAGGCTTCTTCGAGAGCCGCTTCGCGCCGCTCATGATCAACGATCCCGAAAATGGCATCAACAACGTCAAGACCAATGAGTGGTTCACGGAAGAACGCTTTTCCAGCCGCCTGAACATCGCCCGCAAGCTCGATCAGAAGTTTGCCCAGACCTACGACATCAAAAACGTCCGCGCCTATGCTGACATGTATGATGACGCGGTGAAAATGATGAGGAGCGAGGAGCTCACTGCCTTTGATTTGTCCAAGGAACCGGACGCTCTGCGTGAAAAGTACGGACGTGACAACTTCGGCCAGGGCTGCCTTCTGGCCCGGCGCCTCGTGGAACACGGCATTCGCCATGTGGAAGTAACTTTTGGCAACTGGGACACGCACAATGCCAACTTCACACGCGTGCCCGAACTCTGCGATGAACTGGACACCGCTCTCAGCACCCTGCTGCAGGACCTCAGTTCCCGCGGGATGCTGGATGACACCCTAGTCGTCCTCGCCACGGAGTTTGGCCGCACACCGGAGATCAATCAGAACGACGGTCGTGACCACCACCCGAAGGCATTCACCTGTCTCATGGCCGGCGGGGGAGTAAAGGGTGGCTACATCTATGGTGCCACGGATGAGACCGGCACCGCCATCGCAGAAAAAGCCGTCACCATCCCGGACTTCAACGCCACTGTGGCCTACGCACTCGGCATTCCGCTCGACACCGTCCTTTACAGCCCCAGCAAGCGCCCCTTCACCGTGGCAGACAAGGGCAAACCCATCCTGGAGCTCTTTGCGTAGGCACACACAGGGAGTGCGCCAAAGCCCCCTCAGTTTACGAAGACTCTTCAGCAAGAGTCGGCTTGCGTCGTCGTTTCCAACGCCTCATGAACCGGCTCGCCATTCTCGTCTCATCCCTTTGCCTGCTGCATTCGGCACTTTCCGCCGAGCGGCCAAACATCCTATTCATCTTCAGTGATGACCATGCGCTCAAGGGCCTGGGCGCTTACGGTGGCGAGGGAAATGTGGCGAAGACTCCGCATCTGGATCAGTTGGCGAAAGACGGGATGCTCTTTCGCCACTGTCTGGTGACGAACTCCATCTGCGGCCCCAGCCGCGCCACCGTGCTCACCGGGAAATACAACCACCTGAACCGCTTCCCGGACAACGGCAGTGTCTTTGACAACACCCAGCAAACTTATCCAAAGCTTCTTCAAAGGGCTGGCTACCAGACGGCAGTGATAGGGAAGTGGCACCTGGAGACCGATCCTACCGGGTTCGATCACTGGATGGTGCTACCGGGGCAGGGGCATTATTGGAATCCGGACTTCATCACGCCAGAGGGCCAAAAGCGTATTGAAGGCTATTGCACGGACGTCATCACCGACGAAGCGCTGAAGTGGCTGAAGGAGGGCCGGGATCACACCAAGCCCTTCATGCTCTGCTATTGGCACAAGGCACCGCACCGCGAGTGGTCGCCCGGGTTGACGGACCTGAAGCTCTATGATGACGTCACCATTCCAGAGCCGCCGACTTTGTTTGACGACTATTCCTACCGCGCTTCACCCGCGCGCGAGCACGAGATGGGAATCGACAAGCACATGACCCTGCACTCGGACTTGAAGATGCCCATGGGTGATGACCTCAGCCCAGGTTCCGGTGCCAAGCGAGGTGGTTGGTACAACAGGATGACGCCCGCACAGATGTCTGTGTGGGATGCGCATTACAATCCCATTTATGAGGCCTTCAAGAAAGCGAACCTGACGGGGCGGGAGCTGGTAAGCTGGAAGTACCAGCGCTACATGAAGGACTACCTGGCCACCGTGTCCGGAGTGGATCGGAATGTGGGGCGTGTGCTGGCGTGGCTGAAGGAGACGGGCCTCGATAAGAACACCGTCGTTGTCTATTCCAGCGACCAAGGTTTCTACCTCGGCGAGCATGGTTGGTTCGACAAACGCTGGATCTACGAGGAGAGCCTCCACACGCCGCTCATCGTCCGCTGGCCCGGCGTGGTGAAACCAGGCAGCGAGAACAGGGACCTTGTTAGCACCCTGGACTTCGCCCAGACCTTTCTGGAAATCGCCGGTGCGGAGCAACCCGCAGACATGCAAGGCCGCAGCATGCTGCCACTCTTGAGGGGAGAGAAAGTAGAGGACTGGCGCACCGCCCACTACTACCACTACTATGAGTATCCCCAGCCGCACCATGTGGCACCCCATTATGGCATCCGCACGGCTGCCGGCCTGAAGCTGGTACACTTTTACGACCGCGATGAGTGGGAACTCTTCGATCTGAACCGAGATCCGAATGAAGTGAAGAGCGTGTATGGCAGCCCGGAGTACGCAGGTGCGCAGGCGGATCTGTTGGCGCAGATGAAGGCTCTCCAGGCAAAGTATCTGGACACGGACCCTACCGCCCCACCACCGAAGACGCCGCGCAAGGCTTTTCAGGGCAAGGGCAACCCCAACGCCAAGGGAAAGGGTAAGAAGAAAGCGGAGTGACTGGCGCTAAGGGTCGCAGACATGCGCTTGCAAAGCACCTCACCCGACGGGGCCGCAGTTTCCCAACCCGGCAAAGCCGGAACCAAAGTGGCTTCGACTTCAGTCGAAGGTCGGAT
>CAZIGH010000019.1:0-84445 GCA_964538625.1 uncultured Verrucomicrobiaceae bacterium
GCAAGTGTTGGTCGCTGAGGAGACTTCGGGACATGAAAAACCCGGCCGCCGTGAGCCTGGGTGCGTGAGGGGTGGGTTTTTGGACTGCGGCAGCCTGCTGCCGCTTTGGGGGCTGCGTAGCCTGCTGCGGGGGTGGGAACGAGGGTGAGTTGTTGATTCCTTCCCGCCAGCAGGGCTGGCTTTGGCTCGAAAGCGGCAGCTGGGCTGCACGCAGTCCAAGAGGGGTGTTGCCAGCAAGTGTTGGTCGCTGAGGAGACTTCGGGACATGAAAAACCCGGCCGCCGTGAGGAAGCCGGGTTTCTAGGAATCTTTGGCGCAGAAGCGGATTCTAGGCGCGGCGACGGCGCATCATAAGCCCCACCACTCCGACGAAGAGCAACAAAGCGCGGGAGGGCTCGGGGATGACGGAGGCAGCAAAGGTGTTGCTTGCTGAGCGGATGGGGTCTACCCCCACAAAAACGGCACCGTATTCTCCGGTTGCCCCATCACTGGGTAAGACAAAGGACGTGTCAGTAAAGAAACCATATTTGCTACCCGCAGCGCTTGTGTTGTCACTAAACCAAATCAAAGCAAAACGATCTCCCGTGGATACACCGCCAGTAAGGGAAAAGATGAGGTCTTCGATAATGCTGCCCTGTCCTCCTGGTGTGGTAATGTCGCCCTCAAGCAAGCTCGTCGCGTCACCTGTGAAGAACCCTGGAATGTAGTAGTCATCCGTCGCCACCCCACCGTAACTCAAGAACCCTGCGGTTCCCGGACCGTAGGTGTATTCATCGTAACTGGTGCCGCCGCCTGCGAAGCTACTGTCTGAAGTAGATACGATGATCCCCCAGCGCATTCCGTTGGTTACGATTCCGCTGGAATTCGCAAAGTTAGACGGAATCCCGCTGACGTAAGATTCATTGAACTGAAGCGTGACGGTGGCGAGTGCAGGGCACGTCAAGACCAGGGCACACGACAAGCCCAGCAGCAAGTTTTTCACGGCATGTGACTTTGGCAGATGGAACATGGTATTGATGATTCGCTTACTGAAGGTACGATTGCAGACGACTCCATACCAAGGAAGCCGGACTGGCTCCAGTTTGGTTCTTTCGGAACAGGTAGGAGTTTCCGGGCTGCAGCATGTACGTGGTAGTTACATTAGTGGTCCCTTGGAGCCACGCAGATCCTGTCCACACTAGATTAACGGCTGGCGATTTGTTTTTGCCGGTAGAACCATTGTCGAATGCAAAAAGTCGATCCCCAGGTGCGAGACTCGAACCCGGAAACACGTTGCCGATGGCCTCCGGTACGGGACTATTGAAGAAAATCCGCTGATCCTGAGCGGTATTAGGAGCCAAGGTGAAGAGTCTTGTCCGGTGGGCGGTCATCGGTACTGCGCCGGTAATTGAAATGCTTTGGGCGGCCGTCGTGGAGTTGTTGCGCAACACGATCCCTTCACCGATTCGGAACGTGACATCGTTCACTACGGTGGTGGCCTGCAACCAGTTCGTTCCACTGAACACATAAATGCTTGATGGCGACAAGTTCGTGCCTGGAGTATTAGTCGGGTAACGAAGCAGTTGCGTACCAGGGAGTACGCCAGACACCAGGGATGCAGGTGTCCAGTAAGGCGCGATGCTGATAGTGCTGCCGTTTCCGTTGCCTTCCACTGCGTTGGTGAGGATGCCGGTGAGGTCTTCTCCCGCAGGGACGGTGACGGTCACGCTGGAGCTGTCGTTGGCGGTGATGGGTAGGGTGAGGCCCTCCTTGCTGTCGGAGTCGATTCTCAGGTAGTAGGTCTTGGACTGGACGCCGGCCTGATAGACAAACTGGTTGGTGGTCCAGCCAGGCTGTCCGGCGACGGTGATGACGTTGCCGCTGATGACCTGCACCACGCCTTGAAACTCTGCCGCGCGCTCAAGGGGGGCACCAATGGCGGCGTCTGAGTTAGCAGGGACGGTCAAGGTGACGTAGCCCACCGGCGGGGTATAGACCTGAGCCAACAGGCCTGCGGGAATCGACAGCGCAATAGCGGCTGTGGCGAAAATGGCGATGGTTTTCATTCGGGTGAGATGGGACTGGGTTCGAAAAAAATCTTGGTGCTCAATGTGGAATAACCCTCGAAGCTGGGAAACGTAACAGATTTTGTTTGTTTCGTCCGCAAAAAAATCGTGCGTTCAGGGTTTTGTGGTCTGCTTGGGACTCATTGGCTCAGCCCAATTTGTTTTTTGCGACCTGCGAGGAGCCAGAGAAACAAACCGCTCACGAGAAGGGAGGAGAGGCCGATGTGGAGCACTTGGGCGGTGGGGAGGATGCCCACTTGAGCAAGTAGGACGCCTAGCAGCATCTGGGCGAGCACGAGGCCGACGATGGTGTTCTCCAGCCATGTTCGGCGGGGTGCCCTGGCCCGAAACCAGAGAGCGACTGCAACGATGAGCCACGAGCCGCTGCGATGCACGAGGTAAACCCAGCTATGCTCAAGCTCGTCCACCCAAGCGCTTCTGGGTTCACCGGCATGGGTTTTGGCCAAGTGGTCGGTCATTTCACGGACTTGGCTGCCGAGGACGCCCTCGATGACCACTAGGGCAAAGAGCAGGAGGGCGATGTGCCACACCGAGTTCGGCACACGGATCTTCCAGGGTTCAGGGGCTGCTCTCCAGCCTGCATAGACGAGGATGCAGAGCAGCAGCACCGCGAGCGCCATGTGCAGGGTGATGATGCCGGGCTGGAGACCGCTGAGCACCACCTTTGCACCCAGCCAGGCGTTCACCAAGACCAATCCAAGGGAGGCGGTGGCGGCTCCAAAGGCATGCGGATAGGTCTTCCTCTGCCAGAAGGCCACGAGGAAAAGGGCCAACGTGGCGAAACCGACCGGAATGGAGGAGAGACGGTTGACATACTCAGTCCAAGTGTGGCGGGCGTTGAACTCTGCCCGGATGGATTCCGGCGTGATGGTGGCTGGATCCCGTCCGTATTGAGCGGCCTTTTTCCTGAACTTCTCTAGGTCCAAGTGATCAAAGTCGATTTCCTCAGCCCGAGTGGGTGGAATGACGCGCCCGTAGCAAAAAGGCCAGTCTGGGCAGCCTAGCCCGGCACCTGTGGCGCGGACGATGGCACCCATGAACACGAGTAGCTCCACGGAGAGGAAGCTGATGAGGGCGAGGCGCTGTAGGGAAGAGGTCATGATGCAGGGGGACCCGGCTTGAGGCCGGACCTCCTCGCAGGCGAAGCATGTTTGTGAACGTGGGACTCCACGTGACGGCGATGGGTACCGGTCTTCGGCGGGGGAATAACACCCACCTATGCGAGGCGCTCGTGCCGTCAGCGGGGTGCCTCTCTATTTGGCTGCGATAGCGCTGGCGGCCTTCAGGGCATTGTCCGACTGGGACTTGAACCAATCGTCAAACTCCTTGGCCTCCTGCACTTCAAGGGTGGCCTTCATCTGAGAATGTCCGGAACCACAAAGCTGACCGCAGATGATGTCCCAAGTGCCTGTCTTGGTAGGCTTGAACCACATGTGCGACTTGACGCCCGGGGTGGCGTCTTGAGCGATGCGCATGGGGGTCATGGCAAGGTTATGAATCACGTCCTTGGAGCCGACATCCACGATGACGGGGCGGTTGGCGGGGAGGCGCATGGTGGCAGCTACCACGAAGTCATCCTTACCATTCGGATCTTCGAGGTCACGGCCGATGGGGTTGTTCGGGGCGATGAGGCGGGGATCCACGCGGCCAAGGACGCCGTCATTTCCGGCGTAGTGGAAGTTCCAGAGGAACTGCTCGCCGACGGCGCGCATTTTCACCACGTCCGGCCCGGTGGGATAATCATCTGCCTGGCGAGACCAAAGGGGAAAGGCAAAGCCGATGAGCAGTACGGCTTCCACGATGCAGACGCCGATTTCGATGTGGGTGGTGGCATGGCCACGCACGCCATGGTAGTCCGCACGGGGGTTACGCTTCTGGTTGAAGCGGTAGAAGACGTAAATGAGAAAGATACTCCAGCCGACGAATAGAGCGGCCATGAACCAGTGCACAAAGCCGTTCATGTGATCGACAAGTTCGCCGTGCTCGGAGGCGAGCTCGGGCAGCCAGAAGGGTTTCAGAATGCTGGTGACGTCCATGGGTGAAGCGGTGTTATTGCTGAGCGTTCTGCGCCGCCTGAAGCAGGCGCGCACGACGGGTGAAACTAATCATGGTGTAAACGATCACGCCCATGATGAAGAAGATGGCGGCGAGCATGACCAGGACGGCCTGGTCCTGCGCCTGTGCGGAGAGCGAACCTGCCGCCGGGCGGCAAGTAGCGCAGGCAAGAATGGAGGCGGCAGTGTTCATACGATGATGGTGCGGGCTTTGCGAATCACAAACCAAAGTCCGTAGGCGATGATGGCGACGGCAAGCCAGCCGCTGGCAACACGAAGCCAGTCAAGACCAAGCTGGGAGACCGTTTCCACGTTGGTGCGAGTCCACCAATAAACGAACAGATCGCTCAAGGCGGCGGCGACTACGAAAACAATGTGGAATCCGCGAAGTGACATTTGAGTGGGATACGAATCAGGGAGGCACCACGAAACCCTTGGTTGCGGCATGGGGAGCTTCGAATGTCTCGTCCGTCAGTTCCGTTCCGTGGCTGTAGGCAAAGAGGACGAACAGAACGATAGCAAAAACAGTGGTAAAAATGAGCACCTTGTAGATGAGCGGGCGCTCGCTGTTAAGGTGCATGAAAATCAGCGCTACCAGGCTGGCCTTGAAGGTGGCCACCGCCATGCCGATGAGCATGTTGGAATGACCGCCAAACCAAACGGAGAAATCCACGAAGGAGATGGCGACGGTGAGGATGGTGAAGACGACCAAGATGAGACCTATCTTGAGGTAGGTCTTCACGTGGGAGGCAATGTCGTGTGCGTCGTGGCCCATGAGTGCGTTCGAGGAAAAGGATTACAGGAGGTAAAGAAGGGGGAAGAGGAAGATCCAGACGAGGTCAACGAAGTGCCAGAAGAGACCGCCGACTTCGACACGGTTGGCGAGGTGCTCGGGGTCATGGGCGAGGCGCTTGGTGTCCACAACGAGGAACCAGGCGAGAACGATGGCTCCCGCGAGAACGTGCAGACCGTGCAGACCGGTGAGGGTGAAGTAGATGGCGTGGTATGTGCTCCACTTGGGCAGGAAGTTCGACCAACGGCGGATCTGCTCGGGCTGAATCTCAACTACGGGACCCTCGTGCTTGGCTCCGCTGAAGGTGTCCTTGAAGGACTGCATGAGCTCGGCCACTCCCTGTGGCGCGTGATGGTTGGGATCCGGTTCAACCGTGTGAATGTGCATGACCATCGCGTGGCGGAGGAAGTCGGCATTCTTGAGGGGGTCCTCGTGCGAACGGTCCTTGTTCCACTTGGCAAACTTTTCTTCCTCGTGGTGGAGATACATTTTCTTCCAGCCTTCTCCGAGGATGTCCCAGGCCTGTGACTTCTCGCGGTCTGCGACGGCGCGGGTGTCCACCTTGGTGACCATGAGACGCATGGTGTCATCACCCTTTTTGCCAGTAGCCACCGTGCCATCCTTGAAGATGATGGTGGTGTCGTTGTAGCTCCGCATCACGTTGAAGATGGGGAAGGGTGAGTTGTTGATTTTGAAGGTGAGCGGGGTGACGGCTTTGAGTTCGACGGTGGGATCGTTGTTCTCAGCGGCCTCGGCCCTGATGGTGGCTACTCCGGAACGATCCAGCTTGACCTTGGTGCCCTTGGGCGTGGTGAACTCAGGGTTCTCAGTAGTGCAGCCTTTGAGGAAGTAGGTGGGATCGGATTCTTTGACGTTGTAACGGATGCTGGTGACATCGCTGAAGTTCACCCAGTGGTGCGCGTCGTGATGATCCGGGAAGTGACCTTCCAGAATGGTGCCATCCTTCGTCTCCACCGCGATGTGATACCACTTGTCCTTATACTCAAAGAACTTGATGAACAAGAAGGCCAGCGCACAGGCCACGGTGATGGACATGTAGAGCTTGTAGTCGCCCCACTTGCGCATTTTGAGGCTGGCCCAAGCCATGACCACGGTCACGGAGGAACCGATGAGCACGAGGGTGTTGATGAACCCCATAGGCACGTTCAGGATGTGGACCGGCCAGTGGTAGTCTGCACCCAAACGCAGGAAGATGTAGGAGGAGAAGAGTCCGCCAAAGAGCATCACTTCAGAGGCAAGGAATAGCCAGATGCCGATCTTGGCGTTCCAAAGTCCGGTGTCCGGGCGGGCGGTGACCGTGTAGGGGATTTCCATGTGTTAGAGCGAGAGTGAAGAGAGGTTGATGACGAATGCGTGATGAAGATTTCCGAATGAAGGAGTGGCTGGCCTGGCCTTTGGTTTTTGGGGATCAGGGGTGGAGCTGGTGCATTCGGGCTTCGGCATTCCTCATGGTTCAATCAATGATGCTGCTTGGCTTCAGCGACCACGGGGGCAGGAGCGGGGCTTCCTGCGGGAGGCTCCCAAGAGGGGACGAAATCCCGACCGCCGTTCGGCACAGCATACTCGTAAGGGCCGCGGTAAACAACTGGCTCGGTGGTGAAGTTGCCATGCGGGGGCGGTGTGGGAGTGGCCCATTCCAGGGTGGTGGCGTCCCAAGGATTGTCGTTGGTGACCTTCTTCCCGCCTTTGATGGAGATCCAGAGGTTGATGATGAAGGGGATTTGAGCGAGCGCCAGACCCCAAGCACCAAAGGAGATGAGTTCGTTGGACCAGAGCATGCCCTCTGTGGTCTGCTTGAAGGCACCGGCACCGCCGTCATACCAGCGACGGTGGAAGCCTGCCATACCCTGGAAGAGCATGGGGCCGAAGATGACATTCATGAAAAGGAGCGAAGGCCAGAAGTGGAGCTTGCCCAGCTTATCATTCATGAAGCGTCCAGTGATCTTGGGGAACCAATGATACACGCCTGCGAAGAGCGCAAAGATGGTGCCGGGTGCCACGACGTAATGGAAGTGGCCAATGACGTAGTAGGTGTCATGCAGGTGTAGGTCAATGAAGGCGAAGGCGAGCGGGAGGCCCGTCAGACCGCCGATGCCGAACATGGGAAGGAAGGCGGAGGCGAAGAGCATCTGCGCATTGAAGCGAATGGAGCCACCCCAGAGAGAGATCATCAAGCAGGTCAGGAGGATGACACTAGGCACTGAGATAAGCACCGTGGTGATTTGGAAATAGGTGGATAGCATGGTGCCCATGCCGGTGAGATACATGTGGTGTGCCCACACCAGGAAGCTGAGGAAGCCGAGGGTGAGCGAGGCATAGACCATCATTTTGTAACCCCAGAGCGGACGGCGGGCGTTGGCCGGGATGACGTCAGACACGATGGCGAAGGCGGGCAGAATGAGCACATACACTTCCGGGTGTGCAAGGAACCAGAAGAGGTGCTGGTAAAGCAGAGGATTGCCACCACCGGAGATATCGAAGTGTTTGGTGCCTTCCACAAGGCCGGTGGGCAGGAAGACGGAGGAACCGAAAATGCGGTCCACAACCTGAAGGATGGCGGCCACTTCGAGCGGGGGGAAGGCCAGCAAGAGGAGGAAGCTGGTGACGAGCATGGCCCAGCAGAAGAAGGGCAGGCGCATGAAGCTGAGCCCTTTTGCGCGGAGATTGATGAGTGTGGTGATGAAGTTCACCGAACCGAGGAGCGACGAGGAGATAACCAGCACCATGGCCAGCAACCACCAGGTTTGCCCCGTCATGAAGGTGTTTTTGACGATGAGATGCGTGGTGGTGGCGAGGGGGGAGTAGTTCGTCCATCCCGTCTGCGCGGCACCGGTGGGCAGGAAGAAGCTGCCCATCATCATGGCACCACCGAGGAAAAACAGCCAGAAGGACCAGGCGTTGAGCTTGGGAAATGCCATGTCGATGGCACCGATCTGAAGGGGCATGACAAAGTTTCCGAAAGCGGCGAAGCCGAGCGGCACAATGCCCATGAACACCATGATGGTGCCGTGCATGGCTCCGAACATGTTGTAGAGTTCAGGCGTGACGATACCGCCGGGGGCGAACTTCTCAATGAAGCCGTGGAAGAAGGGCAGGACCTGCAATGCCTGGAGACCGGGCATCGGTTCACCGGGATAGGCGATGGTCCAGCGCATGACCATCATGAGGAAGAAACCGAACAGGAGGAAAAGAAGGCCTGCGATGCCGTATTGAACACCGATCACCTTGTGGTCGGTGGAGAAGATGTATTTGTAAAGCCAGGAGGGCTCGTGGTGGTCGTGGGCGTGGTCTCCGGCGTGGGAGTGTTCGTGTGAGATGGCGGCTGCGCTCATGGCGTTGGGTTACGGTTTAGGTTGGCGCGCGGACTGTGCGTGGATTGAGAAAGTTTAGTTGGCTGGTGCTCCAGGTGCATCAGCGGTGGCGAACTCCTTCAGCTCGGCTTCGGTCCACTGGGAGGTGCGTGATTTGGTTGCCTCGCGGACAGCAGCTACCTGCTCTTTCGTGACGAGGGGTGCCTGGTTGCCCCAGGAGTTGCGGACGTAGGTCAGTGCGTTGGCGATGTCGTCATCGCTCATGGTGGCTCCCCAGCCGGGCATGTTGGCGGGGGTGACAAAGGGTTTACCATTGACATTAATGGGGCCAGTGAGGCCGTGGAGCACAACGCGGATGAGGCGCTCGGTGCCGCCAGTGACCCAGTCCGAACCAGCGAGCGGCGGGTTGACCCCGGGCAGTCCTAGGCCAGTGGGCATGTGGCAGCCGTTGCAGGTGCCGTAGGCGGTGAGGCCTTTTTTCATGGCCAACTCAAGCGGTGTGAGGTTGGCATTGGGGTCGGTACCGGTGGTGCGAGGGTCCACGGCTGCCATGTAAGCTGGTTTGCTCTCCATGCCGTAGCCGTTGAAGGTGCCAAGCTGGCCGCCCGCGATGACGGCAACGATAAATCCGAGGAAAATGACCCACATGGGTGCTGGCTCTGAGCCAGCGGGCAGGTCCGCCTTCTCACGCTTCACAGCAGTGTGTAGGCGATCGATGTCGGTGGAATCTGGATGGTTTTGATCGGGGGCGCTCATGGCGGGGCAGGAGTCAGTTTATTTCTTGGCCGCGGCGACTGCGGGCCGTGATCCGGGAAGTGGGGCGTCTTTCTTGAGCGAAAGGATGTAATCGGCAAGAAGCTCTGCCTCAGCGGTGGGCACGACTTCATAGTCCTTGCCCGGATCTGCCTTGGTGCCGCGCAGTGGCAGCGCCTTCTCGGAAGGCTGGCCCTGAACTTTGCGCACGGTGTAGAGGTGCTTGTAGTTTGGAGCGGTGGACCAGTTGTTGCGCACCTTGGGAGCGTAGAGGTGCATGTGGATGTCTGTGCGATTGGGGAAACGATAACCGGCATTGGCGAGGTCCGGACCGTTGCGCTGCACGCCTAGGAACGCATGGGGCTCACCGAAGAAGTCACGCAGCACGGTGGCACGTGTGGGCTCGGGACCCTTGCCTTCCATCTGGTTGAGACCGGATCCTTTTCTCCAGCCATCCAGCGCCATCTGGGGCGGACGGATGACTTGGGTGTGGCACTGCACGCAGCCCTCGCGACGATAGATGGCCTGGCCGCTGAGATTGGCCACGGTGAGGGGAAAGCTGTAGGCGCTGTCGAGTTCATCGCCCTTTTCCTTGTCATAAGGAATGGGGGCGAGGGATTGATAACTGATGGCCGGCCAGACGATGAGCAGCAGCCAGGGTGCTGCGAAGGTGGCGGCGATAGTGAGGACCAGTTTGCGGAAGTCTGTCATGTCGGGTTAAGCCTTGGCTCCCTCCGTGAGCGGAAGTTCGGTTTCGTGCTCGTCATGGGCGAGGAGGGTTGGTGCCGAGCTGCGGCGGCCAAGACCTGCGACCATGAGAAGAAGGTGAATGAGGAACCAGAAGTTGGACCAGAGAATGAGGAGCCAGGCGAGTGCACGCGCTGCCATGTAGGGCTGAGCGTTGAGCGCGGGACCGACGAAAGTCCAGTCCCACTTGTCAGCGTCGTTCAGGCTTGATCCCTGCTGCACCCCACCTACGAGGGAGGTAACAACGATGGTGGCGATGCCATAGACGGAGAACCAGAAGTGGTTGCGGATGAGCCGAACGCTCAACCATTCACAGCCGGAAAGTCGGGGCACGATGTAATAGATGGCTCCGAAGATGCACATGCTGAAGAAGCCATACACGGCTACGATCTGATAGCCGTACCACGCGTGGGTGAACTGAAGGTTCGCTCCGGTGAAGACCGCTGAAATGAGGGCCAACACGATGCCTGAAATGGGGTAGAAAAGAGCGCCGAAGAAGGTGAAGCGCAGTGTGGGGCTGGTGGCGACGAGCTTGTGACTGCCGAGAGTAGTAAGGTGGTGGTTGATGCCGACGACACCGACGGGGATCAAGAGTAGCACGCCCACCATGGCTCCGACGCCTGGCATCCAAGCTGGGAGAGGCCCGCCGAGATAGCGCTGCATGCCTGTCCAGCCCGCAAGAACGGCGAGGACCCAGAAACCCATTTGTGCGAGCTGGGCGCTATGGACGGGCTGGCCGGTGATCTTGGGGATGAAGTAGTAGGCGCAGCCGACGCCAATCGGGACGAAGAAGAGCAGGATGATGCCGTGCACATACCAAGCGCTAATGCCTGCGCCGAGGGCTCCGAGTTCGAGGTTGCCGCCCAACAGAACAATGGCTGTCCAAACGATCCATACGACCCAAAGACAGGCTCCAACGAGGTACCAAGTGGTGACCATGAAGCCCTCGGTGCGCTGAGGTTTGGCTGCCATGGAGAGTATGCGCCAGGCATAGACGAGAAGGATGATGCCGAGGACCACCCAGACGGCCTTGGGCATTTCCAGCCACTCGATGGAGGTCTGGCTGCCGCCGAGGATGCCGACGATGCCGACGGTAACCGCGATGTTCCAGAGAACGCCGAGGGCGATGAGGGTGCCCTGCCCTCCTTTGAGCTCATTGGCCGTGCGGCGGGCCATGAGCCAAAGCGCTGCACCGAGACCTGCGGGAATGCCCCAACCGTAAACGAGGGCAGCGAGATGTGCCGGCTGGAGGCGTCCATAGGTAAGCCAAGCGCAATCCCCGAGGAAGTCGGGCTTCAGCATCTTGGCCGCCGCTACAAAACCCATGAGGGTGGAGGCCATGAGCCAAAAGGCGGCGTTGGTGAAGAGAAACAACACCGGCCCCTTCACCGAGCGGTCAATGGCGGCGCGGCGGAGGTTTTCGGCGTTGGGTTCGGCGTTGGGAGCCTCGTTCTGCATAAAGGATGGGCGGGCGAACTAGTTGCTGGCTGGGGGAGGTGTGGCGGGAGCCGGTGCAGGTGCGGCAGCCGGTGCGGCCGGGGCTTGCTGGAGCTGGGTGGGTGAACCGGGTACGACGACAGTGCTCGCGGCAGCCGGAGGGAGAGCCTTGAGGGCCTCCACGCCCTTGGCCAGTTTCTCCGCACTCTTGCCTACGGCGAGACCCATTTTCTCGAGGTTCTCAGCGTGGAGTGCCTTGATCTCGGCGGCAGCCGCGGCACGCTCCTGATCCCGAGGGTTGGGGCGCTCTCCGCCGAGGCGCGTGAGCAGGCTGGCGCCCACGGCGAAGCCGAGAAAGGCGACCAGGAACCAGAAGAATCCGGGGGCTGGTTTTTTGGGGCTGGAAGTGGAGTCGGACATGATGACGATCAGAGGCGCTTAGTTGCGGACGTTGGCGGACTCGAGCAAGCGAGGGTCGCGCCAGGCATAGAGGCTGCTCTTGCCAAGATTGCGGAAGTAGAGGTAGCCGAGGAGGCCGAGCACGCCAACGACGGCGAGCACATCACCTACCCAAGCGCCGGGCAAGATGACGCCCTTACCCAAGGAGGGTCCGCGCTCGGGGATGATGTTCCAGTAGATGTCCACGAAGTGCATGAGCAGCACCCAAACGGCGACGGCACAGATGGCGACGGGGTTCTTTTTTCTCGGCTGCGAGAGCAGGGCGAGGAAGGGAGCGACGAAGTGGCCGATGACGATGAAGATGCTCACGTCGCGCCAGCCCTCGGTGTTGCGCACGAGATAGAAGCGAGTCTCTTCAGGGATGTTTGCATACCAGATGAGGAAATACTGGCTGAAGGCGATGTAGGCCCAGAACACGGTGAAGGCGAAGAGCAACTTGCCCATGAGATGGTAGTGCTGCTCGGTGACCACTTTCTGGAGGTAGCCTAGATTGCGGAGATAGGTCACGATGAGGATCATGATGGCCATGGAAGACCAAGCACAGCCCGCAAAGTGATACACACCCCACATGGTGGAGAACCAGAGGTAATCCAGTGACATGATCCAGTCCACGGCCGCAAAGGTAACGGTGAGGGCGAAGAAGAGCAGCCAGCGGCAGGAGAACTCTCGAGCCTTGATGGTGTGCATGACCTCGCCATCCTGTTCCTGTTTGAGGAAGTAGCCGCGCAGGCTTTTGGCGATATACCAGAGGATGGCGAAGTAGGCGACGAACCGAATGCTCCAGAAGGTGATGTTCAAGTAACCGTACTTGCTGGCCAGTGGGTGGAGGTGATGGTTGGTTTCCGCCGCGTGATGCAGGGCTTCGTAACCGGGATGCGCTTTCTGGTGGCCGATCCATTCCCACAGGGTGTCCTGAAGGGGTGAGGGGAAAACCAGAGGCAGAGCTAGGATGCCGAGGGGAAAGGCCAGGATGCCGATATTCTCAAACAGGCGGCGGATGCTGACGCCCCATCCCGAGTTGGAGGCATTGTGAAGCATGATCCAGAACACGGAACCCGCCACAAAGGTGAAGCCGAGGAAGATGGCATACAACCAAGAGTAGGCGAAGCCCGCCTTCTGTGTGGCATCGCCTACAAAGAAATAGACCAGCGAGCCGCCGAGGCCGACGACCGCCATGGCCAGCAAGATGGTGATAAGCTTGGATGCCTTGGCCGGCTCGAAAACTTCGCCGCCCTTTGGCAGGTCTTTGAAACTGACGTGGTGATGACTCATGCCTTGAAAAACTTGCTGCGGTTACTGCACGCCCGCCTCCTTGCCGGCTTGCTGAAGGACGCGGATGTAGGCCACGATGGCCCAGCGGTCGCGCACAGGGATGGTGCCGCCAAGCGGCCCCATGAGCCCTTTCCCATGTGTGATGACATCGAAAATGGCACCCGTGGTGCGGTAGGCACCCGCATTGGCCGGATCCAACGCGCCGGGTTGCTGGAAGCTGTAAGCGGCGAGGATTCCAAACTTGCTGGTGGTGCCTTTTCCGTTGCCGGATAAGCCGTGGCAGGCGGAGCAGTAGATATTGAAGCGCTGCTGGCCGCGCTCGAGGAGCTTCTGGTCGATGACCAGCTCTTTGGGGAAGCCGTCACCATAGTAGTCGCCAAAACGCCCTGTGGTGTAGAAGTCCACGCCGTTGGAGAAGCCGAAGGCGGGCGGTGGGGTTTCGGCTGCGGTTTTGGTGGGGAAGTCGTATCCGATGGGGACGGTTTTCTCTACGGGTTTGCGGCTGCCTGAGCCATCGGCGAAGAAGGTGCTGGCCACTTGGTACTTCACCTTGGCCTGGTGGTCCATGTCAGGGAAGATTTCGATGGGTGAGTTTTGGGTCTTGTCACCACGGAAGCCCGCCGCACTCACGATGAGGACGGCGATGATGAAGTAACTGAGAAAGAAGTATTTCATGGCGATGGGAGGAGGCTTCGGTGCGGGCAGCGGCTAGATTTCGTCCTCCACGAGTTCAATGTTTTTGGCACCGATTTTTTCGAGGAAGGCCTTGGTGCCTTCCTGGGCGAACTTGGGATCGCGCGCTTCGATGCAGACCAGGAATCCGTCGTCAGAGAACTTTGCGAACTTTTTGCTGGTGAAAAGGGGGTGGTTGAGGCGGGGAAGCCCCATGAGTCCGAGCAGGCCAAACAGCACGGTGAAGGCGCTGAAGAGGATGGTGAGCTCAAACATGACCGGGAAGAAGGCGGGCAGTGTCCAGATGCCGGTGGGCTTGGCCTGCACGACGGTGGGATAGGTTTCCACGAGCTTCTGAAGGAAGCCCATGCCCATCTGGTCGGCCCAGAAATTGGTCTGGGTGATGGTCTGGAGGGTGAAAGCGGTGCAGAGGCCGAGGAAGCCACCGCAGAAGACGAGGTAGGGAAGGCGGCTACGCTTCACGCCCATGGCGTCATCTAGTCCGTGGACGGGGAAGGGTGTGTGGCAGTCCCAGCGCTGGTAGCCTGCGTCACGCACCTGCTCGGCGGCGCGGTAGAGGTCCTGGGCGTTGTCAAACTCCGCCAGGTAGCCGTGAACTCGTTTGAGGTTGGTGCTGCTCATGGGGTGCTCTCGAAAAGGTTAGGCATGGGCTGGCTGGCTGGCCTTGGCAGAGGCGAGGATTTCCGAATCCTTGTCGCCCACGACTTCTGCTTCCTGGACGCCGTGGTCATGGGATTCGCCGTAATGGGGGTCGGCCTGCGGGGTGACGCCCTTCACTTCACCGATGGCGATGACCGGCAGGAAACGAAGGAAGAGAAGGAAGAGCATCATGAAGAAGCCGAAGGTGCCGATGAAGGTCCAGTTATCCACCCAGGTGGCGTCGAAGGTCCTCCAGGAACCTGGGGTGAGATGGCGCTCCAGGGTGGTGACGATGATGACGTAGCGCTCATACCACATGCCGGCGTTCACGAACATGGAGACGGTGAACACGGCCAGAAGGCTATTGCGGAAGCGCTTAAACCAGAAGAGCTGGGGTGCAAAGACGTTGCAGAAGAACATGGCATAGTAGTACCAGACGCTGGGGCCGTGGAGCGCACGCAGCTTGAAGGTCTGAAGCTCGTAGGGGTTGGCACCGTAGTAGGCGATGAAGAACTCCATGCAGTAAGCGTAGCCTACGATGGTGCCGGTGAGCAGGATGATCTTCGCCATGTTGTCGATGTGCTTCATGGTGATGAGGTCCTGCAGTCCGTAAATTTTGCGGACGGGGATCATCAGCGTAAGCACCATGGCGAAGCCGCCGAAAATGGCACCCGCGACGAAGTAAGGCGGGAAGATGGTGGTGTGCCAGCCGGGCACCACGGAGGTGGCGAAGTCAAAGGACACCACAGAGTGCACGGAAAGCACCAGCGGTGTGGAGAGTGCTGCGAGGAGCATGTAGGCAGTCTCGTAGTGGCTCCAGTGGCGGTTGGCTCCGCGCCAGCCAAGGGCGAAGATGCCGTAGAGGGCCTTGCGAATGCCGGGCTTGCAGCGGTCCCGCAGGGTGGCGAGGTCAGGCACGAGGCCGAGGTACCAGAAGATGAGGGAGACGGTGAAATAAGTGGAGACCGCGAAGACGTCCCAGAGCAGAGGCGACTTGAAGTTCTGCCAGATGGCGTTGGCATTCGGGATGGGGGCAAGGAACCACACCATCCAGACGCGACCGACGTGGAAGGCAGGGAACAAGCCGGCGCACATGACGGCGAAGATGGTCATGGCTTCCGCAGCGCGGTTGACGGAGGTGCGCCACTTCTGCCGGGTGAGGAAGAGAATGGCGGAGATGAGCGTTCCTGCATGGCCGATGCCGATCCAGAAAACGAAGTTGGTGATATCCCATGCCCAATCGACGGGCTGCATCTGACCCCAAACGCCGACCCCAGTGGAGATGAGGTAAGCGAAGCAAAAGACCATGACGCCTGTGAGGACGACACTGGGCAGGAAAAGAAGCCACCAGCCGAAGGGCTGCTTGTTTTCCACGATGCCGCAGATGCGGTTGGTGATCCAACTGAAGGAGCGGTTGTTCAGCACCAGCGGCTCGCGTTCGAGCACGACGGGCGCATCAGGCGCGTGGGAGGCGGTATCAGTAGCGGCGGCCATGGGTTAGAACTGTTTGCTGCTCCACGCGGCGATCTTGTCGGCGCCAGGCATCTTGGGGTTGATGTTGCGGATGCGCGCGAGGTAGCTGGTGCGCGGACGGGTGTTGATGTATTTGAGCACTTCGTAGGAACGGAGGCTGGCCTTCGTCTTGTTGATGGTGCTGTCTTTGTTCGCCAAGTCTCCGAACTCGATGGCTCCGGCGGAACAGGCCTGCTGGCAGGCCACTTTGACGCTGTCTGCTTTGACCCGGAAGTCCTTGGAGTCTCGCTGTACCTGTTTCTGAGCGATCTTGGCGGCTTCGAGCCGCTGCACGCAGTAAGTGCACTTCTCGATGACGCCACGCATGCGGACGGTGACGTTGGGATTCTTCTGGAGCTTGATGCTTTCGCGGACGCCCGTCTTCTCCGGGGTGCTGAGCGGGCCGTAGTAAAGTTCGTCGAGCGGGCGCTTGTTGTAGTCGAACCAGTTGAACCGGCGGGCGGTGTAGGGGCAGTTGTTCGCGCAGTATCGGGTGCCGATGCAGCGGTTATACGCCATGGCGTTGAGACCGTCGTCGGTGTGAACGGTAGCGTTCACGGGGCAAACCGTCTCGCAAGGCGCGGATTCGCACTGCTGGCAGGCGACGGGCTGCGTGACCATCTCTGCGTTCTCCAGATCCTCCGCCGAGGGGTCGCGGTCCACATCATCCACTTCGGCGGTGGCGAAGTAGCGGTCCATGCGGATCCAGTGCATGACACGGCCCTTTTGAACCTGGTCTTTGCCGACAATGGGGATGTTGTTTTCTGACTGGCAGGCGAGCAAGCAGGCGGTGCAACCGGTGCACTTTCCGAGGTCAATGGTCATGCCCCACTGGTGCTTCTTCTCGTAGTCGAAGCCTTCGGGATACATCTCGGACTTCTTATCGTACTGGCCTTTGTAGAAGCTGATGCCCGGCGGAATGTGGCTGTCGATGCCGGTGACTTGGGCGAAGTTGTCTGGGGCACCCTTGGTGGCCTCGCGATAGACGGCGCGACCTTCCATGGTGTTCTGCTCTTGGGTGATGGCGAAGGTGTGGCGATTTCCTTGCACGACTTCGAGCTTGGCACCGGTGATAACCCAATCATCCGTTTCCTTGCGCAGGGGGTAGGCATTGAAGCCGACCTTGCTACCCACATTGCCCACTTTGACCTGGCCGTAGCCGAGCTGGATGGTAACGGAGTTGGAGACGTGACCCGGTGCCTCGATGGCAGGGATTTCCAAGGTGCCGGCCTCTGTGGTCAGCCGCACGCGCTGGCCGGTTTTCAGACCAAGTTCGCGGAAGGTCTTGCTGCCGATGATGGCGGCATTGTCCCAGGTGAGTTTGGTGACGGGATCTGGTGCCTCTTGCAGCCAGCCGTTGTTGATGTGGCGCCCGTCCCAAACGGAGGAACTGGGCACGAGAACGATCTCCGGCTCCTTGGAGGAAAGCGCAGCGGCTGGTTTGGCGTCCGCGACGAGGCTGGCGATGGCTCCAGCGTTGAGCGCGGCACCGGCGGCCTTGGCTGTGGAGTCCTTCAGGAATCCATCCCGCAGCGTGTAGTTCCACTTCTGTTCGTCCAGTCCGCCGGCGACTGTGGCGAAGGTGGCGCGCACGGCGGCATAGGCAGGATCTTCAGCGGCAGGTGCCGGTGGAGCGGCAGGATCAGCGGGGGCATTTTCTTTGGGGCCGATGGAGGCCTGACCGAGAAGGCTGAGGCAAACTTCCAGCTCGGAAGCTCCATCATAGAGCGGCTGGATCATGGGCTGCACCACGCTGTAGGTGCCGTCCTTGGTGCGGACATCTCCCCACGCTTCGAGGTAGTGGGCGGCTGGGATGTGCCAAGCGGCGGCTCGTGCGGTAGCGCAGGTGCGGGTGCCGAGATGAACGAGCGTGACTTTTTTCTCGGAGATGAGCTGGTCCAGGTTCCACGAGGCTGGCGCATCGAAGATTGGATCTGCCTGGGTGAAACTCAACAAGGTGCGCACTTGGCCTGCGGAGATGGCGGCATGGAGTTCTTTGAGAGAACCCATTTTGATGCCGTCCTCGGACTTGAAGATTTCGATCACCTGACCGAAGGCTCCGAGGGCGTTGTTGGCGGCAGCGGCGAGTGCCTGCACGGCGGCGCTGGTGCGGCTACCTGCGAGCACGACGGCGCTGCCCTTGTGGGCCAGGAGGTCTTCAGCCGCCGTCTCCACCCACACTTTGAGGTCGGCTGGTGCATTGGCGGTCAATGCGGACACGGAACCCGCCTGGGCTGGATCGAGCTTGGCAGCCAGAAGGGCGGCTGCCACTGGAAGCTGGCTGGCCGGGAGGGGCTTGCGATGGTCTGCCATGCCGCCCGTGAGCGTGAAGCGATTCTCAATGGCGTAGAGGCGATTCATGCTGTCCGCCTCGGAGGGCTTTTCCGCATTGCGATTTTTGGAGAAATCAGCGGTGGAGTCATCCGAAACTGGATCGAGACCCAGGAAATCACAATCCAGTGAGAGGATGCACTTTGCTTTGTCGAGGCGAACCACTTGGCGGGAACCGGGGCCAAAGAGGGCCTCGTTCACCTTTGCTTGGGTGCTGCCGCTCATGGCTTCGTACTGGAAGAACTTGGCCTTGGGGAAGCGCTTCGAAAGTTCTCCACGGATGCGAGTGAGAGTGGGCGAGACTTCTCCGCCAACGAGGAAGGCAAGTCCTTCGCCGCCATTCTCACCGAAGTGGTGGCGGGCACGGGCCAAGGCGGACTTGAGTCCACCCCAGGTCGCAGGCTTGCCGAAGCGCAGCGGCTCGCGCGAGCGATCCGGATCATACATGTCCAGGATGCTTGCCTGGGCAAAGGAATCCAATCCCCCGGAAACGGAGGGATGGACAGGATTCCCAGAGAGGTGCGTGGGACGACCGTCATGGGTGGTCACCACCATGGGGGTAGCCCCGCCCGCACGGGGCATGGCCGTGGCGTAGAAGAGGGGCTTGCCCGGCACTGCCCACTCCACGCTGGAGGTGAAGGGCACCAACTGGGTCACTGGCCGGCGGCAGCTGGCGAGTCCCATGAGGCCGGCAGAGGCACCCATGATTTTGAGGAAGGTGCGGCGGGAGTTCTCGCGTTCCTCCTCAGTCAGCGTATCGCCGTTGGGGAACTCCTGGCCGAGGGACTTCATGAAGTCCTCGCGGCGCTCCAGCTCGTTGACGCTGCGCCAGTAGCGGCGTCCGGTCTTGGGTTCCTCGGGGTGTTGCCAGATGCGTTTCATGAAAACAGTCTTGTCGTCTCCTCTTGAGGTCCAGGGTTAGCGGTGGCAGGCGGTGCAGTTGTCTGGCGGTGCCACCTGCCAGTGCTTTTTGAGTTGGGGGCCGACTTCGCCTTGAGTCACCTGATCGCCATACTTTTCCTGCGCCAGCTTCAGCAGATCAGGCAATCCGGCAGCTTTCGCATCGGGCTTGATGACGGAAGCAATCTCATCAGGCGTTGCTCCCTTGGCCAAAAGGTCTTTGTAGAACGCCTCACGGTTCAGATCGGAGGGCTTGTAGCCGAGGTTTGTGATCTCGGTGAGCGGGCGGAGATTTTTTTCCGGCTCACGATGGCAGTCAAGGCACCAGCCCATGGACTGGGACTCATGCTGGTAAACCACATCCATCTGGTCCACGCGTCCGTGACAGGACACGCAGGAGATGCCGCGATTCAGGTGGGCGCTGTGATTGAAATACACGTAGTCAGGAGCCTTGTGGACCTTCACCCAATGGATAGGCTCGCCACCTTCCTTCGCCGCGTCGCGCACGGGCTGAAGCTTCGGGGAGGCGAGCTTGATCTGGCCCTTGCCCTCGCCGTGACAGTTGGCGCAGGTCTGGTTGTTCGGGATGTTTGAGTGGCTGCTGCGCTCGCCGAAGCTGTGGCAGAAGCGGCAATCCAGACCGAGCTGTCCCACGTGGATTTTGTGAGAAAACGGCACCGGTTGCGTCGGCATGTAACCCACCCGCGTATATTTGGGCGTGAAGTAATAAGTGACGCCCAGCGAGACGCCGACAACTATAAAGACCAACGCAATGGCTATCTTGAGCGGCAGCCAGTTGGTCCAACGCGGAAAAAAGTTACCCATGATCGGTTCAGTTGTTGCTTGTGAAATTTTTCACAAGCGGGTTTCAGGATAGAAAAAAGGTCAAAGATTGCAAGAGAGATTCAAAACTTTTGTGTCTGGACACGAATCTTTTGTGATTTCGGGCCTCTGCGAGGGCTGCACGAGTGAAACACGCCCAGACTCGATATTGTTAACGCGTGTCTATCAGGTCAAAGAAAGGCGGAAGGATCGAAATCTGCTGCGTCGAAAATTTTCGCCCTTTTCAAAGGTTCGCGGAATGCACCCACGTCCAGTTCGAGGTTTAGGTAACGCAGCCTTTGCCCGTCGGCGAGCACTTGCGCAAAAGGAGCAGGAGGCTCGGTGTCCAAACCTACCCAAAATAGTGATCCCTCGATTCCGCTGCCCGCCCGCTCACGCAAAACTTCGATCAGGGACCGCTGTTCGGAGATTAGCACAATGTGGCATGGGCGCCCCTTCAACGCATCAAGTAACCGCAGCACAGCAAGCTTAGAGTCTCTTGATCGATCCATGCGGCCAGACCTTGAGTCCTCCTCGCTTGCCGTCGCTATTTGTAGCACAGAATAGCCCGTAGACTCCAAATAATGACGGAAGGACTGGATCCCCTCCAAGCGAAAAGTCTGACCGTCTGATGTTGAATCCGAAACCGCTAGCACGTATACTAGCTTCCAACTTTCTGCGGGAAACCCGGCGCGAAAGTAATCGGCCACGCGTGTCCAATCGGGACGCTGATTCTCCGGTATGCGAGCGCCGAGCATTTGGTGGAGGCTGTCGAGTACGGACGGCGAATCCACAATGAGAAAGCCCGGTAGTGATGCGTTCATTGGCTCTGCGCGCACCGGCTCAACCAAGCCTCCAATCTCTCGATCTGTGACCCGAAACTTGCTTGCAAGAGCCGCAAGACAAGAAGCGAACGAGCGCAGCTTAAAGTCTATGCCTGCAAAATCAGGAGAAACCTCCCTCATCCTGAGCGCCAACGACACAATCGGCAATGCAGCACCTCCTTCACCCACCATCTCACAAAGGATGTCGTGGACATGCCCCGCCATCTCATCTGATAACAACTGAGGTCTTGAAGCTTGCCCAAGGGAACCACGCGTAGGCGTAGTTGGTCTAGCTCTTAGTGACGGTGGAGCTCTAAGCCATGTGACCAAGTCACCACTATCCGTCGGAGCTACAGAAACCAGATGAGGAAAGGATTCAAGAAAGTCGCGGAACTTAAGTCTCGAAAACTCACCTGAACTCGCATCGGGGAACAAAACCGGGCCGAAAGCATAGCCGTCGAGTTTGAAGTTAGGATCTCCCGTGTAACCTCGAATCACTTCATTCAGTTTAACTGCAAGCCTTGCGGCGAAAACTGTAGCTGAGTTACTGCGGGTGGCAGTGTAATCGAGCGCCACAGAAAGGTATTGCTCGAAACTCTCGCGCGAGAATGGTGCGGGCGAAGGAAGTCCGATCATGAGACAACAAATCGATCAAGGGGCCGAGGGTAGCAACCGATGATCTCCGCATCGACAACTTCAAAATTGGAATCGGTGAGCGAGCGATTCATGTACTCTGGAAATCCCACCACAACAGCATCAGCCCCTCGATCCACCGCAACGCTTAACTCAGCCGCGGCATATCCGTCGTGGGTCACGGCTATCACCACATCGGACCGCGAATTTTTCAGAAGATGGGCGCAAACGTGATCCACAACCTCACGTGAACTTGGGGAGCAAACACCCCTCCGAGCCGCGAACTGCTCAGCAATCGCAACCTGAAAACCCATTCGCTTGAGTGCGGCGTGGAACGCCGAAGCCTTAGGATTGTCTCTAACCACCACAATCGCGCGATTCTCACCACGATACGAGGCTTGACACCACCGCATGAGCCGGTCGTATTGCAGCCGATCAGACCCAGTGGGGCAGCGGTGAAGAATTTCAGAGAGAACGCCGTCCATATTTTCGGCGTCGATAATCATCGTCGACGAGCGACGAGGAACAACAGTGCTGGCTTGTGTACTCATGATATATTTCAACTTCTGATTGCAGTTCTTTAACGGTTAACCCATTGACGGAACAACACTAGCTTAAACCCGTTTGAATGGGTTGCAAGGGAAATCGTCGAAATATCCTTTTTTGGGGTCTTAACCCCTAACTACCAATCACTACAACCAACTTAACTTTCGCATTTTTCGTCAAAGGCTTCAATCTGCTGAATACTCCGGTTGAGCAACCATATCCGTCCCAGCGCGATATATGCTGGGGACGTACGCATACTGCTTTCGCACCCACTTCACTTTGAGCCTCAAAATAAGCACGGCGATTTTTACAATCTGGGCTTTGTCACTGCCCGGCCCACATTCTGCCGTGTCTGATGAAACATCCACCGCCTCAGCACGTTTCAACCGGCCGAAAACCATCCCCACGCCGGTTTTAGCCCCCATGAAAACCTCGATTCTTCCTCTGTTCGCGCTCGTCTTTGCTGCCGAGGTGTCTGCCGCGCCTGACTTGAAAGCTACCGCTTCCAGGATTGACGAGCTCGTTTCCGAAAAGCTCGTGAAGGAAAACCTGAAGCCTAATGCACCGGTGACGGACGAGGTGTTTGTGCGCCGCATCTACCTGGACATCGCGGGGCGCATCCCGACGCTCAAGGAGACGCAGGCCTTCCTGGCGGACACGGGTGCGGACAAGCGCTCCCGGCTGATCGATCAGCTTTTGGAGAGTGACGCCTACACACAGAACATGTTCAACTACTGGGCGGACATCCTGCGCTATAAGAGTCAGATGGTCGGCGGCGGGCAGAGTGCCCCGGCTGGTTTCGCCTACGCCAAGTGGCTGAAAGAAGCCATTTCCAAAAACATGCACTACGACGAGATGGTGCGCGAACTCGTCTCTGCCGATGGCAAGACTTACACCAATGGGGCTATCGGGTTCTACGTGCGGGACTACAATATGCCGCTCGACAACATGGCGGTGACCACACAGATCTTCCTGGGCACCAGCATGGTGTGCGCCCAGTGTCACAATCACCCCTTCGATAAGTGGACGCAGATGGACTACTACCAAATGGCGGCCTACACTTACGGAATGACCGCCACCAACGGCTTGAGCAATCCGCTGCTGGCACAGGCGGTCTATGGCGGGGGCGCACCCAAGAGCAAAAAAGCGAAGTCCAAAGTCACCGCTGGCGGGTTTCCCCTGCCCGAGGGCATGCAGCGCGGTGATATTGGCCGTGCGATGACCGAGATTCTCCGTCCCTTGCGTTACAACACGGTGCTGGACGAGTCGCACGCCCGTGCGCTGCGTCTGCCACAGGACTATCAATATACCGACGCGAAGCCAAGGGCCGTGGTGGAGCCGACCATTCCCGTGGCCTTCTCAAAGCAAGGTGCCGAAGCGAGCGGCGAGGTCCGCCCAGTCGATGCTTACGCAAAGTGGATGACCAGCAAGGACAACCCACGTTTCACCACCGTCATCGCCAACCGCCTCTGGAAAAAGGTGATGGGCATGGGCCTAATTGAGCCGGTGGATGAGATCACGGACTCCACGGTGCCGAGCAATCCGCAGCTCATGACCTACCTGGAGGATACCATGAAGGCTCTGGACTACGATGTGAAAGCCTTCCTGCGCACCCTTTACAATACCGCCAGCTACCAACGCAGCGCCTACACGAAGGACGTGGAGCTGGGCCAGGTGTATCATTTTCCTGGTCCCCTCCTCCGCCGCATGTCTGCCGAGCAGATTTGGGACAGCATGGTGGCGCTCTACAAGCCCGCACCGGACACTCCGAGCACCGAGGCAAAAATCGCAGCAGAGAATGCCATCCGCCGCGTAGAGTGGCTGGACCGCGCGCTCAACAGCCTGTCTCCGAAGGAACTCCAGGAGTGCTCCATCAAGGTGGCCGAAAAGCAGAAGGAACTGAGCGCCGAAGTGCGAAAAGCCCAGGAAGCGCTCGCTGAGGCCAACAAGACCAAAGACGAGGCGGCCATTCGCAAAGCCAAGGCCACTGTGAACAGCCAGCGCCAGCGGCTGAGTGACGCCGTGGAGGAGATCGTCTATACCACAGGGTTCAAGAAGTTTGCGGAAATGGCCCGGCAAGGCCGCCTGGCGGAGTTCATTCAGGACGAGGAGTTTGCCAAAGAAGTGAACCTCGTGCTGAAGACGAAAAAGGGGGCGGACCTCGGCATCGACGAAGCGCTTGGTATTCTGGCCAAGCAGCGCCGCGCCCGCTATGAGGCGCAGGTACGGGAGCGTATGAAGGCCGACGCCGAGCGCTACGCCGCGAGCTTGCAAACCAAGAAGGGTGAGGACAAGATGAAGCAGAACCTTCGTGTCTGGGAGTCCTACCGCGAGAGTAACTACATCCGCGCAGCAGACGTGCGCAGCCCGGCTCCCAACGGCCACTTCCTGCGCGAGTTCGGCCAGAGCGACCGCGAGCTGGTGGAGAACGCCAACGACGAAGCCAGCGTCTCCCAGGCGCTGATGCTGCTCAATGGCAAGGTGTTCAGCCACCTGATGAATCCCTTCACGGTCATCTCCCGCAACATGGCCGAAGCTCGGAAAAATGGTGCAGATGACGTGATCGACACCGTTTACCTCAGCCTGCTGAGCCGCAAGGCCACTGAGGAAGAGAAAGCCATCCTCCGCGAAGTCGCTGACGATGCAGACGCCACCGACCGCGGTGACGTGCTCTGGACCGTGCTCAATACCAGGCAGTTCTTCTTCATCGAGTAAACCGCACTCCGGTATGAGCTCAAGCGCACCGCTTGCTTCGGCTGTGGCCATGGTGAGCGGGGTGAGGGCCATGAGCTTTGGTGATTGGGCCTTGCGCTTCAACCACCCCCCGTCTTGGTTCAGCGCCTGATGCAGCCCTTCGCTGAAAAGCACGTCCTCGGACCAGAGACCGACTCCAAGGTGGTCCGTGCACATACACGGGACCGGAGGGAGTGGCTGCAGGGTGCGCCCGTATGCGCCGCCCTGGACGCGCACCGCATCGCGCACGCAGGCGTCATGACCGCTCGCCATCCCTACGAGATGGTGAGGCTCAGGCAGAGCGGTGTTTACTTCCTTGCCTGCGTGGAGGGAGAGGGCCGCGTGCTGGTGGACGGCCGCTGGCAGAAACTGGGGGCGGGCATGGCCGTGGCGCTGCCAGCCTTCATGGCCAACGCCTTCCGCGCTGTGAAAGGGAAGGACTGGCGCTGCGTCTGGGTGCGCTACGAGCAGGCAAAAGACCAAGCGCCTCTGCTCACCAGCAGCTCACCGGTCATGGCCAACTTTGAAGGCTGGCCCCTTTTTCACGCCGTGAGCGGCCTCATCGCTGAAACCTCGGGTCCCCAGTCCCCTGCTGCCATGTTCCACTGGGTAGAGTTGGTTCACTCGTCCGTGCAGAAGTTTGTTACACCCTGGCGGCAGGATGACCGCCTTTGGCGTTTGTGGGACCAAGTGGCCGCAAACGTGGGTGCAGACTGGACACTGGAGGGACTCGCAGCCACCGTTCACGTAAGCCCAGAACATCTTCGCCGTCTCTGCCGGGCGGCGCTAGGTCGCAGTCCCATGCAGCACGTCATCTGGCTGCGCATGAGAAAGGCTGCCGAGCTGCTAGCCAGCACCGACCTGAAGATCGAAGCCGTCGCCAATGAAGTGGGCTACCAGAACCCGTTCGTGTTTTCTAACACCTTCAAAAAGTGGATCGGCTGGCGGCCCTCTGAGCATCGCGGAAAGGCCTCCAAAAAAGGCTGATCACCGCACGTTCAGCGCCTTCACCTCAGCCGCAGTCAACGCCCGCGTTTTCCCCTTCTCCAGGCTGCCAAGCTCCAGCGGACCTATGGCAACGCGGATGAGGCGCAGCACCTCGCAGCCCAGCGCTTCCAGCAACCGGCGAATCTGGCGGTTTTTGCCTTCGCAGAGCGTAACGACCAGCCAGGAAGTCTTGCCGCCGCTGCGCAGGAAGTCTGCACCCCGGGCACTCAGTTTTTCGCCATCCACGGTCACGCCCTGGACCATGCGCTGAAGCAGTGCCTCATCAGCTACCGCGTCGATCTGCACGTGATATACCTTGTCCACATGGGAATCAGGGTTGATGAGGCCATCTCCCCAGGCGTTGTCATTGGTCAGCAGGAGCAGCCCCTCGCTTGCCTTGTCCAGACGTCCTACCGCAGACAGGTGGCATTTCTTGAACTCCGGCGGCAGAAGATCGAAGACCGTCTGCCGTTCCAGTTCATCCCTGGCTGTTGTGACAAACCCGCGCGGCTTGTTGAGCATGAGGTAAATCTTCCTAGCCGCCGAGACGATTTCCCCATCCACCTCGATGCGGTCCCTTGACGCATCTGTTGGAAAATCAGGATTCCGCCGGATGACCCCGTCCACCATCACCCGTCCCGCCTTGATAAGCTCCACCGCCGCCGAGCGCGAGCAGAAGCCGAGCTTGGACAGTGCGCGGGAAAGGCCGTGGCGTTGATGTGAAGCGGACATGAGAAGGGTTCGTGAAAGCACTTTGATCCTATCACGAAACACCGAAAGTCATCGCCCGTAACTCCGGTGGACTAACTTGACTAATCATCACTGCTGATGGATCACACTGCATGACCACCATCACCACACACGAAGCCAAAACACACTTGTCCCGGTATCTGGCCAAGGTGGCAGAAGGTGAGCAGTTTACCATAGCGCGGGGGAAGACTCCCATCGCCCTGCTCATGCCTCTGCCAGCTGAAGCCAAAAAGCCGCGCCCGAAAGTGGGGGAGATTCTTGGTGAGCCTTTTGACTTTCCAGATGATGCGTTCGCGCCTTTAACGGAGGAAGAACTAAAGGAGTGGGGTCTCTAGATGAGGTGTCTTCTGGATACATGTGCCTTTTTATGGATGTCCCAAACGCCGACCCGGCTGTCGTCGCCCGCAGCTTCAGTTATTAATGACTCCCGCACCGAACTCTATGTGAGCGTCGTCAGTATCTGGGAAGTGGTCATGAAGCACTCCGCAGGAAAGCTCCCTCTACCAGGTTCACCGAGACTTTGGGTGGCTGAAAAACTGAGGTACCACGATGTTCAGGTTCTCGAACTGACTCCCTCGGCCATCTTCACCAGCGGCGAGCTGCCCCACATCCATCATGACCCCTTTGACCGGCTCCTCGCAGCACAGGCTATGGAAGAAGGAATGACGATCTTGTCTCCAAATGTCCCCATCTCGCTCCTCGGTGCGTCTCGGATTTGGTGAAGGGGGGGTAGCCAACTGATGAAGGTTTGGAAAATGCGCCGCGCGCCAGTTTGACCTGCCGCCATCCCTCGCCATAAAGAACCGCTCACATCTCATGAGCGCCACCCCAGCCACGCGAGCCGACTTCACTCACATCCCCATCACTAACCTGTCCGGGGAGGAGCTGCTGAGCCTGAGCAAAAAGATGAAGCTCTCTCTCTCCCAGGAGGACATGCTGGTGGTGCAGAAGATCTTCAAGGAAGAGAACCGTGAGCCTACCGAGGTGGAACTGGAAGTCATCGCTCAAACCTGGAGCGAGCACTGCAAGCACCGCATCTTCGGAGCGAAGATCGAGCACACGCTGGACGGCAAAGCCGAGACCGTGGATGGCCTGTTCAAGACCTACATCCGTGCGGTGACCCACCGCATCATGGAGAAGAAGCCAGACTTCGTGCTCAGCGCCTTCGTGGACAACGCAGGTTTCGTGAAGCTGGACGCGGACCTAGCTGTCTGCCTCAAAGCGGAGACTCACAATCACCCGAGCGCCATCGAACCCTACGCCGGCGCGAACACCGGCCTAGGAGGCGTGATCCGCGACATTTTGGGCGCTGGCAAGGGTGCCAAACCCGTCGCCTCGCTGGATGTGTTCTGCTTTGGCCCGCCCGATACCAAGCAGGAGGACATCAAGGCCAAGGACGTGATCCACCCCCTCGGCATCATGCGCGGCGTGGTGCGGGGTGTGCGCGACTATGGGAACCGCATGGGCATCCCGACCACGAGTGGTGCCATCCAGTTCGACGACACCTTCATTTACAATCCGCTCGTCTTCTGTGGCACGATGGGGGTCATCCCCATCAAAGACATCGCGAAAGAAATCAAACCCGGACACATTCTCATCGCCGCCGGAGGGCGCACTGGAAAGGATGGGCTCAAGGGCGCGACCTTCTCTAGTGTCTCGCTTACCACGAGCAGCCATGAGGAAGACCAGACAGCGGTGCAAATAGGCAACCCCATCGAAGAAAAGAAAGTGGCGGACTTCATCCTCGCCGCACGAGAGAAGGGGCTGATCCAGTTCGTCACGGACTGCGGAGCTGGCGGATTCAGCAGCGCAGCCGGGGAAATGCTCAGTGAGGTCGGAGGAGAAGTGTGGCTCGAAAACGCACCTCTCAAGGCACCCGATTTGAAAAGCTGGCAAATTTTCATCAGCGAGAGCCAGGAGCGCATGGTCATGGCTGTCGAAGAAAAGGACGTGCCCGAGCTACAAAAGATAGCCGACATCTACGAGACCGAAATGTTCCGCCTGGGCAAGGCAGATGGTACCGGCATCCTCAAGGTCACCCACCACGGCGAGCCAGTCTGCACGCTGGACTGCCGCAAGCTCCATGAAGCCCCGCGCCGCCACATGAAAGCGGAGTGGACCACCACCAACGCAGACGAAGGAGATGTTTACATCCCCATCGAAGATGAAGCCACCGGCAACGAGTTGCTCAAGGCGCTGCTCGCTGACTTCGCCATCGTTTCGCGCGAGCCGATCATCCGTGAGTATGACCACGAAGTGCAGGGAAACACGGTGCTCAAACCCCTGGCCGGTGCCTCCGGTGATGCGCCGCAAGACGGCTCGGTGATCCGCATCGACGGAAGCGACCAACTCGCCGCCATGGCCGTGGCCCTTCTGCCAGAGTGGGGCAAAACGCATCCACACCTCATGGGCCGCGCCTGTGTGGACGAGTGCTTCCGCCAGCTCATCGCCATGGGATGCAATCCGGATCGCATCGCCATCCTGGACAACTTCTGCATGGGCAATCCCGATGATCACCGCGAACTCGGTGCGCTCGTGGAGACTGTCAAAGGCATGGCCATCACCGCTGAGGCCTATGGAGCACCATTTGTCTCTGGCAAGGACTCCTTCTACAACTACTTCAAGACGGACGAAGGCCCTATCTCCATCCCTGTCACCCTGCTTGTCAGCGGATTCGGCGTCATCGAGAAGCCGGAACACGTCATCGGAGCCAGCATCCGCGGCAGCGGTCGCAAGCTCGCCCTCGTCGGTGAAGCTTCCAGCGGCCTGGCAGGGAGCGTCTTCGCCCGCATCATCAAAAAGGGTGCCGATGATGAAGAAGTCAGCTTCCCTGTGCCGCCGGAGTTCGAGGAAGAGATAGCCCTCACCTACTACCGCAACTACCACGAACTCGTGAAAAAGGGAGTCGTGCTCAGCGCGCACGACATCAGCGAGGGTGGCCTGGCCGTCGCCTTGGCCGAGATGGGTTTCAGCGGCAAGGCCGGACTCAAGGTGGATCTCTCTAACGTGCCCACCCGCGATGATACCCCAGCCGCAGAGCACTTGTTCGGCGAAACTCCGGGGCGCATCGTCTTCGAGTTCGAAGACCAGCACACCCAACTCGTCGAAGAGGCCGGCTTCACCATCATCGGTGAAACGACCGCAGACGGCTATCTCACCATCACCAACGGCGAAGACAAACTCATCCACGCCCGGATCAGCGAACTCAAGCCCATCTGGCAGGGCGGACTGACCACATGGTATTAACACTCAACCGCAGTATTCACGTTCATGCCCACGCCCCACGCTCTTCTCATCAAGTTCCCCGGAACGAACTGCGACAACGAAACCTCCCGCGCGCTTCGCGAAGCGGGTTTCACTGCTGAGGTGCTGCCTGTGGCACTGCTGGAGGCCTCCGCACTCGACAAAGCGCAGATGGTGGTCTTCTCCGGCGGCTTCAGTTACGGAGACTACGTGATGAGTGGCCGCATTGCTCAACTTATTACCAAAAGCAAACTCGGTGACAGGCTTCAGTCCTTCGTGCAGAACGGCGGTTACGCTATGGGCATCTGCAACGGCTTTCAGATCCTCACGCAGCTTGACCTTCTGCCCCGCGGCTCGCTCGTTCACAATGAGTCTGGCCACTTCATCTGCAAGTGGGCGGGACTCAAGCGCAATGCCGCCAGCCCCTACTTGAATGGACTGCCCGATGAGTTTGAACTCCCCATAGCCCATGCTGAAGGCCGCTTCGTTGGGGTAGGCGATGATGCAAAGACCTACGTGGCAAGCGGGCGCGCAGCGCTTCTCTATACCAGCAACGTGAATGGCTCCTCCGAGCAGATAGCCGGCCTCCAGGATGAGACCGGGCGCGTCTTCGGCCTCATGCCACACCCGGAACGCTTCACTGCCCGCAGTCACCACTATGATCCGGATTGGGCGGGCGCGGAGAAAGGCTGGGGTTATTACATGTTCAAGTCCGTACGCGAAGCGATGAACTGAAAGCCGGCCTTCCGGCCATGCTTCACCTCCATCAAGCCTTGGGCCAGATCCAAGCGATGTAGCCCACGTAGCCAGCCAGGAGGAGAATGCCCTCCATCCTGCTGAGACGGTTTCCGGTGCGCATGACGGGCAGCAGAACGAGTGCGAAGCCCAGACACACATAAATATCCGTCATCTGGATGCCACCGCCCGTCATGGGCTTGACCAATGAGGCTCCGCCCAGGATGCCGAGGAGATTGAAGATATTTGAGCCGATCACATTGCCCAGCGCGATGTCCGGCTCATTCTTGGAGGCCGCCACCACGCAAGTGACCAGCTCAGGCAGGCTCGTTCCCACGGCCACGATCGTGAGACCTATGATGGCCTCACTCACACCGAAGAGCCGCGCAAAACCCACCGACCCATCCACCATGAAGCGTGCCCCCAACACCAGCAATACCAGCCCCCCAATGACGAAAAGCACATCCTTCCCGACGCTGCCGCCTGAGGGATGCACCGCCTCCTCATACTCTGCCGTGACCTCGGCAGACGGGGTCATGCGCTTGGCATAAGTGACCGTGAACACCACGTAAGCCAGCAGCCCAGCCACCAACAGGCCGCCCTCCAGCCGCCCCACATCCAGGTCCGAAAGAATCCACCACGCGATGAGACTGACGCCTACCATGATCGGCGCGTCGAGTTTCAGGATTTGGTTCTGCACTTTGAGCGGACAAATCAACGCCGTGAGGCCAAGGATAAGGCCAATGTTCAGAATGTTGGAGCCGACGACGTTACCGATGGCGATGGCACCCTGGTCATCGAGCGAGGCCTTCACGCTCACCACCAGCTCTGGCGCGCTCGTGCCGAACGCCACCACGGTGAGACCCACCACAAGCGGCGTGAGGCCCAGCCTCAGAGCCAGCGAGCTGCTCCCGCGTATGAGCCCCTCACCGCCAAAGTAAAGCAACACCAACCCCGCAACTATGCTCAGTAAATAAATCGTCATCTGTGTCTCGTGCGCTCACTTTACGCCGCCAGATGCAACCACGATGCGTGCCGCATTCAACTGGCGTCGGTGCATTTTTGGCCGGAGCGCAGGAACTTGTGCCATCTGCGCCATTCTGCCGCTTCACGGACGTATGTCCCTCCTGTCATGCGCTCCTTTCTTCTCATCTACCCGCTCATGCTGCTGACCTGGATGCCCGCCGCCGCTGCTGCCGACTGGCCGCACTGGCGTGGTCCGGCGCGCAACGGCATTTCCACTGAGACTCAATGGTCCAGAGTATGGCCCAGTGAAGGCCCACCAGTTCGATGGAGAACCAAAGTGGGTACAGGATTCTCTTCCGTAGCCGTCAGCAGGGGACGCGTTTTCACCATGGGGAATGAGGGAGATGTGGACACCGTTCACGCCCTGGACGCGGAGACGGGCCGCACCGTCTGGAAGCATGCTTATGCCTGTGAACTGGACCCGCTTTACTACGAAGGCGGGCCAGGTTCCACACCCACCATAGCAGACGGAAGAGTCTTCACCTTCAGCAAGAAGGGCCACGTTTTCTGCTTGGAAGAGGACAGTGGCAAAGTCGTCTGGTCCGTGAACATTCGTGAGGAACTCAATCTGGAGCTACCAGAGTGGAGCTTCGCGGGCTCACCGCTGGTGCATGGAGACCTCATCATCCTGAACGCAGGTTCCGCAGGCACTGCGCTCGACAAAACTACCGGCAAGATCGTCTGGCACTCTGGCACCAGCCCTGGCGGCTACGCCACACCCGTGCCGTTTACTGCAAGTGGTCAGCAAGCGGTGGCCATTTTCTCCGCGAAAGCGCTGGTGGCAGTGGATCCAGCAGATGGGCGCGAGCTTTGGCGCTTCGCGTGGGAGTCCTCCCGGGATGTGAACGCCGCAGACCCCATAGTGCATGAAGACCGCCTGTTTCTCTCTACCAGCAGCGGGTCCGTCCTGCTCAAGTTTACGGACAAGGAAGTATCCCCCGTATGGGAGAAAAAGCGGTTTTATCTGAACTACTTCAATCCCTCAGTCCTGATCGGCGGGCATCTTTATGGACTGGACGGCACCACGCATCGCGCCACGGCACTGTCCTGCGTGGAGTGGGAAACAGGCGAACTAAAGTGGAAGGAGCCTGGCTTTGGCAGCGGAGGTTGGATCGCGGCAGATGGGCACCTTTTGCTTTTGGACAAGGGTGAACTCGTTCTCGTAAAGGCGGCACATGAGGGCTACGAGCCGCTGGCCCGCGCTCAAGTGCTGAGCGGCAAGTGCTGGACCTCACCCGTGCTGGCGGGGGGCCTTGTGTTCTGTCGCAATGCTGCGGGCGACCTCGTGTGCGTGGACTTGCGCGTGCAGCGCGAGGGCTAGATTTGGCCCTGGCGAACGTTGAAGCCACGTCATGCGTCATCTCATCACCGCACTCTTCCTTGTTGCCTTCTCCGCTCCGGGCCAGACCGCGCCGCAACCCAAGGCTGCCGACGCCGTGGACAAGATGGCACAAGGCCTGAAACCCACCCGCGTGCTGGTTTACAAGAAGGTGGGTGAACGGGATCTTTCTCTCCACGTCTTCGAGCCGCAAGGGTTCAAGGCTAGCGACCAACGGGCCTGCTTTGTGACCATTCACGGCGGCGGCTGGGTGGGCGGACTGCCGCAGCGCATGTATCCCTTCGCGGCGCACTATGCGAAGCTCGGCCTGGTAGGTGTGAGCGTGCAGTATCGACTCTATAATGCCAAAGCTGGCATCAGCGTCTTCGACTGTGTGAAAGACGTGCGTTCTGCCATGCGGTATCTCCACGCACACGCTGCGGAGCTGGGCATAGACCCAAAGAAAATCATCGTCAGTGGCGGCTCCGCAGGCGGTCACCTCGCTGCGGCCACGGCGATGTTCGATGCGGTCAATGAGGACAGCGATGACATTGGAATCAAGGTAACGCCCGCCGCACTGGTGCTCCTATTCCCTGTCATCGACACCTCACAGGACGGCTACGGACAGGTGAAGATAGGAGAGCGCTGGCGGGAGCTTTCCCCCGCGCACAACGTGCGCCCTGGCCTACCACCCACCCTTACCTTCCACGGCACAGGGGACACCGTGACGCCCTTTGCAGGTGCAAAGATCTTCCACGAGGCCATGCTGAAAGCGGGAAACCGCAGCGAGCTGGATGTCAATGAAGGTGGTGCTCATGGCTACCTCATGCGCACGCAAGCCCTCTTTGACGACACTCTGCGGAAGGCAGATGGGTTTCTCAACTCTCTCGGACTGCTCTCGAAACCTGCCGGAAGCTGACAGCTACCGGCAGCGAGTGATCCAGACTTCGACTATGGATGATGAGGCGTTTTCCGCTACGCTGCACGGTCCTGACTTCGTGGCAGGGGAGCCGGTGCCGCCCTTACAATCTGGACAGGACAGCACTCTGGAGGTCAATGTAGCGCAAGCGCAAGGCCTGACGCTCACAACCTCCGCAGTCCGTCCTCTGTCATCGGCGTGGGGATGGCTTCGTCTATCACGTCAATGCGGCGCAGCGTTTCCGCATCAAGTATGAGGTCGCGCGCGGCGAGGTTTTCCTCCAGTTGGGCGAGCGTGGTGGCACCGATGATGGTGCTGGCCACGAAGTCATGCTGGCGGCTCCACGCCACCGACAGGGCTGCCACGCTCACACCTAGGTCGCGAGCGATGACCTGAAGCCGCGCCGTGGTCTCAAGCGTGCGCTCGTTGACGAAGCGCCGCGCCATCCGCTTCTGCCTCTCCTGTCCCCGTACGAAGTAGTCCGTAAAACGTGCGCCGTCTGGCAGCGCTCCGCCTTGATACTTGCCGGTGAGCACACCACCGCCCAGCGGAGAATAGGGAAGAAGGCTCACCCCTTCCTTCCGGCACACTTGAGCCAGCTCGCTTTCACAGCGCCGGTTGATGAGGCTGAAGTTGTTCTGCACGGTGTCCGGCCTTGCGAGGCCGTGCTTCTCGGCTTCCCAAAGGTTTTTCATCAGGCCCCAGCTGGTTTCGTTGCTCAGACCTATGGCTCGCACCTTGCCCTGCTTCACCAGCTCTGTCAGTGCCTCCAGGATGTCTTCCTGCCGTGCACCATGATCCGGCCAGTGGGTCTGGTAGAGGTCGATGTAATCCGTCTGTAAGCGCCGCAGGCTGTCTTCACACGCCGCATGGATCTGCCGCCGGTCCAATGCGGTGAATCCACCCCGCACAGGTGGGCGGAACCAGCCGTGACCCGGTCCGGTGACCTTAGTGGCCAGGATGATGCGCTCCCGTCTTTGTGTCTTTAGCCAGCGGCCCACTATCTCTTCTGTGATGCCAAACTTCTCAGCGCTTGGTGGGACGGGATACATTTCAGCCGTATCAAAGAAGTCGATGCCTGCATCCACCGCCCGGTTCATGATGGCGAAGGAAGTCTTTTCATCTGCCTGTAAACCGAAGGTCATGGTGCCCATGCAGATGTCCGTCACCACGATGCCGCTGCGTCCAAGTCGTTTCCGAGTCATGGCAGATGAAAGATGAGGTAGGATGCAAGCGCAAGGAGGCGTGGCCCGGGATTCTGCAGATCCTTCGGCCACTCACTCACGCGTCACGGTCTCGTCCAGGTTGAGCAGCGCACGGGCGGCGCTCAGGGTGTCGAGCTTCTTCAGGACGGCAAGTTCCTCCAGCTTTGGCTGGCGCGAGGTGCAGCGGCGGAATGCGGTCTCCAGACCGTCCTTTTGAATGATTTTTTCCAATGCAGTGGCGAACTCAAAGAAACCCGCGTCGTTCAGCAGCGTGAGGGCTTGCAGCGGGGTATTGCTGCGGAGACGGCGGGTGCAGGTGCTGAAGCCCTCTGGTGCGTCGAACACCGTCAGTGATGGCGGCGGTGATGCGCGGTACACGAAGGTGTAGAGTGCGCGGCGGTAACGATCCTCTCCCCTGCTCTCGGCCCATACGCGCTTCACCTGGCCCTGTCCCATCACGCCAGGAGGAATGGGCGGATAGACGGGCGGGCCGCCAATCTTTGCAGAGAGCAGTCCGCTTGCCGTGAGGCCGACATCCCGAACGATCTCTGCATCCAGTCGCAATCTGGACTGCCTGGCGAGCAGGAGATTGTTCGGATCCTTCTCACGTAGATCCGCGCGATTGGCGGAGCTCTGGCGGTAGGTGTACGAGCTGACGATGAGACGATGCAGGTGGCGCAGATCCCACCCTTTCTCCATGAACTCCACCGCCAGCCAATCCAGGAGTTCCGGATGACTGGGCAATGTGCCCTGAAGTCCGAAGTCATTCTCCGTCTCCACGAGGCCACGGCCGAAGTACTGCTGCCAGACGCGGTTAACAATGACGCGGGCAGTGAGTGGGTTGTCCTTTGCCACAAGCCACTTGGCCAGGTCGAGGCGGTTGGGTAGGCGGTCTTTTGGTGCGCTGAAGGCGTGCAGTACGCTCGGGGTGCCCGGCGTCACTTCTTCCGCTGGGCGAGTGAAATCACCATTGATGAACACGGTGGTTTTGCGCGGAGCCGACAGCTCTCTCATGACGAGTGTGGTCACACCTTCGTTGAGGATGGTATTCAGCTCACGGTGGCGGTCATTGAGTTCACGGAAGGGTCCCACACCGCCTACACCGGCGGCAAAGAGCGTCTGCTTTTGCTCGATGGTGCGCTTTTCTTTTGGCACTTTGAGGATGCGGGTGATGCTGGCGTTGAGGCTTTTTTGCACGGCGGGCGTGAGCTTTTTCTCCCACTCGTCGAGGTCGTGTTCATGTTCACGCAGGTAGGCCTTGAGCTTCGCATCCACTTCCCTGAACTCGGCGGTCAGTGCGGTCACGTCCACGTTCTCATCAAACACTTTCAGCGTGGGCTCCTCCTGGTTATTGAAGAAGGCGAACATGCGGTAGTACTCACGCTGCTCGATGGGGTCAAACTTGTGGTCATGACACTGTGCACAGCCGATCGTAAGACCTAGCCACACGGTGCCGGTGGTCGCCACGCGGTCGAAGACGCTGTCGATACGGAACTGCTCTTTGTCGATGCCGCCTTCCTGATTGATTTGCGTATTGCGGTGAAATCCGGTGGCGATCTTCTGTGCCTCGCTCGCATTTGGTAAAAGATCACCGGCGAGCTGCTCGATGGTGAACTGATCGAAGGGCATGTTGGCATTGAGCGCGCTGATGACCCAGTCTCTAAACTTCCAGATCTGCCGCGGCGCATCGATGGAGTAGCCATTGCTGTCGGCGTAGCGTGCTTGATCCAGCCACCAGCGCCCCCAGCGTTCGCCGTGGTGGGGACTTTTCAGCAAGCGCTCCACGAGTGCCGACCAGGCTGCGCCCGCATCGTGGGCATAAGCTTGCACAAAGGTATCTACCTCAGCCGGCGAGGGCGGGATGCCGGTGAGATCCAGCGCCACCCGGCGAATCAGTGTCTCAGGATTTGCAAGTGGTGAGGGTGCTAGCTTCTCCTCAAGCAACCGCGCCTGAATGAAGGCGTCAATAGGGTGTGAGATGCCCGCCTTGGAGGGCACCACAGGGCGTTTGGGCGGCGTGAATGCCCAGTGCTTCTCATAGTGGGCACCCTGTTCTATCCACGCCTTGATCAAGGCCCGCTGCTGCGGAGAAAGCGGCGGCTTATGGGACTTGGGCGGTGGCATCACCTCATCCGGATCCTCACTGATGATGCGAAGCCACGCTTCAGACTTCAACACGTCACCTGGGACGATGGCTCGCGCTCCGTCTCGATCTTCGGTAGCCCCTTCATGGGTGTCGAGCCTCAGTTTGGCAGACCGGTGTTTGGGGTCAAATCCATGGCAGGCGTAGCAGTTCTCCGAGAGGATGGGCCTGATGTCACGATTGAACTGGATCTTTGTCGGCAGGGCTGTGTCTGCCGCAGGGAGTCCTGCGGCAGCAATCAGCATGAAACAACCAGCGGCAGCCTTCATCATAAGCGGTGCCTATACGCCACAGACTGCTGTAGTCTGGCGGGAAATGATGGGCTGGCCGGTCAGCTGGGGTCCGGCTTGGGTGTGTTCGGTCCGCTGGGAGGAAGGACCGGCTTCTTGATGTAGTCCATGGGCAGCTCTCCCTTCAGCGCCTTGAGGAAGGCGACGATAGAGTTGCACTCTTCATCGGTGATCACTTTGCCCACCTGATGCTCTGCCATCATTTTCACCATGGTGGGGAGGTCGGCGATGGAGCCATCGTGGAAGTAGGGTCCGGTCTCACTGATGTTGCGCAGGCTTGGCACTTTGAAGAAGTATTTGTCCTGCTCGTTCTTTGTGGCCTCATAACGTCCGAGGTCTTTGAGTGCGGGCCAGGGCTTCACCAGCCCCACTTTCTGATACATGTGACCTCCTACGCCCACCATGTTGTGGCAGCTTGCGCAGCCTGCGGTGGCAAAGGTTTCAAAGCCTTTCTTTTCCTCGGGGGTGAGAGCGGACTTGTCACCTTTAAGGAATGCATCCCAACGGGAGGGCGTGAGCAAGCGCCGCTCGAAGGCACCTATGGCTTTGCCAAAGTTGTCATAGGTAATGGGGTCCTTTTCACCCGGAAAGGCTTTCTGAAACGCCTCCACGTAGCCGGGAATGGACTCGATGACCTTTTCCACATACTCTTTGGCTGGCATGGCCATCTCGATGGGATTCAACGGCGGCCCTTTGGCCTGCTCTTCCACGTTGGGTGCCCGTCCATCCCAAAACTGGGCGATGTGCAGCGCTGCATTGTAAACCGTGGGTGCGCTCCGTCCGCCCTTCTGGCCTTTGTGGCCGGTGGAGACGGGTGCGTTGTCAGTGCCATACTTCGCCACATCATGGCAGCTGTTGCATGAGACGTCGTGGTTCTTGGAAAAGCGGGTGTCGAAATACAACATCCGCCCCAGGTCGATGCGTTCCTGGGTCAGTTCATTGTCAGGGGAAGGCACCTCTGCGGGGAGGGGTTGAAACAGGGAGAGAAAGGAATCCGCCACTCCGGTAGCGTGGGCAGCTGCGGATGAGAGCACGGCGGCTCCAACGACGAGGGTTAGAGTTTTGAACATGGATGGTGGGGGTAGGCTGTGGGAGTCGCCTGAGGCATGTATCGCTCACGGCGCGGCACCTTGCTTCCCGGGGTTTGGGATTCTCTGTGCGCCCGTTGACGTCGTGCGGTTTCCCATTGCACATTTTCTGGTGCGAGGCCGCCATCTGCCAGCGTTTTCGTTCCCCATGCTTTCTCGTGCTTTCGCTTTTGGTTTCTTTTTCGCAGCGCTGACAGCGGCAGCTGGACCCAACTTTCTCATCATTCTGAGCGACGACCACGGCTACGGTGATGTGTCCACCTACGAGGAGAAGTCCGAGGTGAGAACGCCGAACATCGACCGTATCGGCAAGGAAGGCATCAGCTTTACCGCCATGCGGGCCAACTGCACGGTGTGTTCTCCCTCCCGTGCCGCCTTGCTCACTGGGCGCTATGCGGACCGCGTGGGTGTGCCGGGCGTCATCCGCACCCAGCCCGAGAACTCTTGGGGCTGGTTCGCGCCCGGTGTGCCCACTTTGGCGGATGAACTCAAAAAGGCTGCGTATCACACGGCCATCATCGGGAAGTGGCACCTGGGGCTGGAGTCGCCCAATACACCGAACGAGCGCGGATTTGACTTCTTCAAAGGTTTCCTGGGTGACATGATGGACAGCTTCACCACCCACCTGCGGCACGGGAACAACTACATGCGGCTGAACGGGGAGGTAATCCAACCCACGGGCCATGCCACCGAGTTGTTCAGTGACTGGGCCATCGACTACCTTAGAGAGCGCAAGCAGGCAGGACAGCCATTCTTCCTCTACCTCGCCTACAACGCCCCGCACTTCCCGATAGAACCGCCAGAGGAGTGGGTGGCCAAAGTGAAAGCCCGCATTCCAGCTCTCGGAGAGGAGCGCGCGAAAAACGTGGCCTTCGTCGAGCACATGGATCACCACATTGGCCGCGTGCTAGAGGCCCTGGAGGAGCTGAGCCTGGCTGATGACACGCTGCTTGTTTATTCCTCCGACAACGGCGGTTCCCTGCCCCATGCCCAAAGCAACGCCCCGTGGCGGGGTGGAAAGCAAGATCACTACGACGGAGGCCTGCGTGTCCCGTTCGCGCTACGCTGGCCCTCGCGTGTCAAAGCCGGGCAGACCAGCTCCTATGAAGGCCTGCTCTTCGATCTGTTCCCCACCTTTCTCGAACTTGCGGGTGCCACTCCATCTTCTGAACTCGATGCCGTCAGCCTGGTGCCGATTCTGAATGGCTCTCAAATGCCCGCAGGGCGCACTCTGTATTTCGTTCGGCGCGAAGGGGGGCCGCAGTACGGGGGGAAGAGTTACGAAGCCGTCATCCGAGATGGCTGGAAGCTGATGCAGAATGATCCCTTCAGCCCGCTGGAACTTTACCGCCTCACCGAGGATCCGTATGAAACCACTGACGTGTCAAAAAAGGCGCCAAAGGTCTTTCGGGAGCTTTCGGACGCCATGAGACGGCAGATTCAAATCGGAGGCAGCACAGCCTGGCAGCAAGCGCCGAAAAAATGAACCAGGGGGAGGCGGCGCACGGACGCGCGGTAGGTTTCGTTGACATAACAGGTTCTCTCCCTGAATTCCCCCACTCGCCATGAGCAAATACATCGACGGCTTTCTCATCCCCGTTCCCAAAGCCAACCTCCACGCCTACCGCGAAGTGGCACAGAAGGCCTGTGCGATCTGGATGGAATACGGAGCGCTGGATTACATGGAGTATGTCGGCGACGACATGGACGCCAAGGGAACGGTCTCCTTTCCTCAACTTGCAGGCTGTAAAGAAGGTGAGGTGCCGCTGTTTTCCTACATCGTTTACAGGTCCCGCGAGCACCGCGATGAAGTGAACGCGAAGGTCATGGCGGATCCCCGAATGGCGGAGCAGAGCGGCGAGGGCGTCTTCGACTGGAAGCGAATGGCCAGCGGTGGTTTCAAAAGCATCGTGGAGCCCGCAGGGGTTGGATGATACGGAAAATATAAAAATCCTGATAACTCACTGGTCTTTCGGGCTTCCAGCGGTATGTTTGAGGGCTGTTTTTGTCCTCAACTGTGTCTGAACCCTCTGTCCATACCCTGACCGCCGACTGGCGGAAGCTCCTGCGTCCCACCGGTACGCTGCGGGCCATGCTCACTGGGTTCGTGACCGTGGCAGGCCTTACTCTGGCGGCAAGGGCGGCGGGCTTTTTCAAAGACGCAGTGGTGGCAAATCACTTCGGCGTAGCGGCAGCGCTAGATGCGTTCCTGCTTGCATTCGGCCTGCACACGTTCTTGGCCGGGATGTTGGCCAGCGGGCTGCCGTCTGCCATGCTTCCAGTCCACTCCGAGCTGAGGCACCGAGAAGGCGAGGCTACGGCGGACCGGCTGGCCATTCAGTCCGCACTGCTCCACGCGCTGAGTCTGCTTCTTTGTGCGGGAGGGCTATTGGTGGTGGCAGCGCCATTAGTCGGGATCATGAGCAAGGGGTTTGCCCCGGAGAACCGGGAGCTTACGCGCCGTCTGCTTCTGGAGCTGACGCCCTTTCTGCTCTGCTACGGCATGACGGCGCATCTTGGGATGTGGCTGCGGAGCAAAAAGAACTTCGTGGTGGCCGCCGCCTCTCCCATTCTCACGCCCGTGGCGGTGATCGCATACCTGTTGCTCGCACCCGGTGAGGTGTCGATCGACGCTCTGGTGTACGCGACGAACGTGGGCTCTGCACTGCACCTGCTGGTGATGCTCGTGGCAGTGCACCGGCTGTTACCAGGACGGGCCAGCGGGTGGTGGAGCACGCTTGGCAAGTGGGAGGCGGACCACAGCACCGTCTTTCGCAGCGCCGGGCCCTATCTGGTAGCCGGCCTGGTACTTGGGGCCACGGTGGTGGTGGATCAAGCCATGGCCGGCTGGCTGGCAGAGGGCAGCGTGGCAGTACTGAGTTACTCGGACAAGATCTGCGGCATTGTGCTGGCGCTCACAGCCATGGCAGCCAGCGAGGCGCTGTTTCCGTTCTTTGCGGACTTGGTAGCACGCAAGGAGTGGAAGGCGCTGCGGCATCAACTTCAGCAAACACTCCTACTTGTGGCCGCCGTCTCCATACCTCTGACGCTGCTGATGAGCTGGCAGGCACCGCTGATCGTGCGGCTGCTCTTTGAGCGCGGAGAGTTCGGAGCGGATGACACGGAGCGCGTGAGCCACGTACTGCGTTTCGCCGCGCTTCAGGTTCCGTTCTTCATCACGGGTGTGCTGCTCTCCCGAGTCGTCGTGTCGCTTCAGGCAAAGTGGGTCACGCTGGGGCTCTCCGTCTTCAGCCTGTGCCTGAATGTGGCACTGAATGCGGCGCTGATGAAAACCATGGGCGTGGCGGGCATCGCTTTGTCCACCGTGTTTGTCTATCTCACCTCCGCAGTGGTCATGACCGTGTGGGTGTTCCGAACCATCAGGAGGCTGGCGGCATGAACTCCGGGCTTGCGCAAAAACAGGCAGCTCTTGGTCTTACAGGCTGGGGGCTCATGCTCGCTTCTGTCACGCTGCTGGCTGGTCAGATATCTGGCATGTTCCCTGCGCTATATGAACAGGGTGTGATGCCGGTGAAGCCGCGTGATCTCACGCTGCTGCTCTCTTGTGCGGCATTGTTCTTCATGTGGTTTCACCGCCCCGCATTCTCGCCCTTCGCACTGCTGCTTCTGCTCATCCCCACACTGCGTGCGGCGGATGCTGGCCTGCTCAAGCGGTTCACACACGATGCACTGGGAGATCATTCTTTCCTGGTCTTCGGTCTCATCCTCATTTGGCTGGTGACGCTGGTGACCATCTTTGTCATGTCCACTGAGCACGGCAGACGCATCGCTCTGCTCTCTGCTATAGCGGTGGTGCTTCTTGGTTCGGGTTCCATCCTCTTCGAGTCCATGGGTTACGCCAAATACACCTCCATACCGGGGCGTGTGTCCGGCTTTCTCCGCCAGCCGAATGACGCCATCATTGTCATGTGCCTCATGCTCTCGGTGATCTTCACCTTAAACAAGCACTTCTGGCTGAACGCCGCGCTCATCGGCATCGCCGCTGTGGGTGTGGTGCTGACCCTGAGCCGCTCGGGCATGATGGTGTTTGCAGCGCTGGTGCTGGTGTTCGTGCTGGCCAATCTCCGTCAACACGCCGGGAAGATCCTCCTCGTAGCCGCTCTCTCTGTACCGCTTGCGGCTGGCGGCGTAGCGTACTTCATTCACAAGGCAAGCAGCGCCAGTTTCGGCACAGACACCAATATCAAGAACCGCATTGAGGCCATCTTTGGCGGGTCCACGGACAAGATGGCATCCGATGAACGGATGAAGGACCTCACCGACGGCTGGGAGGCGGTCACGGAGTCTCCCCTCTTCGGTCACGGTACCGGCTGCGCTTCGTCCATGTGGCAGCCGCACAATCAATGGGTGGCCATCTGGCTGGACATCGGCATCATGGGTGTACTTCTTTACGGGGGCACGCTTCTTACCATCACATTCCTCTGCGTGCTGAACCGGGGAAAGGGTGTGTACCTCCTCGTGCCGCTCTGGATGTTTTCCGTGTTCAGCCAGAACCTTGTGGAGATGGCCTGCTACTGGTTCACCGCATCGGTAGCGATGTATGAACTCACTCAGGCACGGTTCCGCCTCACCCTGAGACGTCCTGCATCCGCTCCACTTGGAGCCCCTCACTACTCTGCATGAACGACGAAACTCCCAGTGCCGAACGCACACGGATCGTGCTCATGATCCGTGACCTCGGTCATGCCGGCGCGCAGCGACAGCTCGTGGCGCTGGCCTGCGGCATGGAGAGGAAGCGGCTGGATATCACGGTGGTCTGTTTCTATGGCGGCGCCCTTTTGAAGGGGCTGGAAGAAAAGGGTGTCCGTGTGCTCTGCATAGGCAAAAAACACCGCTGGGACATGGTGGGCTTCCTCTGGCGTACCATCCGTACGTTGCGTGCACTCCGTCCCCAGGTGCTCTACACGTTTCTCAATGAGTCCAACCTCCTCGGTGCGTTGTTCAAACCTTGTCTGGGCAGCACGCGACTGGTGTGGGGGCTGAGAGACTCGCAGACGGACGCGCCACTCTACGGCGTGCTTGGCAGGCTGGTGTTTCAACTCACCACCAAACTCTCGGCGGTGCCGGATCTTCTCATCGCCAACTCCCACAGCGGTGCTGCCTACTACACCGCGCTCGGCTATCCAGCCGCCAAGATGCGCGTGGTGCCCAACGGCATCGACGTCACACGCTTTCGCCGGGATGATGACGCAGGGAGGGCTGTGCGCTCTGCCTTGGGCATCCCCGAGGGCACAAAGCTCCTCGGTCTCGTGGGGAGGCTGAGCCCGATGAAGGATCACCTAACGGCACTGCAAGCACTCGCCCGCACACCGTCCCACGTTCATCTTCTCATCGTAGGCCAGGGAGATAACGGCTATTCAAACACGGTGCGGGAAGAAGTGTCGAAGCTGAAGCTCACGGCCCGCGTCCACTGGAGTCCTCCACGAGAGGATATTGCGGCCGTTTTTAGTGCGCTGGATGCGCTGGTTTCTTCTTCTGCCTATGGCGAGGGCTTCTCCAACGTCATCGGTGAGGCGATGGCCTGCGGGGTGCCGTGCGTCGCCACCGATGTGGGAGACTCAGCGTTGCTGGTGGGAGAGAGCCGCTTCATCGCGCCTCCGCGTGATCCGGAAGCGCTTGCGAAAGCGATTGAGAACGTGCTCGACTCCTCACCAGTCCGTTCCGTACGCCAGCGCATCGAGCATGAGTTCTCCGTCAGTCGCATGGTGGACGCCACAACCCATTACCTCACCGCTCCAGTACCGAGAGCCATTGCCATCATTACCACCGGACTAGGTACCGGCGGTGCAGAGATGATGCTCACCCAGCTTTGCGCTACCCTGGACCGCAGCCGCTTTGCGCCGGAAGTGGTCTCGCTTACGGCGGGCGGCAAACATGTCACAGCACTTCAGGCGCTGGGCATTCCTGTTCACTGTCTCGGCATGAGAGCCGGCAGGCCGGGTATTGGGGCGCTGATTCGTTTGTGCCGCACAGTGCGGAGGATGAATCCTGCTCTTTTGGTGGGCTGGATGTACCATGGCAACCTGGCAGCCACCGTGGCTTCATGGCTTGCGAGGCGCGTGCCGGTCATTTGGAATGTGCGTCAATCACTCTATGACCTCTCAAAGGAGAAGCGCGGCTCCGCTCTGGTCATCAGGCTGCTGGCCATGCTTTCAAGTAGCCCTGCGCGGATCATCTACAACTCGCGCATCAGCGCTCAACAGCACGAGGCTCTTGGCTATGGCCATGAGCGGACACTGATCACGGCCAATGGCTTCAATACGGATGCGTTTCATCCAGATCCCACTGCGCGACGATCTGTGCTTGAGGAGCTGGGGCTGAATGATGAAAGCATCCTGGTAGGCAGGTTCGGCAGGAACTCCGCCATGAAGGACTTTCCCAGCTTTCTCGAGGCGGCACGGTTGGTGCACGAAGAGCTACCGCAGGTGCACTTCCTCATCGCCGGTACTGGAACGGAAACGCTGGCCAAAGGACCGAACGTGCATGTGCTGGGAGAGCGGCACGATCTGCCGCGTCTGACCGCAGCTTTGGACGTGGCATGTTCCTCGTCCGCGTTTGGCGAAGGTTTTCCCAACGTCGTGGCAGAAGCCATGTCCTGTGCCGTGCCCGTGGTGGCCACAGACGTGGGCGATACCGCCTGGCTCCTGAATGGTCTCGCCCGCACCGTTCCGGCAGCGGACCCTTCCGCTTTGGCCACGGCACTGCTGGGGGTGATCCATCTCTCTCCGGCGGAACGCCGAAGCATGGGGCTCGCATTAAGGCAGCGGATTCAGGACCACTTCACCCTTCAGGCCGTAGTGCGGGACTTCGAAGCCCTGCTCTCGGACACGCTTGAACCCTCTGCTTCTTCAACCCCTTCTCAAAGACCATGTGTGGCATAGCAGGCTTTTATGGCCCTCCGGGCGCTCGCTCCATCGAAGAAATGCGCAGCATCACCAAGCGCATGACAGACGCTATGATTCATCGAGGGCCTGATGATGACGGCATCTGGGCAGACTCGGACACGGGCATCGCACTAGGCCACCGCAGGTTGTCCATCCTGGATCTTTCACCGCTTGGGCATCAGCCCATGGCATCGGCTGACGGACGCTTCATCATCGCCTTCAACGGTGAGATCTACAACTTCCAGGACCTACGTGCCGAACTGGAGCCGCACGGCCATACGTGGCGCGGACACTCCGATACCGAAGTGATGCTCGCGGCTTTTCGCCAATGGGGCGTGGTGGAAGCAACGAGGAAGTTCAACGGCATGTTCGCCTTTGCCGTCTGGGACAAGCAGGACCGTGTGCTGCATCTGGGCAGGGATAGGCTGGGTGAAAAGCCGCTATATTACGGTTGGGTGGGCGGCACCTTGGTGTTCGGGTCCGAGTTGAAGGTGATCAAACCTTTCCCTGGTTTCACCGGCAGCATTAACCGGGATGCCATTGCAGGTCTGCTGAGGCTGAACTACATCGCGGACCCGCACAGCATTTACGAAGGCATTCACAAACTGCCGCCCGCTTCGCTGCTGTCATGGCAGGCTGGAGCTCCTCAGTCCAAGCCTGTGCTTTATTGGGACATGAAAGCGGTGGCAGAGAGCGCTGTGGACAATCCTTTCACCGGCACGGACGCCGAAGCAGTGGATGAGTTGGAACGCCTCATGATGGACGCGGTGAAGATCCGCATGATCTCTGACGTGCCACTTGGTGCCTTCCTCAGCGGCGGCGTGGACTCCAGCGCGGTGGTGGCTCTCATGCAGGCGCAGAGCAGCAAGCCGGTACGCACGTTCACGATTGGCTTCAACGAGAAGGAATACAACGAGGCCCTCTTCGCCAAGGAGGTGGCGCAGCACCTCGGCACGGATCACACGGAAATGTATGTGACGCCAAAGGATGCCTTGGATGTCATCCCGAGCATACCGCACATGTTTGACGAGCCTTTCTCGGACTACTCCCAGATACCGACTTACCTCGTCTCGAAGATTGCCCGTCAGCACGTCACCGTTTCGCTGTCCGGCGATGCGGGCGACGAGCTTTTCACAGGATACGAGCGCTACTTCATGGGCCGCAAGATTTGGGATCGTGTGCGGCCTCTGCCAAAGCCTGCGCGTCAAGTTCTGGCAGCCAGCATGACTGTCCTGAAGCCTGCTACCATCAATACCTTGGTAGCACCTGCAAAGGCATTGCTGCCTGACAAATGGCAGCACGTCTCGATAGGTGACAAAGTGCACAAACTCGCCGAGGTGCTGCGCACCGATGAGCCGGTGAACATGTATCAAAACCTTGTCTCGCACTGGAAAGCTCCGCATGACGTGGTGATCGGCGGGCATGAGCCAGTAACCGCCTTGACCGACAAGCAGCACTGGCCGCGTGTGCCAGACTTCACTCACCGCATGATGCACCTGGACATGGAAACCTACTTGCCCGGCGACATCTTGGTGAAAGTGGACCGTGCTGCGATGGCGGTGTCCCTGGAGGGGCGCATTCCTTTGTTAGACCCGCGCATCATTGAGTTTGCCTGGCGGCTCCCACTCTCAATGAAGGTGCGCGGGGGAAAAGGAAAGTGGGTGCTGCGCCAAGTGCTCTACAAGCATGTTCCGGAGCGCCTCATCGACCGTCCGAAGATGGGTTTCAGTGTTCCAATCGGCGCGTGGCTGCGCGGAGAGCTGAGGGACTGGGCGGAGGCTCTGCTGGATGAGTCACGCCTGAAGCGCGAGGGTTATTTGAATCCCGAACCAATCCGGGAGAAGTGGACTGAGCATCTTCAGGGCCACCGCAACTGGCAGTATTACCTTTGGGACGTGCTCATGTTCCAGGCGTGGCTGGAAAAACAGCGATAAGTCACGAGGACGTCGGTTTCGGACGCCTTGGGGATCACGGTTGATCGATCTCCGAAGCGCTTGGTGCTATTCTTTGGGCTTCCATTTATTCCCGAATAGCCGCAGCGGAGTACCCGCTGCGACAAACTTTGCTGGATTGCTGTTCGTGGACGATCAAGGAGCTGGCTCGAGGTTTACATGACCACCGACCACGGTAGAAGTCGTGACGGTCTGGCCGGGCTGTGGGAGCTGGTTCACCAAGAAATAGCCGGGTGCAATGTAAGCGGTGCCGTTCCAGACGATCATGCCGCTGAACTTGGCCGTGCGATTGAGAGCGGCAACACTACCTGGCAGCAGAGCTGTGCCGGAATACTGGCCGAGCGGTTTGGCTGCGAGCCTGAAGGTGAACTTGTTGGGGTTGGAAGCTGCGGGGGGGACAACGACAGTCTGAGCCAGTGCCGCTCCGGTGTTCTTGATGGTGAAGACGACGGTGTTGGTCTTGCTGTCACTGTCTGGCAGGCCGCCATCAATCTGGCCGACGGCGAGTCCTGCGCCGTCGAAGGCGACGCGGACTTTGTTATCCGCATTGACGAGTCCGGCCACCACTCCGCCCGCAGTGGGTGCCTTGTATTTGCCGCCGATGATGGTGAGTTCGGTGGGCAGGAAGCCGGGACGGTAGAGCTGATCCTTGGCGGTGGCGAGTGCCGCAGCCTTGCTCCAGGTGAGGGTGCCCTGGAACATGTTGTTGGCACCGGTCATGCCGTCTGGAGTAATGTCACCTTCACCCACAAGCGATCCGACGCGGGCCTTGAAGAGAGTGTAGATGCCGACTTCACCTACAGGACCGATGAATCCTGCTGAGGAGTGGGCGAAGCCATCTGCGGTGAAGCCGATGCAGGTGTAACGGCCGTCCGCTGCGACAGTGTAGGAGCCAAACCCGTTGCCCTGCGGGAAGTCGAGATCACCCACAAGGACTTGAGGAATCTCCAGCGCGAAGGTGTAGTAACCTGCGTAGGCGGTCGCGTCCTTGGGCAGGAGCCACTTGTTGCGGTAGCCGGTGAAGGTCTGCGCGACAAAGGTATCCTGCTCGGTGAGGGAGCCAGTGAAGGTGTTGTCATTGATGCCGAGCTGGAACTCCAGCTTCAGGGTGGGCTTGCCTTTTCTGATGAAGTCGGCCCGGCCTGCAACGGCGGTGATGTTACCGGCGACTACGGTGGGGATGAGTGTGCCCTTCACCGAGGCTGCCACGCCATCTGCGGTGAGCTTGGCGGTGAAGGCACCGGCGGCGGTGGTGGTGAGATCCACGCGACCTCCCAGGTTGGCTCCCACGGCGGGATTGCGATTCACGATGCTGAAGTAGGTGCCTACGACTCCGGCTGCGGTGTAGTTGAGCGCGGTTGTGGCTGCCACGCGCAGGTGGTTGTTTCCGCCATTGGCGGTCAGGGCCGGGTTGCCGGTTTTGCTGACCTCACAGAAGTAGATTCCACTGTCAGCCTCTGTGAGGATACCTGTGGTGTAATCCTTCAGGTTCGTGGTGCCGGGTGGGGTGATGGCGGGGGCCCTCTTCCATGCGAAGGTGACTCCAGCTCCGAGAGGTCCGGCGACTGAGACGGTGAACTTGGCGGTCTTGCCCACCGTGGTGGCGATGACTTTGGGTGCGTCATCTACGACGAAGACTTCCGCAGGGACGACGACGCCCTGGCCGACGGGATTGACAACGTCACAGGTGTAGGTGCCTGCTGCGGCAAGCGTGACGTTGTGGATGATGAAGGTGGGCGAGGTGGCTCCCTTGATGATGGCGCCGTTCTTCCTCCACTGATAGGTGATGGGGCTGGAGCCAGTGGCGCCGACATTGAGGATGAGGGTGTCCTTCACCTTGACGAACTGGCTGGCGGGGCTGGTGACCGCGAGGGCCTGGTCATCATCGAGCACCGTCAGAACGTGGGCGGTCTGAACGCCGGCGGTGGGTCCACCGGTGATGGTGCCGATGCCGAGGTTGCTTGAGATGTCAGGTCCAACGGTGTTGTTGTTGGTGATGATGACGGGGATGTAGGCCACCGTCTGACCTGCGGCGAAGCTGAGGGTGGTGCCGCTGAAGAATCCGGTGCCGGTGATCTGGACGGTGACGGGGCTTGCAACGGCCTTGCTGAGTGTCACGGCCACATTCGCCACGCCTACGCTTTCGCTGACCGAGGAGGCGCTGGAGGCGAACTGGACGGTAGCGGTGGAGGTGCCGGAGGTGGTAAAGGATCTGACGGAGCCTGCCAGGGTGGTGAAGGGGTTGGTGGCAATGATCTGATAGTAATAGGTGGTGCCGGCGTCGAGTCCGGTGAGGTTTTCACCGAGGGCCACGGCACTGGTTCCATCCCCGAGGGCTACCGAGGCTGTCTGAGTGGCGTCGGACAGATCAAGGCGCTTGCCGTAGCGGAAGTAGGCGGTGGTCTCGAAGGTGTTGGGGGTGACCTCGGCCTGGAGGGTGGCGGTGTCGTTCGAGACACCCGTGGCAGCGAGCGTGCGTGCTACGGTCACATCAGGCAGGCTGAGCTTGAAGACGTCGCTGTAGCTGTTGGCTCCGTTGACGCCGCCGAAGTGCCAGACTTTGCCGGAGTTGTCGGTGGCCACTGAGCCAAGCTGGCGGGCACCGGGAGTGTTGGGTTCTGCACCGACGCCCATGGTGCCATAGAGAGGCTTGGCACCAGCGACAGGGGAACCTTTGACCCAAGTCCAGAGTCCGGTGGTGAGATTATAGCTCCAGACGTCATCTCGAAGTCCAGCCCCGATGCCGCCGAAGAGCATGAGTGAACCATCTTCGTCCACCCAGGCGGAGGCTCCGCTGCGGGAGGCGGGTTCGCTGGCGGCGTCTGGTACGCCGAGTTTGGCATAGACGCCTTTGGCTGCGGGTTTGTTCTGGCCGGAGAGCCAGACCCACTGGTTGCTGGCGGGATCGTACTTCCACAGGTCGTTGTTGTTGCTGCCGCCGAAGAGGTAGAACATGCCGTCCCGCCCAGTCCAGGCGGCGGCGGCGGAGCGAGCGCCCGGAGTATTGGTATTGGCAGGCAAGCCTTTTACGCCATACACGGCAGGCCCCTTGGCGATGTTGACGCCTTTGAGCCAGGTCCACTGGCCGGAGGCGGTGTCATATTTCCAGAGGTCATTGAGCAGGCCGATGGCCGTGCCTGTGGCACCGAGCCCGTTTCCACCGAAGAGGTAGAGGTTGCCAGAGGTGTCTGACCAACCGGAAGCGAAGCTGCGTGCGCCGGGGACGTTGGCAGCGGCAAGGGCTCCCTGGGTGCCGTAGGTGCCGTTGCCCTTGGCGACTTTGCTTCCGCCCATCCAAGTCCAGACGCCGGTGCCGACGTCGTATTTCCACAGGTCGTTGAGGGGGCCGTTTCCTGTGGGAGTGCTGTCATGTCCTAGACCGCCGAACATCCAGAGGTTGCCGCTGCTGTCCGTCCAGGTGGTGGCTCCGGAGCGTGCGCCGGGAGTGCCGGTGCCGGGTGCGGTCGCCGGATAGGTGCCTGGGGTTTTGATGGTCTTGCTGCCGCCGAGGAAGGTCCATGTCTCGGTAGTGAGGTCGAGCTTCCAAAGGTCACTCAAGGCTCCGGGGCCGGTGGTTTCGGCAAATCCCAGGCCGCCGAAGACGTAGAGATTGCCAGCACCATCGCTCCAGGTGGCGGCGGCGGAGCGTGCGCCGGGGGTGCCGGTGCCGGGTGCAGCGGGGGGATAGACGCCCTTCTGCTTGGTGAGGTTGGAGCCGGTTTCCCAGGACCAGTTCGGGGGACGCTTGATGATCTGAATGCTGACGGTGGCGGTGCCGAGAACGCCAGTGTCATCTGTGACTTGGTAGGTGAAGCTGTCGGTGCCGAGGAAGTTGAGATTGGGCATGTAGCGGTAGCTGCCGCTGGAGATGCCGCCCACGAGAGTGCCGTTCACTGGAGAAGTGAGCAGGGTGATGACTCGTGCGCCAACGGGGGTGCCACTGATGCTGAGGTCATTGGTCAGCAGGTCATTGGCGATGCCTACATCCGCCTGATCGGCGATGGAGACGGCGGAGCGGATGGCGGTGATCTGATAGGTCTGCTGGGTGATGCCGTCCTGGGCGGTAACGGCCACGGTGATCAAGTTGGTGCCTGGGTTGACAATGGGGAGCGGAATGGGGCCGCTGGGAGAGCCGGTGGCGACAGGGGTGCCGTTGACCAAGATGGTGGCGTTGGGTTCTGCGGCGGTGGGGGTGAGAGAGAGGACGGAGACGCTGTTGGGCAGGTTGATGGAATAGGCAAGGGTGCCGCTGGCGAAGGCTGGGTTCAACGTGCCGGAACTCACCGTGATGGAGCTAAGGGCTGCGTTGTCACTGGGGGCGCGGGTGACGGTGATCTTGTACTCCTTGACGGTGGTCAGGTCCTGGGCGGTGACGCGGGTGGTGATGAGGTTCGGACCCACCAGGAGGGGAAGTGCACTGCTGGGTGAACCGGAGGTGACTGTCTCGAAGGAGCCGCTGTTGACTTTGACTTCGATGGTGGAGTAGGGGTCAAACCGGGTGGGCGTGACGGTCATGGAGGTGGTGAGGTTGCCGACGGAGGCGGTGTAATCCGTGGTGGCGGAGCTGAAGGTGGGGGAGAGGGTTCCCGCACTTGGGACTAGGGCAGCCAAGTCGGCGTTGGTGCTGGGTGTGCGGAAGACGTTGACCGTGTAGGTCTTGGTGGTGGTGCCGTTCTGGGCGGTGACACGCACGTCCACTGGGTTGTTGCCGGGGTTGAGAGGCAGCGGGGCGCTGGTGCTACCGGAGGTGATAGGGGTGTAGGCTCCGCCATTGACCCGGATTTCGAGCGTGGCGAGTTCATCCACGGCCCGCACAGGGGTGAAGGTGACGGTTTCATCCGTGCTCACCAGCGTGAGGTCATAGGTGGTGGTGGCGGGGCTGAAGGCGGGTGACAATGTGCCAGTGCCTGGGGTGAGCGAGGCGAGGTCTGCCACGTTGCTGAGCTGCTGGGTGATGTTGAAGGTCTGGGTGGCTGAGGTGAGGGCTGGTCCGCCGGCTGTGGCGTCGTCCGTGAGGCTGACCTCCACCTCGGCCGTGCCGCTGGCACCAGTGGTGGTGAAGGTGAGGGTGCCTGTGCTGTCGATGGCGGGCAGGGTGGTGAAGAGGCTGGCACCGGAGAGGACGGTGACGTTGAAGGTGAGGGACTGGGTGACCTCTGCGTCTCCGTCATCAATGGCAGTGGCCCAACCGGGGAAGGTGCGTGGTGTGTCGATGCCCAGTGCAATGAAGCGATCTGCTCCCTTGGTGAAGGAGGGCATGTCATTGACGGGATTGACGGTGAGCTGGAAGTCTCTCCGGGTGGACTGGCCGGAGTCACTGACGACGACGGTGATGGTGACGACGCCATTCCTGTTGGGCGCAGGTGTGATGACGACATTGCGGCTGGCTCCGGTTCCGCCGCCCACCATGTTCGCGATGGGGACGAAGGTGACGTCTGATGACTCAAAGGTGACTACAAGATCTTCGGGTGCCTCCTCGAGGTCGCCAATGGTGAAGGGGATGGCGGTGGTGGGGGTGTCTTCGTCTGTGCTCTGGGCGGCGATGAAGCTGATGGTGGGCGCATCATCAGCGTCGATCACGTTGATGACAAAGTCCTCTTGGTAGGTGAGGCCCGGCGTGCCGGTGTCTGTGGCGATGACTCGGATGGTATGGGTGGTGGAGGCTTCGTAGTCCAGCGGTTCGGCGTTGCGAAGGGTCTTGCCGTCACCGGCGATGGCGAACTTGTCGTTGTCAAGCTGGCCTGCGGGGAGACTGAAGACAAGGGTGGCGGACTGGCCAGGGTTGGGGTCTGTGCCGGAGAAGGTCCCAATGGTGGTTCCGGCAGGCAAGTTCTCGATGATGGTGTTTGCGCTGAGGGCGGCATCGGTGGGCGGCAGGTTTTCAGAGGTAAGCATCACTTGGTTGGAACCGACTCCGCCGGCGTAGGTGAAGCGGTAGAGGTTGTTGCCCAGGATGAAGGTGGAGTTGTTGGCGAGCGCGGATGCTTGATATTGGAACAGGCCGGTGTTCCAGGTACCGCCATAGGTGGCGAGCACGAAGCTGGTGCCGAAGGGCACGAAGTCGTCTCCACCGAGGTCAGCAAGTTCGAGGACCGGATTGCCAGAGAGGGTGAGTCCACCGACGACGGAGAGTGTGTCTGAGGCGAGGGTGGTGGTGTTGAATCCGAACTTGAAGACGCTGCCCGCATTCATGGTGACGGAACCTAGGGCGAGTGCACCGAGGCCTGCGTCACCTCCTGGGGAGATGGTGCCGCCGCTGTTAACCACTACGGGCCCGATGGCTCCAGAGCCGGTAACGGTGCCGGAGTTGATGGTGAGGGCACTGCCGGCGATGCTGCCATCAATCTGAAGGGTGCCGCCGTTGAGGGTGGTGGTGCCTGTGTAGGTGTTGAAGCCGGACAGGATCTGGAGTCCGGTGCCTTCTTTGACGAGCGAAATTTGGCCGATGACGGATGTGGTGGCGATGCCGGGAACGATGGTGACGCCGTCTGCGATGACGCCATCGAACGAGCCGCTAGCGTTGTTGCCTCCAATGGTGAGAACATTGCCGGAGTTGGAGGCTGTCCAATCGGAGCCGGTCCAGGTGAGAATGGGGTTGTTGACAACGAAGCCTCCACCGGTGGAGTTGAGTCCGTTGATGGCTTGGTTGAAGCCGCCCATGTCGAGCGTGCCTGGTGCGAGGAGCTTGTCGGCAGCGCCGATGACGGTGCCCCCGTTGATGGTGCCCGCGCCGTAGCCGTTGCCAATGATGTTGATGTCTCCCTTGCCAGCGCCAGATGGAAGGACGTTGGCTGCGGCGAGGCGGAGCACGCCGGCATTGATGTTGGTGGGTCCGGAGTAGGTGTTGGCTCCGGAGAGGGTCTGTGTTCCGGAACCGATCTTGGTGAGAGAGACGAGCTTGTCCACGCCGCCATCTGCTATGACACCGCCGAACCAGTTGAGGCCGGTGGAGGAGACTCCAGCGTCTGCCGCTGCCACGGAGTAGGCGCTGACGTTGACGTTGTTGCTGGCACCAAGGACGAGGTTGAAGGTGCCGGTGAGTCCGAGGTTGGTCACGGTGCCGGTGCCGCCGAGGCTGTCGAAGGTCTCGGAGGTGGCGGTGCCGCCGCCGAGGTTGAAGACGCCGCCGCTGCGGACGAGGATGCTGGCTTGGTCATGAATCTGATCGCCGCCGGTGCCGGTGATGTTGACGGTGGTGCCATTGTTGACGATCAAAGCGGCTCCAAACACGGAGGCGGAACCGGAGCCTGCGATGTTGCCGACGGCGTGTACGGTGGCGGAGGAGTTTTTGCCAAGGTTGACCTCACCTGCCATGACTTCGAGGCTGAGGGTCGGGTTGTCGTTCCCACCTGCGAAGGTGAGGGTGCCGTCTCCTGTTTTGCGGAGGATGCCTGCGACGCCGGCCTTGCCGGTGATGCCCTGTGCGGTCTGGGTGAGGGTGACTCCGGTGGGTACATCGAGGTTGGCATAACCATTGACGGTGATGCCGTAGATGAGGTTGTTGGTAGCGGTTTGACGCAGGGTTCCTCCGTTGAGGATTATATTGCCGGCACCGGCGGTGGGGCTGCCCATGTTGAGAGCAGCGCCGCTGGCGTCTGCATACTCTACTATGCCTGCGTTGATGATGAGGGCACCGGTTTTGGTGTTGTTTCCAGAGAGAACGAGGGTGCCCGGGCCTGTCTTGGTGATGACGGTGTTGGTGCCTTTGATGACTCCGTCGAGGGTGAGCTTGTTGGCCGTGGGATCGCCGCTGCCATAGGTGTGGACGATGACTTCAGAGCCTGCGGCTCCGTATTGGCCAAGGCCAGTGATGATGGTGGAGCCGTTGGTATTGTCAAAGATCAGACCGCCGGAGGTGACGGTCTGGGTGACGCCGTTGCTGACGGTGAGGGTCTGCGTGCCGATGGGGGTGACTTTGAGGGAGTTGATCGTCTGGTTGGCGGTGATGGTGACGTCGAAGCTTTCCAGGTAGTTGCCTGTGGCGGAGGAGGCGCTGGCGGGCAGCACGGTGTTGTAACCGGCATAGGCGCTGAGCAGTCCTCCGGACTGGGTGACCCAGTCAAGGCCGTTGTAGGTGGCGTAGCCGCCGATGATGTCGTTGGCGAGCGGAACGCTTGATGCGACGGTGACGGCTCCGCCGCTGGAGGTGAGGTCGAAGTTCAGCGTGGCACCGAGCAGAGCGGTGCGTGTGAAGGTGGATCCAAAACCGGCCGTGAGGCCCTGTGTAAGCGAGTTGTTGATGAGGCGAATGGTGTTGGCACCGGTATTGAAGGTGAGGTTTCCGAAGCCTTGAGAGAGGTCGAACGCATTGCCCGCTGCCTGGATGATTTCCAGCGTGGCACCACCGGCGAAGGTGCCGGTGGCAGCACTGAAGGTGAGCGGAAGGGGGGCCACGGCGTCTGGGAAGAAGCGGTCTGCGGCGCTGGTGAAGTTGGTCGCAGAGTCGAGGCGTATGGTGCCACCGCGAATGACGATGGAGCTGGAGTTGGTAGCCGCTCCGGTAAAGGTGTTTTTGTTGCTGAAGACGAGGATGCCGTTGTCTGCCTTGGTGAAGGTGCGTGCGGCGGTGTTGGTGCCGCCGGAGACGACGCCTTCGATGGTAAGGGTGGTGCCGCGACCCACCTGGATGAGGTGGCTGCTGTCACCACGAAGCAGGATGCTGCGGGTGGAGGGCAGGGTGACGCTGGTCATGCCGGGCTGGATTCTGAGGTTTGCCGTACCCGTGCTGTTGCCGAGGCGGAGGACGTTGCCCGAGTTGCCCAGTGATCCATCTCCATCAATGACGAGGGTCATTGAGTCGTTGATGATGGTGAGGCCGTTGTACGTTTTCGGTACGCCGGCGTTACCCGAAGTGGAGAGGGAGCTGAGTAGTCCGGAGGTGGAGACGGAGTAGGTAATGCCGGAGGTGAGGGCTCCGTTGGCGAGATCGCCCATGAGCAGGATCTGGTGGTTGTTGCGAGAGACCAAAGCTGGCGCGGCATTGGTATTGGTGATGTTGATGGTGCCGAGGTAGGTGATGCCGCCCCCGTTGGTGTTGCCCGCCAGACCGTCGTTGGTTAGGTCCCCAGCTCCCACGAAGCTGGTCGCGGTGCCAGCCCAGTTGATATTGTTGGCCAGGATGCGCTCGCCGCCCACGGCACCGAGGGTCTGGGTGCTGCTGCCTGTGAAGGTAATGGTGCCGGTGCCAAATGCAGCATCATGGCCAAACATGATGCTCGCATTGCCGATTCCGTTGCCGCTCAGGGTGGTGCCGCCGGTGAAGTCATTGGCATAGGGTAGGACGAGGATGCCGTAGCCCATGTTGAGGCTGTTGGCTCCGCTTAGGACGTCAGCTCGTCCAAGGGCTAAGCTTGTGACCGTGAGGTTGGTGATGTTGCTGGCATAGGGTGTGCCTCCGAACATGTAGGTGGCATTGGCTGGGGTGATGGTGCCGCTGTAGGTCATGACCTTTGCGGGAACGGAACCGTTGTAACCATAAGCACCTAGGCGCATATTGGGGTAGGGTGTGAAGTCCAGATCCGCAGAGCTACTGGCACCCAGCGTGAAGGCACTGGTGGCAGTGAGCGGGTTGGAAATGTATGCTCCCATGGTGGCGATGGGATTCGTGTCACCATAGACACCAATGGCTGTGGTGCCTCCGGCGGCGGTGGGCAGGGCTGCGATGCCGCCTCCGGGGATGGCATTCACGGAGTTAAAGATCAGCAGGCCCTGGGTGAGATTCACGGTCACGGGGGAGGCGCTGTTGTTGCCGGCAAGAATCATGATGCCGGTGCCGGTCTTGTCGAATCCACCGCCCGCAGAACCCGTGATGTTTCCGCTGAGAATGACATCGAATGGATTGCTTCCGATCTTGTTGTTGGCGGAGAAGGCCTGGATGGTGCGGATGGTGGAACCGAGGTCAATGCCGTTCTGGAAGTTCACACCACCGAGGTTGGTGACGGAGTTGGTAATGCTGGCCACTCCGAACTGAAGGAGGTTGCCATTGGGAACGAAACCACCTTCTCCCCAGACCAGCGTTTCGCCGAGTCCGCCGAGATTGACGTTCCAGGTGGTGTTTGCGACGTTGTTGGAGAAGCCGCCGTTACCCTGCCACTGGATTTGGCCGTCTCCATATCCGACCGAGCGGGTGAAAGCGACTGGCGTGGCCAGGCTGGACTGGAGGATGGACCTATTGGTGCCGGTGGCGGCAAAGACGATCTGTCCGATGGTGGCGGCGGAGGTAATGCCTCCTGAGATCTGCGCTACGTTGGTGAAATCGACCACACCGCGATTGATGACAGTGGGTCCGGTGTAGGTGTTGGTGCCGGTCATGCGGAAGACGCGGCCGGCGTCGCCACCCATGCCGATGACAATGCTGGTGGGGCCACCCGCGCCATCGATGATGTTGGACTGGAAGATGGTGCGGCGGTTGTCACCTGAACCTGCGAAGGTAAGGGTGCGGGCGCCGACTCCCGGCACTGCCATATTGCCCGTAGCGCCAAAGGTGCGGTCACCGTTCGCGATGCCGCTGAAGCTGAGCGTGCCACCACCTGGAGCCAGGGTGATGGCTTGGGTCATACTGCCGTCTTGGGAGAAGGTGAGTTGTCCTCCGTTGAGGGTGATGCCGCCGGAGCCGAGCTGGTTGGCGTTGCTGGCGGTGAGGGTGCCTTGGTTGATGATGGTGCCGCCGGTGTAGGTGTTGGTTCCAGCCAGGGTGACACCGCCGCTGCCGGACTTCACGAGGGTGACTGCGCCGGTTCCGTTGTTGGCGATGGTGGAGTTGATCGTGAGGGCGTTGCCGCTCCAGTTGATGATGTTGAGTTCCCCTGCGGTGTTGTCTGCACCGCCCGCAGTCAAAACACCAACAAGCGCGTCGGTGCCGGGCGTGGCACCGATGGCGGTGGCTGCTAGTCCTGTGGGCATGAGGATGGACCCAACAGGGCCAAGGCGGAGACGATTGGTGGCTGCGGTGAAGGCGATGCCTGCGCCGAGCTTGACGGTGTTGTAATCAACCAGCGCGGAGTCCACACTGTTGCCGGCATCAAACCGGGCATTCTGTGTGGAGTCCCCGGCACCAGTGACACCTGTGATGACGGTGTAGCCGGTGTAGGGAGCGATGTTGCCGCCGACGATGGTGGCGAAGTCTGCGCTGTTCACCACGGCCCACGGGCCGAGAAGTCCGGTGGCATCTACGCTGTTCGTGGTGGTGACCACGGCCGGTGCAGTGGTGGTGACGTTCAGTGTGGCCCCGCTTCCGGCAATCCGGCTGATGGTTCCTAGATTCAGCGTCATGGCCGGTGTGGTGCCGCCTGCGGTCACGCGCGCCCCGCCGAAGATCTGAGTGTTATTGAAGGACTGTGTGTTTGGCGTGACAGAGCCGGTAACTGTGAGCAAGGCGGAGCCGAGGTTCAGCGCGGAACTGGCGCTGATGATGTTTGAAACGGGTGCTCCGGCTGCGGTAAAGTCGAGGGTGAGTCCGCCGAGGTTTAGCGTGGTGGCCCCGTCATAGGTGCTGGCGCGATTCAGGGTGAGTGTGCCGGTGCCGATCTTGGTGAGGGAGGTGCCGCCAGCTGCCCCTGTGTTGCGGATGGAGCCTGAGTAAAGGCTGGTGACGTTGAGATTGCCTACGAAGAGGGTGGCTGCGGTGGCGGAGGTGTTGTCGATGACACCAGCTCCGGTGAGGCCGTTGATGGTTTCGCTGAATCCGTTGAGGTCAAGCGTGCCTGTGTTTCCGATGCTGAGGTTGCCGGGTGTTCCGGCGCCGTCAGGGATCACTTCTGATGCGCCGAGCCGGAGGATGCCGTTGGCTACGCTTGTGCCACCGGTGTAGGCATTCGCTGTGGAGCTGAGGAGGAGGGTGCCTGTGCCTTGCTTGCTGAACAACAGGCCGGAGGGTGTGGCGGCGAGGAAGCTGAGTCCATCCGCGTTGTTAACGATGGCCGAGGAGATGGTGGTGGTGGCCGGGCTGAAGGTGATGACATTGAGCTCTCCTGCGACGGGCGCTGCTACGGTGCCGGTACCGGGCGTTCCGGACAGTCGGCCACCGGAGAGTGTGACGGCTCCTGCTCCGGAGCCGACCAGAATGCCGCCGGATGCGAGAGAGTTGACCCCGCTGAGGGTGAGTGTGGTGGACGCGCCATTGAAGCGAAGGCTGTTGACTTGGGTTCCGCTCCAGGTGCCGGAGGTGGTGACGTTGATGTTGTTCAGAGAGGATGAGAAGTCATCATTCTCGTAGCTCGCAGCGACTGGATTAAGTCCGGACATGGTGGCCCAGTCGATGCCGCCGAGAGTGAGGAATGCAGCGCCTGTGGGGCTGACCGCAAGGCCGTTGGCCGCTGAGACACCGGCGATTCTCACTTCGGTGCCTGCAGAGGCGGTGACATCGAGGGTGGACCCGATGTTGCGAGTCAGGGTGCCGAGATTGACGAGCAATCCACCGGTGCCGGCTGTCGCATCGAGACGGCTGGAGGTGTTGGCGAGCAGAGTCGTGCCAGCGAAAGTCTGCGTGGTGGCCGCAGTATCTCCGAGGACGCTGAGAGTGCCGCCACCGAGGGAGAGGGTACTGGCGGAGGACAGGAGGTTGGAGTCGAAAGCGGAAGCCGCGAAGTCCAGTTTAAGGATTCCCGAAGAGACCGTGATCGCCCCTGTGTTGTCACTCTGTCCGGTGAGGGTGAGGGTGCCGAGTCCGAGTTTGTTGATGCCGCCGAGACCTGTGAAGGATCCCGCGAAGGTGGCATCCGAGTTGGTGAGTCCGAGCAGGAGGGAGAGGCCGGTGTTGATGGAAACCTGGCCGGTGCCGGTGAGGTTGCCGATCGCCTGTGTGGCGGCGATGCCAAGCGTGGCACCGGGGGAGACATTGACGGTGGTATCAAGCGAGACAGAGCGGGCGTTGTTGAAGTTCATGCGCCCGGTCTGGATGTTGATGGTGGAGCCAGGGACTAGGCTGGTGTAGGCGTTGCCGAGGGCAAGGATGCCGTTGCCGGTTTTGGTGATGGTGCGGGCGGTACCGCCATCGTTGAGGCTGCCGAGAGTGAGTATTCCGACCGCAGTGCCGTTGATGGAATTGGCATGGAAGGTGGGGTTTCCGGTCATGGTGATGGCTCCGAAGGTGAGGCTGCCGGTGGTGTTGGCATTCATGAAAGCTCCGTGAGCATGGGTCATGGTATTGGTGCCGATGGTGACGGGTCCGCCAGTGTGAGTGACCGCCCCGCCAGCAGTGGTGCGGTCTGCGATGACGGTGACGTCGCCGTTGACGAAGAGGCGGCTAGAGAGGTAGGTGCCTCCTGTGTTGTTGCGGAGGCGAAGGGTGGTGCCTGCTGCCATGTAGATGGGTGCCTGAGCTCCGGTGGCTCCGGTGGCCTGGTTGTTCTGGAGGCGAAGCTCGCCCTCATTCAAGTTGACCTGACTGCCGGTGTAACCTGTGAAGGCACCGCCAAGGGTGAGCGCCCCGGGTCCGGTTTTGGTGAGGATTCCCGAGCCAGCAAACTGGCCTGCATCGTCAAGCTGCAAGACGCCAGCTGCGTCGGCGATGTGGAAGGTGCCGCCACCGGAACCCACGGCGAAGGTTTTGCCGCTCCCTGCCGTAGGGTTGACCGTGACGGGACCGAGAAGACTGATGGTTGCTCCGTTTTGAGCCGTGATGGTATGTGCGCCGGCTGCGCCGAGGGCGCTGTTGGCATCCGCGTTGTTCAAGGCTGTGGTGGTGAAGGCGAAGGTGCTGCCTGCTCCGTCCGCCAGGATGTTGCCAGTAAAGGTGTTCACTCCCGTGAACGTGGCGGTGCCGCCACCAGTAACGGTGAGGCTAAGATTCCCCGTGCCCGCTCCACCGGAGATGACGCCGGAAGCGGTGACGTTGGACCCGGGCGTGATATCCCAAGTCTGCACGGCACCAAGTGTGAGCGGCGCTGAGATTCCAACGGTAGTGGGACCTCCTGCCTGCACAACGAGGCCGTCTGCACCAAGCGTCAGCTGACCACCTACTCCTGGGGCGATGTTCACCGCCGTGGCTGGAGAGCTGCTGAACACCATGCCGGGGAGGGAGTAGGTGTTGTCCAGCGTGGTGTTCAGAACTCCGGCTGGTGCATTGGCTGCGGCGAAGATGACCTTGTTGAGCGAACCGGGCGTGTAGTTGGGGTCCGTCAGACCATCGGCGGTGGTGGACCAGTTGGTGTTGCCTCCGGCGATTTGTGCCCAGCTGCCGTTCACGGCGCCGCTCCAGTAGAGATCGCCAGCGGCGGCTGCGGCAAGCACGTTGAGGGTGATGGTGTTGAGGGTGGAGCTGAGGCTGTAGGTGTAACCGCCGGGGAGAGACCCAAGCTTCAGATTTGCGAGGCCAATGATGTCTGCGGTGCTGCTGACCACTTCGTAGCTGCCAAGACCGAACCCTGTGATAGCGGCGGCGCTGATATACCCCCCACCAGTTGCGAGCGTGAGCGCTCCGGCTCCGGTGAAGACGAGCTTGTCAGAGACCGTGCCGAGCTGGAAGCCCAGTCCGCCTCCGGTGATGGCATTGCCCAAGGTCATGCTGGCACCGGCGGGAAGCGTGTAAGTGGCACCCACTCCGTCGGCATAAAGGTCAAGTTCGCCGTAGCCTGTGCTGCCGATGTTGTAGGTCTGGACGTTCGGGAAGGCACCGGGCAGGATGGAGAGGGAGCCTCCATTCACGGTAACGGCACCGCTGAACCCGTGCGTGGTGGACAGGGTCAGCGTTCCGAGGCCAGTTTTGGTGAGACCTCCTGAGGTATTGGCTGCAGTGGTGACGGTGCCGATGGTGGCTCCTGAACCGCCGCCGCCTGACAGGGTGATGACGGGTGCCGAGGTGTAGCCAACGCCGGGGTTGGTGATGGTGATGCCGGTGACTTGTCCGTAGGTAGGGCTGGAGGGATCGAGATCCACTGTGGCATAAGCGGTAGCTCCTGTGCCGCCGCCGCCACTGATCTCCACATAAGGAGCGCCGATGTATCCACTGCCACCCGAAGTTACGGGAATACTGGTGACGCCGTTACCCGTGGGGGCGTTGATGGGCTGGGCGAGTGTGATGCCGAAGCCGTTGGTGTCGATGACCGCCCCACCGGCGAACGAACCAAACGGTCCGAATGAGCGAAGGGTCACAGTCGATGTGCCACCGGTGCCGTTGAAGCCGATGAGGTCAGTGGTGGATGCTGCGGCTTGGAGCGTGCCGCCGTTAAAGTTGATGACGGCGTTGGTGGCCACTCCGGCTCCGTTGTAAACCTGTATCTGGTTGGTTCTCAAGACGCCGCCATTCAAGTTCAAGGCACCGGACGCCAAGGCAGAGGTGCCCGCCTGCTGACCGAAGGAGACGACGCGCCCAGTGTTGTTGATCAGCCCGCCCGCGATGGTGAAGTCCCCGAAGGAGGTGGCTGCGCCCTGATAGGCGAGAGCGAGGTTCTGGGTGGCGGTGGTGCGGTCCAGGGTGCCGCCCGTCATGACGTAGTTGTACCGGTTGTTGCGCAGCAAAAGCCATTCGGTGTTGGTGATGTCGCCGCCGGTTTGGTGGAAGACGCCTATCGCAGTGGCAGCCGTGGAGGTGTTGGTCTCGATGCGGCCTGTGTTCAAGGTGGAGCCGGGTGCTACAAACACGCCCCCGTAGCCGCCGTTGCCGAAGACCAGCCCGAGGCCCGTGCCGGCATTCGGCACGCTGGCGATGCCGCCTGCGACGACGAGTGCTCCTACGCCGGTGGCATTGTTGCCAATGTTAAGATTGCCCGTGGTGAAGCTGCCTGTGGAGGTGACGCGCACTACGCCCTGGGTCGCAGCGGTGTTGCCGATGGTTGATGTTCCGGTGTTCGTTGCGGTGCCATCGAACTGTAAGACACCGCCGTTGACCACGACTCCGTTGGCACCGCCGGCAATGTCGCCAGACAGGACGAGTGTTCCTGCGCCGAACTTGGTGAGGGTGCCACCAACGGTTAAGTCCTGTGCGATTGAGAAGGTGTTGGCTGCATCCACAATGTCAAAGCCAGCGGCGAGCGGGATAAGCAGGGTGCGGTTGGCATTCCAGGTAGTGTAGCCTGTGCCCGTCACTCTCAGGGCGCCGCCATTGAAGAGAGTGAGCGCGCTGGACTCCGCACCAAGGCGGGCATCACTATCAACGGACAAGAAGCCGCCTCCGACAAACGTGCCGCCCGTGTGGGTGTTGGTACCGGTGAGGGTGAGGGTGTTGGTGCCCAGCTTGTAGAAGGGTCGGCTGGTGTCCATGTCCGTGGCATAGGTGAAGTCCCCTGCGGTGGTGTCCACACCCGCTCCGGAGAGCGCACTGAGGTTGACCCCCGCAAGTGTGTTGGCCAGCAAGGCATCCACGTCAGCAGAGGTGAAGAAGCCTGCGCCGCCCACGCCAAGGCCGAGCACTGCGGGGTTGGCCACTTGAGTGAGGCCGGATGCGGGTTTGGAGGCCAGGTTGCCGTAGGTGAGAACGCCGCCGTTAACCTGGGTGCCACCACTATAGGTATTGCTGCCAAAAAGAGCCAGCACTCCATTGCCGGTTTTGGTGAAGCTCATCACTCCATCTCCGTCCTGCAGACTGCCGGCATAGGTGAGGCTGGAAGACTGAAGGGTGCCATTTCCAACGGTGAGGTTGGCCGTGGTGGCGGGGACGACGTTGCGGATGAAGCCTGCGGTGCCAGAAAACGCTCCGAAACTCTGGTTTCCACTCCCGAGAAGCAGAGTGCCTCCGGCGAGTGTGAGTGCGTTGGTGTTGGCACCCAAGGTGCCGGTGCCTGACAAGAGGATGGCTCCGGCATTGAGAGTGATGCTGCCAGTGATCGTGCTCGCCGTGGACACCGTCAACATGCCCTGGCCGTTCTTGACGAGATTGATGTTGCCGGACAGCAGCCCCGAGAACTCGGAGTTCATGTTGTTCCCGCCCAAGGTGAGGCTGGCGGCGGCTCCGCTGTTGGTAATGGTGCCGCTGCCTGCGATACCGCCGACGACGGCGGCAAAGGCGTTCAGGTTGAAGGTGCCGCCTGTAGCGACGTTGATATTGCCACCAGTCGCGGCGTTGATGAACGAGGCGACGCCACCGGTGAGGGTGGCCCCGGTGCCTATGTAAGTGGGGCCTGTATAGGTGTTGGACGCGGTAAGGGAGAGGGTGCCGGTGTTGTTGAGATTCAACCCGCCTGCGCCTGAGATGACGCCTGCGATGGTCAGGGTGGTGGCGTTTGCAATGTTAAGGTTAGCGACACCGCCAGGCAGCGTGAAGGTGTGGGAGGCCGCGCCTGTGCCCCCCGTGACGGTGAGGGTTGCCGTGCTCTGGAGTGTGGCTCCATCCGCGATGGTGATGACGGTGGTGCCGGTGGCCGCGCCAAGCTGGTTGTTGTTGCTGATGCGCAGTGTGCCTTCGTTGATGGAGACTGCTCCAGTGAAGGTGTTGGTGCCGGTAAGCACGAGAGTCCCAGGTCCGGTCTTGGTGAGCGTGGAAGCTCCCACGCCGTTGGCGACGACGCTGCCGAGGGTCAAAACTCCCGTTCCGTAATGATGAATGATGAGGTCTGAGTTGGTAGCAGTGCCGCTGGCGATGGAGCCGCCGGAGATGGAGTAATCGTTGGCACCAGTGAACAACAGGCCGCCGGCAGTCAGGGTGAGAAGGTTCGTGCCGAGGGCAAGGGACTGGCCAGCCGCAGTGGTGTTGATCTTCAACGTGTTTGTGGTACGGGCACCAGCAAGGGTGGCGGAACCGGTCAGGGTAGCGTTGTTGGAGTCTGTGCCGGCGGTGAGATCAAGGGCGGTGTAGGTGCCCACATAGGCTCCAAGCCCGCGGATCGGATTGGTTGCGACGCCGCCATTGGTGGCCCAGTCGTAGTTGACTCCGTCGGTATAAACAAAGCGTCCTCCGAAGATGTTGTTGACCAGTGCGGTGGTGGTGGTGGTGACGGCGGTGTTGGCTGGCGAACTCACGAGAAGGGAGGCTCCAGGTGTGGTGGGATGAGCCAGAGTGCCCAACGCCAGGGTGGTGGATGCGCCGCCATTTGGCACGACGCTGATTCTTCCTCCGCGTGCACCCACTGTAATGGCACCGACCGTTTTGGTGACGGTGGCTCCTGCCCGTCCGGTGACCATGATGGAACCGCCCTGCATGGTGATGGCCATGTTGTTGCCGATGTTGCCAGTGGCAATGGTGGGAGAGTAGTCCCAGTTGACGGTACCGGCGTTCAACGTCCATGCACCAGTGGCCGTGCCAAGAAGAGGGGAGTTCAGTGTGAGGGTGCCGCCGCCCGTCTTGGTGAGGGTGAGGTTGGCGGCTGTGCTGGAGTTGAAAAGCCCTGAGAACGTGGTGTCGAGGTTCCCCTGCACGTTGCTGATGGTCAGTGCTCGTGCGGTGCCAGAGGTGTTGGTAATGGTGCCGAGACCGGAAACGGAGGCTACCGAGACGCCACCCGCATTGAGATTGACCGTAGCCCCTGCGGCGAGGGAAAGCCGCGTGGCCGCGGGCAAGAAGTTACCTGCGCCGCCTGTAAGGGTTCCAGAAGCGACGTAGGTGTCTCCGGCATAGGTGTTGGCTGCGGAAAGAGTGAGGGTGCCGTTGCCTGTCTTGGTCAGCGATCCTGTTCCTCCGATGACGGAGCTGATGGTCACGGCATCAGCCGTGGTATCCGTGCGGACCACAAGCCTGCCTGCTGGAGAGGTTACCGCGAGCGTTCCCCCCGAGATGGTGGTGGTTCCTCCGCCGGCCTTCAGCAGGCCGTTGAGCGAAAGGGTGTTCCCTGCCACCACGGCGACGTTATGTGCCCCAGCAATGTTGAGGGTGTTGAGGAAGTCCGTGGTCTGTCCGGTGATGGCAGCGGTCAATCGCTGGTTGGCACCATTCGCCGAAGAGAGGGAGACTCCGCCGGAGGAGATGAAAGAACCCGGATCCACTCCGTAGTCGAGTCCGCGGACAAAACCTGCGGCGTCATAGTAGGCGTAGTTGTTGCCGCCGAAGAAGAGGGAGCGGCCCATGAGGCCTTCCGCCTGACCCGGCAGAACGATCATGTTGTTGGTCCCATTGACGCCGCCGGAGACTACGAAGTTGGCGGTGGCACCGGTGGCCCTGTTGAAAGGCGAAAGGGTGAGGCTGGTGATACCCGAGCCGCCGTAAGTGGACTGGAGAACGGCGTCTCCACCGAGGATGTTGACCGTCAGGGTTTGATTGCTGCCGCCGGACTGCCCCACATAGTCGAAGGTGGCATTGCCAATGAAGTTGAGTGCTGAACCTGGGGCCAGGCTTCCAGATGTGCCATTGCCAAGGCGGAGTGTTCCGACCCGGAGGGTGGTGCCGCCGGTGTAGGTGTTGTTGCCGGTGAGCTGAAGCACTTGGAAGTTGTTGCTGTTCCACACCAGATCCGCGTTGAGGGTGAGGCTGCGCGGTGTGGCGTCCTCTGTGATGTTGCCGCTGATGACGTTGACTTGGGTGTTGGCAGCTGCTCCGGAGCTGTGGATGACACTGTTGGCTCTAAGCTCGATGTCGCCGCTGATGACCAAGCGGCTGACGGCGTCCGCTTGGTAAATGCGCAGGAAGGGAGTGGCTCCGCTGCCACCCAGAATGACAGGACCCGTGATGTCTGCTGTGAAGAGTCCCGTGGTGCCCTGATTGTCAGGCTGAAGCTCGACGATCGCTCCGTTGGGACTGTTGGAATCGAGGATGAAACCGCCAGAAAACTGGTCCCATGTGGTATTGGTGGCACCTTTGAAGAGGAACCTGCCAAGCTCTGCCTCAACCAAGCCGGTGCCAATGCTGGATTCCTGACGGAGGTCCACGGTGCCGCGGAGGAGTTTCATTCCGCCAGACCAGGAGGGGTTGGCGTTGGTGAGAATGAGGGTGCTTGTGAACTGGTTGCCTGAGCTTAGGGTATTGATGCCATCCACGGTGAGCTTTCCGGAGCCGCTGATGACACCCGAGAGGGTAATGTTGCGGGAGGCGTCTGTGAGGACAGCGGAGTTGTTGTTGCGCATGTTCAGTACGGAGTCGGCACTGACGGTGATGGGTCCGCTGTAGGTCTGTGCGTTCCCTCCTGCGGAGATGGCTCCACCGGCCAGTGCGAGGGGATTGCTCACCGTGCCTGATGTGCCGTTGTTGTAATAGAAGGTGCCGCCGTTTCCAATGGCCACTCTGGCGGCGTTGTCGTTGCTCACCGAGCCAAGCGCATTCGTGTTTGTCAGTTCAAGCACGCCACCCTGCACGGCCACATCCACGGTCTTGCCCACGTTGAAGGTACTGTCTGCGGCGGCGGAGAGGGTGACTTTACCCGCACCGGTTTTCGAGACGTCGCCGTTGCCCAAGAGGCCTCCCGAGAGGGTGAGCGTGGCTGCGCTATCCACCACGCTCCAAGTCTGGTCTGCGCCGAGTCGGAAGGGTGCTGAGATGTTGACCGTGGCTGGTCCACCGGCTGCCAGGGTGACGCCCGCCGACGAGGTTAGCGGTGCCACATCGAGAGTACTGGTGGCCACGGTGCCCGGTGCGATGGTGACGCTGGTAGGGGTACTGGCACTGGATTCGAAAGTGAGGGAGCGGATTCGGAAGTTCTGCTCCAGAGTGGTCGTAACCGCGCCGCCTGCGGCAGCATCCGCCTGGAAGATGAGGTCGGTGCCGGAACCGGGCAGGAAGGCCGCCGGTGTCGTGCCCGCCTTGTCGAGGCTCCAGTTGTTGACGTTTCCATTCCAGGCGGTGTTGGTGAGGCCACGCCAGTAGTAGTTGCCTTCGATCAAGTTTCCGGTGGTGATGGAGATTTGGTTGTCAAGGGCGCTGAGGGTGAAGGAGGAGAAGCCGGTGGGAGTGAAGCCCAGAAGCCAGTCGAGGTCGCTCATGACACCGGTGGTGAGTCCCCCATCCACTGCGCTGAGCAGGGTGTAGGTCTGATTCCCGGCCAGGCCGGTATCCGTGATGTTGAAACGGACTTGGCTGCCCGCAAAGAGGTTCAGTGCGCCTCCAGTGAGAAGGTTGATGAGATCCGTGCGCCCACTCTGGCCGGCATTGACGTTGAGGGTGGCGATGCCGGCGCCCGCCGTGCCGAGAGTGAGAGAGTTGAGGTTCAGGGTGCTGCCCGCTCCGTCGAGGAGGCTGAGTGTGGACCCGTCTCCCACGGTGAGGGAGGTGATGGCTGCGGGAGCGGCAAATCCTCCGGGCAGGGCAAGAACGCTGGTGTTTCCTGTGACATTCAACGCAGTGGTGCCGTTGAGTGGCGAGATGATTGTAGCTACACCTCCGGTCACGGTGGTGGCTCCCGTGTAGTTCAGGCTCACGCCGCCGCCAATGTTCATGGTGCCGGTGCCTGCCTTGACCAAGGACATGGCTCCGCCGCCGGTATTCTCAAAGGTGTAGGTGCCCGCATTCACGCCGCCGATGCTGATATTTCCGTTGCTGGTGCCGAGGGTGAAGGTGACCGGAGCCGCGCCAGTGTTCCTGACGATGGTGTTCCCGGCACTGGTGGCCGTAAAAGCATTGATGGAGTCTGAGAAGCCATTGAGGTCAAGGATGGCAGTGACGCCTGCTGCCGGGTTAAAGGTGTAGCCGCTGTTGTCGGGTATGGTGTCGGCCACGCCGAGGATGACACGTCCGTTGGTCTGTGTGATGGTGCCGCCCTTCAGGTCGCTTCCGGTGCCACCAAGGCGAAGAATGCCGTTGCCTGTGTAACTGATGTTAATCGCGTTTGCAGTGGCGGTGCTGATGCTGCCGCTGAGATTGGTCTCGCCCGGGCCGGTAATGGTCCAGGTGCGGGCTCCAGTAAGGCTGGGGAAGGTGACGTTGTTCAAGGTCAAGGTCTTGCCGGGCACGATGCCGTTCGTCAGTATCATGCCGTTACCTGCTGCTCCGCCCCGATACTCTCCGGTGAAGGTGAGGTTGTAGTCCCCGATGAAGGCCGCTGTGGTGTTGTCCACGTGGGTGACGAGATTGCTGATGGTCCGATCCCCACCATAGGCAAACACGGAACCATTGCTGATGGAGAGCGTACCGGGAATGGAGGTGTTGTTGGCAAGTCCAAGCGCGCCTGCATTGACGCTGGTGACTCCGGTATAGGTGTTGGAGCCAGTCAGTACCCAGGTGGCACTGCCGTCGATGGTGACGGCGAGCGCGCCACCGTTGTCAGCTAGGTTACTCGTGATGGTGTTCGCGCCGGTGTTGGTGCCACGAAGGCTGAGTGTCTTCGCGCCAGCGAGTGAGTTGACCACATTGGTAAGCACCAAGGGAGCGGTGCCATCTGCGTGGATGGTGTTCCCACCCGTGTTGTTGAGCTGGATCAAACGGTCACTGGTTTCGCCGGGGCCAACATATTGGAGGATAGCAGCTGTTCCACCAGTGCCTATCTGGAGCGGCACGGAGGCTGCGGTGGCGTTGGCACCCACACTGGAACCACCGGTGAGGCTGCTATTCCCGAGGGAGTTGACGACCAGGATGCCCGCACTGATGAGGGTGGTGCCGCTGTAGGTATTGGCGCCGAGGAGTTGCAGAGTTCCCGTGCCGGTACCTTTGGTGAGGCCACCGGTACCGCTGATGTCGCCGGTGATGGTGGCGAAGTCTGTGAAGGTGTTTGGGTTGTCGATGACGTTGATGGTGCGGGTGGCTCCGTTGAGGTTGATGCCGTTGCGCCAGACGACCTCACCCACGCCGGTGGCCGATCCCAAGGTCAAGGCTACGCCGTTCGGCACGAAGCCGCCTGTGGCCCATGTGAGCGTGGCTGGAGTGGGCAGGCCGCCGAGGTTGATGGTCAGTTTGTCGCCTGACGCGGCGAATCCGCCGCTGCCCGTGCTGCCACCCCAAGTGACGCTCCCGGTGCCAGCCACAGCGCTGACCGCGAGTGGACGATCAAACGTGCCGTTGGTTTCCAGGATGCCGGTGGTGGTGGTTTGACCAAGGACGAGAGGGCTGAATGCGGGGAGGGCACCTGGGCTACCGATGGTGAGGATGCCATTGGCTACGGTGGTGGCTCCGGTGTAGGTATTGTTGGTGTTGCCAAGGACCCAATTGCCTGCGCCTGTCTTGGTGACGGAGGTGATGTTGGCTCCGGTGCCGCTGTCGGTGAGCTGGGGATTGAAGCGGTTGTCTCCCGTGGAGGTGCCTGTGAAGACGAGAGTCTGTGGGCCGACGATGCCGTGGACGATGGCTCCTGGGTTACTCCACACAATGGCGTTCCCATTGATGGCGGTGCTTGACAGCGTAGCTCCAGTGCCGGCGAGTGTGAAGAGACGGTCGGTGCTCGCAGAGACGTTGTTGACGGTCAGAGCGCCACTCAACACGTTGCCTGCGTAAACCAGGCCGCCGGTACTGCCGGTAAATACGAGGCTTCCGGCGTTGTTGGACACATTCCCCGCACCGATGCCGCTGGCCACGCCGATATTGGCAAGGGTGTTGACGGTGAGCAGACCTGTGGAGGCGATGGTGGTGACGCCGGTGTAGGTGCTGGACCCGAGGAGGCTTTGCGCGAGAGCGCCGTCTTTGGTAACGTTGAGAACGCCGGCACCATCCTGCAGGATGCCCGTGAAGGTCTGAGTGCCCGTAGAGGTGGAACTGCCTATGGAGACCGTGCCCGCAGATGAGGTGCCGCCGCCGCTGTTGGTGATGACGCCCGCTCCGCTGAGTCCACCGATGGTAATCAGGGCTCCGGCACCGGCGGCGTTGATGTCCAGGGTGGCTCCCTGGCGGAGGGTGGTGACATTGCCAGCGGTGGTGATGGCACCCAAGGTGGCGGTGGGTCCGGACAGGCGGACCGTGCCTTCGTTGATGATGGTGTTTCCGGTATAGGTGTTGTTCCCGCCGATGATGAGCACTCCCGTGCCGGATTTGGTCAGTGAGCCAGTGGTGCTGCCGATGAGCGAGTTGATGGTGAGCGCATTGGCAGGTGTGCTGCCATTGGTGATAACGATCGTTTCCACTGCGGCTGCGCCCAGCTGACTGCCATTGATAGTGGCGGGTCCGGCGCTGTTGTCGAACAGTACGCTCTTGGCGGTGAGGGTGAGGACTCCGCCGAGCGTCAGGGTGGGATTGGCGGTGGCACCGGTGATTTTCAGGGTGTTGATGGAAGCTGCGGCTGAGCTGCTCCCATCAGCGGTGAGGAGGTAGTTCACCGCAGCGCCCCCGGTTCCTGAGATGGGAGTGCCAGGGAAGGCTGTGTATGCCGAGTAGGCGGCAGCCGTACTGCCGCTGAGTGCTGCCCAGTCCACGCCGTTGAACGTGGAGAAGGCGGCACCGCCACTGGCTGCGGCGATGATGCCGTTGGTGACAACGGGTGTGGTGGTAAACAGGATGGAACCGCCTGCGGCGGGGGCGTAGTTAACAGTGGCTCCTGCGCCACGAGTGGCGTTGACGGAGGCGAAGGTGAGCGCTGCGGTTCCGGCGCTTCCTGGAGTGACCCTGACGGTACCCGCGCCAGCGGTGAGCGTGAGTTGGCCCATGGTCTCGGTGCTGGCACTGGATGCGGCTCCTACGTATTCCAGAACGCCGCCTGCTTCCTGCGTGGTTGCCAGGCTGGTGAAGGTGAATCCTGCCGTATCCAGGATGACGTTTCGTGAGGAGCCTGAGAAGGTGTCCTGAATCTTGAGCGTGCCCGCAGTGATGGTGGCAGCCCCAAACCCTGCTGGATTGGACCCTGAGGCACCGGCGAGGACCCAGGTGCCCAAGCCATTCTTGGCCACGGTAGTGGTTCCGCCGTTTTGAACAATGGCACCGTTCACGATGTTGTTGACCGTGCTGCTACCACCGAACGTCAGGGTCTTGGAACCGGAGCCTGAAGCGGTAAAGTCGGTGTTGAGGATGACCGGGTCGGTCCCAGATTGATTAGCGTAGATCGCTGCTCCACCGGTGGTTCCCGAGAGGTTGATGGTTTTGGCTGTGGTCAACCCTGCGGCAGTCGGAGCTGTGGTGGTGCCGATGATCAAGTTACCGCCGTTGATGTTGATCTGGGCGGCGGTGCCCGTCGCTGCGTTGTTGACGCTGCGGAAGTCGGTGATGGCAAGGTTGCCGCCCGTGATGCCGGTCAGGCCTGTGTAAGTGGGTGCTACACTGAGCACAGTGGCCGTTCCAGCACCGGTTTTGGTGAAGTTGTTGGCGGCACCTGTGGAGAGTAAGTTGCCGTTGATCTGGGTATTGCCGGTGCCTTGGACGGTGAGCGTTCTGACGGTGGCATCTCCGCCCCAGGTGTAGCTGCCCGTGAAGGTAAGCAGACCTCCCGCGTTGTTGGTGATGGTCTGTCCGTTGGCGGTGCCTTCCTGGGTGACGGCACCAAAGGTGGTTCCGTAGCCGTTTCGGCTGGCAACTGTGAGAGTGCCGCCGGCCACCATGTGCAGCGCACCAAAGGTGTTGGTGCCGTTGATGGTGCTGCCAAGGAGAGCGTGATCGGCAAAGATGGTGGAGCTCGCCCTCATGTAGGTGTTCTTGCCGATGGCGTTGGCGACGGTATTGGAGCGCACCTCGAGAATTCCCCCGTTGAGATCCAACAGTGAGCCGGTGCCAGTTCCTGTGTTGCTGCCCAAGTCAGCGGCTGAGGAGATGCGGATGGAGCCGGCGGTGGCTCGCACGGTGCCGGTGAACCCTGATGCACTTGTGGGTGACAGGATGAGCGTTCCCCCGCCCTGCTTGAGAAGGCTACCAGTGCCCGCGATGGTGCCATTGATTTCATAGCTGCCTACACCGCTGCTGTTAATGCCGCCAAAAAAAGTGTACGTGGATGCGGCAGTTCCATTGACCAAAAGGTCGCTGATGGTCAGGCGGCCACCGGCAGACATGATGGAGGTGCCCACCGCATTGGTATTGGTGCTCACTTGACCGGCCAGTGTGTGGTCGCCCACGGTGAACAGGGCGACACCCCGGGAGGCGATGGGTCCCTGACCCTGGAGGGAGAGGCCGCGTGTCAGGGTCATGCCTGTTCCGTAGCCGCCGGCCAGGAGGAGTGATCCGCCGCCCAGGCCCAGCGTCACGGTTCCGTTGACCACGATGGGTGTGGCGCTCGCGCCGAGTGCGGCGGGATTGCTGATGGCGAGCGTGCCGTTCGAGACGGTAGTGACGCCTGTGTAGTTGTTGGATGGATTGGTAAGCCAGATGGTGCCCCCGCCGGTTTTCAGTAAGCCATCCGATCCTGAAAGCTGGGAGCTGATCATCCCGGTCACGCCGAGATCCGCACGCAAGCCGCCGGCACCCAGCGTGAGGTCGCCTCCGGAAAGGGTGTATCGGTCCTTGAAGCTGACGGAACTGGCCGCGCTCCCGGCCGTCAATGAGATGAGATTGGGAAACAGTGGATCGGTCAACGCTCCCGGATTCGGCAAACCCTGCGTCAGAACGACTTGGTCCAGTAAGGTGGGTGCTGAGAGCAGGTCCCAGTTCGCCCCATCGTTCCAGTCGAAGTTGGTTGCGCTTCCCGCCGTCCAGTTGAATACGGCACCTTGCACTGGTGATACGGCCGTGATGACACAAAACAGCCCAGTGACGGGGTACTGAATCATCTTGGCGAAGCGTCGGATTGGTTTCATAAGGGCTAAATGCGGAAAGGCGCGCGATGAATCCGTCAGCTCGGGCTTCAGGACGGAATCATCGCGCGCGGGATTATTGAGAGGCTATTTAACCCGATACTGGCAAAAATCCTCTGTCTGCCGCAAGCAGGAAATGGCCTCCACTGTCGTCTGCCGTAACAAGTTGGTAACAACTCGAGCGGACTCTGTGTTGCTTTTGTGAAGTTTCAGGTCAGCTGGAGATGTTGGAATCTAACCCCGCCTGAGTTTGGCCGCATAGGCACCGTCGAAGCCATTGGTGACGGGTGAGCTGGTGACCACTTGCTCCACCGCTACGTCAGGGTGCTGTGTGACGAGCTTGTTTATCACCTCCTCATTCTCCTCGCGGTCAAGGCTGCAGGTGCTGTAAACGAGGACGCCACCGGGTTTAAGGCAGCGGAGGGTGGACTTCACCAGGGCTAGCTGGGCGGCGGCCAGGGTGGCAAAGTCCTCAGGCTTCAGTCGCCAGCGGACGTCGATGCGGCGGCGCATGACGCCGGTGTTGGAGCAGGGTACGTCCAGCAAGATGGCGTCGAACTTTTCCCCGGCGAAGTCAGGCAGCTCTGGGCGTTTCCAGTCATGCAGGTGGGCTTGGGTGTTGGTGACCCGCAGGCGGCTGAGGTTGGATGCAAGACGTCGCAACCTGGCCGGGGAGGAGTCTGTGGCTACGATGACGCCGCTGTTATCCATGAGCTGGGCGAGGAGAGCGGTCTTGCCGCCAGGTGCGGCGCAGGCATCCAGCACGCGCATACCGGGTTTCGGGGCGAGCAGGCGGGGAGCGAGCGCGGTGCTGGGGTCTTGTGCGTAGCAGAGTCCGGCGGCTAAGGCCTCTCTCGGTGGGTGGGCACAGCGAAAGAAGTCACTTTCCACGGGGTCGAGGCCCGAGATCTCTGCCAGGCTGGATGCGGCTTCGGGATGAAGGCGGTTGAGCCGGATGTGGGTGGTGGCGGGGGTTTGATTCCACTCCAATAGCTGGATGAGGTGTTCTTTGCCGACGGCAGTTTCCAGGCGCTCCGTCAGCCAGCCGGGGTGGGAAAAGCGGATGTGCGGGGGCAAGGAGGGCACCTCTGCCAGCAGCTCGGCTTTTTCACGCTCAGCCCGCCGAAGGATGGCGTTGATGAATCCACGCGCTCTGGTGGCTAGGTTGACGGTTTCATTGACGGCGGCGTGGGGTGGCAGGTCGAGCAGGAGCAACTGGGTAAGACCGAGCCGCAGGAGCCAGCGGGAGGCGGGGTCCAGTTCACGATCGTGACTGAGATGGGCGCTCCAGTGATCCAGCAGACTGAGATTCCGCAACACGCCGTAAACGAGGGTCTGAAGCAGTGCCGTGTCCCGGGAGGAGAGGCCAGCCTGCGCAGCAGCTTCATCTACAAGAGAAGCCGCATAGGCCTGCCTGCGGCTCCACTCACGAAGCACTTCCACTGCAAGCTTGCGCGCGCTGGGCATGGCCGTGAAGGAAGGTGCTACTGCTCGTCCCGGGCCGGGGTGATGCCACGCCCGATGCCACGGTACTGGAAGCCGAAGCTGGTAGCAGCTCCCGGGTCAAGGAGGTTGCGCCCGTCGAAGATCAGGGGAGTGCGCATGGCTTCACGAAGTTCATTGAGATCCACGGAGGCGAACTCAGGCCACTCGGTGGCGATGATGAGGGCCTCCGCATCTTTGGCCGCCTCCATAGCGGAGCTGGCGAGCTTGATTTGGGACCCAACGGGGAGTTCCTTGGCCTTCTCCATGGCTTTGGGGTCGTAAGCGGTGACGTCCGCGCCTTCAGCTACAAGCCGCTCCACGAGGCTGATGGCTACGGAGCTGCGCACGTCGTCGGTATTGCTCTTGAAGGCGAGACCCCACACGGCGAGTTTTTTGTCCTTCAGCACCCAGAGGGCCTCGCGGATGGCGTCCAGGAAGCGGTCGATCTGGCGCTGGTTGATGCGCTGCACCTCCTTTAGCAGGGTGAAGGGGACTCCGAGCTGGTCGGCTATGGCGATGAAGGCGGCGATGTCTTTGGGGAAACAGGATCCTCCATAGCCGAGGCCTGCGTTTAGGAAGGCGCGCCCGATGCGCTTGTCCGTGCCGATGCCGTCTGCCACTTTGAGCACGTCAGCTCCTGCCACTTCACAAATCTCTGAAAGGGCATTGATGTAGGAGATCTTGAGCGCCAGGAAGCTGTTGGCTGCGTGCTTGATGAGTTCCGCACTGTTGATGTCCGTGACGAGCACGGGTGCCACAAACGGCTCATACACTTTCTGCATGATGGCCAGTGCGCGGTCACTGTTGCCGCCGATGACGATGCGGTCAGGCTTCATGAGGTCTTCCACGGCGCTGCCTTCTCGCAGGAACTCCGGGTTGGACACGACGTCGAACTCGACGCCGGGCTTGGCGTAGCGGCGGATGGTCTGAGCCACACGCTCGCCGGTCTTCACAGGCACGGTGCTCTTGTCCACGATGACGCGGTAGCTGTCGAGATACTGGGAGATTTCACGAGCTACTTTTTCGACGAAGCTCAAGTCCACGCTGCCGTCTGGCTGCGGTGGCGTAGGCACGGCGATGAAAAGCACTTCTCCATGCTCCACGCCTTCCTCGATGCTGGTGGTAAACTTGAGCCGCTTGGCCGCTACGTTTTTGCGCACCACGGGTTCCAGCCCCGGTTCATAAATGGGGATGCGCCCCTCCAGGAGGCTTTTCACTTTGTTCGCATCATTGTCCACACAAAGTACCTGATGGCCGACATCGGCAAAACATGCGCCTGTGGTGAGTCCTACGTAGCCGGAGCCAATGATGGTGAGCTTCATTCTTTGGGAGTGTTTTTTTGGGGGGTTGAATGTGGAGTTTAGCCTTGAGTGCCGCCGTGTTCAACCGTGGTCGTGCCACTGGAAGCGGTAGAAAAAAGAGGTGCATCCTCTCGGATGCACCTCGTATCAAGCGGTTCGGGTCGGCGGCGACTTAGCGGCTGCCGCCGCGGCCTGTGGGATTGGGATCCATGTCCAGCGGGATGCTGACTTGAGGGAAGTCCTTCAAGGTCATGGAGAAGATGAAGCCGAAGTCAGTGGCTCCGCGATTGTCACGCACAAGCGCACCAAGTGAGGCCACCCAGCTGCTCAAGTCACGATGCACGGCGTAGCTTTGATACTCAAGGGTGCCGTCATCGATCTCATACACGTGGTTGGCAGAGATGCCCCAGTTCTCATTGAGGCGGGAGTAGATGCGGGAGTAAACAAGGCTGCTGTCCTCAAAGAAGGGGTGGTCTGTGATGAACTGGTGCCCGAGCGAGATGGAGAGGCTGCGCACTGGCGAGTAGGTGATGCCGTAGTTGGCCTCAGAGAAGTTGGCATCTTCACCGGCCACAGGCAGCTGGGTATCTGCCCAGAAGGTAATCCACGGCACGGGACGCCAGAAGATTTCGTTGTAGAGGTTGCCCATGCTGCGGTCGAACTCCGGATCATCAAAGTAGAAGTCCATGTAGGTGTTCACGCCGGCCCAGGAGTAGGTTTGCACGTTGGAATCATCCGCAGTGCGGAAACGCCAGTCCTGATAGCTGCTGTAGTCACGCCGGGTCTGGAGGAGGTTCCTCACGCCGACGCGGGCGATGTTCCAGTTCCTCAGATCATCCACGGCGGTCCAGAGTGGCACATCCAGAGGGCGCGGGCGAGTGGTGCCGACCATGCGGTCGATAGCTGGGAGACCCTCTATCTCATCTGCGTTAAGGTAGGAGTAGTTGAGGAAGGGCTGGACGACGTGCTTCAGGCCATCTAGTCCGAGACCGGGCTTCTTGATGTCATCCCACGTCTTGGTGATCTTGAAGGAGGCATCCAAGCCCGCGTGGAAGAGCGGGCGGTCGGCGCTGCTGAGATCTCCCGTGCCGCCCTCAATGCTGGAGTAACTGGTGAAGCCGCCGCCCAAGCGCGGGACCACGGTGAGCCAGCCGAAGAGGGTCTTCGGATAAAGCACTTCATGATAGGTGTGGAAGCGCTGGAAGCTGGTGTCCTGAAGCTGGGTCTGAAGAATGGCGAGCGCCTGCTCCACTTCGTCACGTCCGAACTCGGCTTCAGGGTCAAGACCAAGGGTACGGCGAATGCCCGTTTTGCTCAGGCCTGCCAGCGGGTCGATGGTGGGAGTGTCGGCGTCCTTTTTGCCTTTGGCATCGGCGGCTTCCAACTGGTCGAAGGCTTTGAGGGAGAGCTCTGCGGCGTCACGCAGCTCCTCGCCGCGTCTTCTTTCCACGCTACCGAGTTTTTCCTTCATGAGTCCCCAACTGCTGGAGCCTTGATAGAAGAAGCCGCTGTTAAAGATGGGCTGGCGTGTGAAGTCGAAGGCCAACTCCGGCAGGCGAGTGTCCGTGCGGTAGTAGTCATTGAGCTGGAACTTGGCCATGAGCGTCGCTGTGTAGCGCGGGTCCGCACGGACGAGGGACACTTGGTTATCCGGCTCACGATTCGCACGGAACTCCTCCATGAAGAAGTCCTCGTAGAAGAACTCGTCGGACATCTTGTTCACGTCGAAATCCAAGTGCCAAGTGCGCTCCGCGGGGCCGGTGATGTAGATGCGGTGGTGGAAGTTGATGCGGTAGCGGCTGGAGTCCACGTCCTCACGCGCTTCCTTGGCCTGACTGCGAAGGGGGTCGGAATCGTTGGCGTAATAAAGGTTCAGTCTGCCGATGTTCTCGTTCTCTTTGTTTTGCAGGGAGATGAGTTCGACACCACCCGCCACGCCGCGGGTGCTGCGGAGATCCAGTTTGTACTTCGCCAGGGTGTGGTCACCATGGATGACGCCGTACTGATTCAACAGGAACGCTCCCCAGTTCTCACTGTAGCCGGGCGAGAACTTGTATCCAACCTCATCATCCAGGGGCTGGGAGATGTAGGGGAACCAAAATACCGGTGTTTTGCCCGCAAAGACGGTGACGTTCTTCATCACCACGCGATCCTCTGGATAGATGGTCATCTTCTTCGCCCGGACGCGATAGTTCGGATTCTTGAGGTCGTGGGTGGTGAAGTAGGCTCCGGTGCCGTCCACGCGCTCGACGTTCTTCGTCTCGGTCTCGAAGCTCTCCATCGTGTAGAAAAGCTGACCGCCCTTGTGGACTTGGCCGCTGCGGATGTTGGCTCCGCTCAGCTCGTTGGTCTTCGCGTTGAAGACGATGTGCTCACCTTGGTAGATGATGCCGGCCTTGACCACGACCACGTCGCCTTTGGCGATGACGTCACCCGTGTTGGAGTTGTATTCAGCGGAACCAGCGCGGATCTCGGTGTCTCCGTAGTTGATTCGGACGTCCCCCTTCGCACTGGCGATGCCTGTCTCAGGGTCGAAACTCGTCTCCAGGCCTTCAATGTTCACATTGCTCTGTAGGGAGGCAAGGAGGCTGTCAGTGGGCAGACCTCCTGCTGCGGGCGGTGGTTCTGCCTCTTGGGCAAAAATCGGAATGCCAACGAGGAGGGCGAGGTATCGGAGTTGTCTCATAGACCGAGAGTGGGCAGGCGGGTGAAAACGGGGCGGAAGTCGCCGGTGAGGGAAAGTCGTGGGAGGTTAAGCGTTATCAGATAGGCGACGGGACCGGAAGTGACAAGAAAAAGGAGCGGAAAAATCCGCCCCCACCCTCCCTGCCCCGCTGCAAGGGTGCCACCGCGCTCTGCGTTCCCCTTCTTCGCCAACCATGACCAGCCGCCGCCACTTCCTCCAGCAGTCAGCCCTTGCAGCCTCCGCATTCGGGTTTCCAGCCTTCACCCGTGCCAAGTCACCCAACTCCCTCCTCCAGGTGGCCTGCGTGGGCGTGGCCCGCATGGGTGGGAACACCATGCGCAGCGTAGCCCGCCACGATAAGGTGAGAATCACCGCTCTCTGTGACGTGGACGCCACCCACATGGCGCAGGCGGCAGCCGACTTCCCGGACGCCACCCGGCACAGGGACTGGCGTGAGCTGCTGGCAGACCACGCCGACCGCTTCGACGCCATCACCGTGGGCACGCCGGACCACAGCCACGCCAACGTCACCGTGACTGCTCTCCGGGCCAAAAAACACGTCTATCTGCAAAAGCCCATGGCTCCCACCATTCACGAGTGCCGGGTCATCGCCGCTGAAGCAGCCAAGGCAGGCGTGGTCACCCAGCTCGGGAACCAGGGCCGCTCGAGCATCGAGAGCCGCATGATGGTGGAGCTGCTCAAGTCCGGCGCGATCGGCAAAGTGAAAGAAATCCTCATGTGGGAGAACAAAAAACTCTCCTGGTGGCCAAAGAACACCACCCTGCGCCCGCAGGCCGATCCGCTGCCCGAGGGGCTGGACTGGGATCTCTGGTGCGGCGTTCGCGAACCTGTCCCCTACCTCGCCGACACATACCACCCCCAAACTTGGCGCGCCTGGTTCGCCTTCGGCGTCGGCGAACTCGGCGACATGGGCTGTCACCACTTTGACGCTACGGTGGACGCCCTGCAGCTCACCCCGCCGAAACGCGTCAAACAAACCACGCCCGGCAGCAATGGCCCGCTGTGGGCGGATCGCAGAATCGTCGAGTTTGAGTTCGGCGGCACTGATTTGACCTCCAGCGACACCTTAAAACTCACCTGGATGGATGGCGAGCTCTCGCCAGATCCAACTCAAGTTCCGACGCCCAAGTCTTTGTCCAAGTTCCCCGCCTCAGGCGGCCTGTGGATTGGCGAAAAAGGCACCATCTTCAAGCAATACGGCCAGCGCCCCTTCGTGCTCCCGGAGGAAGACTTCCCCAACAGCCGCTACCCCACCGGCTTCAAGCCCCAAGACCATTACTTCGACTGGGTGGACGCCATTCTTGAAAATCGCCCCGCTTGCGACCCCTTCTCTCACGGCTCCAACCTCACCCAGTGCGTCCTCGTAGGCACCCTAGCCGACCGCTTCCCCCAGCAAACACTCGAATGGGATGACGCCGCCATGAAAGTCACCAATATCCCCGAAGCCAATGCCCTGGTAAAACGCGCCTACCGAGACGGCTGGAAGGTGGAGGGACTGGGGTGAGTTGCCCTTCTCACCCCTGAGTTCATGGGTGATACATGTTATACATCGCGTATGACAACGATCACCATCCGCGACCTGCGCCACAAGTGGCCTCAGGCAGAAAGCCTCCTCAACGAGGTGGGAGAAATCATCGTCACGCGCGATTCCACTCCAGTGGCCAAGCTGGTGCGGATCGAACCGGCACAGACGACCCGCAAGAAGTTTGATCCCGAGGAACACGCCGCGTGGCAGAAGAGCGTGTTTGGGGACAAAAAGTTCCAAATCGTGGACAGCTTCCTCACGTCCGAGAGGGACGAACGCTGACCGGCCCAGATCAACATGCTCTACATCGACACCAGTTCGTTTTTGAAGCTGATTCTGACTGAACCGGAGTCGCCCTCGACCCGCCAAGCGTTGTCCAGAGAATCGACCGTTCTCGTCTCTACCCTCACCGAACTGGAGACCGCCACCCATCTTCGCGGATTCCTCTTGGGAGGGCAGATCACGAGAGGGCTACACACTCGTTCGTGTGCCCGACTTCGCGACATGCCGGAAATGCACCCTTTCCAGCGGATGCCGCTCACAGGCAGCGTTTTCGAGCAAGCCTTGCACCAGCTCAGCGCTCATCCAGATCTTTATTGCCGCTCACTCGACCGGTTGCACCTGGCCGCCATGCAACAACTCAGTGCCACCCGTCTCATGACCCATGATGCCAAGCAGAGACAAGCCGCACTTGCACTCGGCTTCTCCGTGGATACTCCCGTCTAAAGCAGGCTCGTTCATCCTCAGATCACTTGTGCTGATTCGTGTCCATTCGTGTTCCAAATCCGCCCGCCACTGGACTTCTCAGGACTCCACGCTAACTCCCTTCCATGGCCCGCATCCTAGCCGCAATGTCTGGAGGAGTGGACAGCAGCGTCGCTACGGCTAAGGCTGGGATTTGGTGTCTGTTTTGCTCGGGCGCGCCTTCGGGGTAGTCATACGAGTGAGAACATCGGCCATCTCGGCAGGAGTCAGAATGCCCGACAGTTTACCCTGCCACTCTTGAAGAATTTTGTTGCGCAACACTTGGTCATCCTGATTCATCAGAGCACGGGTGACATTCAGGCGGCTGCCTTGAAACACATCCACCATGCGTTCCACCTCCGTAGTGCTGAAAGTCCGGCCCAGCCGCTCCTCCATGCCTGCGATTCGCTGACGCTCTGACGAAGTTTGCTCCCACTCATGAAACCGCTGGATCTTCACGGGATCGGCAAGGACTCCCGCTATCTTTTCGGTGTATGTCGCAAAGGCGGCCTTTTTGCTTTGGTTCACACGCGATGTATCTGCCTTTGTGGGAGACTCCACCTTTGTGATCTCAAAGAGGGCTTCAGCCTCAGCTCTGCGTCGCTGATCCAACAAGGCCATCAACTCACTAGTCTGTTTTGGCGAGCAGCCAAGTGATTCAAAGAGCTCGCGATAGTCTGGGTTTTCTCTCGCAGCCCGCTTTGCAAGAACGCTCTCAGAAATACCCAGCTTTTTGAACGCCTTGATGAATACCATCTCCTTGGCGGATAGAGGTTGTGGTGGCGGCGGGGAAGGGCGTTCGTCCAGAGTGCTATCGTCTCCCGACGTCACATCAGTTTGTTGCATTGGGATCGAGGCTTTATTTGCTCCCGCCGATGCGGTTTCAACCACGTCGCGGCGGTGGAAAGGCTTGCCCGCTGAAAGCTGACCCAATGTCAAACTTGGCCCCGCAAGGTACCATGCTACGCAAAAGGCGACTGCACACAGCGCGAATACGAAAAGGGATTTGGACGTCATGGGACCGCTAGTGATTAACTTGAGGCAAGCCCACCGTAATGGGCTTGCCGCAGTCTTAAGTTGGACGCTCTTCCGCAGCGAGATTAGCAGTCACCTTCCTCCTCAGGGTGGGCCTCTCTCCAATTTTCGAGTTCCTCCAGCAACTCAGGATCGGGAATCAGAGTGCCATCTTCAATGGCGTCTTCCAAGCTATCGGCAATCTCCTCGTACAGTTCGGCATCATCATCCAGCCGCTCCGTATCCCCATCGGCCTCCCCAGGAGGAAGATGATTTTCTGCACCGTTGGGGCTGCCAGTGCCATCCGTCGTATTGATCGGCGTGTCTTCGTATGGCCAGCTTGGATCCTGCGGTTGCTCTTCATCGGCATACCCGGCTCCCATTAAAGCCACCATGACCAGCGCAGCTAGACGCGCCGGTTTACTGAACTGAACTGAACTGGATTGGATTTCATAGGTGTCTGACTGTGATTGTTCACTGTATGTGATGCGAGGGGGCACCCACCACGCACCGAGATTATGAAACCGGCGACTTTCCCACAAGCACTTTTTGCAGCGACGGAAAACCATCTCACCAAATTCGTGCCGATTCGTGTCCATTCGTGTTCCAAATCCGCCCGCCACTGGACTTCTCAGGACTCCACGCTAACTCCCTTCCATGGCCCGCATCCTAGCCGCAATGTCTGGAGGAGTGGACAGCAGCGTCGCTACGGCTCTGCTTGTCCGCCAGGGGCATGACGTGGTCGGGGCTTACATGAAAAACTGGATCAACGAGGAAAACATCGTTGGCCACTGCCCTTGGGAAGAGGACATCGACGACGCCCGCGCCGTCGCTGAGCAGCTCGGCATTGAGTTCCATGTCGTGAATCTCATGCGCGACTACCGGGAACGCGTGGTCAAATACTTGCTCGAAGGCTACGAGTCCGGCATCACGCCCAACCCCGATGTGATGTGCAACCGCGAGATGAAATTCGGCGTGCTCTGGGACTGGGCGCGGGAGCATGGCTTTGACGGCATCGCCACCGGCCACTACGCACGAAAGAATGAAACCGGAATCCTGCGCGGGGTCGATCCGAATAAGGACCAGACCTACTTCCTCGCCATGATGCGGCCGGAGCAGGTCCAGATCGCCCACTTTCCCATTGGCCACCTGCTCAAGCCTCAACTCCGTGACCTCGCCCGCGAACTCAATCTCAAGACCGCCGACAAAAAGGACAGCCAAGGCATCTGCTTCATCGGCGAGGTGCGCATGGAGGATTTTTTGCGCGCCTTTGTTCCCGACAAGCCGGGCAACATCGTCGATCTCAATGGCAAAGTCCTGGGCCAGCATCGCGGCCTGCATCTCTACACCCTCGGCCAGCGCAAAGGCCACGGCGTCGCCAGCCCCCTTCACAAACAAGCGTATGTGGTCGTAGCCAAGCGGCAGGCCACCAACGAACTCGTCCTCGCCATTGAGAGGCCAGACACACCCCTACTCTGGGCCACGCGCTGCACTTTGACCAGCATCAGCACGACTGGCCCCGATTTGACCCAGCCGCGCACGCTTCAAGCCCAGCCCCGCTACCGCTGCCCTGCCGCCACCGCCACCTTTACACCCCACGGCGACACTGCGGAACTCGTCTTCGAGACACCCCAACGCGCCCTCACGCCCGGCCAAATCTGCGCCCTCTACGACGGCGACCACCTCCTTGGCGGAGCGGTATTTGAAAGAATCAACTACCCTAACGGAGAGTCTCTGAAGCAAAAGTAGTCACCCAAGTTCGTAATGCGTCTCTAACTTCAGCTGTTCAAAGCAAGAGTCGCTTAGCGTCGTGTATTCAGGACTTTCGAGAAACTTGTCAAAGTGAGCGGCTGAGGTGGACCCCATCGTTCGGCCAGCGCTCGGGGAAGTTAAGCTATGAGTTGCACGGCTTGGATCAAGGGTTGGTTAGGTTAGTGCGGGAGACTTTGCAAGGGCTTTGCCCCGCAAAAAGGGTTATGGAGCGGAGGTGGAGCGCAGCGGCGTAGCCGCAAGCGGAACCGGAGCGCAATAACCCTTTTTGCGGGCGCCGCCGGGGGGATGAAGTGGAGTATTGGTTCATGCGGCTTGCTTGCTGGTATTGTGCTTAGTCGCGATCGGTTGCGTAGCTGGGCGAT
>CAZIGH010000020.1:0-73365 GCA_964538625.1 uncultured Verrucomicrobiaceae bacterium
ACGACCGCTCAACCAAGCTCAGCCACTGCTGGCCGACTGCTCAGCCTTTCACTCGATACCGCACTCGCCTGGAGTTGAGCCAGCGGACGCCGAACATGTCCATGGTGGCTCGAAGGGCACGATTTCCGAAACCGTATTTGCTGACGCCGCGGGTTCGAGGGCGATGATTGACCGGAACTTCGGTGACTTTCCACCCCATGCTGGCGATGAGTGCCGGAATGAAGCGATGCATGCCGTTGAAGGGCAGGAGCGCTTCACGGCACTCGGTGCGCATGGCCTTCAGCGTGCATCCGGTGTCGCGGACGCCGTCTCCGATGAAGCGGCTTCGTACGAAGTTGGCTATGCGGCTCTGGATCCTCTTGAAGGCAGTGTCCTTGCGTTTGGCGCGGTAGCCACAAACCAGGTCCCAGCCTTCATGCAGCTTATGGAGCAGCGCTGGGATATCCCTTGGGTCGTTCTGGAGGTCGCCATCTAGGGTGACGATGACGCCGCCTCTGGCCGCATGAATGCCGGCGTGCATAGCGGCGCTCTGCCCGGCATTTTTCTCGAAGCACAGGAGGCGCACCCGCTCGGTCAGTTCCACGCGCTGAACGGTGCTGTCGGTAGAGCCATCATCCACCAACACGAGTTCGTAATCCTGACCCGCCAGCGCCTCAGCCACCTCCTTCTGCATGTCGGCCACGTTGTCTTCTTCGTTGTAGAGGGGGATGACGATGGAGATGGCGGGTGACGAAGACATGGAAGAGTGGGGGCGGGATGCTTGTACCTACAACTCCGGCGCACGCCAGCCGTGGCAAGCAAAGATTTTGAGCGTTCGCACCACTTTGCCACCATGCACCATGCGGAAGATGGAGAGCACCTCGGTGCGTTGGAACATGCGGGCGATCTCCGTCGGCACCGTTTCCCGCGTGTGATCGGTGAGATAAAGTGCATCTCTGCTGGCGAAGGGTTCGCTGCCCTCCAGGGAGCTGTCGTATCGCCGCCACTGAGAGTGCGGCGCTGACGGGGCAGCGCTCTGTAGGGTGTGGATGGCCGGGTAGTCAGGGCGGGGCCTCAGAACCGGTGCACTGGGGGAAAGATAAAACTCGGTGCAAACGGCGAGCTGCCAGTCCGAGGCGAGGATGAACCACTCTCCGTGCGGAGACTTGCTGCCTCGCAAAATCTCCTCGAGTGCACGGGCACCGTCCCTCCAGCCCATCATGCCGCCCGAGGGATCAATGCGAAACCACTGCTGCCAGATGTGGCGCGGCTGGGCTTGTGCGAGCGGCTGCCAGGGCAGGCCCATGGAGCGGAGAATGTCTGTGCGCAGAAGTGCGATGGAAAAGAGTGCGGCCAGCAGGAAGCCGCCCGTCCGCAGCAGGATCTTTTTCTGCATGGGAAGGGCTACCGTCCCCAGGCTGTGGTCTGCCAAAAGGAGCGCCGCGAGCGCCATCCACAGAGGCCAACCCATGTGAGGCCAGCGTTCCGTAGGTCCGTAAGCAAAGTCCAGCGCCGCGAACGGCACGGCAAAGGCCAAGAGCATCCCATGTCCTGGCAGGCTGCGCCACCAGCGCGTTGATCGGATCAAGGTCCAGACGATGAGACTGGCGATGATGGGTGAGAGCAGAAAAATCCACCGAAGGAGATTCGGTGCCACGGCCCACTCTGGCTCAGCCTCCCCCGTGTCCCAGATGGGCCATCCGTGCATTTGGTTCCACCAGAGAAAACATCCAAACGAAAGGGCAAACCCGCCGGTGATCAGCTTGAAGCCCGGGCGCTTCAGATGATGCCGCCTTCTGACTGGTAGGCCAAGGCCCGCGATCACACACAGATAGGCCAGCGCGTTTCGCCAGTCCGCAAATATGGCCAGCGCAAGACAGAGTGCCGCCATCTTCCAAGAGACGTGGTTCGGGTGAGCACGGTGCAGGCCTATGCGCAAAGACAACACCAGCCCCATCAGCGCGGTGAAGCCCACGATGCTGGAAGTCATGGTAGTAGCGGCGAGATTGAATGCCGGGATGACTTGCAGGATCACCACCGCCCACGAAGCCACGTTGGCATTGAACAGTCCGTGACCCAATCTCCAGAGGCAGACTGAGGCGATGAAACTCAGCACTGGAGCCAGCGCGCGCACTCCGAACTCCGTGTGCCCGAACCAAGCCGTGGTCCACTTCACTAGCCACGGCGTCAGCGGACCCATCTCCACGTGCCAGAGAGCAGGTCGCTGCGCATACATGGCAGCCAGCGCCTCGTCCGCACTGAGCTCCACGGTGGGAAGCAATGCGAGCCGCCACACCATGAGAAGAGCGAGAGCCGGGATGAGAAAGCGCTGGCGATCCATTGGTTAAACCCCAATAATGCACAGCGTCCGGCGTCCGCCACATTCATCGAATATTGGGGCGTTTCGTGCGTCTCAAATCGTGTTCATGAAAACCTCCCTCCTTTCCATTTTGCTGCTTTCCCTGGCCCTTTTGCCGCTCAGTGCCCAGGAAGAACCACCACCCACCGCAGAAGAGGTGATGAGACTGGTGCGGTATAGCTACGCCCTTCAGGATCACCAGCTCACGGGCCAGCTGAGAGACTCGGATTCCGGAAAGGAGGAACCCTTTGCCCTTACTATGACGAGCCAGATCATCCGTTTTCGGTTCGAGAACCCGGCGCAAATTGTTCACCTAGATCTGACGACTTCCCCACCCACGCTGAGGGAAACCAAGCCCGGCGGCGCGGCGGAAGTGCCTCTGAACCGCTACTCTGACAACGTGCGCGGCTTCCAGCTTAACTACGAAGATCTCTCCCTCCGCTTCACGGAGTGGCCCAACCCGAAGATTCTCGGAGTGGAAAGCATCGGCGGCGGGCAGAAGGCGTGGAAAGTGCGCGTGGTCACGCCCGACGGTAAGGGGCCTTACGGCACCGTGGACATGTGGGTGCACCAAGGCTCGGGCGGCATGGCCAAGATGGAAGGCTGGGACAAGCAGGGGAACCTTATCAAACGCTTTCAGATCCGTTCCGTGCAGAAGGTAGGGGACGCACACATTCCGAAAGAGATGCGCATTGAGACCTTCGAGGAGAATGGCCGCAAAACTGTGGGCCGCACTTACATGACCTTCAACAAGCCTCAAAAGAACTGAGGCTGCATCCACGCTGGTGCTGCGATCCGTAAACCGAGTTTGCCTTGCCTAGCTTCTTCTTTACACTCTCGCCCGCATGTCCGAATCCTCAGCCCCACCCCCCATCGAAAGCCCACCTCCCCGCCTGCCAATCCCGGACACGGAGCAAATCGCCAAGTCAGCGGCATGGGTGGAGCCTCTTCGGGAGGAGATAGGAAGGGTGTTGGTAGGCCAGCAGGGGCTGGTGGACCGGCTCCTTGTGGCCCTGCTCACGAATGGGCACGTCTTGCTGGAAGGTGTACCGGGCCTGGCCAAGACGCTTGCCGTTCGCACATTGAGCGCTTGTTTGAAGGCGAAGTTCCAGCGCATTCAGTTCACCCCCGATCTACTGCCTGCCGATGTGGTGGGCACCATGGTCTATCACCCAAAGGACGGCACCTTCACCCCGAGGCTTGGACCCATCTTTGCCAATCTCATCCTAGCAGACGAAATCAACCGCGCCCCAGCCAAAGTGCAAAGCGCGTTGCTTGAGGCCATGCAGGAGCGTCAGGTCACCATAGGCGAGACCACCTACAAGTTGCCGGATCCTTTCCTGGTGCTGGCCACGCAGAACCCTATCGACCAAGAGGGCACTTACTCGCTGCCTGAAGCCCAGTTGGACCGCTTCCTTCTCAAAGTGCGCGTGGACTACCCCACACCTCTGGAGGAGCGCAAGGTGCTCGATGCCATGGCCACCTCCGCGCCGAAGTTGGACGTGAGTCCCGTCATCGACGCATCCGAGATCGTGGCCAGCCGCTCCGTGGTCAACGCGCTCTACATGGATGACAAAGTGAAGGACTACATCGTAGCCCTCATTCATGCCACGCGGAACCCTGCACCCGTGGCTCCCCACCTGAAACTACTCATCCGCTGCGGAGCTTCGCCCCGTGGAACGATCAACCTAGCACTGGCTTCCAAGGCCTACGCCTTCTTGGCCGGGCGGAACTATGTGACGCCCAATGACGTCAAACAGCTCGCTCCGGACATCCTCCGACATCGTATCCTGCTTAGCTACGAAGCCGAGGCGGAAGGCACCACTACGGAAGATGTGGTGAGGCAGCTCTTGGAGAAGCTGCCCGTGCCGTGAGGTTGACAACATTCAGTCGAACGAATCTCCGATTTGTCCACCCTCTCCATCATCCTCCTTCTAGTCGCCTGCACGCTTGTCGCGGGATTGCTGGCTTGGTGGTCGGCGCGGCGTGAGGAGCGGAGACCTGCGGCGTCAAGTGGCTTCACTGGCGTCATTGCGCCAGAGGATGCGGATGCCGCCTTGGCACGCATCATGAAGCGCGTGCGCCGCATTGAACTCATCACCAAAGGCATGGTGAAAGAGTCCCTAGGCGGCCAGTACCACTCCAAGTTCAAAGGGCAGGGGATCGAGTTCGATGACTTTCGCGAATACCAGGCCGGGGATGATGTGCGCTTTATCGACTGGAATGTCACCGCTAGGATGAATGACCCCTTTGTGCGCAAGTATGTGGAGGAGCGGGAACTGACCGTGCTGCTCCTGGTGGACGTGAGCGGCTCATCCGACTACGGCAGTGAGGAAGACAGCAAGCGGGAGCTCGCTGCGGAGATGGCTGCCATGTTCGCCTTCAGCGCCTGCGCAAACCAGGACAAGGTGGGCCTGGTTCTCTTTTCGGATCAGCTGGAGTCCTACGTGCCCGCGCGCAAAGGCCATGCACACTCCCTGCGGCTGGTGCGCGACGTGCTGAACTGTGTGCCGCGCAGCCGGGGCAGCCGCCTCGAGCCGGCGCTTGACATGGCGCTTCAACGCATCGCCCACCGCTCATTGATCGTCATCATCTCAGATTTTCTTCTTTCTGACACTGAGTGGGAGCACTCCATGAGAGCGCTGGCCATGAAGCACGACGTGGTAGCCATCCGCACTGTGGATCCTAGGGAAACAGAGTTGCCCACAGTCGGCAGAGTCACGCTTCAGGATCCCGAGAGCGGTGCGCAGTATGTGGTCAACACCTCAAGTCCGGCGGTCCGCGCTTCGTATGCTGCCCAACTTGAGGAACAGACGGAGACCACCATCCGTGCGCTCCGACGTTGCGGGGTGGAGAGCATGGTGGCAGAAACGGGCGGGAATCACATCCCCGCCTTGCGCTCGTATTTCAAGGCCAGACGGCGCAGAAAGTCATGACCAGTGCCACTCCAGCCTTCAGCCCCTTGTGGGCGCAAATGATGCAGGTTCCCGGCGGGGAGCCAGAGAGTCCGCCGCCGCTTCCGTTCCCTGAGATCGCCGCTCCGCCCGTGGTGGAAGTCTCGCTGCCGATCGTCTGGCTCGTGATTGGTTCCCTGCTTCTTCTGCTCGCACTCTGGCTGCTGCTGAAGCCGTTCTGGACCCGAGTTTCTGCTGCCGTGCAGTCACAAGGCAGACCACTGTCCGCAGCTCTGCGCGCCTTGAGGGAACTTCGTGGTCGGGCAGCGGGACTTACTCCGGCGGAGATAGGTCACGAGGTTTCAGAGACGCTGCGCCATTACTACTATCATCGTTACGGCGTGCCGGCCCCGTTCCGCACTACGGAGGAACTCTTCCCACCCGTTCAGGACACACAAGAGTCCAGTCGCAGGAAACACTGGCGGGAAAAGTTCGAGCCACTTGCTGCTTTTTACGATGTGCTCGCTTATGCTCCGCACACGGTCACAGAAGCGAGCGCACTTCGGTTAATAGACGACGCGATAGCGAGACTGGAGAGCGAGGTCGGCTCCGCAGAACATGAGGCAGTGAACCTGCCGCCAGCACGGGAGGTATCCAGATGACGGCCTGGCTTCGCGACATCGAGTTCGCTCAACCGTGGGCGCTTCTGGTCCTGTTGGTTGTGCCATTCATCGCTTGGTGGAGAGGGCGCCGCGGCAGCGCACCCGCTGTCGTGTTTCCCACCACGTTTTTGCTTCGTAAGTCCGCCCGGGTCACCAGAGCCTGGAGGGGCGGGTTCGCCTTTGGCCTATCTTTGCTCAGCCTCACGGCCGCCATCATCGCATTGGCGCGCCCCCAAAAACTTCGCACCTACGAGGAGGACAAGAGTGAGGGATTGGCGATCTGCCTCACGGTGGACGTCTCACTGTCCATGCTCACGGAGGACTTCATCGTCGGAGGCGTCCGGTCGAACCGGCTCACGGCGGCGAAACGTGTCATGCGGGATTTCATTCGTGGCCGCGGGAACGACCGCATAGGCATAGTAGCCTTTGCCGGCGCGCCGTATCTGCCCTGCCCCATGACGCTAGACCACGACTGGCTGGAGCAGAACATCGACCGCGTGCAGACCGGCATCACAGGCGACGGCACCGCCATTGGTTCCGGAATTGCGGCTGCTGCCAGCCGCTTGGACAAAGAGAAAAAGGTGGCCAGCAAGGTGATGATCCTTCTCACGGACGGGGCGAACAACTCCGGACGCCTCAGTCCACAGGACGCTGCACGGGCCGCAGCGGAACTCGGAGTACGCATCTACACCATCGCCATCGGCACCCCGGGCTACCACCTCATTCGCACGCCGGATGGAAACATCATCAACTCAGGGAGACAGGAGTTTGACGAGCCCACCCTCATCGAGGTGGCCAAGATCGGGCAGGGTGCCTTCTACAAAGCGCAGGACCTGGATGCGCTGGACCGCATTTTCAAAACCATCGACCAGCTCGAAAAATCTGAGGTGCAGCGGCGAAAGGTGGTGGAGCGTGAGGAGCTCTTCCCTTGGCTACTGACTGTCTCGCTGGTATTCCTGACACTCGCGCTTCTCGGGCATCTCACCGTCCTGCGCACCTCCCCGCTGCCCGCTGCCGCGTAAACACCATCATGAAGTGGGATCAACCAGAATGGCTTTATGGACTGTGGGCGCTGCCCCTCCTCATGCTGCTGCGCTGGTGGGCGCAGAGACAGGCGGACCGCGCTGCCGCGTCACTCGTGGCCGGAAGGTTAAAGAACTGGCTCATCGCAGCGGTCTCACCCTGGCGGAGCTGGCTCATCTTTTCCATGCAAATGCTGGCACTGGCCGCCTTCCTCCTCGCCATAGCCCGGCCCACCTGGGGAGAGCAGAAGCTGGAGATCCCCGAACGGGGGAGAAACCTGATGCTCGTCATCGACGTCTCGCGCTCCATGCTCGCAGACGACGTCAAGCCTGATCGCCTCACCCGCGCCAAGCTGGCCGCAGAAGACATCGTACGCTCGCTGCCAGACTACCGCGTGGGCCTTGTAGCCTTCGCTGGGCGTGCCTATCTCCAGGCACCGCTCACCTCCGACCATGAAGCGGTCATCGAGACCATCCAGAACCTCGATACGCAGACCATTCCCCGAGGCGGTTCGCTGCTGAGTGAGGGCATCAGGGAATCTCTCGCCGCCTTCGAGAAGACTCAGGCCCGCAGCCACGGCCTCATTTTGTTCAGTGACGGAGGAGACCAGGATCCCCGGCTGGAACGGGAGCTTGGCCGGGCCAAAGAGGCCAATGTCACCATCCTGTCCGTCGGCGTCGGAACGGAAGTCGGCTCCTTGATTCCGAATCCTGACCGCGACAGCGGCTCGGGAGAATACATTCTGGATCCTTCCACGGGAGTGGCCGTACACAGCCGCCTGGATGACCGCCTTCTGCGCGTGGCAGCGGAGCAGACTGGCGGGCGGTATCTCCCGCTTGGGCCAGCCAGCCTGTCCGGAAAAGTGGTGGGTGACGTCATGCGCTCCATCGAAACCATGGACGCGGGAAGACGGGAGAAAACAAAGCCGATTCAGCGCTTTTACTGGCCGCTTACTGTGGGTATCATCAGCCTCATGCTGGCCCTTCTTCTTCGTCCTGTTGGTCGCTTTCCACGAGTGTCACCAGCCTCTGCCGCAGCAGCAGTGGCTGGCCTCCTTTCGTTCGCTCCGGCCCAAGCTGCGGTGCTGGCACGAGAGCCAGCCGAGGTCAGGGATGCACGCAAGGCCTACAACAACCAGCAGTTCGAGCGTGCTCGTGACCAGTATGCGAGAATGCTCGCCGAGGAGTCACCTCCAGCACCCACCGATGAGTTGGCCTATGGCCTAGCCGCCTCTTCTCATCAGCTCAAGGACTACGACCGGGCGCTGGAGAACTACAGCCGCGCATTGCAGTCAGACGATCCCGCCTTGCAAAAGCGCTCCCATCAGGGGCTCGGAGGAGCGCTTTATGATCAAGGCGTGAAAGCCTACGCTCAGCAGCCCGAATACACTGTCAAAGTTTGGACAGACAGCCTACGGCACTACGATGCCGCATTGAAGCTCGGGACAGACAATCGCATCGTCGCCAACCGCGCGCATGTGGAAGAGCAGCTCAAGAAGCTCAAAGAAAAGCTAGCCCAGCAACAGCAGCAGAAGCAGCAGCAGCAACAAAAGGGACAAAAGGGTCAAAAGGGACAGGATGGTCAGCAGGGAGACCAGAATGAGGGCGAGGACGAAGGTGAACCCCAGCAGGATGGCAAGCAGCAGGGCCAGCAGCAGCCTGGTCAGCAAGGTAAGAACGGCGAGCAGGAGCAGCAGTCCGGGCAGGGTGACCAGCCACCCAAGCAGGAGGAGAAGGGCAAAGGGGAAAATGGGGAAGAAAAAGAACCCGGTGAAGGCCAAGGCGAACAACAGGATGGAGAGGAGCAGGCTCTGCCCGAAGGCCAGATCGAGGCTGGCAACTCCGGTGAAGGCGGCATGACAGCCGAAGAACGCGAGCGCCTTCAGCAGGAGCTTGAGGACCAGATCCAGGGTGCAACCGGCTTCAGCAAGAGCCAGGCCCGCGAGCTCATTCGCGCATACAGTGACCAGATGTCCGTACAGTTCCGCAAGCGGCGGGAGGCTCCTGTGGGCAATGATTGGTAGAGGATCCAGTAGTCACATGGGAAGGCATTCAGTGAGATTGATGAACGTTTTTTTGAAAACATGTCTGCTGGCCTTCATGGGCAGCGCCTTTGTCCAGGCCCAGAGCCCCGGGGTAAACCTCGCCGTGAGTCCCAATCCCTTTCAGGCAGGTCAGGTGGCCGCCCTCGTGCTTACCTTGGACAATCTGAACATCGGTGCCACACCCGTGTTGCAGCTCCCACCGCAGCTCCAGGTGGCCGGTGGAGTCCAAAGACAGAACCAGTTCCAGTTCTCCAATGGCGTACAGTCCACTCGGGAAACCATCATCTACCCCATCACCGCCACCGAAGCAGGGGAGTTCAAGATCGAGTCCCAGGCACTGGATTCCGGAGGCCAAGTAGTCGTGCCAGAAGTCGTGGTCAAGGTAGTCCCGGCAGGTCAGATGCTCGCCCAGGATGATGACGCCATCGATCCACTAGCGCCGTTGCTTCAGTTGCAAATGGGCAAGACAGAGTTCTACGTGGGCGAGCTGGTTCCCGTGAGCGCCACGCTTTTCATCCCCAGACGCACCCAACTGGAGCGGCCCGGGCTGGTGGACATCCAGAAAGATGGCTTTGCCATTCAACGCTTTCCGCAGGGAGCAGAGCAGGCCATGCAAACCGTTGGCGGGTTGCCCTACGTCACCTACACCTACCGCAGCACTCTCTCTGCATTAAAGGCGGGCAAGCTCAAGGTCGGACCTGCCAGCATGGAGATCATCTACCACGTCCCCATAGGCGGCCGCAACTCGCAGGGGTTCGGCATCTTTGGCATGATGCAGACCGAGCAGCGGCGCGTAGTGGTGCCCGCGCCCGAAGTACCGGTGAATGTGCTCCCCCTGCCTGCGGAAGGCCGACCGGCCAGCTTCACGGGAGCCGTGGGGCAGTTCACGCTCAACGCTACCACCACAATCAAAGAGGCCGCAGTGGGCGAACCCATACCAGTGGATCTGAGCATCGAAGGGCAGGGGAACTTTGATTCCATTCTGGCGCCCGCACCCATCCAGACCAAGGGCTGGAAGCTCTTCCCCGCCCGCCGCTATACCGTAGGAGACGAGAATGCCAACACACGTGATCTGATGAACCAGCGTATTGGCTTTGCCATGGTCCTTGTGCCGCAGGAAGTCCTCTCCGAAGTCCCGCCATTTGAGTTTTCCTACTTCAACCCCGAGACCAAAAAGTACGTCTCCATGCGCAGCAATGCCATCCCCGTCACCATCAAGCCCAGCCAGCAGGTGTCCGGACAGGAAACGGGTGCAGAAAGCGCTGCCAGCATTCAGACCTCACCTGCGGCGGCAACCCCACCGCCACCAGTGGCGGCAGCCCTCACCGACATCGTTACCACCCTGCCCGCGCAGGCTCGCTGGGCACCCGCACTGCCTGTCATTCTTGAAGACAGACGCTTCATCGCCGTCAATGCCGTGCTCGCAGCCGGGTTCCTAGCGCTTGTCGGCTGGCTGCTTCTTCAGCGCTGGCGCTCGGTTCCGGTGAATTTGGAAGCCAAGCGCCGGGCTGAGCTGCTCGCCTCGCTGTCGGAGAACAGCATCTCACGGCGTGAGTTCTACCGGCGTGTAGCACAGTTGCTTCAGGAAGCAGGGCTAGATGGCGGCACCGAGAAGCAGGAGATAGCTGCGTTGTGGAAAGAGTATGAAGTCACAGGGTTCACAGCTTCTCAAAATGATCAGCCCCTGAGCGCCGTGGAGCGCACCGCAGTGATGGATGTGCTCAAGCACGTGACCGCAGCCAGGGCCCAAACCAGCGCCACGCGTTCAGCCATGAGTAGAGGTGGTGCGCTTGCCTGTATCCTGCTTGCCGGGGCTGTCAGCCAGTCACGCGCAGAACTGAGCCCAGATGAACAGTTCGAGGCCGCAGCCGCAGCGCTGGACAAGAAAAACTACGTCGCCGTCAGGCAGGTGGTGGACAGCCTTGCCAAGGAAGGAAAAATCAGCCCCGAGCTGTTTCAACTCGCCGGCCACGCCGCCTACCGCGAAGGGCAGCCCGGTCTTGCCGCCATGTGGTACCAGCGCGCTCAACTCTTTCCGCGTCCATCGGTGGAGCTTCGGCAAAACCTTCGCCACATCGCTCAGAGCATCCGAGTGCTCGCACCGGCTCGAAATGAGGAACTGCTGGCGTTTGCACTCTGGTTCAGCCGCAACGAGTGGGCGCTCATCACGTCCATTGGTGGTTGGCTGGCGCTCTTCAGCGTGGTCATCTTGTCCATCGGAGCTCGGGGTCCAGTAGCACTCGGCGTCACTGCCACACTTCTCCTGGGGCTGTTTGCAGCCGGCGCGGGCAGCGTGGGCTTGATGTCCCGCCCAAGCTATGAGGACATCCAGGACCTCGCCTTTGTCATCAAACCCAAGTCCCAGTTGCACACCGCAGCAGCCGTCATCTCAGGCCAGGTCATTGCCACACCAGAGGGCTCCGTCTTGCGGCGCCTGGAAGAACGTGGCACCTGGACCTACGCCGAGGCCAACGATGGAGAGGAGAAGCTGCGCGGCTGGATCCCCTCTGACTCACTCGTCGCCTTCTGGCCCTACGATCCACGGCTACTGCCGTGACTCCAGAGCGCTATCTCCTCCGCCGCATCCTTGGCGGGCGTTCGCTCAGATCGCGGCTTGCCGTCTCCAGGATACGGCGCTCCGCTTCCGTCAGGCTGCTCATCCCCTCGCGGTTGATCTTGTCCAGCACCGCGTCCACGTCCTCTATTCCTGGCAGATCACTCTGTCCCGGTGCCTCCCGCTTGCGGCGAATAGCATCGTGATCCATCTCCGGAGTGGCGGCCCTGAGCCGCCGCATCCGCGCCACGGGACGCGGAGAGCCGCGGCGCTGCGGAGACGGCTGCTGGTGCCACAGCTGCGCGTAAGTCATCGGCTGTCCGCCATAACCCAACAGCCGGACGAAGTACCAGCCAAACAACGCCCCGCCAATGTGAGCGAAGTAAGCATTCCCGCCCCAAAGACTGTCCGCCCACCCAAAGAACAGCGCACTCACTCCGAGTAAGAACTCCAGCACCAGAATGCCTACCGCCAGCGTCCAGAGACGCAGATTGACCGGAATGATGAAGTAGAGCATCAGCGTGGCGCGTTCCTGTGGCAGCATGGCCGCCAGAGCAAATCCTGTTGCGCAGGCACATGCCGAAGCGCCGATGATGGGGGTGGACGTGTTCCCGCTCACTCCCGCGTCGATCGCCATCTGCAGCGCCACGCCCACCAGTCCGCCCAGGAAATAGACTTGCACCAGCGCCTTCGCGCCCAGCAGCATCATCACCCGGCTGCCTGCGAACCAGATTAGCAGCAGGTTGCCTATCAAGTGCAAAGGGCTGGCGTGAAGAAACATGTGAGTAAAGGCCGTCCAAAATCTCCCCTCCGCCAGAGCTGCCAAGCTCACTCCGCCCCAAGCCACGATCCGCTCCTGACCAGTGGTCCCCGGCTGGGACTCGGTGAAAAGATCCACCACACTCTCGCCAAAAAAGAACAGCAGCACATTGAGCGCTACAATGACATGTAGCACGTTCACCTGATCCCAGAACGTAACCTTCCGTTCGTCAGGCGCTCTCATGTAGTCTCGGTCTTCCACCATCGCGGAACAATGGTGCCCTGCTTCCGGGAAAAGTCCAGACCGGACCCTTCCCCATTGACGCCCTTGACAGCTGCGGCTAGACACTCCGGCGAAAGGTGTAAAACCTGACTTTCCGCATCACCAAAAAGCCTCCTCAGCCAGACCATGCTCCGCCATCTGTTCCCACGCGTCGCCCTCTCTCTCCTCGCTGTCATCGGGCTCATCACTCCCGATCTCGCTGCCTCCAACCTCCCACTCACGCATCCCACCGCCGAACTGGTGAACCAGTACTTTCGCCACGTCGTCAACGAGGACTGGAAGGCAGCGGCAGCCATGCTCAAGCCCGCCTCCATCGAGCGCAAAAAGCGCCGCATGATTGAGATCATCAAACGCACCCGCACCATTAGCGAAGAGACAGAAATGCTCGCGCGTCTCGGAGTGAAGGACATCCGGGATGTGGAGGCCATGACAGTGGAGGAATTCTACGCTGCGGAGCGGAAAGGTCTCAGTGATCGCAGCGATGCCACCAGCGACGCCATCCGCAAACAGAAGCAGGAAAGCCTCAAAGTGAACGTGCTTGGCATCATCGGAGAGAACAAAGACACCATAGCCCATCTCGCCGTACGCACCAGCCAGCAGGTTCTCGACCAGCAGATAGACGAGCTCATCTTCCTCTCCTTCGAGCAGGATCCCACCGACCCGAAGAAGTGGTACATCGTGCCCGACATGCAGCTCCCGGTGAACACACCGCTTGCCGAGAAAGCGAAGGCTGAGGAGGAGAAAAAGTAGCCCTTTTGTCCGCCTAAAAACCGGAGCCTTCCGCTCCGGTTTTTTCGTGCTTACGCAGCCCGTTTTGGCCACCTCAAAACGGCACCAGAAAACTCGCTGAAACTCCACATTTTCCTTGGAATCCAGGCACTGCTCTCTATGCTCGAAAGGCTGTCTGGAAGCGCGGTTCTGAGAGAGACAAATCGCCCTGGTTGAGGGTGCTCAGAACCCACTATTTCCTTTCGGCACCGCCCCTTTCCGCCGCCCATGTCAGAAGAGAACCAAGACTTGCCCCACACCACTCACGTAGCCTCAGATCAAGCTTACGGAGCCAGCCAGATTCAGCACCTCGAGGGCCTCAAGGCCGTCCGCATGAGGCCCGGCATGTACATCGGTGAAACCGATGAGCGCGGCCTGCACCACTGCGTCTTTGAAGTCGTGGACAACTCCATCGACGAGCACCTCGCCGGTTACTGCAAGAACATCTGGATCACCATCCACTCCGACGGCTCTTTGAGCGTGGAGGACGACGGGCGCGGCATCCCCGTGGAGATGCACCCCAAGGGCATGCCCACCGTGGAGCTGGTGCTCACCAATCTCCATGCTGGGGGCAAGTTTGGCGACGGCGCTTACGAGTTCTCCGGCGGCCTCCACGGTGTCGGGGCCAAGTGCGTCAACGCCCTCTCAGACTGGTTCCAGTGTGAAGTCTATCGCGATGGGAAAGTGCATGCCATCGGCTTCGAGCGTGGCATCACCAAACAGCCACTCAAAGTGCTTGGCGACCTGGATGACCCTACCCGCACCGGCACCAAGATCACCTTCTTTCCGGACGCCACCATCTTCACCACCACCACCACCTTCTCCTTCGACCGGCTTCGCGCGAGACTCCGAGAACTCGCCTTCCTCAATCCCGGCATCACCATCACCCTCACGGATGAACGCGGAGAGGAACCACGCACCGAAAAGCTCATCTACGCAGACGGAGTGAAGGAGTTCGTCAACGAACTCGCTCAGGACAAGGACCGCGTTCACCCCGAGCCAATCGTCCTCGCAGGGCGGCGGGAAGTGGTGCTGGAAGACAAAAAGAAGTTCATCCTCGTGGACTGCGTGCTTCAGTACAACAAAAGTCTCGGTGAGCAGACGCTCTGTTTCGCCAACGCCATCCCGAATACCGACTTCGGCACCCATTATACCGGCTTGAAAACCGCCCTCACCAGAGCGGTGAAAAAATACATTACCGACCACCCCGACGTGTATGGTGAGAAAGGCAAGACCAAGGCACCCATCAAGGAAAAAGCCAAATGGCCGGAGCTAGACATCGACAGTGACGACTGCCGTGAGGGCCTGACCTGCGTGCTGAGCATCAAGCACCCACATCCCCGGTTCAACTCCCAGACCAAGGTCAAGCTCGTCAATGGGGAAGTGGAAGGCGTCGTTAGTTCCGTCGTTTACGAAGGCCTGCTGCACCACTTCGACCACCATCCCGACACGGCAAAGGCCATCGTCGAAAACATCATTATCGCAGCCAAGTCCCGCCTCGCTGCTGCCCGCGCACGCGAAGCCATTCGCAAGGACGCCATGTCCAGCGGTGGTCTGCCAGGCAAGCTCGCAGACTGCTCCGAGCGCGACCCACGTAAAACCGAGCTCTTCATCGTCGAAGGTGACTCTGCCGGCGGCTCCGCAAAAATGGGCCGCAACCGCAACAACCAAGCCATCCTCCCGCTGCGCGGAAAGCTCATCAATACCGAGAAGGCCCGTCTGGACAAGGTACTCGCCAACAAGGAAATTCAGACCATGATCACAGCCATAGGCACCGGCATTGGCGGTTCCACTGAGCGAAATCGGGAAAAGGGTGAGGACCAGATTGAAGGCAGCTTCAACATCGAAAAGCTGCGCTACCACAAAATCATCATCATGACGGACGCCGACGTGGACGGTAGTCACATCCGCACCCTGTTGCTCACCTTCTTCTTCCGGCAAATGCCCGAGCTGGTGAAGAATGGCCACATTTATGTAGCTCAGCCTCCGCTGTATCAAGTCACCCGCAAGAAGCGTGAGGAATACGTGCAGAACGATGAAGAGCTGGAGCGCATCCTTCTGGATCTTGGTTCCGGTGAGGTCCATCTGCGCCACGTCGAGGACGGCACCCGAGTCGAGTCCGAGAAACTCAAACAGATTCTCGATCTACTCGTTCCAGTGGCCAGGTTCGCCGACATCATCCGCCGTCACGGAGCCGACTTTGAAACCTACCTCCTTTCAAGGGACACCAGCACCGGCGAGCTGCCACACTACCTCGTCATCATCCGAGAAGGCAACGACGCAAAAGTGCACTACCTGCTTGATCGCGATGCGCTTGCCAACTTTGCCCGGGAGAATCATGACCTCCACCTCTTCGGCAAGCCAGAGACGGATGGCATAAACGGCACCACTCCCAAACAGACCCGCCGGGCGCGCCTCATCGAGATTCATGAAGCGCATGGCATGAAAGCCCGCTTCCAGCAAATTGAGGCACTCGGCCTGCACATGGATCACTTCAGCAGCCAGGACAAACCCCTGTTTGAAGTCATCGAGGGGGATGGTGACAATCCCCGCTGCCACCCCGTCTTCAGCATTCCCGGCATCCTGGAAACTGTCATGGAGATCGGCAAGCGCGGCATGGAGATCAAGCGCTTCAAAGGCCTGGGTGAAATGAATGCCAAGCAACTCTTCGAGACCACCATGGACCCGAACAAGCGCACCCTGCTTCAGATCAAGCTTGATGAGTCCAATGCCCATGAAGCCGAAAAAATCTTCACCATCCTCATGGGAGACGTCGTGGAACCCCGGAAACATTTCATCGAGGAAAATGCCCTAAACGTGAGGAACCTGGACGTGTAAGAAACGCTTGATGCCGAAGGGTTGAAGCTTCAGAAACGAATGCCGGAACATCGCCACACCAACGCACGGCACATGACGCAAGCTGTCCAAGGCAGCTCCCGCCCATTTCCGCCAAAGCAGCGCCCTGACTTCCGAATCAGCACACCACGCACGTCTGCGCAGAATGCCAAACACTCAAGCCCTACCTGTGAACGCGGATCCGAACCTGATTCGTCGATTGTATCCAACCCGTCACGCAAGGTTCAAACGAATCGCATCCGTCGCCACGACCGCACTGACTGCAAACATAGGAGCTGGCACAGTGGACCTGACTTCACCGCCCTGGCCAGTTTCATCACACAGCTAGCATCCGCAAATCTCCCCCCATCCCCATACCGGCAAACTGCGCCAGAGTTCTAGTCTTGCGCATCTGGCACCATCCTAAGCCACAGGCCTCAAGCTCCAAGCCTCTCCTCCATGTCCGACCCCAACACCCGCCCCATCTCCGTAGCCGACGAAGTCAAATATTCCTTCCTCGACTACTCCATGTCCGTCATCATCTCGCGTGCCCTGCCTGATGTGCGGGACGGACTCAAGCCCTCGCAGCGCCGTATCCTCTACGCCATGCACGAGCTGGGCCTCTATCCGCCCAAGAAGCACGTGAAGTGTGCCAAGATCGCCGGGGACACCTCGGGTAACTACCACCCGCACGGTGAGGCCGTCATTTACCCCACGCTCGTTCACATGGGCCAAGAGTGGGCCATGCGGGAGACTTTGATCGATCCCCAGGGAAACTTCGGTTCAGTGGAAGGTGATCCGCCCGCAGCCATGCGTTACACCGAGGCTCGCATGACCCACCTCGGTGGTTCGCTCATGCAGGACATGGACAAGGACACTGTCGATTTTGTGCCGAACTACGACGAGCGTCTGACTGAGCCGACCGTTTTTCCGGCAGCCTTTCCGAACCTCATTGTCAACGGCGGCACCGGCATCGCCGTGGGTATGGCCACCAACATGCCGCCGCATAACCTCGGTGAGGTGGTGGATGCTGTTTGTGCCCAGATTGACAACCCAGCCATCACCACGGCGGAAATCATGGCACACATCAAAGGGCCGGACTTCCCCACAGGCTGCACCATCATGGGCACCAACGGCATCCGCGACTACATGGAGACCGGTCGCGGCTCCGTGCGCATCCGCGGGCAGGCTGAGATCGTGGAAAATGGCAACCGGGAGCAAATCGTCATCACGGAAATCCCGTTCAACGTCAATCGCGCCGACCTTGAAAAAAAGATCGCCGATCTCGCCAACGAAAAGATCATCCCCGAAATCAGCGGCATTCGAAACGAGTCGGACGAGAGCACGCGCCTGGTCATCGACCTCAAGAAAGATGCCCGTCCCCAGGTGGTGCTGAACAATCTCTACAAGCACACCGAGTTGGAGTCATCCTTTAGCGTGCACATGCTTGCCATTGATGGCAACCGCCCGCGCGTCTTCAGTATGAAGGACGCCATCGCCTGCTACATCGAGCACCGGCGGGAAGTCATCATCCGCCGCACCCGCTTTCTGCTTGGCAAGGCGGAAGTGCAGGCGGAGAAGCTGGAGGCATTCCTCCTCGCCCTTAGCCACTTGGATGACTTCATCAGAATCATCCGTGACAGCCGCACTCGAGACGAGGCGCGCGCAGGACTGAAGGCTTACACCTTCAGTGTCAGCACCGCAGAGCAGCTTGGCATACTCATTCGCAGCCAGCCCAGCATCCAGGGAGACCGCTATGTCTTTACGGACAAGCAGGTGGACGACATTCTGGAACTGCGCCTCTACCAGCTCACCGGAATGGAGCGGGACAAGGTCAAGGCGGAGTACGACGCCATCCTGGCCACCATCAAGGACCTCCTGGACATCCTGGCCAACGAGCACCGCGTGCTTACCATCATCAAAGACGAACTGCACGTCATCAAAGCAAAGCACGCCACGCCACGCCTCACCCGCATCGAGGCCGTGGAGGGAGAAATCCAGAGCGTGGACCTCATCCCCAACGAGCCTGCCATCGTCACCATGACCCACCTCGGCAGCATCAAGCGCACACCCACTGCGGAGTATCGCTTGCAAGGCCGTGGAGGAAAAGGATTGAAGGGCATGGAAACCCGGGAAGCGCAGACAGAGGATGATACCAACGACTTCGTAGAGCATCTCTTCAGCGCGCACCTGCACGACTTCCTGCTGTTCTTCACCAATACCGGACGCATGTATGTGGAGCGCGTCTATCAGCTCCCGCAGGCTACCCGCACCGGGAAAGGACGCAGCATCAAAAACATCCTCAACCTCCGCCCGGAAGAGAAAATCGCCAGCGTACTCATCCTCAAAGCTAAAGGCGCAGAAGATGAAGCCATGTGGGCGGCGGACCGCTACGTGCTCTTCGTCACCAAAGACGGCACCATCAAGAAAACCGCGCTCGAAGAGTTCAAAAACTACCGCAGGGACGGCATCATCGCCATCAAGCTTGATGAAGGCAACCAGCTCGTGGACGTGGTCCTCACGGATGGAACCAAGGAAGTCTGTCTGGTTACGCATGAGGGCATGTGCGTTCGCTTCCATGAAACCGGTGAGGATCCTTCATCGCCCAACCTCCGCCCCATTGGACGAAACACTGCCGGAGTGCGTGGTGTCATGCTTGATGCAGATGACTTCGTGGTCAGCGGTGTCACCAACGACGCAGAGACCATGTTGCTTGTGGTCAGTGAGAATGGCCTCGGCAAGCGCACCCCGTTTGAAGAATACCGCATGACAAACCGCGGTACTAAAGGCGTCATCACCATGAACGTCACGGACAAGACCGGGAAGGTGGTGGCAGCGCTCGCTGTGAAAGATACAGAGGAACTCATGCTCATGACCAGCAAAGGCCAGAGCGTTCGCATCAAGGTCAAAGAAATCCGCGAGACGGGACGCAACGCACAAGGTGTCAAGCTGATGACGCTCAAGGATGGTGAGTTCATTCAAGACGTTGCCCTCGTGGCGGCAGACGAAGCCGAAGAAGCCGTAGAAAGTGCAGAGAGCGTGGAGCCTCAAGGTCCCGGTGACGGGCCCCAGTCTTCATGAAGACCACCAGCTTCCGCTGAGTGCCACAAGCGATGTTCAGGGCGCAAAGACTACGCCCCAGCACGGGTGGAGTTCCCCCAGCCGCGCGGCTTTTGAGTCTTAGCTCTTGGCTTCGGTTCAGCAGCCATCTTTGGCGGGCGGGCTATGCTTGATTGATCAGGTTCGACTGTCATTCCCGCCAAGACATGACAATGCTAATGTTGCAACGTGACGACAAGAGCATGGTCTGAGCAGCATCCTGCATCCGCAGTCTTGTCTCACTCAGCGAGTGCCCTTAGCCACACCTTCATCATGAAGTTTTTCCACACCATCTTGACCGCGCTGGTGTCAGTATGCCTGCAGTGCCAGGCTGCACCGAGAGAATCCCTTCCACTGGATGCGCCTGAATGGCCGCTGAACTATCGACTGCATCTCGAAGGACCTGCAAAGGTCAAGCTGTGTGAGCAGTTGACGCTCACGCTTGAAGCAGGTGGTCCGCATGACATCGCCGTGGAGCATCCGCCAAAGGGAGCGCCTGTCCTCCGTGTTTGGAGCGCCGGAAAAATGGTGCGCGGACCTGAGGAGGTGCCCGCCTTGGCACAGACGGGCGCTGAGGACTTCGCGGACGCAGACCTGGATCTGAGTAGCGATTTCACGGCTATGGTTGCGTTTGAAACCACAGGCCAGGGCACGCTCTTCTCAAAGTGTGCCCCATCTGGTAAGTGGTCCCGAGATGCCAAAGCGCTCTTCATTCGCGGCGGCAGACTGGTTTACGACATTGGCTGGCTGGGGGCCATGAACTCAGGGGTGCGAGTGAATGATGGTAAGCCCCACACAGCAGTGCTTAGCGTCAGCAGCGGCATTGCGAAGCTGTGGCTGGATGGCAGAGAGATCGCCCAGAAAGCCAGCTTCACCAAACCGGATCAAGAGGGGCATGTCTTCAAAGTGGGGCGTGCTGCGCCAAACTTTGGCGGAGAGTTCACCAATGGCAAAATCAGTGTGGTCAAGGTGTGGAAGCGTGCGTTGCCCAAAGATGAGATTGCACTACTGTTCAAGGATGGAGGCGCGGGGGCAAACACACCGGACTTCAACCATAGACCAAAGGGCACCGGCAGACCGTTGGTGGAGGGCGGTAAAGGCTGGGTCCAGGCGCTGGAGCGCAGTGATCATGCCCAGATCGTGGCAGGCTGGAACAAAGAGACCATGAAGGAAGGGGAGACGATTTACAAAACGCTTTGTGTCGTATGCCACGGGACCATACGGCAGCCTGGTTCTCTGCCCACGGCACTGAGGTTTGCTGAAGGCCAGTTCAAGAACGGCAGTGATCCCTTCTCAATGTATCTGACGCTCACCAAGGGCTTCGGGCAGATGGTGCCGCAGCCCCAATACACCACGGCGCAAAAGTATGCGGTCATTCACTACATCCGTGAGACCTTCCTGCGCCCGCACAATCCGTCCCAGCTGGCGGACTTCGATCTTGCGGAGTTGCCGTTTGGTTTGGCGCGCGGAGAGGCGGAAGTCGTTGATACCACGCTGCCCCATTATCAGCGCATGGAACTTGGCAACGCGCTCTTCTGGACACTGGAGGTGGCAGCGGAGAACATCGCTCAAAAAGGCATCGCTATCCGTCTGGACGAGGGGCCTGGGGGAGTGACGAAGGGCCGGGCCTGGATGGTTTATGATCATGACACGATGCGCGTCGCTGCTGCCAGCACCGGTGCGTTTGTGGACTGGAAAGGCATTGCATTCGATGGCAGCCACGGAACGCACACGAGCTTGATCGGAGAGAAACATTTTGTACTGCCAGCTGAACCAGGATGGGGCATTGGTGAAGATGGATTTGGCGATACTCGCCAAGTGGCAAAGGATGGAAAGAAGTACGGGCCGGTGCCCGGGTTGCGATTTCTTGGGCTCTACAAGCACCAGAATCAGAGCGTGGTGGCCGCAAACATCGATGGCACTCGCGTACTCGAGTCGCCTTCGTGGATAGATTATGGCACGACGCCGGTTTTCGTGCGCACCCTGAATGTGGGTGATTCCAAGCAGACTCTGTGGCTGCGTGTAGCCCCTGCCACCTTGAACGTCGTGTTGCTCGGAGATGGCAGGCTCACGAAGGAAGGTGAGTTTTGGTACGCCAAATTGGGGTCGAAAGCAAAGTCACGTATCTTCATTTCACGAGTCGATAACGCCTCTCTTGAAACAATGGCAAAGACCTTCACTGCGCCTCTGAATCTGGAGCTACTGACAGAAGGCGGACCCGCGCAATGGCCACAATCGGTAACTACCACTTCCGTTGCAGGCAAGGAAGATGCGGCTTTCATAGCGGATAACTTTCCACTGCCGGTGGACAATCCCTTCCAAAGCTGGATGCGCCCCGGCGGGTTTGATTTCACTCCGGATGGGAAGGCTGCGGTAGTGGCCATGTGGAACGGGGATGTCTGGCGTGTCGAGGGCGTGATGGATAAAGCTCCTGCCGCGCTGACTTGGCGCCGGATTGCAAGCGGACTGCATCAGCCCCTGGGGGTGAAGTACCGCAAAGGTGAGTTGTTCGTGCTTTGCCGGGATCAGCTCGCCAAACTCGTTGATTTGAATGCGGACGGAGAGACGGACTTCATCGAGTGCTTTAATGATGATGCGCAGGTGACCGAGCACTTCCATGAGTTTGCTATGGGTTTGCAGACAGATGCGGAAGGGAACTTCTACTATGCCAAGTCCGGTCGCCATGCTCTGGACAGCGTGGTTCCACAGCACGGCACGCTGCTGAAGATCCGCGCCGATGGGTCGAGCACCGAAGTGCTGGCTACCGGTTTCAGAGCGGCTAATGGAGTCTGTCTAAATGAGGACGGCACCTTCTTTGTTACTGACCAAGAGGGCTACTGGACGCCGAAGAACCGCATCAATCGGGTGAAGGTGGGCGGATTTTACGGAAACATGTATGGCTACACGGATGTCACAGATGAATCTGACTCCGCAATGGAGCAGCCGATGGTATGGATCACCAACGACAAGGATCGGAGTCCGGCTGAACTGGTCTGGGTGCCGAAGAACGCGTGGGGCAATCTCGGCGGCTCGTTGCTCAACCTTAGCTATGGAACGGGAAGAGTGTTCATCGTGCCGCATGAGGAGGTGAACGGGCAGTGGCAAGGGGCGGTGTGCGAACTTCCCATGCCCGCGTTTGAGACCGGGATCATGCGTGGTCGATTTGGCAATGATGGGGCGCTTTATACGTGTGGCATGTTCGCATGGGCTGGAAATGCGACTTCGCCGGGCGGGTTTCATCGCATCCGCCGCAGTGAAATCCCTGCCAACGTCCCGCTGCATGTAAAGGCGAGAACAGGGAGCATCAGCGTCACGTTCAGTGACCCAGTCAGTGACACGAAGTGTAGCATGAAGGTGTGGTCACTGAAGCGCACAAAGAACTATGGGTCCCAGCACTACGACGAGCACGAACTCGCCATCCGCGCAGTGACAAAAAGCGAAGATGGAAAGACGGTCACTCTGGACATTCCGGACCTGGCTCCAACTTGGTGCTATGAGTTGCGAATCGGTGGTTCGGTGCTCCATGGGACGATACATTCTCTGGCTGGCAGCAGCACTGGAGCGGGAGAGTGAGCAGCCTTGTTGAATAATGGGATTGATCTCATGACTCCAGTCTCCATCTTCAATGACGTGATAGGTCCGGTGATGAGAGGACCCTCAAGCTCCCATTGCGCAGCGGCTCTCCGCATCGGCAGACTGGCCAGGGATTTGATGGGAGGGAACATGGAGGAGGTGCTTGTGGAGTTCGATCGCCTCGGCTCTCTTCCGGCCACGCACGAGAGCCAGGGTAGCGACATGGGGTTGTTCGGAGGTCTGCTTGGCTGGGAGGCGGACGATGAGCGCCTCCCACACTCTGCTGTGGCGCTCGCAGAGGCGGGAGTCCGGCTGCGTTTTCATACGGTGGATGTGGGTGATCCCCACCCGAACACCTACAGGCTCACTCTGAAAAACGCTGGTGAAACGCACTCACTTGTGGCCGTTTCCACCGGGGGCGGCATGATTGAGGTGGTGGAACTGGATGGTATGGAGGTGAGCTTGGACGGCGGCTCCGAGGTGCCTTTACAGAGAGGTGACAACGGGACACTGCGCCTTTGCGGGGAGGGAGAAGAGGACGCAGCGGTTAGGATGCTGTCGCGGGTGCTTCCGGTTCCATCGCGAAAGGGCGTGGAGGTTCCCTTCACCAGCTGTGCCCAAATGCTGGCGCGTGACGCCGACAGGCATACGCCCCTGTGGGAGCTTGCAGTGCAGTACGAAGCGGTGAGGTCCGGATTCTCAGCAGAGGAGATCATCAGTCGAATGGAGGTCATCGTTCGCATCCTCAGGAAGTCCATTGACCAGGGTATTGCTGGAACGAGTTACGAAGACCGGGTGCTGCATCACCAGAGCGGGCGATTTGCCGAGCAGATGAAAGCGGGCCGTCTTCTTGATGGTGGTGCATTGAACCAGATGATCCTGTACGTCACCGCTCTGATGGAGGTGAAGAGCAGCATGGGTGTCATCGTGGCCGCGCCGACGGCGGGGGCTTGTGCGGCGCTGCCCGGAGCGGTGATCGCTATGGCCGAAGTGATGGGAAAAGGGCCGCGTGAGATGGCGGAGGCCATGCTTGCTGCGGGAGTGGTGGGAGTGTTTATCGCTACGCGTTGGACGTTCGCGGCCGAGGTAGGCGGTTGTCAGGCAGAGGGTGGTGCAGCGGCCTGCATGGCTGCCGCAGCGCTGGTGACGCTGGCCGGGGGGACTCGGGATGAGGCACTGGCTGCTGCGTCCCTGGCATTCCAGTCCATGTTGGGTCTGATCTGTGATCCCATAGCGAATCGTGTGGAGGCTCCCTGCTTGGGGAAAAACGTTATGGCAGCGGCGAATGCACTGTCTTGTGCGAACATGGCCCTTGCTGGTTATGATCCACTCATTCCCTTGGATGAGGTTATAGATGCCGCGAAGTCGGTGGCTCAGGCCATGCCGCGCGAGCATCGATGCACCTCCTTGGGTGGACTTGCAGTGACGCCGACCTCACTGAAAATCGAAGAAAAACTGCGTGCTGGCAAGACTTCGCGTTGCGGTGGGTGTGCTTGTTGAGGCGTTGGCAAAACGCATCACGGATTCCTAGCCTACCACGGTGCCCGTCAAGGGCGAGCCCACAGCGGCGTGGACGGCGAGAAGCTGGCCAGGCTGGCTTTCCCATCTATTATTCGAAGGGTATCATCAATGGTGGAGTCAAAGGGGAATGAATGCTGCTTGATTCCGAACATATAAGGGTTTACCCCTATCCATGGCAATAGGATTCCCTGAAGTGGTTCGAACGGCGCTTGCGAGCAGCTGCTTACTGCTGACATGTCAATGCACCGAGCAAGCTCCGAGATTGAGTCCGCCAAAAGATGAGCTTTCCCGGAAGGTGGAAGCTCTCACGGGTTCGCATACTCGGATTGTTTGGGCTCAGCATATCAAAGGCAATGAAGCGGATCCCTTTGCGATTACGGATCGTCTTGTTCTACGGGGTGTGGACACTCGGGATGGAAAAGGAGACCGCGTCATTCTGGCTTCTCCGGCAAACTACTCGCGCCCCATCCTGTGTCCTGATGGAGAACACATCCTCTTCACGGACAAGAACACCATACGGAAAGGAGACGTTAAGAGTTATAAGCCTGAGATTTATCTGACGGACTGGAGGGGGAGCAGACCGAAGAAGCTCGGTGAAGGTTATGCAGTGGACGCGTGGAAAGATCCGGTGGGTGGAAGGATCTGGATCTATGCGGTAGAGAATCTGAAGACGGGCAAGGCGCTCGCCCTATTTGCGGAACGGCTGATACGCTTTCCTCTGGATAACGCCAAGGCGAGGGAGGTGATCTACGAGGGTTCGAAGCTCAGCCCGGACAACATTCAGTTGTCAGCCTGCGGTACGAAGGCGAGTGGCATGGCTCCGTGGCCACATGCCGGCATACTGGAGTTCAAGGACGAGGACGCCGACTTTTCAAAGACGGGCTTCGGTTGCTGGACCTCCATGGCTCCGGATGAGAGCGGGCTGATGTGGATCATGCAGGGAAACCACAGGGAACTGAAGATGCTATCTGATGGGGGAAAGCTGACGTGGCCACTGCGCGTCAACTGTGATCCGCAGATGAAGGATGGCGAAGTGTATCACCCTCGCTGGAGCAATCACCCACGCATCATCACCGTCACTGGACCCTACTTGAAGCCGAAAGGGGTGAGCGGTTCCGTGGTGAACAAGGGAGGGGCTACCGCAGATGTTTACATCGGACGGTTGAGTGACGATGCGAGGAAGGTGGACTCCTGGGTAAGGGTGACCAACAGTGGTCGCGGCGATGCTTATCCCGATGTGTGGGTGAAAGAGCAGAGCGGGTCAGGACTGGCGGACCGAGGTGCGACTGCGAACAGATGGCTGGCACTGGACTAAACGACTAGGTGGGACACTTGATGCTGTTGAGCGCTCCGAACTTTGTGCTGCTACTGGCCGTTTTGGCCGGTAGTCTTTTGGCGTTCGTGCGTCCGAGCACGGGAATGAACTGGAGACGGTTTGCTGTCTGGGCGGCAGGTTCTCTTCTGTTCGTGACGCTGGGGCTGGCTGTCTTCAGTCCGCCGGGAATGAGCTACCGGCAGGCAGACAGTGTGCGTGTCATTCATGGTGCGAAACTTGATCTTGAGCGCGGAGTGGAGGAAGCAGATTGCATTCTCGTGATCGACGGCAGCAGCAGTTCCGCATTTGCACTTGACAAAAAGCGCATCACCGAAGTGCTCGCTGCGGCGGGGCATCGTCCTTGCATCGTATCGCTGGTGAATCATGCGGGCGAGCACTTGGAGAGGGAGTGGACCGCCGAGCGCCTAAGCGCCATGCTGCCAAAGCCGCTTAGGGCTCAGGTGGAGGCACTGCCTATGCTGTGGGTGAAGGAGATGCTCTGGCTTTACGAGAGTCTGCCAGCGAGGTTCGCTGCGAAGAATCGTGCGACCGATCGTGCACTGGCGTGCAGCGACCCTATGTGGGGAGTCAAGACGCTGTGGGCGCTTTGGACGGACTGGCAGGATGCGGCGAAGAACGCGCGCATGGACCGCAGGGAGGCATGGACCGCGTTTCCTGCGGACCGTCTTTTGGCTACGTTTCATCATACGCTATTCAATTTGTTCCAGTGCGGTCGGCTACACCGTCTGATGCAGCCGGAGACGGTACCTCAGCATGTCCTGGAGGAGATGGCGCTTCGACCGGAAGACAAGCGCAAGCATCAGTGGTGGGCGAATGCTCCTGAACCTGGAGCCATCATCAAACCCTCAAAGACACTGCGTCCTCGGCGTTGGTTCAAGGACTTGGTGGAGCAAGCCCCGAGTGGCTGGCACAAACGGAAGGGGCTGGAGCTGGTCTTGTTCAAGGCACCCGTCCAGAATGAGACGGTCATCAAATACAGCGACCTGCTTGAGAGTGAGGGGCTTGGTGTGGACAGAAGACTCTTCAATGGTCAGGCTGATCTGGATTTGGTGCGCAGAATGTATGACCCGGGCCTGTGGTCTGATACGATTCACATGGACATTGACGGCGCGGCGATTTTCTCGGAATGGCTGGCTGGCAAGCTGGCCCCGGTGCTGAGTGAACTCAAGGAGCGGCATCAGGGCGAGATGACCACCAAGCTGTCGTATGGTCTTCAATAGTCTCGCATTTGCATTGTTCTTGCCGATTGTCTGGTTGCTCTACTGGAGCTTCCATTCGGACCGGTTGCGCCGTTCCGTGCTGCTGGCGGCAAGTCTGTTCTTTTACGGGTGGTGGGACTGGCGTTTTGTGTTCCTCATGGTGGGCGTGAGTTTTTGCTCCTGGGGAGCAGCCATTTTGCACCAGAAGGCAGTGAAGCTAGGCGCTGACGGGCGAGCGAAGTGGATCCTGCGCATTGGTGTAGCGGTGCCACTGCTGGTGCTGGCCTTCTTCAAGTATTGGCTCTTCCTGCTCGATTCCGCTGCAACGGTGCTTCGGCTCGTGGGTGTGGTTCTTCCTCTGCCGCAGTGGAACATCATTCTGCCAATAGGCATCAGTTTCTACACCTTCCAGGCTCTGAGTTATCTGATTGATGTGAAGCGTGGTCGCTGTGGACTGGAGCGGTCGTTCTCGAAGGTGCTGCTCTACATCGCTTTCTTTCCGCAACTGGTCGCCGGTCCCATCGTCTCCGCCAACAGTTTCATGCCGCAGCTGAAAACGGCGAGACGTTTTTCGCCGGTGCAGTTTGTGGACGGACTTCGCTTGATGCTTTGGGGGCTGTTATTGAAGGTGGTGTTTGGTGACAATCTGGGTACGTGGGCAGATGCGGTTTTCCAGGCACCCATGGACTACACGCTGGCGGCGAGGTGGGCTGGAGTGCTTGCCTTCTATGGGCAGATCTACTTTGACTTCGCAGGTTATTCGCTGACTGCTATCGGCATCGGTAGGACGTTCGGTTACCTGCTTCCGGAAAACTTCAATACCCCCTACGTCTCGCTTTCGGTGACGGAGTTTTGGAGACGCTGGCATATCTCGCTGTCCTCTTGGCTGAGAGACTACCTGTTCATCCCGCTGGGAGGCAGCCGCAGTCACTACATGAGGAATCTCATGCTCACGATGGTGCTTGGCGGGCTCTGGCATGGAGCGAGCTGGAACTTTGTGATATGGGGAGCGCTGCATGGGGTGGCTCTGTGTGTGCACAAACTATGGTTACAAAGACGCGGTGACAGCGTGGCATCTGGGAACTGGCTGCATGTAGGTTCGGCCTGGCTGCTCACACAGACTTTCGTGCTGGTGACATGGATCCCGTTTCGAGCGGAGGATCTAGACGGAACGCTATCGTTCTTCACCACTGCCGCGAATGCTGGTGCGTTGTCGGCTCCGGCTACGCTAATCTCGTGGCTGTGGCTTTTTGTGCCACTACTTGCCGACGTGCTGTTGCACCGGCGCATCGTCAACCCGACGTCTGAGACGGTTCAGGGAGTGGGCCGGGAGTCTTTCGTGGGAGTGCTGGTGGCGGTATTGTTCATTGCGATCTTGGCGCTTGGCATCTGGGAGTCGAAGGCATTCATCTACTTCCAGTTCTAGCCTGACATATTCATGAAACGCCACTGCGACTTGCTGCAAGCCCGCCTTGCCGTTGCTGGCTTTCACTGCGTCTCGCTACGACTTTCATGAATCAGTCAGGCTAAAATGTTCTTTGTTCCCAGTTGAAAAGAGCGGTCGTTAGACTCCACTTCTGATTCATCATGCCCGCGACTTATATCTCCCGCCTAGCCCGTTTCCTCGCCATCCTTACGTGGTTTTTGATGCCTTGCTTCGCTACGCCCTTGCTTGCGCAGGCAAGTGATGCGCGGGGGCTCGTGGTGGTGCATACGGGAGCGAACGTGATTGAACGTGCCGCAGCTTACGAATATACGGAACTGGAGATCACGGGAGTGACTTACCGTGCCCGGCTTGTCAATGGTCAGAGCATTTCAGGGTTGTCGAATCAACTGGTGGCCAGGGTGGATTACCTGGTGCGTTCTCCCGCTATGCTGGAGCACATGAAGGGCGTGGCGAATCGTTTTGTGAAGGCGGCACCGCTGCTTGAAGCACCCATAGCGAAGTTGGAGCAGCATCTCGCGTCACCTCCTGTGCCCGCGCCATCAGTGGCTAAGCCCGCAGAACCTTCCACGCCCTCCATTCCGGAGATGGTCAGAGGAACGCAGAAGTTCACGAATGTGGTCCCGCTCAGGCTTGAGGCTGGGCTGCTGGCTTTCAGGCACGACGCAGGCTCGTTCCGCATCCCGGCGGAAGTGTTTCCCATGCGGGAGCTTCAGGTGCTTGAAAAGGTGGCACCTGATCTGGGAAGGGATCCCTCATTCCAGGTGTATTTGAACTCTTTCGTCCCGGAGCTTCAGGCTGGCTCCAAGCGCTACAGTGGGGTGCGCCTCACCGGGAGTGCTGCTGCTGGCATCACGCTTCTCACCGATCAAGGGAACGTGACTCTCCCGGCGGCAGAGCTGGCGGAAGCGGACAGGAAAAGGCTCGAGCAAGCAAGAGAGCCGCTGGATGCTCTGTTGAAGGACATCGAAACGAAGAAGGCCGAAGCCAGCGCTAGGGAGCAAGCCCGGATTGCGCAGCTGGCGGAGGACAAGCGTGAGGCAGCGCGGCGTGCGCACGAACTTCAGCAGGCGGCTATGGAAAGAGAGGCACAGATGTGGGGAGCCGCCGCGCAGGTGCTCGGTGGACTGTTCAGCCAGCCGCGTGTTTACATCGTCGAGTAAACACGAAAAAGCTTACTTCATCTCTTTCACAAAACCCTCAGTGGCAGTCTGGATGGCAGAGAAGGCGCGGTCGAACACGCCTTCAAAATCCCGGGGGTCGGCGAGGAAGGTTTCCACACTGATCCAAACGTTGTTGGTCTTCGTGTAAACCTTGGCCATCATGGTCTTGGCGTTGGTGGTATCCGCAGCCTTCAGTACCTGCACGCGTTCGGTGGCGCTTTCAATGGGCCAGATGTTCGGCAGGCAGATCATGAAAAACTCCTCGTCCTTCTCATGCACGTCGATGAAGTAGGTTTTGCCGTCGGTTTTAAATACCACATCACCGTCTTCATCCACTCTGGGATTCCAACCTTTCCGATCGAGGAAACGCACATACATTTGCCGCATCTCATCAGGATCCGCCGCCCGCGTGTATGCTGGAGCAAGCAGACCAAGTGCCATCAATGCCAAGAGCGACCTACCAAAGTTCGGGAGAAAGTTCATGGGCGGGAGAATGGTCTAACTCGACAAGTGTGACAAGTGCATTTCTCAAAGTTCCGGCGGAGACAACTCGTTACCCGGCATGGGAAACGAGGAACTCAGCCCTAGAGCCAGAGGTGCTTGGGCTCAGTTCAGGTAGCGGAACTCTGCGCTGGCTAGGAGGCTCTGGCAGAAGGCTGAAAGAGCTGCGGTCTGGGCCTGTTTACGGGCCTTCTCGCTGGCGTTCCCCTTTGTCTGCTTCTGGATGAAGTCGGTGAAGAACTGCTTCACCGCACGACCCTCGGCCTCGGTCGGGTTGCGCCCGTAGGCCAGGTGGAAGGCGTGGGCAAGACGTTCCTGCTCGGTGCCCTGGAAGGTGGCCAGCCGCTGCGCAAAGGCGTCAGCTACGTTGAGAACCTGCGGACTGTTCATGAGGAAAAGGCTCTGGCTTGGCACGTTGGTGCTGTCACGATCCCCGGTAACGAGGCTGGCGTCCGGGAAGTCGAACAGAGTGAGCATCTCTGGTATTTGGTCGCGCACGATGGGAAGGTAAATGGAGCGGACTGTCTGCGGTGCATTGTTGATTTCAAAGAGCAGACGAATCAGCCCCTCACGACCATCGCCGGCTCGTGCCACGGGCGAGCCGTCGGCTGGATAAAGGTTCAGCGCCCCGGCCACGGACAGCATTCCATCCCGAAGGGCTTCGGCATCCAGTCTGCGTGGATTCATGCGCCATACGAGGCGGTTCTCGGGATCGATGGACTCATTCGCCGCCGAGTTGGCCGAACTCATTTGGTAGGCGCGGCTCATGACGATGTTCTTGATGAGAGTCTTGATGGACCATCCGTTGTCCATGAAGCTGACGGCCAAGTGGTCTAGCAGGGGCTGATTGGTGGGTTTGGCTCCCATGAAGCCGAAGTTGTCCGGTGTCTCTACGATGCCGCGTCCGAAGAGCTTGAGCCAGATGCGATTGGCCATGACACGTGCAGTGAGTGGATTGTCCCTACTGGCGATCCACCATGCCAGATCGAGTCTGCCGCTTCCTTCACTGATATTGAGAGGCTCTCCTTCAGCGCAAAGAACCTCTACAAGCCCCCGCGGTACGACGTCGCCCGGCTGACTGAGTTCTCCGCGGTGGAGCAGCGGGCTGTTGAAAGGGCTGGGGCGGTCCAGCGCCCCCATGACAAACGTGCGCGGTGTGCCGTCGTCACGGAACAAATCGGCGTCTGATTCTCGCGCTTCTGCTTGATCCCGCAGACCTCGCACGCGGAGGAAGGCAGCAGCGGGGTCATTCCGCGACAGTCCTGAGGAGCGAACGTTCTCGGCAGCCTCACGGGCCAAGCGATCTGCCTGTTCTTTGCGCTGCTTGAGGATGGCCACCTCGGAGGGGGAGATCTTCGCCAAACCAGCAGGCAGCCCGGCTTCGTCATCCAGTTCGATGAGAGTGCTTGGGTGATTGTTCTGGAGCTGGGAGTAAGTGCCGTAGAGAGTCTCTGTGCTGAGGAAGATGCCGGCCAGCGCGTAGTAATCCCGCTGCGTGATGGGATCGAACTTGTGATCGTGGCACCGGGCGCAGGCGATGGTGACACCCAGCATCGCCTGGGAGATGACATCGATCTGCTCATCCACCATATCGAGATTGAACTGGCGACGGTCACGGTTGTTGTGCGTTTTGGCTCCAATGGCCAGAAAGCCGGTGGCTACGATCTTTTCGGCCTGATCTCGTTTGTCGCGGAACTTCATGAGGTCGCCCGCGATTTGTTCTTTCAGGAACTGGTCATAGGGTTTGTCCTTTTTGAAGGACTCGATGACGTAATCACGGTAACGCCAGGCGTGGGGGTAGAGGATGTTGACGTCTTTACCGCTGGACTCTGCATAACGTGCGACGTCCAGCCAATGCCGAGCCCAGCGTTCGCCGAAGCGCTCAGAGTCCAGATACATGTCCACGACACGTTCGACTGCCTTTGGTGAGGTGTCTTGCACAAAGGCACGCACTTCATCTGGAGTGGGCGGGAGACCGGTGAGGTCGTAGGCTAGGCGGCGGATGAGCGTTTGGCGGTCAGCGTCGGCAACTGGCTCGAGACCTTTGGCCTCGAGCTCGGCGAGCACGAAGCGGTCGATGTCCGTGCGTGGCCAGGCTGTGTTTTGGACGGAGGGCGGAGCGGATTTTTCCGGCTTGACGAAAGACCAGTGCTTGCGGCCGGCTGCGATGTCGATCTCCCTTTTGCCGCCGCCTTGGGTAGTGCCTTCCCGAGGGTCCGGGGCACCCATCTCAATCCATTTCTTGAAGTTGGCTATGACATCTGCGGGAAGCTTTTCCTTGGGGGGCATCTGCATGTCTGCGTTGGACCAAGAGATGGCCTCGAAAAGGAGGCTTTCACCCACCTGACCGGGTACGATGGCAGGGTGCCCTGACTCTCCACCTGCGAGCGTGCCAGCCTTCGTGTCGAGAGCCAAGCCTCCCTTGATCTTTTCGGCAGCGGAGTGGCACTTGTAGCATTGATTGACCAGCACGGGCCGGATGTTCTTCTCAAAAAATGCGAGTTCATCTGGCTTCAGCCCGGCGTGGGCCGAAGACATGGCATCTTCTGCGGCTGCGGCGTGGGCCAGCAGGGCGAGCGTGATGAGGGTGAAATGGCGGTGCATGGGGGGTGAGTTCTGCCCACTTGAACACGGCGGGACGTTCATGGTTGCGCCCTGAGAGCATTTTGTGTGTGGAGAACGGTCTTTGAGCGGCGTTGAAGGGGATCATGCGAACTGCGATTCTTCTGATTTGGCTCACTTCACTTGCCATGGGTCAAGCCCGGTATCCCGAAAAGACGCCTGATACCGAGGCCAATCATGCGCTTCAGCGATATTGGGAAATCCGCGTGAGTGAGCTGGAGAAGAATGGATCACTTCGGACGGTGCGCAGTGCAGAGGAGTGGCAGGCTCAGGCCCCGGAGGCGAGGAGAGAGCTTTTTGAGATGTTGGGCCTTCACCCGATGCCGGAGCGCACTCCGCTGAACCCGGTCATCACGGGTGCGGAGAGCGGGGATGGTTATGTGGTGGAGAAGCTACATTTCCAGTCGATGCCACAGTTGTATGTTACGGCAAACTTTTACAAGCCATCCAAAACCGAGGGCAAGACGCTCCCCACGATTCTTTACGTCTGCGGACATAGTGTGGTGAAGAAGGACGGCGTGAGCTTTGGGAACAAGGCTGGGTATCATCACCATGGTATCTGGTTTGCGCGGCATGGGTACTGCTGCCTGGTCATCGACACGCTGCAGCTTGGCGAGATACCTGGAGAGCACCATGGGACGTATAACTTGAACAAATGGTGGTGGGTTTCCCGTGGCTACACTTCGGCGGGTGTTGAGGCGTGGAACTGCATCCGCGCGCTCGACTACCTGGAGACGCGGTCAGAGGTGGACAAGACGCGGTTCGGCGTCACTGGGCGCTCAGGTGGCGGTGCCTACTCGTGGTGGGTGGCTGCACTGGATGACCGCATCAAAGCCGCTGCACCTACGGCGGGCATCACGAGTTTGAGGAATCATGTGGTGGACGGTTGCGTGGAGGGCCACTGCGATTGCATGTATTTCGTGAACACCTACGGCTGGGACTTCGATCGTGTGGTGGCGTTGGTAGCGCCGCGCCCACTGCTGATTTGCAATACGGACAAGGATGACATTTTTCCTGTGAACGGTGTGTTTCAGACCTACTCCAGTGCCCGGCGTCTCTATGAAATGCTGGGTGCGGGCGCAAAGCTGGGCCTCCACATAGCAGAAGGGCCGCACAGGGATATGCAGCCGCTCAACGTGGGTGCTTTTCACTGGTTCGAGCGGCATCTGAAGGGGGCGGACTTGATGGATGTCACTGAGGAGGCGGCGAAGAAGTCCCTCGAGCCAGAGCAGTTGCGCGTGTTTCGCAGTCTGCCGGAAGACCAAAGGAACCAAAGGATTGATCATGAGTTCGTTCCGGCTGCTGCCAAGTTTGAGGCCCCATCGTCACGGGACGAATGGGTGATCTTCCGTGAGGACAAAATGAAAGTGCTGCGTGAGCAAGTGTTTCGCGCGTGGCCTAGGGATGATGTTTCGCCTGCGGTCACTTCTACGACGGTGGCTGAGGCGGAGGGGGTAAGTCTGTCAGCGTTCGACTTCGTCTCGCAGGAGCCGTTTCGTTTGCGCTTGTATCTGGCGCATCGCGGGGGTTTGAAGCTGGAGGAGTTGGACCTGATAGCTCTGAACATTCTGGATGAGAAGGGCTGGGCTGACTTTGAGGCCACATACAGGAAGGCTTTTGCGGCTGCGTTCACTCAGCCGGCTGGGGCGGAGTCTGATGCAGCGGCGTGGAACAGCACACACAAGATGTTTTCCAACTTCAAGTGGGGCATGGCTTACTTGGCACCACGTGGGGTGGGGCCAACGGCGTGGACGGGATCTGACAAGGCTCAGAACCAGCGGCTTCGGCGGTTCTACCTGCTGGGGGAAACGCTGGCGAGCACGCAGGCGTATGACATTTGGCGTGGCATTCAGGCACTGCGTTCGATCAAAGGCGCGGACAAACCGCGGCTGTGGCTGACGTCTTCTGGTGAAATGGCGGTGAACACGCTCTACGCTTCACTGTTTGAAGAGGGCATCGAGCGGCTGGATCTTCATTCGCTCCCCGCTTCTCACATGAGCGGTCCGACTTATCTCAATGTGTTGCGATACCTTGATGTTCCCGTGGCCGTTGCGATGGCTTGTGAGCGGACGAAGGTGATTTTGTATGGCGATGATAAAGACACCTGGGCACCGGTGGTGAAGACGGTGGAACTGCTTGGCCAGGCGAAGCACCTTCAACTGAGGGACGCCACGCCTGAGAGGTGAGCTACGGTTGAGTGTTAGCGCATGTTGCGCAGTCCCCACGACATGAGAAGACGGGCGTCATCCCAGATGTAGGCGGTCTTGGTGCCGAGTTGGACAAGGATGACGTGTCTGCTGCCACTGGAAGCTGAAGAGATAAGGCAACGACCTGCGGCGTTGGTGTAGCCGGTTTTCATGCCGTTGCACTCTGGCATGGCACCGAGGAGTTCGTTCGTGTTCTTCAGCGTGATGGTGCGACCATTGGCGAACTTGAAAGTGTAATATTTTCTTTTGACCGCATCGCGGATGAACTCGTTTCGGTAAGCCGCCATGGCCACCCGCGCCATGTCACGAGCGGTGGAGCGCTGGCCGGGCGCGGTGAGTCCGTGGGGATTGACGAAGTGCGAATCTCTCATTCCAAGGGCGCGGGCCTTGGCATTCATGCGAGCTGCAAAGGCGTCCTGGCTACCTGCCACGTCACGTGCCAGCACTTTACCGATGTCGTTGGCGCTTTTGATGAGGAAGGCGTAGAGGAGGTTGCGGCGGGTATAGACTTCACCCGCACGCAGCCCGAGCTTGGTGGGTTCCACTTGGGTGTCGGATGACTGGATGGTGACACGTTTGTCGAGATTTCCCGCGTCCAACACGACGAGGGCGGTAAGGAGTTTCTGGGTGCTGGCTACGGTGCGCACCACATCGGCACCGCGCCCTACGAGCGGCCGACCGGTACGGGCGTCGATGAGCAAGTAGCTGGCGGCGCGAATGGATGGGGCGCTGGTGGCGGCAAATTGGGCCGGTGCATCGACTCCGCTGTCTTCATAAGCATACTGGGCTGTGGGTTGAGGCGCTTGGTAAGTGGGCGGTGTGTAGGCGTAGCTGGCCTGGGGATTTGTGACGGGTTGACTTGGGGGAAACGGCGGCGGTGTGTAGGATGGCTGCTGGGTGTAGGGAACGCCGCTGTATCCGTATGGAGCGGCATACTGGGTGGGGGTGTATGCTGGTTTGGAAGGCGCGCTCTGACAGGCTGCCAAAAGGATGCAGACAAACGGTGCGGTGATGAGCATGTGGAGATGGCGTGTGGTGATCATCTGGGAGAGTGCTGGCGTGCAGTGTTAACGTCTGACGTGGCAGGCGCAAGGCCGTATGCCCGAGAATGAGTAAGGAAGCCGTTTGAATTGCGCACCGCGCCGCGCACGGTGCGGCATGGCATTGTTCATTAACGGCGAAGAGATCGATGAAGAAATCATCGAGAGCGAGTTCAGACAGATCAAGGGGCACTACGAAAGGACGCTTCAGGTGGCTTGTTGTGAGCGGGATCCGGAGTTTCGGCAGACGGCCAAGGAGAACATTGTGGCCCGGGTGCTTCTCAATCAGGAGGCTCGAAATCGTTTTCCGGAAGTGACGGAAGAGGAGGTGACCGCCCGGTTGAACAAGCTTATCGAAGAGGCCGGGGGAGAGCAGCAGTTCTATGTGCGTATAGGACTGGGCTTCAAGGATGAGGCGCTGGTGCGTGACAATGTGGGCAATGGCGTGCGTCTCGACAAGCTGCTGACCGAGGTGTATGGCGAGGAGAAGGAACCTTCTGACGAGGAACTTCGTGCGTATTACGAGCGTTACATTGATTCCTTCAAGACGGAGGAACACATTCGCGTGATCCACATCACGAAGAGCATGGATGGGGCGAAGAGCCGACAGGAGGTCTATGAAAAGATGCGCGAGCTGCGGCGGCAGCTTCTGGAGGGGGCGGACTTTGAGGCGATGGCTGAAGCGGAGCGGGGAAATGAGCAGCAGCAGATTGATCTGGGCTGGTTCAAGCGCGGGGAGTTTATGGAGGAGTTTGAAGCAATCGCTTTCTCCATGACGAAGGGTGAGATCAGCCCGGTTTTCACCACGCAACTGGGCTTCCACCTATGCAAGCTCATGGATCGTCGGTCACCCGAGGCGGTTCCGTTTGAGGAGGTGAGGGAGAAGGTGAAAGCGAAGTGGCTGGATGAGACGCGGGACGAGAAGTTCAACGCGTTTCTTGAGACACTCAAAGCGCAGGCGGACGTGAAGGATACGGATCCTGCGGAGGGTGGGAACTGCGGGCACTGACTCTGGCGCGGGTGCGCTCAGTCAAATACCAGACGTGGTTTGATTTTCTCTACCGTTTTGGGACCTATGCCGGGTACTTTGGTGAGGTCCTCGGGCTTGGTGTAGGGGCGTCCTGCGATGATGCCTTTGGCGATTTCTACGCCTACGCCGTCTAGGGATTGCAACTGCTCGAGGCTGGCAGTGTTGGGATTGACCGGACCGGTGGTGGGGTCACCGCGCAGGACGAGAAACACCACCACGGCGGCGAATGCGACGGCGAGCACGATCCAGAGGAGGTTGTTGGAAGTGCCGCCGCCTTTGATCTTGGCCTCACGCCGGGCTACGAAGTCTTTGAATGCATCACTCATAAGATGAATCAATCAGCGAGTCCTTGGAGGTAGCGTTCCGCATCGATGGCGGCCATGCAGCCCATGGCGGCGGCGGTGATGGCCTGGCGGTAATGTTTGTCTGCGACATCCCCGGCTACAAAGACGCCTTCCACATTCGTGTGCGAGCCGTGGGTGGGTTTGATGTAGCCTGCCTCATCCGTGTCGATGACGCCTTGGAACAGTTGGGTATTGGGCACGAGGCCGATGGCGACGAAGACTCCTGAGCAGTCGAGGGTGCTGATTTCACCAGATTTGAGGTTTTTGATGCGCACTCCGGTCACGGTGTCCTGTTGCACGTCTAGGATCTCCTCCACGGTGCTGTCCCACACGGGCTTGATCTTCTCGTGAGCGAGCACGCGGTCTGCCATGATCTTGGATGCGCGCAGCGTGTCGCGGCGGTGAATCAAATACACCACACTGGCGAACCTGGTGAGGTAGAGCGCTTCCTCGCAGGCACTGTCTCCGCCACCCACGACGACGAGCGGCTTGTTGCGGAACATGGGCAGTGCGCCGTCACAGGTGGCGCAGTAGGTGACGCCCTTGGTGTCGAGCAGTTTCTCACTCTCCAGGCCGAGGTGTTTGTGACCGGCACCCGTGGCGATGATGATGGACTTGGTTTCGACGACTTCGTCGTCGATGGTGACCTTGAACGGACGGCTGGTGAGATCGACAGCAGTGACTGCGGACCCCATTTTTGTTTTGGTGCCGAAGCGCTCCGCCTGCTGCTGCATGTTCATCATGAGCTGGAAGCCGTCGATACCCTCCGGGAAGCCGGGAAAGTTCTCCACGATGGTGGTGGTGGTGAGCAGGCCGCCGGGCATAGCTCCCGTAACGAGGAGGGGGCTCAAGTTGGCGCGTGCGGTATAAAGGGCGGCGGTCCAGCCGGCACAGCCAGAACCAATGATGATGACGTTTTCCATGATTTGTTTCCTCTCGGGCATGATGATGAAGAGGAGGGCGGGGTCAAGCATGGGAATGCTGGACGAGGCGGGGGGCACGCGCCAAGATGCGGCATGTTTACCGGACTGGTTGAAATGACAGGTGAAGTTCTGGCGCTGGAGCCGCGCTCTGGAGGGGCGAGGCTGAGGCTCAAGACGGGGCCGATGGCAAGCGAGGTGGCGGAGGGAGACAGTATAGCAGTCAATGGCTGCTGCCTCACGGCCACGGTCATCGATGCCAAAGCAGGCACGGTTTGTTTTGATCTCCTGGAGCAGACGCTGCGGGTGACCAGTCTGGGAGATTTGAACCCAGGAGATCCCGTGAATCTGGAGCGCGCCTTGGCGGTGGGGGCGAGACTAGGTGGGCACTTCGTGCAGGGGCACGTAGATGACACGTTGAGGGTGCTCACGTGGCGTGCCGAGGGAGCGGATCATCGTCTGGAGGTGAGCCTGCCGCAGGAGGCGAGGGGGCTTGTGATTCCGAAAGGCTCCATCTGCCTGGATGGCATCTCGCTCACCGCCGCTGAGGTGCTGGCGGATCGTGTGGTGTGCTGGATCATACCTCATACGCTGGCAGTGACGAACCTGCGCGCTCGGAGGGAGGGTGAGCGCATCAACGTGGAGTGGGACATGCTGGGCAAGTATGTGCGTGCGCTGCTGAAACCGGAGGTGGCGAGATGAAAAGGCATTTTTGGGACTGGAACAAACCGGTGCTGCATTGGGCTGTGGAGAAACTGCTCGCTGGCTACGGCGGTGGTGAGGCGGATTTCAGTGATACGCTTTTCGTGGTGCCCACTGCGGAGGCCGGGCGTCGGCTGAAGGAGGCTCTGGCCAACGCGACGGGAGGAAAGGGCGGCGTGGTGATGCCGCATGTGTGGGCACCGGAGCAGCTGCTGGTCACGAAGGAGGACCGCGCAGGCGGCGCGTCCCGTCTGAAAAGTCTGCTGGCTTGGGCGGTGGTGCTTGAGAACGTCAAGCCGAACGAGTGCCAGGTGCTCTTCGGCCAAACGCTGCCGCAGCGCACGTGGTCCTGGTGTCTCGCCACGGCGGAGCTGATGCTGGATCTCTCGTCCACGCTTGGCGCAGGTGGCTGGAGCTTTCAGAGTGTCGCATCTTCAAGGCACTTGGAGGTGGATGCCGAACGCTGGAGGGAGCTGGCTGAGCTGGAGAGTCGGTTTATCAAGCTTCTGGAGCAGCAGGGCGTCGAAGACATGCAGCGGCTCAAGGCGGCGCGAGCCGTCAGCCCCGTGCTGCCGGAGGGTGTGAGAAACGTTTCTGTGCTTGCGGCGCCGGATCTCCCGCCTCTGGCGGAGAAGTGGCTTCGCTCAGTGGCTGAAGCGGTGGAGGTGACGGTGCACATCTTGGCACCAGAAAAGTGGAATGCTGCCTTTGACGATGCCGGTCGTCCGCTGCCTGAGTTCTGGTCCGACACTTCTTTGCTGGGTGCGGCCGTTCTGCTTGAGAACATCAGTGTGTGCATGAACTCTGCGGGGCAGGCGGCTGCGGTGGTCAAGGCTGTGGGTGAGCTGGCTATCACCAGCCGCACTGCGGTCGGAGTGTGTGATGCGGAAGTCTCCAATGCGGTGCTGGAGCGCATGAGCGGGGAGGGTGTGCGTGTGTTTGAACCTGGCGGCATCTCACCGGTGCGTGCGGGCCTTTGGCACGTTTTGGAGTGTTTTCATGCTGTTCTGGAGCGGGAGCCGTGGTCTGCGTTTGCTGCCTTGTTACGGGTAGATGAGGTGCGGAGTGCTCTGAATGGGGGTGCTTCTGAACCCAAATTGATGTCTGTGGCGGATGCCTTTGCTGCAGCTCACCTTCCGCTGACTTTGACTCACGCGCAGTCTTTGCTGACGAGTGATGACTCGCTTTTGAAGCGCCCTCTCGATGCGTTGCTTGCCTGGCGGGAAAAAGCCTCGTCCATGGTGGCGGAGGAAGTGGTGCGGGGTCTGCTGAACTGGTTGTATGGCGGGAGGGATTTCGTGACGTCTTCTCCCGCAGACCGCTTGCATGTGGATCTGGCAGACGCACTGATCCAAGCGGCGGCAGAAGTGGATGAGGAACTGGCTGCGCTGGGGCGCACCCTTTCGGCAGCGGAGCGTCTGGCGCTTGTGCTGAAGCTGGTGGAGCGCAGCGCTCTTTCTGAACCACGTGGGGATGTGGACCTAGTTCTTCAGGGCTGGCTGGAGCTGCTCTGGGAGCAGGCGCCCGGTCTGGTCATAGCTGGGGTGAATGAGGAACATGTGCCCGGCATCTTGATCAGTCATCCCTTCTTGCCGGACGGCGTGCGGGAAAAGTTGGGCCTGGCATGTCAGCGCTCCCGTTACGCGCGGGACGCTTACCTTTGCCACGCCATCAGTGCCCAGCGTGAACCAGCCATGACACGCTGGATCTGCGGTCAGTGGAGCGATCGTGGTGATGCGCTCAAGCCTAGCCGCCTGCTCATGCGCTGTGACGATGAGGAGCTTCCCGCGCGGGTGAAGAAGCTTTTCCCGAAGGAAGAAGAGAAAAAGGTGGTAGTGGAGCCGCCGCGTAGCTTGGCGTGGATGTTGAAGCCACAGCTGCGGGAGCCACGTGCGCTTGAGCGTGTGTCCCACTCCCGTCTGTCCAGCTACTTGCGCTGTCCGTTTGGCTACTACCTGGACTACGAAACGAGGTGGGGTGAGGTTGTGGACCCAGCCAAGCAGGAGATGGATGCCATGGAGTTCGGTGATCTTTTGCACCGTGCGCTGGACGCCTTTGCCAAGCATGCTTCTATGCGGGAGTCCACAGACGATGCAGAGATAGCCGACTTCCTAGATGCTGAAGTGCAATCTCGTGCTGCGGAAAAATGGGGTAACCCACTCCCCATGCTGGTGCGTCTTCAAGTCGAGTCCGCCAGGCAGCGCTTGAGGGAGGTGGCCAAGACGGAGGCTGCTGCCCGCCAGGATGGGTGGCTGATTATGCACTCGGAGCTGGACATCAGCAGCGATGAGTCTCCCATCATGATAGGTAATGCAAGGCTTAGCGGCATGATCGACCGGGTGGAACGTCGCACACGTGGTGGGGTCAATGAGCTGCGAGTGCTGGACTTCAAGACCAGCGACAGGGAGCTGGAGCCAAGGACGGCGCATCTGAAGCGCATTACGGCGAGAACCCAAACCGCCGAAGGCAGTGAGTGGCGGCAGGTGCTGGACCGGGATGGCAGAACGACCTTTCAGTGGAACAGCCTGCAGCTTCCGCTTTACGCTGCGGCGCTTCACGCTCGTGGGCTCGGAGTGCCGGCCGTGGGCTACTTCTGTGTGCCGAAGTCCATCCAGCAGACCCGTATTTCCATGTGGGAGGGTTTTGATGAGTGGTGGATGGAGAGTGCGCTGGAAGTGGCGGCGGAGGTAGTGCGGCGGATCGAGGCCTGCGTCTTCTGGCCGCCTGCGGATGAAACGCGCTTAGGTGAGCTACCATTTTTGGGAGACGTGCTGAAGACTGTGGACTGGGATGCAACGCAGATGCGCACGAACTCGCCTGCGGAAGTGTGATGGTCCGATGAGGTTTGGCTTGGCGAGAGCCGTGATGTGGCCTTACTGAAGAAGCACTGTTTTCGATGACTGACTTTTCTCCTGATCTCCAATCTATGCGAAGGCCCCTGACCTTGATCGTGATGGGTGTCTCTGGCTCTGGCAAGACCGAGGTGGGAAGGCGGCTGGCGGGGCACTTGAAGGGAGTGTTTGAGGATGGGGATGACTTTCACTCGGAGGAGGCGAAAGAAAAGATGCGCTCTGGCATTGCGCTCGATGATGAAGACAGGAAACCTTGGTATGCTCGGATGCGGAGCCGAGTCCTGGAGATGCGGAGTGCCGGCACGAACTACGTTCTGGCATGTTCGGCGCTGAAGAGCGTTTACCGTGAATGGCTTCGAGACGGGGATTCGGATGAGGAGATGAAGTTCGTGTTTCTGGATGGGGACTTTGACTTGATCCACAACCGCATGGCGAAGAGACAGGGACATTACATGCCGGTAAGCCTGCTGGAGAGCCAATTTGCGACGCTGGAGAAACCGGGGGACGAGGTGCTTCGTGTGTCGATAGCTGGCACTTTGGACCAGATCACCTCAGAGGTGTTGGCCCGGCTTAACGCTCCGCGATGACGAGGTGATTGTTGAAAGGGGTATTCCCCCAAAGCGGCTTTAGAGTGGTGGTGAGTCCGGCAGTAGCAAGTGTGGCTCTCAATCCTTCAGCGGTGGGGTAGGCCACGGGCGCTGCCTTCATCCACCTGGTAGCCTTGGCTATCCAATCTCCAGCCACGGTGACTTTGTAGCGCCATGAGTCGTCCCTCAAGCCGGTGCGGATGACGAGTCGGCAACCCGGAGCGACATGGGGGGCACAACTGGTCAAGAGCGCGGTCTGGCCTTCCGGCGTGAGGTATTGAAGCACGTCAAGAATGACCACATTTCCCTGAAAGTCCGGTAGTGCCTGACGGGCGTCTCCACAGTGGAAGTGGCAGTCGCGCAGTCCGCCCCGCTCTGCCATGATCTGGGCGCTGCGGATTTTTCTCGCGTCAAAGTCAAAGCCGTGGACGATGCGGCGGGAGCCGACGGCGCGGAGGTAATGAGCCAGCAGGCCCATGCCGCAGCCGATGTCCAGTACGGGCATCTCATTGACTGCCAGTGCTTCGACGACTGCGGCGTAGATGGGATCTGTGGCGAGCTTGGACTTGGTGTAGTGAAAGTCCCAGCGGTTGTCGCAAAGCGCGGCGATGCGGGCGAGGTCTTGCTTCGTCACTGAACGGTACTGGCTCATGAATCAGCGGAGGAAACGGCGGCGTGGCGCAGGGGGTTGCCGCCCCGGAGCGTTCTCCAAAGCAGCAAGGGGGAGCGCAGCAGGAAGCCGAAAAACAGCCTCGTATGCATCCAGGTGAGCAGGCTGTTGTCCCGGAAGTAGCGGAACTGGGAGACGCCGCCCTCTTCTCTGGAGAGGTACTTCACGGGGGTAGGAACGTTGAGTATGGGGACACCCTGCCAGGCGATGCGCACCGCGATTTCAGTGTCGAAGTCAAAACGCCTGGCGAACCAGGTGCTGCGAAAGGCTCGCAAGAGGGCTGCCACGGGATAGACTCTCATGCCGAACAGAGAGTCTCCTATGCCCCAGTTAAGCGTTTCAAGGTTGCTCCAGGCGTTTGAGATCTTGCGACCTTGGACGCGGAGCTGAGGCGCTTCCGGGCCAAACTGGGGGCAGCCTAGCAGCAACGCCTCCGGGTGGGCCGCCGCGAGCTTCAGAAAATGGGGAATGCGCTCCGCCGGATGCTGCCCATCTGCATCCATGGTGAGGACATGGGTGAAGCCAGCTTGCTGTGCCAGCTCTGTGCCGTGCAATACGGCGGAGCCTTTGCCCTTGTTTGGGGTGCATTTGACGATACGGAGATTCGTCCGTCCAGAGAGTTCCTTTTCCAGCACGTCACCACTGCCGTCCGTGCTGCCATCAATGATGACCCAGACGTGCTCGCTGTGCAGTAAAGCGGAAGTCACCGTGCTGCAAAGCAGGGCGGAGCCGGTGTTGTAGCTGGGTATGAGGACGAGCGCTCTCATTCGGGAGGGCGGGAGAGTGCCGCAAGATACGCGGCGCGCAACCTTTCCAAAAACTGATGGCTGGTTTCTTCCTCACCACAGGTCATCGGCTCGCCGAGGGTCATGCGAATGCGGGTGAGTCTGTATTCCGGTCTCCAGAGTGGGCGGCCCTTCATGCCGTAGTCACTGTCCGTCTGGACGAAGACGGGAATGACTGGCACCCGGGCTTGTCTGGCGATGATGGCCACTCCGCCGCGGAAGTCATTCAGGCCGGTAGTGGCCTTCCGAGTGCGGGTGCCCTCCGGGAAAAGCAGCAGCCGCCCCCCCTGACTCAGCGTGGTGATGCACTGTCGGATCATCTCTTGCGGAGGGTCGTTGGGGATGAAGCGGGCCAGCCGGGCACCTCCGGCAAGCAGGGGGTTGCACAGGAGCGAAGACTTGAGGATGCAGGTGAGATGAGGTACCCTGGCCAGGATGAAGACGGCATCCCAGATGGCGGGGTGATTCGGCGCGAGCACGAAACCGCCCGCTTGCGTCCGCAGTTTTTCAAAGCCTACGAACTCGCACTGGGCGACTCCGAACCAACGCAGGAGCAGGATGAACCCGCGGAATGGCCAGCGGATGATGAATCCTCCGACTTTCCGCGCCAGTCTGGCGGGCAGGATGGGACCGAGTACCAGGGCGAGCAGCAGCACGACACTACCTCCGATTCCCCAGTAGAGGGCACAGGCAAGTGCGGCAGTCCAAGTTCGAGCGCGGTCGATCATGTCAGCCTGGTAGGAGGTTGCAGATTGCCGAGTCCGCCCTTCATGCGTATGGCTGCACTATGAGCCAGCAGGCAAGTCCAGTTCAAGCCCTTTCCAGTCTCCCACACGGGCCGGAGTTTCGATTTATTGACCAAGTGACGGAACTAACGCCGGGCGTGGAGGGCAAGGGAAAATGGAGGCTGAAGGGGAATGAGGAATTCCTGCGGGGTCATTTCCCCGGGCAGCCCATTTTGCCCGGTGTGGTCATGGTAGAGGCGCTAGCGCAACTGGCTGGGGTGGTGGTGCAGAGCGGGCGCGTCGTGCCTTTGCGGGAGATGCGGCTGACAGCGGTGCGTCAGTTCAAAATCCTTGGGACGCTTTCTCCCGGCCAGTCGATGGTGGTTTTTGCCAAGGTGGACGGTGCCATGGGAGGGCTGATTCAGGCTAGCGGCAGTGTGGTGGATGAAAACGGAACCTTGCTCGCTACTGGGGCGATCGTGCTGACGGGGCAGGAGCCAGTGGCTTGAGGCGCTAAAAAGAAAAGCCCGGCTGGTCCTCTCGGTACCTAGCCGGGCTTTGATGAATGAGCAACCCTGACTTCTCAGCGTGTAACGGTGGCGTCGTCGTCGAGCTTCCGATAGGCGGAGATAAAGCTGTTTGCGTCTGCGGTCTGCGTTTCCTGCATGGCGTCGGCGATGCGATTCTGAAGTTCATCGCGAAGGCGGCTAACGAGGTCCAAGCCTTTGGGAGTGATGCGCACAAGCACCTTGCGGCGGTCATCGATGGCGTGGGTGCGCTCCATGTAGCCAAGCTTCTCAAGCCGATCCACCAGACCGGTGGCTGCGGCAGTGGAGTGCCCCATCTTGCGTGCGATGTCAGTCATGGTCAGCTCCTTGGAGGTGGCGAGGTAACTGAGAAGGAAGAACTGGGCGAAGGAGATGTTGTCCCGGTTCAGGTCTCTCGAAAGGTTCAGCAGGAACTCACGCTGGCTGAAGAGGATGAAGTCCGCCAGTTTCGCGTGGTCTCGTGCCGCTGGTTTTTGGGAGTTGAGTGCTGACATATGCGAGAGGGTTAATTTTTCAAATAATCGGGTTGGTCAGGGGAGATGATAGTTCACTCCCGGCAAATCTTCAAGTCTAAAATCTATATTTTTTATAAGCAGGTGGCATTTCGAGGCATTGGCTAAGCGGAGAGTATTACGGTCTCGTGGAATATCAACACAAAAATGAAAAATCGATCATATCTGACTCCAAACTTTTTTGAACATTTTTGACCGGGAAAGTGTTTTGAAGCGTCGAAATCTTTGGGTGAAGCCAGGGGCAGGTGTGCTAACGAGCAGGATGAGTCGAGCTGTGAGGCGTCATCTTGACGTTGCTATTTTAGGAGGTGGGTTTGCCGGAGTTTATTCCGCGCAAAGAGCAGTAAAACGCCTGAAGCACTTGGGTTTGAAGGTGGGCGTGATCGCGAACGAGAACCACATGGTGTTCCAGCCTATGCTGCCCGAGGTGGTGGGTGGCTCTCTGTCACCGCGGCATGTGGTGAACCCCATCCGGCTGCTGTGTCAGGGAGCGGAGGTGTTAAAAGGTCATGTGTCCAAACTGGACGTTAAGGCGCGCGAGATCACGCTAAGTGGCGGTTTCTTTACGCCGGATGTGGTGGTGACGTTCGATCATTTGGTCTTGGCGCTGGGTGCCGAGGTGGACCTGACGCGCATTCCCGGCATGAGTGAGCATGCCTTCCTCATGCGAAATGCCGGCGATGCCATGAAGCTCAGGGCCGCGATCGTGGCGCGGATGGAGGAGGCGAATCTGATGGACGATGCTGCGGAGAGACGCAGACTGCTTTCTTTCGTGGTGGTGGGTGGTGGATACAGCGGGGTGGAGACGGCGGGGCAAATCCAGGACCTAGTGAGCGCGGTCTGCGGCTTCTACGGAAACATCCAGCCGGAAGAGCCTTCGGTAACGCTGGTCCACAGCGGTGAGAGATTGCTGCCGATGCTGAGTGCGAGCTTGGGGGACTACACGGGGCGCTGCCTGGAAAAGATGGGCGTGAAGGTGCTGCTGAAGCGTCGGGTGCGTGCGGCGACGGCGCGGATGGTGTTGCTGGACGATGGGACGCGGTTGGAGTCCACGTCCATTGTCTGCACGGTGGGCAATGCGCCTCACTGCCTCATCACCGCGCTGGGAGCGGCTGGCGAACTGCCTGTGGAGCGGGGCCGGGTGGTGGTGGAAAGAACGGGGCAGGTGCGGGGCTTCAGCCACATCTGGGCGGCCGGGGACTGTGCCATCTTCCCGAAGAAGGGTGGGGGAACATGTCCTGAAACGGCGCAGTTTGCGTATCGGCAGGGTCAGTTGATTGGTGAAAACATCGCGGCTACTCACTTTGGTCATCCGCTGAAGGAGTTTGAGTTCACGGGCCTCGGCGAGCTGGCTTCCATAGGGCACCGCAAGGCCGTAGCGCAGATCAGCGGCATCAACTTCTCCGGGCTGCTGGCCTGGTTCATGTGGCGTACCATTTATCTGATGAAGCTGCCAGGGCTGGACCGCAAGCTGCGTGTGGTGACGGAGTGGACGTTCGAGCTGTTTTTTCCGCGTGATATCAACTTGCTGGTTCCTCAATACACGAAGGCGCTGGAGGAGATGCACCTGGAGCCTGGGGATCCGTTGTTTGAGTCTGGCGAACCGGCGTTTTCGCTCTATGCGGTGAAGGATGGACGCATCGAGATCCGGGATGACTCCGGCGGGGTGGTGAAGGTGTGCACCCGGGGGGAGCACTTCGGCGAACGTGCGCTTTTGGGGGACCGCATCTGGCGCTTCGATGCGGTGGCCACGGAGAGCAGCACGCTGGTGGCCATCGATTCACGGACATTCGACAAGCTGGTCGGCTCCATAGGGTCGCTCAACCGACTTTTCCAGCGCTCGGCTGAGACCTATCATCTGCCGGAGGAGGTAGAGCGCACGGTGGCGGCGATGCCGGGAGAGGTGCGGACGGGAACGGTGGCTGATGTAATGACCCGGGAGGTGGCAAGCATCGCTGCGGATGCCTGCCTGACGGATGCGGTGAAGGAGTTCCAGGACCGGCCTCACAGCGCTTATCCTGTGGTGGATGAGGAGGGCAGGGTGCTGGGACTTCTCCGCCGTGCGGTAGCCTACGATTACTTGAAGCATCACGGTTTCGACTGCCAGAACCGTGTGCGTGAGGTGCCGTTGGGAACGCCTTTTGTGGTGAGGCCGGACACTGCGCTCCGCTCCCTGGTGGAAGATCTGATGCGCACCGGGGCCACGAAGGCGCTTGTGCTGGATGCGGACTCGCGCATGGTCGGCATCGTGACTGTTTTTGACTTGTTGAAAGGAGCTATGCCGCCCCAATGACGACCCCAGTGTTTGCCTGGTGGGTTCATGACTTGAGTCCACACATCATTCGTTTCACGGACCGCATAGCGCTGCACTGGTATGGGTTTGCGTATGTGGTCGGCTTTTACTTGGCTTACCTGGTCATGCGGTATTTGGCGCGGCGTGGGCTATCGGAGATCAAGGAGGATGCGGTGGCGGACTTCATCACGCTCACTGCGCTGTTCGGCGTGGTGCTCGGCGGACGCCTGGGCTATATGCTCTTCTACAACTTCGACGGGCTGCTGGCGGATCCCCTTTCCATCATCCGCATCATGGATGGCGGCATGTCGGCGCACGGTGGCATCCTGGGAGTGGCCTTGTTCCTTCTCTGGTATGCGCGGAAGCATGGCATCAGCTGGACAGGGCTGGGAGACACACTGGTGGCGGGTGCGCCGCTGGGCATCTTCACGGTGCGCATCGCCAACTTCATCAATGGCGAGCTCTTTGGACGGGTGACTCAAGTGCCTTGGGCGGTGAAGTTTCCCACCGAAATCTCGCATCAGGACTTTCTGGACCGCTATCAGGCGAAGTTTGGGGATACCTTTCCGTTGGATCAGGGGCTGCGACACAGCCCGGAGATCCTGGAGGTTTACAGTAAGGCGTTCGGCTCCAGGGAGGAGTTCGTGGCGGTGCTGAACCCGCGCCATCCCTCCCAGCTGTATGAGGCTTTGGGTGAGGGGTTGTTCATCTTTCTGCTGCTGTTCTGGATGAGGGTGCGCTTTCCCCGTTTGCCGCATGGCATTCTCACTGGGCTGTTTTTCATCTTGTATGCAGTGGCCCGTATTTCACTCGAGTTTGTGCGCGAGCCGGACTCTGGCGCAGGGCGTGTGCTAGGACTTACGATGGGACAGTTTTACAGCAGCTTCATGCTCCTGGCCGGGGCCGCTTTCCTCACCTGGGGTATGATCTGGGGAAGAAAGCCACCCGTCTGATGGCGCTGGCACCTTCCATGCTCCTTTGATCCTTGCTAATTCAGACCCGCCAACCCTTCTCAATGGAATGACCCGCAAAACCAAGATCCTCTGCACTCTCGGACCCGCCACCCAGTCGCCAGACATCATCACTCGGCTCATTGAAAAGGGGGCGGACATCATCCGCCTCAACATGAGCCACGCTTCTCATGAGTGGGTGCGCACGGTGTATGGGCACATCCGCACGGCATCCGACAACCTGGGTAAGGAGGTGGCCATCCTCATGGACCTCACCGGACCGTCCATTCGCACTGGAGACTTGGACAAGCCATGGATGCTCAAGCCGGGGGACCGCGTGGAGTTTCTGACGAAAGCTGAGGCCAAGTCGGCCCTTCCCTATTCCACCACGGTCAACTACTCTGACTTGGGCACTGATCTCAAGAAAGGAGACGTCATCCTCATCGACGGTGGCATGATTCAGATCAAGGCCACGGAAATCTCAGCCTTCCGCGTGGTGGGCGAAGTCATGACACAAGGGGAGATGAAGAGCCGTCGGCACATCAATCTCCCTGGCGTGCCGGTGCGTCTGCCACCCCTCACGCAGAAGGACTACGTGGATCTGGACCTGGGTGTGGAGCTAGGAGTGGATTTCTTTGCGCTGAGCTTTGCGCGTGAACCGGGCCACGTGCAGCATCTGCAACTGCTGCTGGAGCAGAAGGGGAGCAAGGCGCGGGTGATCGCAAAAATCGAGAACCAGCAGGCGCTGGAGAACTTGGATGCGCTGGTGGAAGCGTCCGCCGGTATCATGGTGGCCCGTGGTGACTTGGGCAGTGAGTGCCCCATTGAGGAACTGCCCCTCATCCAGCGCCGGATTGTTGAGCGCTGCTCCTACCACGGGCGCAAGGTCATCGTGGCCACGCAGATGCTGGAGAGCATGATTGAGAATCCCGTGCCTACGCGTGCTGAAGTCACAGACATCTTCAATGCGGTCATCGAGCAGGTGGACTGTGTGATGCTCAGTGGAGAGACCTCCGTGGGGCGCTATCCGATCAAGTGTGTGGAGGTGCTGGACACAGTGATCAGTCGGATCGAGCAGCAATATCCTTCCGGACGTTTCGCCTCGGATGCGCCCCTGAAGACGAATAAGCACAAGACGGTGAAGTCAGCCATCGTGCTGGCGAACTCCATCCCGAACGCCAAGCTCATGGTCTTCACTCTGCGCGGAGTCATGGCGCACCTACTGGCTCATCAGAGGCCGGAGTTCGCGCCTATTCTGGCGCTAACGCCGAACCGGCACGTGAGCCGTACGCTCACCACAGCCAGGGGTGTGCACCCATTTGTTATGGACTTCAGCCCCGGGAATCCTGACGCCACGATCAAGGATGCACTGAAGCTCCTGCGCGTGCGCGGAATCGTAAAGACAGGAGACCCAATCGTCATTCTCTCCGACGCACTCTATAATGACATCAACATGGATGCCATCCTGCTGATGGAGGCTTGAGCGGACCCTCTTTGTTCAGAGGACGCTGGCCAAGAATCTTCCCGTGGGGCTGGCCTTGGTGGCGGCTACCTGTTCCGGCGTGCCCTCGGCGACCACTGTGCCACCATGGACGCCGCCACCGGGACCGAGGTCAATGATGTGGTCCGCACACTTGATGACATCCAGATTGTGCTCGATGACGATGAGCGTGTTCCCACCTTCACGCAGACGCAGCAGCACCTGCATGAGGGTCTCTATGTCCGCAAAGTGCAGTCCGGTGGTAGGTTCATCCAGCAGGTATAGGGTGCGTCCAGTGCTGCGCTTGCTGAGTTCGGCGGCTAGTTTGACACGCTGAGCTTCACCGCCGGAGAGTGTGGTACCTGACTGGCCCAGTTTCAGATAGCCTAGACCGCATTCTTCCAGCGCGCGGAGCTTTGGAAAAATGTGCGGGTTCTTGTCGAAGAAACGGGCGGCTTCGGAGACGGTCATGTCCAGGACTTCTGCTACGTTCCGCCCTTTGAACGCGACTTCCAGGGTCTCTGCGTTGTAGCGCTGGCCCTTGCACTGGTCACAGGTCACCCACACGTCAGCCAGGAAGTGCATGTCGATCTTGATGGTGCCATCTCCCTGACACTTCTCGCAGCGTCCGCCGGCTACATTGAAGCTGAATCTGCCGGCGTCATAGCCGCGTACGCGAGCCAGTGGCAGGTCGGTAAAGAGATCACGTATGGCGGTGAAGACACCGGTATAAGTGGCGGGGTTGCTCCGTGGGCTGCGGCCTATCGGTTCCTGATCTATGACTACGAGTTTGTCGATGAGATCCAGGCCAGTGATGCGTTCGTGAGCCCCGGGTTCATCTTTGGCATTGTAAAAATGGCGGGCGAGCGCTCGGCGGAGGATGTGATCGATGAGGGTGGACTTGCCACTGCCGGAGGGGCCCGTCACGCAGGTGAACAAGCCTGTGGGAAAGCGGACGGTCACATCCCGAAGATTGTGTTCCGTAGCTCGGTGGATGGTGATGGCCCGTTGCGCAGAGTCCATGAGGTCATCTCCTCTTGCTGGCGGAACGCGGTGCCTGGGCACGGGAATGCTGAGCCGTCCGCCCAAGTAGCCGCCCGTAACGGACTCAGCATTCGCCATCACTTCAGCGGGCGCACCCTGGGCCGTGATTTTTCCTCCGTGCACTCCGGCGCGGGGACCAAGCTCAATGAGGTGATCTGCGGCGCGCATCATCGCATCATCATGCTCCACCACGAGCACCGTGTTCCCAAGATCGCGCAGACGAAGCAGCGTGCCGATGAGGCGCTCGTTGTCAGCGGGGTGAAGGCCTATGCTGGGTTCATCCAGCACGTACAGGACGCCAGCCAGTCCGGCACCGATTTGGGTGGCCAGTCGGATGCGCTGCGCCTCGCCGCCTGAGAGGGTGCCGCTCTCCCGGTTCAGCGCCAGGTACCCGAGCCCCACTTCGGTGAGAAACTCAAGGCGCTTGATGATCTCGTTGCGCAACTCGTCACAATAAGCGTGCTGGTGCGCGGAGAGCCTGAGTGACCGCATCCACTGCAAAGCATCCGCCGTGCTCAGCGCGCAATAGTCATGAATGGAGAGGAGCGATACGTCAGACTCCAGCTTGACGGCCAGTGAGGCGGGCTGAAGCCGACGCCCTTGGCATGCCGGACAGACCTTTGGGTTCATGTAGCGTGTGAGCTGGGCGCGCAGGTGCTCGCCGGGATTGCTCTCATACAATCGCTTCGCTTGGGTGATGAGTCCTTCGTATGGCTTTTCGACACTTCGTTTGTTCCCCGCGATCTTCCATCCCGTGGGTATGGCCACGTCTCCCGTGCCGTAAAATAGCGCCTGCTTGAACTCCTCACTGAGGCTGTGATAGGGACGTTCGGGGTCCACGCCGTAGTGCTTGGTGAGCCCCTGGAGGGCAGCCTCCTGCACTGCCTTCATTTTTGGTATGCGAGACCACCAGGTGCGTATGGCACCCTGGGAAAGGGATTTATCCTTGTCCGGCACCATGAGGTCTGGGTCTGGTGCCATGAGACTGCCCACACCTTCGCAGGTAGGGCAGGCACCTGCGCGAGTGTTGAAGGAAAAGTGTTGTGGTGTCAGCTCCTCGAGCACAAATTTGGTTCGGGGATTCGCGTAGGCTGTCGTGAAGGTCCTGATCTGATCGTCGATCAAAAACTGAATGAGGCGTGGGTTCCACTTCAGTGCGTTTTCGATCGCCTCCATGAGCCGGGTCCTTGTGTCTGGGCGCACGACGAGGCGGTCGATCACTGCCTCTAGGGTGTGCTTGCCTTTGCCAGCCTTCAGCTTGTCATCGAGTTCCAGCATCTCGCCGTCCAGCCGCACACGGATGAAACCCTGCCGTTTGAGCTTTTCAAAGAGTCCGCGCAAGTCCATGGAGCTGCTCTCTACCAGCGGGGCCAGGACGATGAGCCGGGTACCCTCCGGCAGAGACAGGATCTCATCCGCTATTTCAACCGGAGTGGATTTCACCAGGCGCTCTCCGGTTGCTGGGTCGTGAGGCTGCCCCGCCACGGCGTAGAGCACGCGCAGGTAGTCGTAGATTTCCGTGACGGTGGCGATGGTGGAGCGGGGGTTGGGCGAGGAGTGGCGCTGTTCAATGGCCACGGCGGGAGAGAGTCCCTCGATGAAGTCCACGTCCGGCTTCTCCATCTGGTCGAGGAACTGGCGCGCGTAGGCGGAGAGGCTCTGCACGTAGCGTCGCTGGCCCTCGGCATAAAGCGTGTCGAATGCCAGCGAGGACTTGCCAGAACCGCTTACGCCCGTGAGCACCACTAGCGCATCGCGCGGAATGTCCACGTCGATGTTCTTCAAGTTGTGAGTGCGTGCGCCGCGGACGCGGATGGAGTCTGGCATGGAGTGAGATACAAGACGACTGGATGGAAGTTGCAAGAGAAGGTCCACGAAGGTGCCGATCTGGCTGAGCAAAGAAGCCCTAGATTTGGAATAAGTGGGGCAAGTTCTCCTCGCATCCATGCACGAGGACGGTTACGTTTTCCGTAATCATTGCCAACGAAAGCGCGTCTGCGGACGTTTTGTCATCCATGAATCACGAAGCCAAGGTCAAGCATTCCGCCCTGCCGCTGCCACCGGTACTGGAGGGCAAGCTGGCTGACTTCAGGCGTCGGGTTTGGCTGGTGAAGCTCATGGAGGGGCTGCTGGCGGCGGTGTTTGGCCTGTTGCTGAGCTATGCCGTGGTGTTCGTGCTAGATCGCTTCATGGAGACGCCTGCCTGGCTGCGGGGGGCGCTTCTTGCTGTGGGTGCCGTGGGCCTGGGCCTTGTTTTGCCGCTTAAGTGGCACCGCTGGGTCTGGAAACAGCGCCGTCTGGAGGACGCGGCGAGACTTCTGCGGCGGACCTTCCCACGTCTCGGAGATCAGTTGCTTGGCATTGTGGAACTGGCTAGGGCGGAAGATGCCGCCGGGCGCAGTGAGCGCTTGGTGCAGGCGGCCATGGCGCAGGCTGCTGAAACGGTAAGGGATGCCGACTTCAGCGAGGCCGTGCCCGAGGATAGGCATCGTGCCTGGGGACTGGCTGCCGGCTCCGTGGCAGCGCTGGCGCTGGCAGCGTTTTTTCTCGTCCCCTCCGCCGCCTGGAATGCAGTCGCCCGCTGGCTGACACCCTGGCGGGACGTGGAGCGCTACACTTTTGCAAGAGTGGAACCACTGCCGCAGAGAATGGTGGTGCCCTATGCAGAGCCGTTCGAGCTTTCCGCCAAGTTGGCTCAAGACACGGAGTGGAAACCTCAGCGGGGAAGAGTCCGCATTGAGAACCAGCCTGAGGTGCAGGCTGCCGTGGATCAAGAGCGCTACGCCTTTACCCTGCCGCCACAAAAGCAAGACGCCGGCATGAAGCTGAGCGTGGGGGACGTGAGGAAGGAGATTGAGGTGTTGCCGACTCCACGACCTGAAATGAAGTCTCTCGCTGCGGAACTCACGTTGCCCTCTTACCTGGAGTACACCTCCAAGCCGCTGTTGGAGGCGCGCAGTGGCAGTCTCACCGTGTTGGATGAAGCTCTGGCTGCGTTCAAGTTGACCACCAGCCGCCCGCTTGCGGCAGCTACCATGAACGGGGAGCCGCAGCCCGTGGAAGGAGACCAAGTTCGCAGCAAGCCAACGCCAGCCGCCGGGCTGAGCGAAGTCGTGTTCACTTGGGTGGATGTAGATGGGCTTACGGCCAAGTCACCGCTGCGGCTAAAGATCCAGACGGTGAGTGATCAGCCGCCGGGGGTGCTAGCCAGGCGAGACTCGCAAGAGCAAGTCTTCATCGACACCGACGTAGTGACCTTTGACATTGATGCGAATGACGACTTCGGAGTGAAGCGCGTGGGCATCGAGTGGCGGCCCATTGATGAATCTCATCCCGCAGCCAAGACAGGAAAAGGGGAGAAAGTCGCCTCTGCAGGCGCTGCGGAAATCAAAACGCTCACCGCACGGGCCACCTTCAGCGCCGCTAAAGAGGGTGTAGCCGCGCAGTCGCTTGAGCTTCGCGCTTGGGCAGAGGACTACAAGCCCGGCAGAGAGCGCTCCTACTCACCCAGCTTTGTCATTCATCTGCTTAGCAAGGACGAGCACGCCATCTGGATGACCGACCAGTTCGGCAAGTGGCTCCAGGCTGCCCGGGAGACCTATGAGCAGGAGCAGAGGCTGCATGAGGCGAATCGTGAACTCCGTGACCTCACAGAAGCTGAGCTTGACCGGCCAGAGAACCGCCGCCGCGTTGCGCAGCAAGCCGTAGCCGAGGAAAACAACCGGGAACGACTGGACGCTCTGAACCAAGCGGGGCGCAAGCTCATTGAGCAGGCGGCGAGGAACGACTCCTTTGACGCCGTGCGTCTTGAGACCTGGGCCCAGATGCTGCGGCAACTCAAAGACATAGCCAACAACAAGATGCCCTCCGTGGCTCAGCAGCTGAAGAGGGCAGCCAACGCGGCAGGCCGCCAGCAAAGCCAAGCAGGACAGCAAAGCCAGGCAGGACAGCAAAGCCAAGCAGGACAGCAAAGCCAAGCACGACAGCAAAGCCAGGCAGGACAGGACACAGCCAAGTCCCAGCCCCCTGGCGAAACCAGTCCTGGAAAATCCGAACCAGAGGCGCCCAAAGTCACCCAGGGCGAGCAGGAAAGCGGCAAAGCCTCGCCGTCCGAAGCCAAGACCGAAGACAAACCGCAGCCGAAAGCGCCCTCATTGGCCAACAATGAAAAGAGCCACTTCGCCCAGAGTGACGATTCGAAGAAAGAGGACGAGCAAAAGCAGGGCAAGCCCAGCAGTGGCCAGCTTGGTCTGCCTGGGACCACACTTGGCGCGCCGCCATCACCTACCAGCGAGAAGTCCCCGGAGAAAACAGGAGACTCCCCCGCAAGGCAGGAGCTTGACAAGGCGCTGGCAGAGCAAAAGCAACTGCTGGATGCCTTTGCAAAAGTATCCGACCAGCTTCGCGAACTCCTCGCCTCGCTGGAAGCCAGCACGTTCGTAAAGCGGCTCAAAGGCGCGTCCAAAAAGCAAATGGCCCTAGCCCAGTCCCTCAACACGAGCACACTTGCCGCCTTTGGCTTGGACAAGAGCAGCGTGGAGGCAAGCATCAGCAAGGCATCATTAGAAGTGGCCGCCCACCAGGTGGAACAGTCCTCCATCGTTAGAGTCATTCAGTCGGACCTCGAAGCCTACTTTCAGCGCAAGCAAGACATGCGCTTCAAGAACCTTCTCGATCAGATGAAGAAAGCAGAAGTCGTCTCTGCACTCCAACGCATAGCCGATGAAGCAAAACAGAACTGGAGCGGACGCAGCATCTCTGCCTCGGAGTATTGGGCAGACACGCTGGACCGCTGGGCCGAGGAGTTGGTGGGAGCCGCCGAAGCCTCCAACAACAGCAGCCAAAACGGTGAGTCTGCATCCCTGCCCCCTGAGATTGTTTTGAAAGTCATGCAGATCCTGCACGATGAGATGAAGCTCCGAGATGAAACCCGTGAAGCAGAGGCCGCCAAGCCTGCACTCGACAAAAAGGACTACTTCAAGCGTGGAGTCGGCTTGGCCCTGAAACAGGATGAACTGGGACGGCGCACCTTCGAGGTGGCTCGTGAAATCGCCGCACTTCCAAACGCCAACAAGTTCAGCAAGGAGATGCAGCTTCTCGGGCAGGTGACCACTGTCATGAAGGATGCTTATGAAATCCTGGACAAGCCAGACACTGGCCCGGCGGCCATCGCAGCGGAAACCGAGGTCATCGAGCTGCTGCTCCAAACCCGCCGCCAGGGCAACAACGGCGGTGGTGGCGGTGGTGGTGATCCCGGCGGTGGCAGTACCGCAGCGGGTGGCATGACAGCCGCGCTGTCAGAAATCGGGCCCGGTGCGGATCTCGATGCGCAGGTCGTGGAGCGGCAGGTCGGGCAGTCCACGGGCAAGGCGGGCAAAGAGGCTCCGGAGGAGTTCCGCAGCGGACTGGACGCGTATTTCAACGCGCTTGAAAAGGAGGGTGGTGGCCAATGAAGCAGTGGTTCATCTCACTCTGGCTGTGTGCCGCCGCCTGCGTCCAAGCGCAGGAGAGGCCACACGTTCAGTTTATTGAGGACATCCTCACCCAGTCAGACATCGCTTACGGCACTGGCATGAAAAACCTGGTCGCCGAGGTGGCCAAGGTGGCTGAGACCGATGCCGCACAAACCACAGCGCTCACGAAAGCCGCAGAAGCCGCCGTGAAGGAGAAGATGGACAAGTCTCGCGAGGATCTCTGGAAGGTCTGGGACGAGCTTCAGATTAATGAAGAAGTCAATCAGGTCGCGTTCTGGAACGCCTATCGCCAGATGCCAAATGCCCAAGTCACCCCGGAGAAGCTGCCGGTGTGGGAAGAGGCCCTGAAGAGCACCCTGAACGCAGATCAATATGGAAAATGGGAGGCACTTGCAGCCGAGCGACGCGCCCGCATTGACAAAGCGGTTGCTGCCTGTCTTGCGAAAGGCAAGGAGGCTTGGGTCATCAAGCGGACAGCGACGCGGCAAGCGTATGCCGAGTCCATGGCACAGGCCTACCAGCTAAGTGGCGAGCAAGCGGCTGCGCTGAGGCAAGGCGTGGGCGGCGTCGTCACACAGAGTTCTGAAGCTTGGGGTGACGTGCTGGAGCGTCAGTTGCGAGATTATCTGAAAACGGCCTTCCTCGGAGGTGCAGATGAACGGCTCCAGGCAGTGGAGAATGGTGCCTTGAACTTTGGGGCCGACAATGACGAGGCCACATTGAAGCGAGAGGAAGAAGCCTGGACGGCACTGGTGCGACAGACACTGAATACGAGCCAGATGCAGCAGTTCGAAGCTGCTGAAGCGGCGCGGCGTGAGCGCAGGTTGCGCTCGCTTGTGAGGGTGGTGGTGGCAGAGGTGGATCGGAAAGTGCTGCTTACCGCCTCTCAACGCGCGAAGCTGGAGCCGCTTGTTCATCAAGTGGTGGAGGCCAACGCACTCAAGCTGGAAGGCCTGCTTGCACAGAACTATGTCAACAGCGAGATGCTGCTGGGCGTGGCGAGTCTCTTGAAGGACGAGCAGGTGAAACCCATCCTGGAAAAGGAACAATGGGATGGCTGGCGGGAGGCAGCTACGCGCATGGCGTATTACTTTGCACAATGAAGAGAGCGGGCATCACTTTCCTCACACTCAGTCTGATGGCGCAGCTTTGCACTGCAGACGACAGGGCATCCACTGCGGGCGTGGACACCTCCGCCTGGACGGAGCAGGACTGGATCGAACGCGCTATCAACGAGGCGCTCGTGAAATCCAGCGCTGATCGTGTCGCCAAAACCCAGCGCCAGATGGACTTGATCGTCGGTGATGTGCAGCGAGTGACCTCCCTTCCCGAGGAACGGACCCGGCTACTCAAAATCGCTTCAAAAGGTGCCGTGGACCGCGCGCTGGAGCCGTGGCGCAAGTCACAGGAGTCCCGCGTGCGGGAGCAGGCCGTGGGTGCCACGGCGGACACTGTCAAGGACAGGCTCCAGGCCGTGGGTGAGGTGCATGTGGGCGGTACTGCGGCACAGGACACCACCATGTGGATGGAGCCGCTACGGCGCATCCTCACGCCAGAGGAGTTCGAGGCATGGAACAAAGCGCAGGCGGACCGCACCGCCTACCGTGCTGGCGCTTTGTCTGATCTTCTGGTTTCAGAAATGGAGCGCAAGCTCATGCTCACCACCACTCAGACGAAAGAGTTGGAGCCTCTGCTGAAACAAGCCTTCATCGATTACCTGCCGGACATGAGCAACTACATCGACCGCAACAGCGGCATGGACTTCCGTTTGCTCGCCCTGGTGTTCAATGGCGTTCCTGAAGAGCACCGCAACCGCATTCTCACCGCGCAGCAGCAAACACTGCTCATGGAGACCACTGCGGACTTCGGCGGCTGGTGGCAGTCCATCCAGCAGAATCATCAACGACGCGTGGGAGGCAAACCATGAAAACGCTGCTGACGACACTTCAGGTTTTCACGACAGGCATTCTGCTCGCGCAAGGTCCGGCCCTACGGTTCGGAGGAGAAGTCCCTCCCGAGGTGGATTCCATCTACGAACGTGGTCTGCAGTGGCTTGCAGCCCAACAGGATGACCAGGGCCACTGGCAAGATGGCTACTCCGGAGCCGGGGTGGACGGACTTTGTGTGATGGTGTTCCTGGCCTCGGGTGAGGACCCCAACTACGGCAAGTACGCGGGCACCATTCGCCGTGGTGTGAGGGCCATCATCGACGCGCAGGAAGTCTCCACCGGCTACCTGCCAAACAGCATGTACCACCACGGCTTTGGCATGTTGGCTCTGGCGGAAGCCTATGGTGTGGTGGATGAGACCTTGTTGTGGGACGGATCCAGTGGCGGCACCAAACGCCCCCTGGCCGAAGCTCTGGACTTAGCTGTGCGCTGCGCGGTCACCTCCGCCAAAAAGAACCCGCTGAAAGCATGGCGTTATTCCCCTGACGCCACGGATGCCGATACCTCCGTGGCAGGAGCCGTGCTCATGGGACTCTTGGCCGCTAGAAACGCCGGAATGCCCGTGCCAGATGAAACCATCGACGGCGGACTCGAATACATGCGGCGCAGCACTTCCAAGAGCGGCTACGTGGCTTACTCTGGTGGATTCGGTGGCATGGGCGAGTCTATGGCCAGGTCCTCCATAGCCACACTCGTATTTGCCGTCGCCAAGCACAAGGACTGGGAAGAATACCAAGCCACGCTGAAGCACATCACCGCCGATCTGGAGCACCGTGAGGGTGGGCACCCTGAATACTACCGCTACTATGCCGCCCAGGCCCTTTTCCAGGGTGACTATGAAGCGTGGCAGAAGTGGAACGCTTCCACCATTAAGATGCTGAAGGAGACACAGGGTCCAGAGGGATCCTTTGGCGGCAGCTACCAGACCGCCATGTCCCTGCTGGCCCTGGCTTTGAACTATCGATTCCTTCCGGTGTATGAGCGGTAAGTCCATCTTCATTCTCTTCGTGGTGCTTAGTGTGCTTCAGGCTGATGCACAGCTGAACCGCAGGAGAATCGTGCTGCCAAACGTGCAGGTAAACAACGCAGGCAACGGTGCAGCACCGCTTCACAACGCGGCGTCCACCACAGCGCTGCGCACTGCCCAGTACGCAGAGGAACTCCGGCACCCGCGGCTGATGTGGAAGAACGGAGAGTTTATCCTTGGCAGCATCGCCGGGGGTGGGGACGAAACGCTGCTCTGGCGTGCGGAGTCCCATGAGCCGGCATGGCGGGGAGACATCTTCGCCGAGCCGCTCGAGCTGCGCATGGATGCGCTGCGTCGCATCGACTTCCCAAAAAACTTTCAGGCTCAGCCGGCAGAACCCTTCGCCATTACTCTGGTGCATGGGGACAGAATTTTCGCCGACATCGTGGGAGTAACGCCCAACGGCCTCGTGACGTCGTCCAAGCGGCATGGTCCGCTGACGCTGAGCATGAAAGCGATCTCTTCCATCACGAGACTCAAGGATGAACAGGTCATTTACTCTGGTCCCGCCGCTCTCAACGGCTGGCGGCAAATCGAGTCAGACCGCTCCAATCTGGAGCCCCGCTTTTCCATGAGCCCTAGCGGCGGATTTGTCATCAACGCATGGAACCGCAGCGCCTTCCTCTCCCTGGAGCTTCCGGAAAAAGTGGAGGTCAGGCTTAGGCTCAGCTCCACCGCTAGGCCGGAGTTCGCCATCGGCTTCACGCGATCCGGAGCGGTGACTACCGCCATTGAAACCTGGGATGACGAGCTGGTCATCAACGAGAAGAGCCAGTTTGCGCCGGTGCGGACATTGGCCAAGACAGATCGTGCCTTGAGTCTGCGCATCACCTGGGACCGGGTGGCCAAAGTGGCAGCCGTGCATGACTGGAGCGGCACCGTGCTGGCCCAGCTTCCCACCGAGGTGAATGCCATCTCAGTGCCCGGCATCCTCATTCGCAACAAGGGCTTGGACCTCACCGTGGAGTATCTCAACGTGAGGCACTGGGATGGTGGCGCACTGCGACCGCTGGAGGTGGAAGATACCCTGGTGGAGCTTACAGATGGCACCACCCTCCTCGGCGAACTGGCCGGAAATGCAGAAGGCCTCGGATTTGACCTGATCAAACCCGACGGCACCAGGATGCCGCTGGAGCTACCGCAACTTCGCAGTTTCCACCGCAAGAACACCGGGGCTCCTTCGCCCCAGGGTAAGACCCGAATCGAGTATGACGACGGCACCTTGATTACCGGGGATCTCAAAGGCATCAAAGGTGAACTGGCCAGCGTGGCCGTGGAAGGAACTCTGGTCACCACGCACCTGAGCGGCGTCTCACGCATCCTGCTTGCCGAAAGCAGTGCTCAACCTGCCGAAAACGAACCGCCACTGGAGACCATGCAGAGACTTGTGGTGGGAGGCCAGTCGCTGGCAGGCCGACTCGTGGGCACAGATGGCGCGACCTTGCGCTGGCAGGCCACTGGGGCGGCTCGCCCGGCAGCCCTGCGAGAAGGGGCAGGCGTGTATGATATCCTCTGGCCGGAAGATGAAACCACCGTGCCTAGCCCCGCCCTGCTCGTCATGGAGCATGGCCAGCTGTTGCCGGGCAGCCTGCGTGCAGTCAATGACGAGCATGTGGACTTTGAATCTCCGTTTGTAGATGCCAAGCGCATCCGCTCTGCGGAGATCCATGCTGTGTTGTTCCGGGACAAAAATGCCTCCCGCCCGCGAGGACTGGATGATCCCCGCTGGAAAGTGGCCAAAGGCAAAGCTGACGACGTGACACTGACGGACGGCACACTGACTTTGAAGAACCGGGCTAGCTTCGGACACCCTTCCATCCTCACCGGTGATGAACTCCGATTCACCTTTCACGTCCCGGAAACCTATGGTGCCATGGCGGTGGAGCTGTTCAAAGAAAGCGCCGAGTCCAGCGCACGTGCTGCCACGCTTCATCTCATGCGGTCAGGTAACCAGTTTTGGTGTGCAGTCGAGCTTGCGGGGAATCAGTCTCGCTCCTCCGATCATGTGGGCAACATCCGCCCCGGTCCGGTGCGTGTCTCCCTGCTCTTCAGGGATGGCATGATGGAGGTCAGAGCCAATGATGTGCCGGTCATTCACTCTCCCGTACCCGTTTCCTCGCGCCGAGGCCAGGGCTTGTCCTTTGGCGCTTCGGAGATGTGGGGCGGGGGACAAGGCACCGCCTTGCAAGTCTCTGCCTTCGCCGTCATCACCCGCCCTGATCACCTGCCTATGCCGGGTGTGGATGACGCCGCAAAAGAGCAGGCCCTCATGGTGCCTCGCTTCCGCAGGGAGACTCCTGCAAAGCACGTGCTCATAGCTCCAAATGGTGACGTGCTGCGTGGCCGCATCGAGGAAGTGCAGGGCACGACGCTGCGGTTTGCCTCAGGCCAGGAATCCGTGGACCTTCCGCTGTCCCGGGTGCAATCCGCTATTTGGCTCAAGCCGCCAGTTGTCGAGGGAAAGGCCACCAGCCAGCCCGTGTCTCCACCCATGACCCATTCCCTTGTCCTGAAAGACGGCGGACGTCTTCTGGTGGAGGTGAACGAGTTCGCGGCAGATGCCCTGCTGGGACGCAGCCAAAGCCTGGGCCAGTGCCGCATCCCGTACTCCGCCATCAGCAACTTGCGCAACGGTGCGCTGCCACCCACGCCCGCCATCGAGTCCTACGCAGACTGGGTCCTCAAGCCCGCCCCCGAACCCGTGCTGCCTGAGGACGGAGGGCAAAGCTCTCCCCTGCTGCAGAAACCCGCGCCGTCCTTCACCGTGCAGCGGCTTGGCAGCGTGCCTTTTGATCTCGCCTCCGAGAAAGGGCGCGTCGTTGTGCTGGACTTCTGGGCCACGTGGTGTGGGCCGTGCATCGCATCCATGCCAGAGACGATGGAGGTCATCCGTGGATTTGACCGCTCGCAGGTCACCTTTCTTGCCATCAATCAAGGCGAACCGGAAGCCGTGGTAAAAGCCTTCCTCGCCAAGCGGGGCTGGGAGATACCGGTCGCTCTGGATGTGCAGCAAAAAATAGGGCTGCAATATGGTGCAGAGGCCATCCCCTTTCGGGTGGTCATCAATAGGCAAGGCATCGTCACCTGGGCCCAGTCTGGTTACAACCCCGGAGATGGACCCCGGCTAGCGAAGGCCATTCAAAGCGCGCTCGAGTAAATGACAATGCGTGCCCGACTCTTTCTTTTGACTGTCTCATTCCCTCCTTGCGCCCACGCCCAAGCGTGAACGACATTCCCTGCTCCCTGCCCTGAAACCTCTCCATCATGCCACCCCAAACGAACCCACTGCCCACGGATGACGTCGCCGCCATTGATGAACTGCGAGCCACGTTCGATCGACTCAAGAAGGAACTCTCACGCATCATCGTGGGGCAGGAGGAAGTGATTGAGCAGCTTTGCATCTGTCTGTTTGCGCGCGGCCACGGCCTGCTCATGGGCGTGCCTGGTCTTGCCAAAACGCTGCTCATTTCTCGCCTAGCCGAAACCATGAGCCTGAGCTTCAGCCGCATCCAGTTCACGCCTGACCTGATGCCCATGGACATCACCGGAACCGACATCCTGCAAGAGGGGCAGGGCGGCAAGCGCCAGTTTGAGTTCGCAAAGGGGCCCGTCTTTGCGAACATCGTACTCGCAGATGAAATTAACCGTGCACCGTCCAAAACGCAGGCAGCCATGCTTGAGGCCATGCAGGAACATCGCGTCACCGTGGCCGGGCGCACTTATACCCTGGAGCAGCCCTTCTTCGTGCTCGCCACGCAGAACCCAATCGAGCAGGAGGGAACCTATCCACTGCCCGAAGCGCAGCTGGACCGCTTCATGTTCATGATCGGAGTGGACTACCCGAGCCGCGCAGAAGAGCTGCTGATTGCGAAGACCACCACAGGCTCATCCCTGCCACCGCTGGAGCACGTGCTCAATGGGGAGCGCGTTCTGGCGTTCCAGGAGCTGGTCCGCCGCGTTCCGGTACCGGATCACATCTACGAGTTCGTGGTGGACCTGGTACGCCGCACCCGACCCGGGCGTGAAGGCTCACCAGACTGGGTAAGGCCTCTGGTGGGCTGGGGCGCTGGACCGCGTGCCGTGCAGTATCTCGTTCTCGGAGCCAAGGCCCGCGCTGCCTTGAACGGTAGCTATATGGTCCGTCTGGAGGATGTGGCAGCCGTGGCTGAGCCAGTGCTCCGACACCGCGTCATCACCACCTTCACCGCAGAGAGTGAAGGCGTGGACTCGAAGAAGGTCGTGAAACGACTGGTGGAGGAACTCTCCCGGGAGAAGTGAAGCCTTCTCTTCCCCACTCGCTTCCGTGCTCCTGTGCCTCTGTGACTTCCCGGGGGGGAAAGCAGGATGACGAATCCCGGGCATCCCAGCGCACCAAACACACCTCAACCCGATGACTGACCGATCCTTCCTAGATCCCAAAGTCCTCTCGCGGCTCCTGCCGCTGCCGCTTCATGCGCGTCACGCCATGCTGGGAAGCGTCTCGGGGAAGCATCGTAGCCCCGTGCGCGGATCCTCCGTAGAGTTCGCCCAATACCGCAAGTATGTGCCGGGAGACGACACCCGCCGTCTGGACTGGCGGACCTGGGGCAGGACGGATCGCTTCTACATCAAGGAGTTTGAGGCGGATACGAACCTGCGGCTCTGCCTGATCGTGGATGCCAGTGGCTCCATGAATTACGGTCCCCCAGGGGCGACGCGCCTGGACTACGTGAAGCGGCTTGCCGGCAGTCTGTCTTACCTAGCAGCTCATCAGGGTGATGCCGTAGGTTTGTGGAAAGTGGGCAGCGGCTCACACTTGGAGCTTCCGGCTCGCCGAGGAGCAGCGCATCTGGGGCTGGTGCTGGATGGACTGGCGGACCTGAAAGGCAGTGGAGAAACGACGCTGGTGGAGTCTCTCCATGCCGCCGCTGAGAAGATAAGCCAGCGCGCTCTGGTGGTTGTCTTTTCGGACCTGTTTGTAGATCCCGCAGAGTTGAAGCCAGCTCTTCAGCATCTGCGCTATCGCAAGCACGATGTCTCAGTGTTTCATCTGCTTGACCAGCAGGAGATTGACTTTGACTTCGATCGGCCCGCCCGCTTCCTGGACCTTGAGGGGGGCGAGCCCATCCTGGCAGATCCGACCGACATCGCGGTGAGGTATCGTGAGGCCGTGCGCACCTACCTCAGTGGCATTGACGAAGTGGTACGGAATACGGGTATAGACTATCACCGTGTGAAACTGCACGAGGCGTATGATGACGTGCTCGCAAGGTTCCTGCTGAGCCGCACACCCAAGAAAGGAGGATGGGGCTGAGCACCATGCAGAGGCGTCCCATGCTGAACATGGAAAACGGAAAACGGAAACCCAAACTCCCATGAGCTTCCTCGCTCCATTTCTGCTTTTTGCCCTGCCGCTTGCAGCGCTGCCAGTGATCATTCATTTGATACACCTCCACAGACGGCGCACGATTCCCTGGGCGGCCACGATGTTCTTGCGCATGGCTCAGAAAATGAACCGTGGCTTCTCGCGCATTCGCCAGTTTTTGATTCTGGCAGCTCGCGTGCTGGCCGTGCTGGCGCTGATTTTTGTGGTGAGCCGTCCACTGGCCGGCGGATGGCTGGGGCTCACAGGCGGTGCGCCGGAAGTGGTGCTAGTGCTGCTGGATCGCAGCGCTTCCATGGAGCAGAGGAATCTGGCCAGTGCCCAGTCCAAGCGGGCATCAGCTCTGACCAAGATGGCAGAGGGCATAGAAGACCTCTTTGGAGACAGGACCAAAGTGGTGCTCATTGACAGCGCTACCGGGCAGCCTGCCGAAGTCAGCAATGTCAAAGCGCTCCTAGACCTGCCGCTGACAGCACCCACCGACACTGCCGCAGACCTTCCGTCCATGCTTCAAACGGCCCTGGATTACATTACTAAAAACCAGCTCGGGCGTACGGACGTATGGATAGCGAGTGATCTCAGACAGCGTGACTGGGATGCTACCAGTGGGCGCTGGGAGGCTCTGCGCGCCGGTTTCGGTAAGCTTGACGCGGTGAAGTTTCACCTACTTGCGTACCCGGAAAGTGCCGTGGACAACCTGGCTGTCTCAGTAGAGAACGTGACACGACGTGAATCTGGTGGAAAGGCGGAGCTGCTGATGGACATCCGCATTCGCCGCACTCGCGCCACTGAGGAGGTGTCCGATGTGCCGGTGGCGGTGCTGGTAAATGGGGTACGGAGTACCTTCACGGTGCCAGTGAAAGATACAGAGGCTCTGGTGCAGGGGCATGCTGTTCCCCTCGACTTGCAGACCAAACGCGGCTGGGGGCGCGTGGAACTGCCCGCAGACACCAACTTGCATGACAACCATTTTTACTTTGCCTTCGACGCACCATTGGCTCCGCTGAGCGTGGTGGTCAGCGACGATGAGATGGTCCGTGGGCCGGCTCGTGCCGTCCTGACCTCGCCCGGAGACTCTGGCAAACGTCAGAATGTTCAGTTGCTTCAGACGGCCCAGGCTGCCCAGGCAGAGTGGGACAAGGCAGCGCTCGTGCTCTGGCAGACGGAGCTTCCGCCACCGGGGGACCTGCTGCACAACCAGCTTCTTCAGCATGTGCAGGATGGACGCAGCATCCTGTTCCTGCCACCCACCACTGAGGCCATTGGGGATCATTCGTTCATGGGCTTATCTTGGGGAGCTTGGAAAACGGTCGAAAAGAAAACGGAGCAATCTGCCGCAGTGGAGTGGTGGCGTACGTCGGATGGATTGCTGGCCAACTCACGCAGTGGCCAGGCCCTGCCCGTAGGGGAACTTGAGATCCTGCGGCATCGTGTCATTCAGGGTGAGGGCAATGAACTGGCCCGACTCGCAGTTGGCGGCAGTCTTTTGGTAGAAGCGGGGGGCGGTCAGACTGGTTTGGCCGCTTTCCTCGGCACACTTCCCGGCAGCGCGGACTCCAGTTTGGCCCGGGACGGGGTGGTGTGGTATGCCATGCTGCAACGCGCGCTCCAGGCTGGGGCATCAGCACTGGGGAATGCTCAGCAACGAGACGCTTCCCCCATGGCGCTGGACGGTGCCGTAAGTTGGAAGGGGGTGGACGAAGCCTCTGCCTCGTCTTCGCCCACGGGACTCACTGCGGGTGTCTTTGAGGCCGGAGAGCGGCGGGTGGCTCTGAATCGCCCCCTCGGAGAGGATGATGCCGCCATCTTAGGAGAAGAGGCGCTGGCCAGTTTGTTCGCCGGCCTGAGTTTTCACCGGGTGGATGACTCAGTGGATAGTGAGCGGGACATCGCCAATGAAATCTGGCGCACCTTTCTCCTCCTGATGGCACTGGCCATCATCGTGGAAGCCGTGCTGTGCCTGCCACCGCGTGTGGAATCTTTCAGAGGAAGAAAGGAGGTCTTGGCGTGAGCAGCGGGGGCGCTTTGACTTGGGTCACTACCCCTTGGAGCATCGCTCTTGGGGTCGGCATTGTGCTGGTCACATTGTTTTTGTCCTGGCTTGGCTGGAGACGATCGGTAGCCAAGAAGCGGTCTGTAGGGTTGCTTGAAGTTCTCCGGGTTTTGATCGCGCTCGGCATAGCGGTGACCCTGAACCAGCCGGAGTGGAAAGAGGAGTTCACCCCGGATCAGCGTCCTACGATCGCCGTGCTGGTGGACACGTCGAAGTCCATGCAGACGGAGGACGTAATGGAGCGAGACAATCCCGCTGCTGAACTGAAGTCGCGCGCCGATGCCGCAGTTGCCTTCTCCAGACCTGAGCTTTGGGAACCCTTGCGCAAGGATGCGGATCTCATTGTGGAGCCGTTCAGCTCCTCCCTGTCACCGGCCGATGAAGCGACGGATTTGAACGGCACCTTGCTCAAGGTGCTGGAAGAGCAGGCTCATCTGAAGACCGTGGTGCTGGTGACGGATGGAGACTGGAACACCGGAGGCTCTCCCGCTCAGGCTGGCACGCAGCTCCGAATGCGGTCCATCCCCGTCATGGCGGTACCGGTGGGTGCTGAAACGAAGCTGCCAGACGTGCAAGTGGTGAGTTTTGACGTGCCCACGTTCGGTGTGGAGGGCAAGCCGCTGCGCATCCCCTTCGTAGTAGAGTCCTCTCTGCCCAGGGAGCAGTTTATCACCGTGGAGGTGAAGACCAGCACAGGAGAAACGCTGACCAAAGAAGTCACGCTTCCAGCCATGGGCCGTGTGCAGGACAGTGTGGTCTGGAGGCCAGCCACTCTTGGGGATGCCACGCTCACTCTGGTGGTGCCTAAGGTGGAGGGTGAACGATTTCCTGACAACAACTCTCTCGAAGCGCCAGTGTCCATACGCAAAGAGGAGTTGCGGGTATTGATCGTGGAGAGCCTTCCCCGCTGGGAGTATCGCTACATGCGCAACGCCATGGAGCGAGATCCTGGCGTGGAGGTAAACACCGTGTTGTTTCACTCAGGTCTCAATCAAATGGGTCAGGGCAGGGGATACTTGGATGCGTTCCCCAAGCCTGAGGAGCTGAGCAAGTATGACGTGGTGTTCCTTGGTGATGTCGGTCTTCAGCAGGGCATGCTCACGGCTGAGCAGGCGGAGCAGTTGAAAAGGCTCGTGCGTGACCAAGCCAGTGGGCTGGTGTTTCTGCCCGGCTTCCAGGGGCACCACAGCACGCTGGCGGCTGAGGGCTCGCCTCTGGCCGAGTTGTATCCTGTGCTACTGGATGCGGCACAACCCAAGGGCTGGGGAGCGGCAGCACCAGGCAGATTCGCCCTCACGGAAAGCGGGCAAAGAAGCTTGCTCACCAGGTTGGAAGACTCTGATGAAGCGAGCGCCAGAGTGTGGTCCACGCTGCCCGGCTTTCAATGGTATGCACCGGCCTTGCGAGCCAGGGCTGGTTCAGAGGTTTTGGCTACGCACAGCAGCGAGAGCGGGCGTTTTGGCCGCATTCCATTGCTAGTGTCCAGAACGTTTGGTGCGGGGAAGATCCTGTTCATGGGTAGTGATGGTGCATGGAGATGGCGGCGCGGCGTGGAGGACAAGTATCATTATCGCTTCTGGGGGCAGGTGGTGCGCTGGATGGCCTACCAGCGAAACATGGCCTCAGGAGGGAATCTGCGTCTGTTTTATAGCCCTGACCGACCGACCACTGGCGATGTGCTGACACTCAATGCAAACGCACTGAGTACTACGGGCGAACCTTTGCGTGATGCCGCAGTCACGGTTCAGATCGCTTCTCCTTCTGGCAAGACCAGCAGCGTAAGGCTTTTGCCAGCCGGGGAGGAGGCCTTTGGGCTGTTTACCGGAACCTTCGTGCCGAGTGAACCCGGTGAACACAAGGTGCGCCTGATTTGCGCTGAGAGCGGCGCTCCATTGGATGCCACCATCAGCATCCAGGGCACTGCTCGTGAGAAGCTAGGAGAGCCGGCGCGCTATGATGTGCTCAGGGAGCTTGCCAGTTTGACCCGGGGGCAGCTCCTGAACCATGCCGAACCTGAAGCCGTGGTGAAAGCCATTTCCGCGCTTCCTGAACCCGAACTGGAGGAGCGCCGGGTGCTGCTCTGGGCGCATCCCTTGTGGGCGGGGCTCCTTCTGCTGTTGATGGCCACCTTCTGGATCGGACGCAAGTTGGTCGGCATGTTCTGACCCCAACCGTGCTTGCCTGGACTCCGATGCTCAGGCTCTCAGAAACAGCGGCCGAGAACGGAGTGTCACGTTGCTGGGTTTGTGAGGTTGGAGATCTCCCTGAGCAGCGCCTCGAGCTGGCGGTAGTAGTCTGCCTCAGGCAGTGTTTGCTTCTGATCCACGAGGGTGCGCAGTTGGGCTTCGAGTGCGTCGCGCCTCGCTCTGGCTTCCGGTGAAAGTTTGCTGTCATCCGAGTTGAGAACGAGGTGGAGCTGTCTTGCTCGTGCGCCTTCTGGCACCTTAACGCCTTCGACTGGTTTGGCCTTGAGGCCGGTGAAGGACTCAGAGCGGGTGCCTTGCTTGTCGGCATTGTCATCCAGCAGGGCGTGTTCCGTGGCGATGCGGTCTTCTTTTTCGTAGAACTGCTGTGTTTCGTTGGCTGCGAAGAGGAAGGCTTCGAGCACGGAGACCTGCTCGTCCTGATCCAAGTCTGCCTCGATATGACCTGCGATGGCGCGCGCGAAGTAAAGCCCGAAGCGGGTGAAGTAAACCTCATCCGGTCCTTTGGTGGCGGTGACGATGGTGCGTCCGGGTTGACTGAGCGCCTGGATGAAGGCACCTGAAGCGGCAGTGGTGTCGATGATAACCAGTTCACGCTTTGCGTCAGCGAGGAGGGTGGCGAGATGGGTAGAGGACAGGTCTGGGCCAGGCAGATTGAAGTGGGAGTCTCGGCCATCCGACGTGCCATGACCTATGAATATGAGCCAAAGTGGTTCGGGATTGGCTGGGATGAGAGACGCAAGCACTCTCGTGAGGGCGGTGAGTGGCTCGGCTTCCTTGTTTGAATCAAGCAGGGTGACGGATGTGCCTGAACCTTCCGCTGCTGATTTTAAGAGTGTAGCGACTTCTTGAAACTGTTTCCCGTATTCTTCGGTGCCGGGAGCACCTACGACGAGTAAGAGGTCTGCTGCGCTGCATGGGCATGAAAGGATGCACGCCGTGAACATGAGGCCCAAGACTCTGTGCTTCAGGGAGGTAAGGGGATGTGGTCCAGGGTGGAGGAACATGATGGTGTGCGGCTAAAGCCAGCCATTGCTGCGGCGGATGAACCACTCGCCTACTAGCAGTGAAAGGATGGCTCCAAGGTAGAGGGGATGGTGCCAGAGGGGGGTGACTTTGCGTTCGGTGATGGGTTGCTGAAGACTTCCAAGGAGCGCTGGAAGTGACGATAGGGCTTCGGAGGGAATGACTTTCCCACCAGTGTCGGAAGCCAGGCGGGCGAGAAAGGACTCGTTTGGAACGAGTGTTTGAGTCTCATCGGCGAGGGGATTGAGCGTCCAGCCTGCGGACGCGGTGGAGATGACGGTGCCGTCTGCCTCTGTGGCCTGACACTGCACCAGATAGCTGCCTGCTGTGCTGGAGTGATGAGTGGCTTCGTAGAGCCCTGGTTCCGAGAGGGATGGCTCTGCGGTGATGCGGATGGGGGAGGCTTGCTTGCCTTCAAGATCGGTGTGGATGACGGTGAGCTGCACGGAGGCATCGTCCTGGGGAGTGAATGCTTTATTGCGCACGCGGACCTCGATCTTTTGGGAAAGTCCGTCCTCTGACGGCTGAAGTGCGAGTTGAAGACGGTCCGGCACGTCCACCAAAAGGTGGCGTATGATCTGACGCCAGTGCTTCTGCATGTCGTTCTGTTGGGAGGCATCCTTCATGCCCCAGCGCCATACATCTCCTATGGTGAAGGCGAGGACACGCCCGCTACCGAACTTTTGAGTGATGAGGGCCGGGACGCTGCGTCCGTTTTTGTCCGAGAGTGATGCCAGTATGCTGGCTCCCGGTTTGATGCTGAAGGTCTGATTGACGGCAAAGAACGGTGGCATGGCGGCGATGCGGATCTCATCCGTCTGCTGGTCGGGATGTAGCCGGGTCCAGGGTTCCAGCCAGCCTTCCCTGCTGAGGCTATAGTGAGCGTCTTGGATGGCGGGGCCTGAGGCGAGTTTGTCTAGATACACGGGGAGCAGGCGGCCTACGGGGGTGTGCTCGTACTTGCCTGCGCCAAAGCTTTCCTGTCCACCGAGCATGAGCAGGCTGCCACCTCGCAAGCTGACGAACTTTTCAATGAGGGTCATTTGCTCCTGGGAGAAGAATTCTGCCTCGATGTCGTCGAGTACGATGGCCCGGTAGTCGCTGAAGAGGGACTCTGCGGTTTTTGGGAAGCCGTCGATGAGCTCTCTTTCATCTCGTGTGTTGAGGCGGATGAGCACTGGCTGGTCGTAGCGTTGAACGTCGTCTCCGCCGCGCGCACCGAAGCCGGTGAAGAGAGGGTTTGACGATTCTCCTGGTCTGCCACGCCATTCGAACTTTGGCTCTCGCTTGGCGATGCGGATGAGGGCTGGCATTTGAACTTCTGGGTCTGCGGTCAGCGAGCGACGGAGGAACTTGTAGTCCCAGTTGGGGCGTCCGCCGACATAGAGCACGCGGTAGGGGCCGCTGCCGCGATCTACGGCGAGCAGGCGGGCGTTGTTGAGAAGGGTAGCTTCTGGGATGGACGATGAGGTTTCTGCTTTGACGAGGAGGAAGGAAACCCCGGGCGTGGACACTGGGACGCGAATGCGGAAGACGCGTTGGGCGTCTGTGAGTTTGAAGGTCTGCGATTCGTTTGCCAGGAGCTTCCCTGCCTCATCAAAGACGGAAAGTTTGATGGACTGGGGTTCGCGGAAGCCGGTTTGTGACACCTTTGCGGTGACGGTGACGGGTGAATCTTCAAAGGCTGTCTGAGAAGCACTGACTTCGGTGACAGATAGATCCGGTAGTGAGAGTGGACTGGTGATGGGAACGGGGAATACGGGTGCCCCTTGAGGCAGCGGTGGCGGTGGCCATGAATCTGAGTCCGTGCTTAGTCCGTCCGTCAGAAGGATGATGGCGGTGGTGTTGCTCGTGCGCTGGATCTGGCGTGCAGAGAGAACGGGGGCGACCAAGCGTGAGGCGTGCCCGTCGAACGTGAGTGAAGCTGCGTCTGGAATGGTGCGGGAACGCTGGTCTATGGCCTGAATGCGGACGCGGAAGTCCTTGCGGAGGCTGGCAAGCCACGCGGGTTCAGTGTTGTCAGGATGGATCAGAGAGCTGCGGAGCTGGTCTGCGCGGCTGGTGCCGTCAGTGGTGGGCACGGCGAGGCTACGGGAGTTATCCGCTAGAATGAGAACTTCGTTGGCTCCTTTCTTGGGGATCTCACGGACGGAGACGGGATCCAGCAGGCAGAAGCCGATAAGCAAGAGGGCGAGAGTCTTGCAAGTGACTGCGGCTAACTTTGGAGTTTTGGGTAGATGGAGGCCGGAGTATCCGCGATAGAGAAGAAAAGCGACGATGACCAGCCAGAGCAGGGCAAGGGGCCAGCGTTCGGGATGTTGGATGAGGGTGCTCAGTGGGATGTGAAAGATGTAGGTTTACTGGCCGGAGCCAAGCTGCTCGGCGTATCGGCGGACCTGCTCCCGGTAGCGCTCGGGCACGGGAGTGGCATCAAGTTGCAGTTGCGGACGCTGACTGTCTTTTTGAGCGAGCGCCTCAGCCACGCGGTCCCGGAGTTCCACGAGCGGCTTGATGATGCGCAACTGTAGGTGGTCCACTTGCGGTGGCGCATCGTTCCTGCGGGAGTCGATCCGCATGTTGCGGGCTTCGTCCATGATTCGTGCGGCGTCGTTGCGGAGTTCTGGGCGGGTGAGAATGTCTTCGACGTTGCGGAGGCGATCTGACCAGTCGTTCCAGTTGTCCCCAGAGATGGGATTGGAAGAGTGGCTGGCAGAACCGCCATCTCCAGGGGAGTCGAAGAACCAGCCGGTCTGAGATTGGGAATCTGAGGCGGTGGAAGAGGAGGTCGAGGGTGAAGATGGCTGGCCTTGCGGGTTGGGCTGGCCTTGTGGGTTGGGCTGGCCTTGTGGGTTGGGTTGGCCTTGTGGGTTGGGTTGGCCTTGTGGGTTGGGCTGGCCTTGTGGGTTGGGCTGGCCTTGTGGGTTGGGCTGGCCTTGTGGGTTGGGTTGGCCTTGTGGGTTGGG
>CAZIGH010000020.1:73465-82511 GCA_964538625.1 uncultured Verrucomicrobiaceae bacterium
GCTGGCCTTGTGGGTTGGGCTGGCCTTGTGGGTTGGGTTGGCCTTGTGGGTTGGGCTGGCCTTGTGGGTTGGGTTGGCCCTGCGGGTTGGGCTGGCCTTGTGGGTTGGGCTGGCCTTGTGGGTTGGGTTGGCCTTGCGGGTTGGGTTGGCCTTGTGGGTTGGGCTGGCCTTGTGGGTTGGGTTGGCCTTGTGGGTTGGGTTGGCGGTTTTGGCTTTGGGGATCAGACGGATCAGACGGATCAGACTTATCGGTTGCGTTTCCTTGGGGCTGAGGGGCGTCCTCTAGGTCTTTGATGAGTTGGTTGAGCTCGTTTCTTGCCATGCGGAGGGCTTCGCTTTCGTTGCCGAGGATGGACTCGGCGGCCTTTTCGACGCCGCGTTCGAGTTCCTCTACGGCCTTGGTGGCTTTGCGTTCAGCGTTCTGGGCTTTGGTGAGGTCACCCATGCTGGACTGCACGGAGGCTTCCTCAAAGTTCTGGTCGATGCCTTGTGATTGGGCGTTGCGCAGGGCCTCGTAGAGGTGCCGGTGAAGGAGGGGCTCGGCGACTTCGGCCTGCTCGGAGACACGCTTCATTTCCTCCATGAGGGACTGGGTTTTCCGCTGCTGCTGCTCGATCTGCTGAGCGAGTTCGCGACGCTGCATCCGCTCCTTGAGTTCGTCCTCGGCGCTTTGGCTGCTCGTGCCTGTCTGGGACCGGTTCTCCATGGCTTCGCTGAGTTTTTTCTGGGCCTCGGCCACTTCACGAGCTTGTTCGCGCATGGCTTTCATGTCCTGGCTGAACTGGCGCGCGGTTTTTTCCTGAAGGTCCTGGCGTGCTTCTTGGAGCTGATCTTTTGCTTTGGTGGCGGAGGCGGCTGCCTGGGAGAGTTCCTGCTGCTGAAGCTGTTCCACTGCTTCGGTTACCTTTTCTCGCGTAGCGTCCAACTGCTGTTTTGCCTCGGCCATGTTGTCTGCATTCTGGGGCTGCTCCATGCGCTCACGGGTTTCGTCAAGATCGCGAAGGAGTTGCTCCTGCTCGTCCTGAAGACGTTTGAGTTGCTGGGCGAGCTGGTCCCTTTCCTCTTGGCTCTTGGCCTCTGCCATTTGCTTTTGGAGGTCTTTGATTTTCTCGGCCAGGGCTTCCTGTCTTCTGGCGAGTTCTTTCAGGCGGTTGAGGACTTGGAGGTTCTCTTGCTGCTGGGCTGACTGCTCTTCTTTGGCCTCTCTCTCCTGTTCGTAGCGCTGCTCGTTTTGCTTGAGTTCTAGCGCGGAGAGTTCGCGCTGTTGAGGATCGTTTTGCTGGCCTTTGCTTTTGGCGTTGGGGTCTTGCCTGGTGACATTGTGCTCCAGGGCGCGGGCTTGATTGAGAAGGCGGAGCGCCCGCTGCTCGGGTCTCAGCGCGGCCACGAGTTCGGGCTTCTGGAGTTCCTTTACTCCTTCCTCCATTTCGTTTCCTGCGCGCTCGAGGAGTTCCTTGATCTTTGGGTTCTGCACTTCGGCCAGTGCTTCTGTAAGCTGCTGGGCGTTGGCCTGCTGGGAGGTGAGTACGGTTTCGATGTCGGAGGCCATGGCTTCCTGTTTGCGCCCGGTGTTCTGTTCACGGACGAGCCGCCAGTTGGCGTTGACGATCTGTTTCTGTATCTTGATGAGTTCATCCGTCTGCCCCTGCTGTTGCTCGCCTTCGCCGGGTGGGGGAGGCTCGGATTCACGAAAGATTTCGTCAAACGGTCTGACTTCGGCGAAGAACATGTCTGACATGCCGCGCCTTGTTTTGCCATCGGCACCGCGATCTTCTGCCCAGAAGTAGTAGGAGACGAGGTCGAGGGGCTTGAGTTGGCGGCCTTCGAGGCTGAGTGATGACTGAAGGGCGAGCCTAGCGGAAGGGGTTTCGGATTCCGGGCTGAGGATGACCTCTGTCTCCTTGTCGTCGATGACGTAGGTGATACCGGCGCGGTGGATGCCGAGGTCGTCGCTGGCCTTGGCTTCGAGCGGCAGTTCTTGGAGGGGAGAGACCTTGACATCCCGCTTGGGGAAGACCACTTCTAAACGGGGTGGCTGATTGGCAATGACGTTGACCTTGAACCAAGGTGGATTGCGGTTGGAGCGTTCTTTGTCGTCGATGAGGTGCAGGCGGTAGCGGCGGGTAGTGTCTGGTATCCAGGTGGCGGTGAGCAGGGTGGGGGTGTCCTTTGCTGCGGTGAGTGGAATGATGTGGGAGTCGTCGGCGAAGAACTCAGCGTGGGTTACGGGCTTGTTGATCTTGAGCGTGAAGGTGAGGGTGGAGCCCTCCATGAGGGTGACGGTGAGCGTGTTTTTGATTTCACGGGACGACTGGCCGGTGTATGCGGGAGGTGTGATGGTGGCATCTGCACGCTCCAGCCGGGGGAGTTCAAAGGTGGTTACTTTGTAGCTGGAGGACTTGTCATCAGCAAACTCGACGTGGTACAGGCCGTCTGCTTTGACGTTGGAGATGAGGCCGCCTAAGACTTGGTTATCCACTGTGGCCTTGAGTGGTTGGCGCTCGACTTCCTGCCCGCTGGGGTCGGTGAGGACGAGGGTAGCCGCCTCTGGTGTGTCCGAGGCAAAGCGGGCCTCGACGACAAGTTTGGTATTCTTTTCGACCTCGGTGTCGCCCGGGGTGACGGTGATTTGGTAGCGGGGGAGGGATTTGCCGGGCTCCGGGGTTTCGGTGCCATTGGCTGCGGTGGCAGGTGCAGCGGTGTGGTGGAAGAAGTTGTGTTTATGGGCGAACCAGGCGCTGCTGGCGGCGAGAAACAGTGCAGATGCGAGACAAATGCGCCGGGACAGGGTGTTGGCTCGTGCGGTGAGGGTGTCAGCCCAGTAGTCGCGGACGGACCGTGCGAGCGCCTCATCCAGGACGCGTTCCTGGAGATAGGTGAGCTCGGCCGCTTGGGCAGGCACTTCCACTGCGGTGCGGAGAAGGGACCGGAGTTCGGGATGGCGCTCTTCCACTTCGCGGGCGAGCTGAGCGATGTCGAGCTTCACCCGCCGGCTTCGCAGGTGCACCCAGAGGGGGCCAAGGATGAGGAGCGCACTCAGAGTGTAATGTGGCTTCGGCAGAAGCAGTAGCAGGGCACCGAGGGCGAGCACTACTGCCCAGGACCAGCGATTCTGAATGACGCGCCGCATCACCACGACTTCGTTGAGCTTGCGCAACAGGATGGGGTGCATGGTGGTGTGGGTGGGTGAGGACTCTGTGTTAAACGTGCGGTGTGGGGGATGGTTTTCCCCTGTTCGACAGTTTCAGGCTATCAGAGTCAGTGAGCTTGAGGGTTTCTTTTTTCGCAGGGCAGACGTAGTGGCCTCGATGCGAACCGTTTTGTTTTGGTTCCGGCGGGACTTTCGACTGTCGGACAATGTGGGTCTTCAGCGTGCCGTGGAATCCGGTGCGCGGGTGGTGCCGGTTTATGTGGTTTCGGATTGGAAGAGGGAACACGGTTGGACCGGGGCCAAGAGGCAGTATTTTCTCTGTGGGTGCCTGGAGTCGCTGAGCCGGAATCTTGAGGCCATCGGCTCTCGGCTTGTGATCCGCAGCGGCAGAGCGGTTCCTGAGTTGATGAAGCTGGCGGCGGAGGTGCAGGCGGAGGGCATTTTCTTCAATCGTGACCCCGATCCTTTTGGGAAGTCGGTGGAGAGTCGGCTTGCAAGCGAGTGCGAGGCGGCAGGCATAGGCTGTGCGGGATACAAGGATGCGGTGCTGCACGAGGCGGAGGAGGTGCTGACGGGCAGTGGTGGTCCGTACCGCGTGTACACTCCCTACTCGAAGAACTGGCTGGCTTTGGAGAAAGAGAAACCGGGCGGGCGTGTGAAGGCCCTGGGTCCTGCGGCGGAGGTGCCTTCGCTCCCGGTGCCAACGCTGGAGCACTGGGGTCTGAGCCTGCCGGAGGGTGCGATGCTGCCGGAACCGGGTGAACGGGCGGCGCGGGAACGCATGAAGCAGTTTGTGGAGGGGCCGCGCCTTGGTCTCTACGGTCAGCAGCGGGACATACCATCCGTCCATGGTACGTCCACGCTTAGTCCTGATCTGAGGTTTGGTTTGATTTCGATCCGGGAACTTTACTGGCGAGTGAAGGAGCGTGCGCACGCTGACGAGAGGCTGGCTGAGGGGGCGCTGAAGTATGTGAAGGAGCTGGCATGGCGGGAGTTCTATATGGCGCTGCTGCACTTCTACCCGGAGGTGCTGGAGAGGGATTTCAACCCGGATTATGCAGCGGTGGAGTGGCCGGGCCGAGAGGGTGGCTTCGAGCGCTGGGCGCAAGGGATGACGGGTTTCCCCATCGTCGATGCGGGGATGCGTCAGCTGGTGCAGACCGGCTGGATGCACAATAGGGTACGTATGATTGTGGCCATGTTTCTGACGAAGGATCTGCACTTTCACTGGAGGGTGGGGGAGCAGTTTTTTCACCAACATCTCATCGATGCGGAAATAGCCTCCAACAATGGCGGCTGGCAGTGGAGCGCTGGCACTGGGGCGGATGCGGCACCGTATTTTCGGATCCAGAACCCGTGGTCTCAAACCAAGCGCTACGACCCGGAGGGTCTTTACATCCGCAAGTGGGTGCCGGAACTGCGGGAAGTGGCACCTGCACGTCTTCTGGAGCCGCCGGCCCCGGGTCTGCCTTTGGCACCGGGGTATCCGGTGCCGATGGTGGATCATACGGAGGAGCGGGACCGGACCCTGGCAAGGTTTGCGGCCGGGAAGCTTCGAACTTGAGATGGGATGGAGTCTATCCCGCGAGCAACGTTGAAAAAAATCCATGGGACGCCATGGCAGCGCCGTGCGTAGTGTGTTGCGATGATTGAGACAAAACGCAACGCAGCACTGGTGATCGTAGGACACGGCTCAACGGTGAATCCAGACTCCAGCGCACCGACCCACCGCCATGCGGACGAGATTCGGCGGCGCGGTCTCTTTGATGAAGTGGTGTGTTGCTTCTGGAAGGAGGAGCCTTCCATGCGGGAGGTCTATGAAATGGTGGAGTCAGAGGTGGTCTATGTGGTGCCGAACTTCATCAGCGAGGGCTACTTCTGCCAGGAGGTGCTGCCGCGTGAACTCCGTGTGAATGGCCCGGAGTGCAGGGTAGGAGACAAGCTCGTGCGCTACTGCGACCCGGTGGGAATTCATCCGAACATGACAAGGCTGCTGCTCCAAAGGGCGGGTGAAGTGGCACCTGGTGTGGCGAGGGAGGCGACGAGCCTCGTCATCGTGGGGCATGGCACCAACCTGAACGACAACAGCACGAAGGCGATCAAGGCGCAGGTGGAACTCATCAAGAACGGTGGCCATGGGTTTGCCGAGGTGCTCGACGCCTACATGGAGGAAGCACCGCTAGTGGCTGAGTGGGACCAGCTGACCAGCGCGCCGAATGTGGTAGTGGTACCCTTCTTCATCGCGGACGGACTACACAGTTACCAGGACATTCCGGTGCTGCTGGGCATAGCGGAAGATGAGGGCAAGGCAGCCAGCCAGAGTGAAGTTTTCCGCCACAATCCCCACTTGCTCAGGGGAAGGAGTCTTTATTTCAGCGGGGCGATCGGTACGGAACCGTTGATGGCGGACGTGATCCTGGACCAGGTGGCAGAGTATGACAAGAAGCACGGTGTGGCCGCCGACGGGGGTGGAAGGACGTTCATCCATGCGCAATGGCTGGCGGAGCAGGTGAGCGAGCAGGGGTTTAGTGTAGGGCAGGTGAGGGTGACGAGACGAGGCGCGGGCTACGAGCTGCGTCATGTCGCAGATGCAGGGGTGGAAGAGCTGCGATCTTTCGACGGCGCGGCGGCTGCGCGGGAACAGGCTTGGCTGGATGAGGAGGGTGGGTTTAGGCCGCTGAAATCCGCGCCGAACCTGCGACGCGGGTGGGCAGTGAGGGTGGCGGACGCTGCGGAGCTGAAGCTGGCGCTAGACTTTCTCTACCCGGCAGCTGTGGGTATGGCGTTTGCTCAAGCACAAGGAGGGCTGCAAGCCACGCCGCTCCGGGAACTGCTTGGACGGCAGACGGGGATGTATCGCTTTGCCAACAAGATTAGCGATGAACAGGCATGCGAGATCGTGGGGCGCGTTTGTGATTCAGCTACAAAGTGTGCCCGCCGCATCGTGTGGCCGCTGGCTACCGAGTTGCCTCTGTTTGGTCCGGCGGAGTTCAAGGCGCAGCCCACAGGCGCGGCAGTGCCGCTGCTCTGCATGGAGGCCTGTCCGCATGTCGTGTCTGAAGCCCGTAAGGTGGCCCGGCAAAATCATGAGGCATCTTTGCCAAAGGTGGCGGTGTAGTCGCACGTTGCATTGGTCGATACGGTCGATACACTCACCCACCTTCACTTCATGAAAGCACTCTTGGTTCTTCTTCTCTCCGCCATCATCGGCTTCGTGGCTTATCAATACGAGCCACAGATTGGCGCATGGCTTGGCATTGATATGAAGCCTACCCCTCCTCCCCCGCCACCCGAGGTGGAGAAGCCCAAGGTGGAGATCGTCATGGAGCCGAAGCCGGAGCCGAAACCCGAGCCGAAGCCGGAGCCGAAACCCGAGCCGAAGCCGGAGGTGGCCATGCCTCCGCCACCTCCTCCCCCCAAGAAGCCAGCGGAGGGCGAGTTTGTGCCGCCCACGTTCCCCACCATCGAGGAGCGCACGAATAACTGGGCCGTGCTGCCCAAGACCGTTTTCCCCCGGCAGGTGAAGGCGAAGAGGGCCATCGAGATCAAGAGCAATATCGGGGCTACCACCATTCCAGAGGGCAACCCCGTCTGGGTGCTAGAGCAGGCTGGGGATCAGCTCATCGTTGCGCCGACTCAGCAGTCACCTTTTCGCGGTCAGATCGGCATTGATGACTGCGACATCAAGGACATCGTGAAATCCGTTTATGACGGCTGGGTAGCGCAGCAAGTGGCTGCCGCCAAGGCCAAGTGGGACGCGGAGCAAGAGGCCAAGCGCAACCCGCAGAAAGCCGCCATGGCAAAGGCAACCATCACCGGGAACCCGCAACCGCCCAAGGAAGCCGACGGAGCTTACCCCTGGCTGCTGGCTAGCATGAGAGCGGGTGAGGTGACTGAGATCAAAAAGGACAACATCAAGGCCTGGGGCGACGCAAAAAAGGAGAAAGTGGACGGCGAGGATGTGTGGGTGGTGCCGGTGACCTTTGAAGCCACCACGCCCTTTGGCAAGTTTGAGACGGTGGCGGTGGCTCATGTCAAAGACGGTCGTGTGCTCAAGTGGCTTTACCGCGACACGGGCGAGATCGTGCCTTGAACCCCAGCACCGCAGCCTGGTCGATGCCCCATACTGAAACACGGTCGTTTCGCCTCATGCGTCGGCTCCTTTGGCTGCTTCTGGTACTTTTTATCACGCCTACGGTGGGTCAAACCGCCGAAGTCGTCATCATGGCTGTGGAGGAGAAGGACAACTATGACGCGGTCAACTCCATGCGGAGCTTTGCTGCGGAGCAGCTTCGGCCCGCAGGTCATAGCGTCACGCTGGTGGAAGGCGACAAACCAGTGAAACATCACTTTGCTGGGCTGGTGGAAGCACTGGCCAAGGCTGACCTTCTGGTACTTTTTTCAAGAAGGCGATTCCTGCCGCCTGACCAGATGGCCGCCATCAAAGCTCACTTGGCCGCAGGAAGGCCGCTGGTAGGCATCCGCACTGCAAACCATGCCTTCATCCCTCGCCCTACCGACGAGGTGGATGCTGCCACGCAAGTCATCTGGCCAGAGTTCACTGAGGAAGTGCTGGGCGGAAGAAACACTGGTTATGAAACCAAAGGCATGCCCTACCGGGTCGCCGTAGCTCCCGGCGCGGAAGGCAGTCCTTTGCTTGCCAGTGTCCAAGTGGATTCCATTCTCGGCTATCAATCCCTCTACAAAGTCCTACCGCTGGCTGCGGACGCAGTTCCGCTGCTATTCGGCACTGCCGAAGGCGTGGACACGCCGCCGCAGCCGCTGGCATGGACGCGGACCTATGGCCCCATGAAGGCGCGCATTTTTTACACCAGTCTGGGCGCACCCGAAGAGATGAAGACCGCCGCCGTGAGGCAACTGCTGCTCAACGGTGTCACATGGGCGCTGGCGAAGCCTTAACCGGGCACTTCGATGCCTGACTCCGGAGAAAACTCCCCTGCCAAGTGGCTACTAGCCCAGTATGCGACGCGGTAGAACCGCATCTCGGCCTGACCATGGACGAGGTTCGGGCGCTCGTCCTTAAACGTGGGTAGATCCCCCGTGCCCAGCCGAGTCCACTCTTGCTCTTCGCCGCGCCGTCCTTCCACCACGAACTGAGGACGGCCCCATTTTCTGACCTTCAGCACCACGATTCGGCGCCGCTCCACCCGCTTGATCGACAACCGGGTGGTGGGCCAAGGATGGCGGCGGCTGTCCATGATCGTCACCAAGCGCAGCGCGGAGCCTACCTCTGGACTGTAGCCCGGAGATTGCTTCATCTGCCGCACCAGAGCGAAAAGACGGTTGAGCGCCGCTGCGGGTCTGGGTTCAACGCCCTCGGGAGGAGGGGCGGGGCTGTAAGTGGGCAGAGGAAGCGGTCCGAGGCTGAAGCCGGTCTGCGCCTGCTCCAGCGTGGCCGTGGCTTGGGTAGAAAAAGTGCGCACCGCCCGTCTCCAAGGTCCCAGGACAAAGCTAAGCCAGCGTGCATCTGCGATGGCCTCCTCCATATCTCGACGCCCGATCTTCAAAGTGCTGGCGTGAGCAGGCAACTGGTCTGCGAAGTTGTCCAGCCATGCGACCTGCTCATCCAGCGTTCCGGGATAGTAGTCTTGGCGCTTCATAAAGTATTCCCTCGTTTGAAAGGGGGATGGTAAATGAGGTGATATGAGACACAAGATGCAAGATTCAGGATCGTAGCTACGCAGCATTGGCAGGATGCTGGTGCGAGTTTTCTGAAACGGAGAACTCCACGCTGGATTCCGTCTGGCGGACTACGAGGCCGCTGGCTACTGGCCCCGGCGAAACACCGATTCGCGCTGCCATCCGTGCCATCGTTCATAAGCAGATAGGCCACGCTGGGCTGGCAGCGCTGAGGCAGCAGAGGGACAAGTCCTT